>NZ_JANAVI010000001.1:0-819723 GCF_024213325.1 Paenibacillus sp. MZ03-122A | reverse complement strand
TGAGCCCGGTACAATACCGAGCTCATGCCCAACTGGTTGCATAAAAATAGTTGTCTAACTTTAAGGGGTCACTTCAGGACAGGCTGCTTTTTTATGCCTTACGGGAATACGGTGATCCCGTTTATCCAATTTCTATCCGTTTTCGACTGCGAGCTGACTCAATACAAGCGTCGATCACCTTCATATTGCTCACCGCATCTTCTGGCTCATACGGCAACGGGACACCATCAAGCACCGCTTTAGCAAAAGCATCCGCTTGCAGTTCAAAGGAATTAAAACCTTTCAGACGTTCCTCACGCGTAACCGAACCGACGTGGACGAAAATTTGCGGTACCACAGACGTTCTTTCCCAACCGAACATTTTGGGCATTGCAATCGTACCCTTGCTACCGAGAATTTCCATGTTGGAACGGTTGGCTGCCCACATGCCACAATCGAAAGTAAGGTTGACTCCACCCGGAAATTCCAGCAAGCCGGAAGCCATCATATCGACGTTGTCATGCTCCAGGGAAAATAAGGCATGTACCGTCACTGCCTCTGGCTCCCGGTCCAAATACATACGAGCAGCTGATATCGGATAGACGCCCACATCATATAGCGAGCCGCCGCCCATGTTTTTATTAAAGCGCACATTATCTGCCTGATCGGTATTGTTAAACGTAAACGTGCAATGGATGCCGCGAATGTCACCAATTTCCCCACTATTGATAATTTCCTTAATTCTTCGATGTTTGGGATGATAGCGATACATAAAAGCCTCTGCAAAGATCACTCCTGCACGTTGACACGCTTCAATCATGCGGCTTGTCCCAGCCGAGCTAAGAGAAGATGGTTTTTCACACAAAACGTGCTTGCCAGCCTCCGCTGCCCGAATGGTCCACTCTTCATGCAGATGGTTTGGCAACGGAATGTACACCGCTCCGATTTCGGGATCAGCCAACAGTTCATCATAGCTTCCATAACTTTTTGGAATATCGAACTCCCGGGCGGCCTCAGCGGCTTTATCCGCATTACGACTAGCAATCCCAAGCACTTCTCCGCGTTCAGATTGCTGAATCGCAGGAATTACAGCGATTTGGGCGATCTCCGCAGTGCCTAAAATTCCCCATTTCAGCTTTCTACCCATCATTCTCATCCTTTCGTGGTTAGGAATAGTTGTCTTGTTCCGCTTTATGCAGCATACCTAAGCAACGGTCCAAATCAGCTTTGACCTGCTTCTTGTACAATCGTGCTTTCTCCTCCCCATCATCTGTAAAGTGATAGAGTACAATCTCCTGAAAATCCACGCGCGGGTCTGTTCCTTTCAATCGCTTGGTACGGTAAAAAACGCCTTCCTGTACCAGCTCATGCAGCGCCCGGTAAACCTCGCTCTGAGGCGGAACATATCCAAAGCCACTAAACTCATCCTTCATCGATTCGAGCATCTGATATCCATAACCGCGATGCCTCTCCACCATTGTGATCAGATAAATTTTGATAAAAGCCCGCTGGGATATCATAAACGCCATTTCACAGCCTCCTCCACACCTTATTCGTGCACCTTATCTTCCATTATAAACCACTCTGCGTCCATACACTATTTCCTTTGATGAGATAAGAGTTTATGAGAACTCTCCATCCCTTGTGACCTGTTTTAAGATGGTGAGAGATATAGAATGAGGCGATATAGAGTAGTGTGCGAAGCGCTGAGAAATGATTTTATTGTTATTGCTATTATGAATTTTTCATATGTTGAAATAATGTAACTAAAACTAAAAAAATAGAGTTACAGATTACGAAGACTGGATTAATTGTTTTAAGGCCTCCGTATCGTTACTTGTCAAAACAGGAATATATTCTGTTATTTTTTGGATGTCCCAGTCCCACCATTTCAGGGTTTGGAGCATAGCTATAGTTTCCTCATCAAACCGATAACGAATTAACTTCGCGGGATTTCCTCCTACAATGGAATATGGCAGAACATCTTTAGTCACCACGGCATTTGACGCAATGATCGCGCCATCACCAATTTGAACTCCAGGCATAATGGTAGCATTGTAGCCAATCCAGACATCATTTCCAACCACAGTGTCCCCTTTGTAGCCCCCACTTAAATTGGGTACACCAACTTCCCAATCTCCGCCAAACGCTCCAAAAGGAAAAGTGGTAAATGCATTGGTATTATGATTAGCGCCATTCATAATAAATTTGGCTTTGGCTGCAATCGCGCAAAACTTACCAATCTTTAATTTGTCCCCTATAAAATCAAAATGGTAAAGGACATTTTTCTCAAAATCCAAAGGGTTATCATCATCGTCATAATAGGTATAATCCCCGATTTCGATATATGGATTAACCACTACATTGTTCAAAAAACACAGACTTCTAATATTTTTCATTGGAAAAACGCTTCTTATATCTGGACCACTCATTCAGCGACCCTCCCCATATGGATGTGAACATCCAGTCTATCAGTATGTGTACTATTAAACAAATGTAGATAGAAAAGTATCCCTTGGCCTTATTTCTTGGCGTTGGGATACTCTTGTGAACATATGTGATTGGGTTATCAAATCAGGCTTGCTTTTGTAAGGCTGGCGGACCTCCAGTCGGGCGAGGACGAACCCGAAGCCCCACGATCCATTTGCCCAGAGGCAAACGTGCCAGCAACCATGTTCCAGCAACGGAAAAGATCATACAGAGAACGAATGAAGCCAGCGTACGAAGAACGTGACTCCAGTCTGCAAACAACGTCTCGTCAAAATAATAGGTCATACGTAGCATAAAGGCATGCATGAGATACGCTCCATAGGACAACGTTCCGATGGCCGTCAGCATACTCGCCGCACGTCCCCCCTTATGAGCAATCCACGTCGCTACCCGATAAGCTACAAAAATAGACGCAACGCAATATACAGCCATGACCGGACGCAGCAGAGATAAATAGTTAAAGGAAAGAACTGTACCTCGCGGCGTCTGGAACTGACCGATCATCTCATACAGTAAGTAGCCTGTAATCACGATAAACAACGGCCAGTATATCATCTGTGCTTTGGTTACCCAAGCATTCCAACGCTTGACGTTCATCCCGGCTGCCGCTCCTAGCACAAAATAAAAGAAAAAATAGATCACATTCCGGTCAGCGTACAGGGTAAACCAAGAGGTAATGACCGGAAGCTGGAGCTTATCCATCGCTTGGTATACGGGTCCAACGGCGAACATGAGCAAAATATATAGCACGCCGAATCCAGCCAATGCAGCGGGTCGCCATTTTGACGGCAGTAGCGCAGACAAATGACGGACCGCATAACGAAACACGGGAAATAACACATAACACTGAATAATCATAACGATGTACCATAGATGATAGCTGCTTTTCCCGTTCAACAACTTCTGAAAAAAATCCAGCGGGTGAATATATCCACCACTTTGGGCAAGCTGATTTCCCAATTCGTATAAAAGAGACCATATGATATAAGGAACGATGATGTCCATGAATCTTTTACGTAAAAACGTTCCGTACTTTAAGGCTCCATCATAATTGTAAAATAGCACCATTCCAGTGATAAATACAAACACAGGAACTGCAAATTTGGAACACAGCAGTAAAAGTGTCATCAATACCCCGTCCTGGATGCGCGCCCCCTGCGCAACCGCATAGTGTGCGACGGAATGCTGAAGAACAACGGCCGCAAAAGCCAGCCCTCTCAGCAAAGCGACTTCGGAAATTCTCTCTTTTTGACTCATGTCACTCTCCTGTTACATCTAGCAATTTATAAATCCAGGATTTTTGCAAAATCCTCAATCTATTATAACGACAATTCTGTAAAAATATATAGAAGGTTAAACGTGCCAACGGCATGCAAAGCATCATTTATCTCAGGTTTATCAATGAGTAAAAATATGTAAAAGCAGCAGTCCTCCCTCTCAGGGAGACTGCTGCTGTAAAAACAACCTATATGCAAAGGAAATAGGAAAGCCTACTGTACATCACTTTCTTGACTAGCCGTAAAGTGTTTACAGGTTCCTTCTAGTATCTGTGTACACATCTGTACGCGGCGTGTCCGCCACCGTATCATCATACGTTCTGTAACGATCCGCATTCAGCGAACGGTTGGTGCGGAAAATATCATAAACATCCCTGTGATGGTCCGCGGAATCCACCAGCACTAAAATCTTGCCCTGATCGACGTATGTCTCGTATTGACGTGCATCATCCTCTGGAATGCCCAGTCCGACCAGTCCACCGACCAAGCCACCTGCTCCCGCTCCGACAGCTGCTCCGGTAAGAGTAGCCGCGATAGGTCCAGCGGCAAGGATAGGTCCGATACCCGGAATAGCCAAGGCCCCGATGCCTGCCAGCAAGCCAGCGACACCGCCTACAACTCCACCTGTAGCCGCACCTGTCGCTACACCCTCCGGTGCCTTGGTGCCTGTCTCTTCATTAATCGCCCTTAGATCGTCACGGTCACGTGTGATCACAGAAATCTCACTGCTTGGAATTCCTTTGCTCTGCAATTGTCCAATCGCACGAGACGCTTCCTGTTCTGTATCAAAAACACCGACAATTTTCTTTTCGTTATAATCGTTTAAGTTATTAGCCATGATAGTTGCCTCCCAATATTTTAGTGTTGAGTGGTTCGTTTTTCATTACCCCGCTATTATGACGTTTAAACGATTTTACAAAAATTCAAAAAGTCGATTAGCATAAAACAGCTTCTATTTAACGCTTTGGCTTTGCTCTGTTGGTCGCCACAGCTTCCAGTGGATCATCCGGCCAATAATGCTTGGGATATCTGCCTTTCAGGTCCTTTTTGACTTCAAAATAAGCCTCGCTCCAGAAGCTGGACAAGTCGGATGTCACTTGGACAGGTCGCTGGGCAGGTGACAGTAAATGCAATACAATTGGCACACGTCCGCGTCCAATACGAGGCGTATCCCTCATACCGAACAATTCTTGTAATCGTACGGCCAGCGCTGGTGCCTCAGGATTCGAATAATCGACAGGAATGCGGGAACCGCTGGGTACGCGGATATGCGTCGGCGCTTCCTGATCAAGCTGCTGCCGCTGTTCCCAATCCAGCCTGCCAAGCAGCAATGCAGCACTGTCCAGCCGTTGCAGATCGGATACATTTTTGGCTCCTAGAGCAAAAGGCAACAGCCACGATTCCAGTGAATCCAGCAATGCCGATTCCGTGCAGTCGGGCCAGTCCTCAGGCGCCGAGAAGTGCATAAAAATCAAACGAGCCTGCAACTGGAGGGTTTGCCGATTCCATGACAGCAGCTTTAGACCTCGTTCACGGACACCCTGCATCAAGGCAGCAGCTACTTCCTCTGCCGGAGGTCGCTCATAGGACGTTTCCTTTAAGACGAGTGAGCCCAGCCGCAGTACCTTGCGGGCTCTCACTGCTGAGGCGGAGCTATCCCAGTATACGTTAGCTTGTTCCAACAGCATTTCACTGCAATGCTCGACCAGCTCTTGCAGTTCAACTGGTGCCGCCAACTGAATAGCACCGTCTGCCCCCTCGTCGTCCACTTCAGCGGCGACGAGATAGGACGAACGCGACATCCACTCCACTTGTCGGAGGCGCGCCCCCCGACCGCCGCTAAGCAAAAAGCGGCCGTCCCCCCGGCCCTGCGCGATCCGATCCGGATACGCAAAGGCCAACAGCAACCCGCAAGCCGCGGAGCCGTCAGGCTCGTCCTGCGCTGCGGCTGCTGTCGGCAGCGTGGCTAGCAGCTGCCGGCTCTCCTGCACGATACGGCGAATCACCGTATCGTCTGCTGCCCGCAGCAGGCTGTGCGTGCTGCGGGCATAGGCCGCCTCGCGCAGGGCATCCAGTCGCGGGCGCAAATCCGTTCCGCCATGAGCGCGGAACGGGTCACGCTCTTGCAGCAGCGCAGCCAGACGGCTGGCAGTTGGTGCCAGGCCGAGGGCCGCAGCACGCAACAGCATGTGCCCAAGGCGCGGGTGCGTGCCCAGGGCGGACACCTCGCGCCCATGCGCGGTAATGCCGCCTGTAGTGCCATCGGCTGCTGCATCCAGACAGCCGAGCTGGTGCAGCAGACCTATGGCCTGGCGGTACGCGGCCTCAGGCGGGGCATCCAGCCAGGCCAGCTCGGCGGGCTCGCGCACGCCCCAGGCAGCCAGCTCCAGCGCGAGCGGGGCCAGATCCGCCGCGGCGATTTCCGGGCGGCTGGCATCGGGGAGCGCTGCTTGCTCCTGCGCGCTCCACAGCCGGTAGCATACGCCCGGCTGGAGGCGGCCCGCCCGTCCGCGTCGCTGATCGGCGGAGGCCTTGGACACCTTGACCGTGGTCAAACGGCTCATGCCGGTTCGCGCGGAAAATACCGATTCCCGCGACAGTCCGCTATCGATCACCACCGTGATTCCGGCGATGGTCAAGCTAGACTCGGCAATTGAAGTGGCCAATACCACTTTTCGACTGCCCGAAGCCGACGGGCGTATTGCCTCATCCTGCTGCTCCAGCTTCATGCTGCCGTACAGCGGAATGATCTTGACATGTGCTGGTAAATGCTTTGAAGCCAATTCTCGTTCCGTTCTGTGAATTTCTCTAGCCCCTGGTAAAAACACCAGCAGATCACCTTCATGAGCATGGAGTACCTTTTCTACCGTCTCAGCCGTAAAGGACTCTAATGAAGTTGACGAAGGTTTGGACATATGAAAGGTTTCTACCGGAAATACAGTGCCTGGACATTCCAGCAATGGCGCATCCCCTAATAATCTACATACAGGCTCTGCCTCCAGGGTGGCAGACATGATCAATATCTTCAAATCCGGTCGCAACAGCGCCTGGCTTTGCAGGGCAAGTGCCAATCCTAAATCTGCATGCAGGCTGCGTTCATGAAACTCATCAAAAATAATCAGCCCGACTCCCTCCAACGCCTGATCATGTTGTAGCATCCGGGTCAGTACGCCCTCCGTAACCACTTCAATCCGTGTGTTTGGCCCTACCTTTGTATCCATACGAACCCGGTAACCCACGGTCTTCCCGGTGGGCTCTCCGAGCGCTTTTGCCATTTGCGCTGCTGCTGCACGCGCTGCCAAACGCCTCGGCTCCAGCATAATCATCTTTTGCCCTGCCAGCCACGGCTCATGCAGTAGCTCCAGAGGTGTTACCGTCGTTTTCCCCGCTCCCGGCTGTGCAATCAGTACCACCGCCGAATGGGATTGCAGTGTATGTTTAAGCTCGGGGATCACTTGCATAATAGGCAGTTGTTTATCTGTCAATGAAATCTCTCCAATGATACGCTTGATGCGTAGAATCTAAGTTTTAATTCCTTTATTATTTTGAATTTTTCATTACCTGTAATTATCGAGCACTGAATAGAAAAGGTTAAGCTGCCCCTCTGGAACTTCTCTTCGGTCTGTCGTGCATAATTCTTCTAAATCTATTATACAGATATTTAAATTTCCCGTCTGGCCATCGCAGCTATGTAAGTTTTCTGTGTTAGCTCCTATACCTGTCGGGATGCACTCGCGGCAAGATCGTTTTATAATATAGTTGATATGGATTGCTGAAGGACGGAACACAGAATCGAGGTCACTTTCGTATGGAATTACAGGCCCAACCCATCAGAGGGCGATTTGCCCCAACACCATCGGGATGGATACACTTAGGAAACGCTCGTACTGCCTTATTATCCTGGCTGCACGTTCGTTCCCTGGGTGGAACCTATATTTTGCGCATGGAAGATATTGATATGACGCGAGCTCGCAGCCAGTTGGCGCAAGGGATTATGGAAGACTTGCGCTGGATCGGGCTGAATTGGGACGAAGGACCCGACGTAGGCGGTCCCTACGGCCCCTACACTCAAAGCCAACGGCTGGAACGCTACCAGTCTGCATTGGAGAAACTACAGAGGCCAGATTTACTGTATCCTTGTTTTTGCAGTCGGACCGACATTCTGGCCGCCGCCCATGCTCCACATGGACTGTCTGGTGAAGGGCCTGCGTATTCGGGGGCATGTCGTAACCTTAGCTCTCAAGATGTCGTAGCCAAAGCACAGCATAAACTCCCTTCACTTCGCTTTAAAGTACCGCAACATCCAGATGCCGTTATTTCGTTTCATGATCAGGTAGCAGGTCATGTAGCCTTTGGTGCGGCTGAGGGGGGCGATTTTATCGTCAAACGAGCCGACGGCATGTTTTCCTATCAGCTGGCTGTCGTTGTCGATGATGCGGATATGCATATGACCGACGTACTACGCGGGTATGATCTTCTCGATTCGACTCCCCGTCAGCTATTGCTGTACCAAGCTTTGGGGTTGCAGCCGCCACGTTTCGCACACGTTCCCCTTGTCCTAGGCCCTGATGGGCGAAGGCTGGCCAAACGACATGGTGGCGTAGCACTCCGAGCTATGCGCCGACAAGATGTCACACCGGAAGCAGTCATTGGCTGGCTCGCCTATTTTTCCGGGCTGCTGGATTCACCTGAGCCTGTGAAGGCTGTGGATTTAATCGATGACTTTCATTTGGACAAACTGCCCAAAGAACCTGTCATCCTGACGAAACAATGCCTCACGAGATTATCTGCACTGCAACGATAATGAGGTAAAGCACGGAAATCAAAGTGTACGGGCAAGGGCATTCCGCCCTTTGCTCCTCTCGCTTCTATTCCTCCAGTCGCTTACGCATAGCGGACTCATATTCATAAAATACAGACGACGTATTCAGCCCTCTTTCCTCCAGCAGCATACGGAGACGTAGTGATTTTTCAGTCAGCCTGCGACTGATCCGCTCTCGCTCTCCTGCCTCATGACAAGCGTGAAGCAAATCACGTAGCTGGACACATTCCTTTTGTAATTGAAGCTCTTCCGGTAAAATGCCTGCATTCTTCAACAGCTTGTACGACATCCGCAGCTCCTCTGGAACATGTGACAAATCCTCGATGACCAGTGGCTTGCCCTCTCCCGGCAAATGATCAAATTCACCTTTGGCCATCGCCTCGGCAATCTTCTGCTCTGCCATTCTGGAGAACATCCCCATCGCCCCTTTCCACTCCTTGTATTAAACATCCTATGTACAATCTATATTAAAGAACCCTGGAGTCCTTTGCCACTGTAGCTTACATATCATTAGGATGTCCTGTATCCATAAAGGAGAAAGAGGGTTATTCTTCGATCCCAAGCAATTGAGATACTTGTACTCGATATTTTTTGGCCTTACGTGTTCCATGAATGAGATTAGACAAGCGGCTAGCAGGAATATGATAGGTATCACAAAATGTTCTCTGATCCATTTGCCTCTCGACTAGCTTTTCTTTGATTTTCCAACCAAAAGGGGTTACAGGATTTCGTTTGTTCAACAACGTTACCACCTCTTCATAGTATAATTTAGGATTTAGGATTTAGGATTATGATTGGGGTTTGGAGATTGGATTTCACGCTCTTCCTTTAGCAACATGTCATGAACTCATTTGTTAAGATTTCATTTTGTATATTTGGTATTGATTCAATAGTTCATCCAGTTTCATGGATTGTTCAATCACTTTGGGATGCGTTAAAAATCCATATTTCTTCTGGACTTGGTACAGTCTTTTTCTGGCCCGTTCGACACGAAGTAAAGTCACACCTGGATTCATCAGCATGATTCCCCCTTCTGTGTCGTATCCTAATACAAAACGTAAACTTTTGGATTTTTTGAAAATTTGCTCGACAAAAAAAGTGCTTCTGCAGCATTCCAGAGGCACTTTTTGGAGTTTTATGTTTATTTAAAAAAATGCAACAGACTCCTACAAGCTGAACTTAAAATTCAACTATTGCTTTGCTACGCAGCCCGATGTTGCTTCCCATCGTCACCGCCCCTGTATTTCATGAATAAAGTCAGATAGGGTTAAAATCCATGGCAAATGCGACCGCATCACTTGCACAGCAACATTCTGCCTTCTTCGTTTTCCATATACATTTTATTTTATTCGGCTTGGAATAAATACTGAGAAATGTTTAATAACTATTAATAATAAAATAATCTTTCTTTTCGCCCTTCTCTAACTAAACTTTCATACTTTGTACACAATCTAAAGTCTGCAAATTGTTTGAACTGCTCAAATAATCTTATGCAGCTAATGAAAAAGGCTTCTTTGTTAATGACTAATGATTTAGATAAAACGTCTAGTAAATTTTTAAATCCATATGAATAATTACCTTTATTTAAGTAGTATTTAGCCAGTTCATATTTAAAACGCGTTAATTGTTCTGGAACCACTTGATGAGTGTACATGTCAGCAGATGGTTGCTGTTGGGTGATCGAATCTATCTCCGTTTCGAACTGCTTAAGTACTTCATCCACATCAACTTGAAATCGGTTAGCCGCCATCATAATATTCAATAGTTGAGTAACCATTTCTTTAGTGTTGTTTGATGATACACTAATATATTCAACATAATCCGGAAGCACACTTATATCTCCAGATAATAATAATTTATTAACGTAAGTATTACATAGCGCCCAATTTTGAAATAGTTTAATCCAATGCAGAGTATCCTCGTCCGTCTCTTTGACCCAATCTAAATTAACGTAGGCGTATGTATATTGTAGAGCTTGTTGATAATCACCTTGGGCTTCACAGACACTTGCACACAATAAATCAGCATAGGTGATATACACAAACAATGGACGGCTCAGCCTCTTTTCAATTTCCGCAGACTTTCGCTTTTTCTGTTGATGCTCTAATGTATATTGGATTTCCGCTTTATCTCTCATTTTTCGAGCGGTCACATCAAGCCTGTCCCACAAGCGCAAAGATCGATACACATTCGCCAAATCTTTAAGCGCATCAAGCTGGTCTATTTCATCCAGACGTTCCACGAAGGGTTCAAAAAGCGTTGCTGCCTTGAGATTACGGCTCTGATCATCTCCAACTTGAATCGAGAATATACGATATTGACAGATGGCCAAGCGTTCAGAATGCTGATATTTCTCCACTTCTGCGACATTCTCATAGAGAGGCAGCGCAGCAGCATGTCGTCCCTGTTCAAATAATGCTTCTGCAACATCAAATAGCCTTGACGCATACAGCGGATTATCCATGATATGCCCAACCATTCGACGGATAGCATCCAGCTTGTCCAGCTCCGCACAACGATACAATAATGGCTCGATTCGCCTAAAATTCGGGGAAAGGTCAATGATGTAATTTTCTATGTATAGATTGTAAAAATAGCCTTCTGGCAAATCCATAGCCACAGTGATTCGGTCTAGCTGCTGTACGGAAACAGGACGATGCTGAGTAATCCAATTACTAAGCGTTCTTTGATGAACCCCTGAATATTCGGCAAATTGACTCAACGTCATATCATTTTGTTTTAGATAATCCTCAAACTCCGCTGAAATCGTAGGTGTATGCTTCAATTCATAACCACCCTTCACATAAAAATTCCATTATTTTAAAAATAATCCTCTATTCTTCTCCATAATTAACCATCTGTCAATATATTATGCAACTAATGTTTATAGCGAAAATTCAGCATAACTTACACATATTGAGACATGTTGAACGAGTGACTTCCTGAAATGATTGGATTGATCCAAGTAAAAGGTTTCACAGAGTTGACATGACTAATTCATTACCCCATGTGGATTCTCACCAGTAATAGTATAGAGGTGAGGTCCCATGCAGAAACTCTGTTGGACCTTTAAATTACATGAAAAATCCTCTGATGTTGATGCAATCAAGGGATACATAGGTCATTTCTCTCGCTTTGATAATGCGAAGTTGATTATTTCTCCAATCACAATTCCTGTCAAAATTGCATAGATTCCCATAGCGCTCATCTGATATCCCAAAGCGTAAAATAACCCTATACCTATTGCGTAGCCCAACAAAATCACTGCATAGCGCTTTAATTTTAATCCACACACTCCATACAGAGTGCAACGAATCCCTAGCTCATGCTTTTTCAAAACTTTCAGAATTTCAATCCACGCACTCCATACAGAGTGCGACTTTTTAGTAAGGCAAGAGTTGTGTCATCTAAACTAAATTTCAATCCACGCACTCCATACAGAGTGCGACAGCCAACTTCCTTGAACAGGAAAAAATAATCAAGATTTCAATCCACGCACTCCGTACAGAGTGCGACTGAAGATATGCTAAATAGGTACTCCCCCAAACTTGGAATTTCAATCCACGCACTCCATACAGAGTGCGACTATAACCCATTGCTGATGCTGTATCTCTAAGAGATTTCAATCCACGCACTCCATACAGAGTGCGACCTAATATTCTCGATCACCGTCGCCGCTCGCACGCCTGATTTCAATCCACGCACTCCATACAGAGTGCGACCTTGTCACTGTGCTGGAGCCGCCGCCACCATCTAATGATTTCAATCCACGCACTCCATACAGAGTGCGACTCAAAAAACGCTTTGTGCTTATCCCGCCTTTGCTGATTTCAATCCACGCACTCCATACAGAGTGCGACACCCGATCAGTCCGTTGATGTTCAGGTTTTCGTTACTATTTCAATCCACGCACTCCATACAGAGTGCGACAGCGAAAATGCAGTAATTCATACCCTAATGATATCAATTCCACACATTGTCGCAAAAAACGATGCCAAAAAGGCTTTAATCAACCATTGACTTTTACTGATGGTAACTGATTTAATTGATTTTCGACAAATTTCGAGGTGCGAAGGATCCGGGGTTTTTATGTGAGCTTCACATTCGCACCTTACAAAATCAGTGGGCTTTCCATATCATAAGCTTCCTTTGCCCCTATATGCTCTACTTTCTTTTTGTAGTTATCTCCTAAGTTGTAGAAGCGCAAGCTGTCTTCTTTTGGGTCTATTAATTCTTCGAGTTCATACTTTAAGCGCCGGAACTGGGTCGAGTCCAAAATACATTCAAACACAGAATTTTGCACCCTTTGTCCGTGATCTACGCACTTTTTCGCAACCTTTGCCAGTCTTTTTTTACCTTCTCTGTCTACTGTGCTTACATCATACGTGATCAAAATGAGCAAGTGTTCACACCTACTTCCACAAAAATGGAGGGTACTCGTCCAAATCTCCCCGAATATATCTAGCCAAGAGCAAAGCCTGTGAATAGGGCACCAGTCCCCAAGACATTTTCTCATTCAAATAAGGATGAATCATTTTTTCCTGTTTTCGTTCTTGCCATGCCTTCAATACGATTTTCCTCGTATCATCGTCCATCATCACAGCCCCGTTTTCTTTTTTGTAAAATCCTTTCCCATGAATCAATTTTTTGTTAATCAATGTAAGGACAAAACGGTCGGCATATACTCCTCGAAGCTCTTCCATCACATCCAGTGCCAAGGAGGCTCGCCCTGGACGATCTCGATGCAGAAAACCTACATAAGCATCCAGACCGACAGCTTCCAGTGCAGATTTCATATCGTTGGATAACAATGTATAGGCAAAAGATAATAGGGCATTCACATTATCTAGCGGTGGGCGCTTATGGCGCCCATGGAAGTAAAAATCATCTTTTTGCTGCAAGATCAGATCATCCCACACGGAATTGTACTGAACTGCCGCCGTCCCCTCCAAACCGCGTAATATGTCCAGTTCCTCCACTTCTCGGACTTGCTTCATGATCTTTGTCAAAGAAGCGGTCACCTTCTTCATGCGTTCCGTATCAATACGAAGTGGATAATCCCTCGTTGCCCGTTCCAAAATCCATTTATGGTTATATATTTTGCCTATAATCATATTTCTGGCTATAAGAGCACTTCTTCTATCATCATCGGAAATCCGGTACTGTTCTTTTCTCAGTACCACATTTCCCCGGCTTTCCCCGGTAACTCTCGCCAAGAAGCGTCCGCTCCGTGTCATAAAGGTTAGGTCTATATTGCGTGTTGCACAAGCTCCCATGAGGCCTGGACTGGCCCCTGAATAGCCAAAAGTGCAAACCGCCTCCAAATTGTGCAAAGGATACCGTGCAAGAATGGACTCTTCTTGTTTGATCACGATATTTTCCCCATCTAGTGACAAGTACGTATCTGGCATGGTCACAAATAATGTATTTAGTAATTTTTTCATTCAGCTATCCTGCTTTCAATAAAGCTTGAAACTGATTTTTTATTCAGTATTTCGGGAACACATATGTTATGTAGTGAGCAGCTCAGGCAGTGTGGTCCCGCTTTGGCTTTAGGTGTATGATTTCGCTCAAAATAATGCCGCATTTCCTGCAAGCTTGTACGCACACGCTCTCGGTCAGCCGCCGTGATGATGACCTCTACACGGTGTTTGATCTCATCGTAATAAAAGTAGCCTCTTGAAATCTCACACACGAGCATTTCTTCAAGACACATCACTTGTGCGACCAATTGTGCATGATCCGAGTCATTTCGTTTCGGTTTGCCACGCTTGTATTCAACAGGAAAAGGAAGGTAGGTACCTTCCTCCCCTGCAAGCGGAACACCAAGGGGATCACATATGAACTCTACCACGTCACAGATTCCTGTAATTCCAAGCTCTCTGGAATGTACAGGTAACGCGCGTACGATGAGCTTATCCCCTCTTTTTTCACGAATCATGGGCTGATCGGCTTTCCTGTGCAAATGATTGCCCTCAATCGTCCGCACGTTTTCTTCCCATTGCTGCTCAATGTGAATAAGCGCCCACTGTCTTCTACAAAAATTAAAATGCTGTAAACCGGATAGCAGCAAATAATCTTCTTCGTTATAGCCCTGCATACTCTTGGACCTCTAAGCCTTCGAGCGGTGTTAATATACATTCATAATGTGTATCAAACGATTTGTCGATTACACTTACATTTTCTTTCGGTTTCACTTCCAAAGATCGGTGTACTTTAGCAGATGAGTATTTTCCGAGTTTGGAATTGTGCTCCCACCAATAGACTTTATGAACCTCCATACTACCGTCAGGACGAGCGGATGAGACATCATTCTCAAATAACGAAATCAGCGCATCCTTGATCTTTCCAGCATCTTCGTTGGTAAACCCTGTTTTTTCAGCTAGTTGTGTATTGATGCTTCCTTTGAAAAGGTACACGCCGAAATCCACCCGATGCTTCATCCCCATCGTATCGGAACCTCTTTCTTTCCCTGGTTCGGAGTTTACACTTTTTGTAATTTGCATACTTGTAATATCAATAGGATCTATACTGGTTGCCGTATGTATAGATACAGGCCCTCTTACCCCAACGGACACTCCTGCTCCCTTACTCGCCGCCTTGAACGCAAATACTTGACCGAAGCTACGAACATCTATCCATTCCTGACAGGCAATTTTAGCAAATTCATCACTTGAGCCTTCCTTGCCCTTGAAGAATTTTTCCAATTCAGGATTGGCATCTGCACGTTCTCTTAAACTATTAAAAGCATCCGATTTACGATCATTCGATTGAACAAAAATAGACTCTCCCATGTCTTGCAGACGATTTCTCAATTTCCGTTTCAGAGCCACATCTGAAATCTCACCATAACCATCATAATTTTGCCGCGGACGATTACCATTCAGGGGATCGCCATTGGGATTTGCTCTAGTAACCGACAATACAACTGCGAAATCAATTTTGTGATCCAACACGGACATATGATTACTCTCCTTTAATGTACCCACATATTTTTAAAGTTACTTAGGATTATTGCTGTTCATTCATGTCTAAGGTGTTGTTCTCTTTGTTGTCGTTATTACCCTCAAGATCTTTTTTAAGATTATTATGGTAGATTTCATAGCGTTGGCTACTGAGTCCTAACAAGTATTTCCCGGTCAATGGTTTATTGTTGAATTCGTTGAAGGGGATTTTGTGAAGCACTTCATCAATCATATTGGAATAATAGCTTAAGCGTTTACCAAGTCTGGCCTGATGTGGCTGCAAGGCATTCTGAATGGTCCTCCAGGTTCTTTCTGGATGTTGTGAGAATGCATTCATATATCGGATTGCATTCGTAGATCGCTTCTCATCCTTGTCTAATGCGCTTCGTTCCATCACATCTGCTATCGCCAACAATCTGCCAAATAAATAACTACGATCCATATTATCTTTATCTAATGCCACATTGTATCCCTCCCGTTGGTTAACCAAAGCACATGTCACGCTCAGTGTTTTCTCCCATTCCCACTTGTCCATGGATACCGGGCTAGAGGCGCGGTTAATAGCACTCCTCACAATATCCTGAGGAATGTTTTGACCATCTACTATACAGGGGAGCATTCGTTCCATCAAACCCTTAACGAGTTTATCATTAGCCTTTGAACCGTATGCTGCGAAAGCAATATCTTTCGTTGCTGGAGCACCCCAAAATTGTAAATATTCACCTTGCTCATCCTTCTGATAGCGATGAAGCCATACACAGGTGGAATGCCAGTGAATAAGCTTTTCAAAATACAATTTTTTATCCAAATTCCGATAATAGATCACAGCCATCCGTCCTGTTGTTGCTGAGTCAAGTACAAGAATATTGACTTTTGCTTTGGAACTAGATTTGACAGCTAGTGTATTGGCATAACCCGTTAACGCTTTGGCTAATTCAAAAGCATACTCTTCGTTTGTATGACTTTTTATTTCTTTAGCCTTGGATGGCAAGCCCATTGCAAAGATATTATCATTTTCGGTAAAATTCAGAATACTCGGTTCATCATTTCCCCACACTAGAAAAACACGTTGCTCCATGACTTTACCTTGACGGTTAATGAGCCATTTTAAGGCATTATGAGCCTTTTGGGATACTTCATAACTGATACTTGCAGCTTCATGACTGTGGGCAAATCGTCCTCTGAACGTGAATCCACTCGTATCATTGGCGGAAATCAACTTCGCCTTATCCCCGGAATTTCTGATTTTATTGGCATGCTTGTCTGTGCTAGGGAGCTGCTTTCCAGTAACATAGCAAATGTCTTCTTCTCCCAGCAACTGGCTATAGTAACCAACAAATGAATCATACATTTCTTTATCTTCCCAAACTTTAGTTAAAACTTTATCTGGAGAGTACACATTAAAACGAATGAATACGCTCTCTTGTTCACCAGGAACCGCTGTAAATATAGGTGGTTTTTCCCCATGTATAGGTTCGTACTTCTTGTCCCATGTACTTATTAATTTCTGATCCGCATCAAGATATAAAATTGACTCGTCTACTAAGTCTTTAATCAGGCGGCGCTTGCTTAAGTAACGATATATGCTTTTCACCTTTGAAGTGGCATAATCTGAAGTAGCCCAGCCTTCTAACTGCTGAATATAAGCAGAAAATGGTTCTTCTTTTTTTATTTTTCCACCATATGCTACAAAATCTCCGGCAACATAGCTTAATTTATCATGCAGCGGATAAGGTGATATGACAGAGCCAGCTCTACTGGCGGATTTTTCAGAAGAAGGAATCAATGTACTAAACTCATTTTTATCCAATATCCTGGCTGAATGAAAATCGCCTTGTTCTGTAACTTCGACTTCGATCTGCGCATTTTGGGTCGTGTGGGAAATAGGCAACAATGTATATTCACGATCATTATGTTTCTTCTCAATCACACCAACACGGTCAAGATTAGATTCATACGTTTCATATAAATTTAGCAACCAGCTCATTTAATTCCCCACCCTTCCCATTGCGCAAGCAACTCATCAGCGGATTGAACGTTATTTTCATCAAACCGTTTAGGTTGCATATTCGCTATTGTGCGAACTTGTGTGCATTCCTCCGGTCGAATAAAATCAATGACTCCGTCCTTCATTACTGGATTCCACAAACGGACTTCCATTTGATCCCTGCCTGTCTCATCTGGATAGTTAATTCCATGTACCATATTGCCTAAATGAATGTCACCATAATTATCGTAGAAACCTGCTTCTATACCAAATTCACAAGGCTCTACATAAGCTTGACATTCTCGTGTACCTAGAAAAATATCTCTACGTCCACCAGCAAGTAATGATCGCTTGAGAATGTTATGATGCTTATTCTCATTACGGTCATATTCCATCTCGGGACGATGCGGATTAAATACAAAATGAGCCTGAACCTCATAACAGGGATCTTTCAAGTAAGTATAATTAGCAAGGGTATTACCACCGCCATATTCGATGGGGCGAACGCCTTTGGATTCCATCCGAATAGCATGAAGAACACGAACTTTGTCTACTACCATCATAATCGTAGGCTTCCAATAAATACTTTCGACAATACCTTTTAACGCCTGATATGTTGGAACACTATAAGTTAATTTCTCACCACCAAGTTTGGTTAGTGGATCTGTGAACAGTGCATAATCTCCATAAACTTTAAATTCGATCGCATTTCTCAACTAGCATTTACCTCCTTTCTATGACTATTTTTTCTAAACACAGTACCAGAATATTACTTTTGGCAGGGTCAGTCAATGTAGAATATAAGTCCCTAGTCCCAATCAAAGAGTTTTTAAAGGATAAATCCACTAAGCAGACTGTCATTTTCAAGGTTAAGGCCATAACAGTCATCGTAAGCTCCATCGGTTAGTGCATATATTTTTCCATCCAAAAAAGAAACTAACCCCTTATTTTGATCTAATCGGTCTTTCTCATAGTTAAATATATTAATAGTGAATTGTTGTGCCCTGCGTAACAAATCGGTAAGGTCTGCTATGCTTTGCTGTCCATTTAGGTCCGCGATGATCTCCTTTCCTTCTTTTTCTCCATCCCCATAAGGAACAATTACCGCGGTAGTATGATCCTCAATGACTTGAAAATGGTCCGCTGCCGTCCTATAGCTATTCGCTAAGAATAATGGAAGAATCGTCTCATTTTCTTTGCAATAAGATTGAAAATAAGTATTTTCTATACGATTGGCATATAATAGTTCAGTCATGTTTTTTCTCAATTTAGGAATAAAATAATTTAAGTCGGTCTTTAACTCGGAATAATATTTTTGAAAATATATTTCCATGGACTGAGCTGATAATACGTTTCCGCCTAAGCAAGTTTTGTTACGTTTTAAGTCAATGAACATTTTTCTGGAAATCTCTTTACCTATTCTGATTTCTTTTAATCGCTTGAGATCTTCTTCTTCATGATCAATGACATATACTTGCTTCATTCTATCTTCTCCGTGGCGATTACATCTGCCCGCCGCCTGAGCAATGGAATCCAAGCCAGCCAAGGACCGAATGACACACTTAAAACTGATATCCACTCCCGCTTCAATTAATTGTGTACTGATGCAAACGACAGGCTCTTTATGTTGCAGGTGATTTTTAACTTCCTCCAATATGGAATTGCGATGAGCTGGACACATGGATGTACTTAAATGGTAGATCGGGACTGTATCGCTTCCTTCTTTTAATCTGTGATATAGGTTTTTCACCACCGTTTTTGTATTTAAAATAACGAGCACGCTTTGTTTATCAGCAAGTCTTTCCTCAACAAAGTCGGCAAGTTTCTCCGTATTAAATTTCATATCCGTTGCTTTATCCACAATTTCAACCCGCTTAAACGCTTCTATAACATGGTTCAGGTCATGCACCATTTCTGCATCTGGCTCGATTTCTAGCTTGTTATGTACAAAATCCAATTCGGGTTGTGTAGCCGTGCAGAGAACAATACCTGAATGAGCATATGTTTTCAAAAAATTCACTGCTTGATTAAATAATGAAATACAGTGAGTAGGGACTTTTTGTACTTCATCAAAAATAATGACAGACTCGCTTAAATTGTGAAGTCTACGAATATTACTACTGCCACCAGCATAAAAAACATTTAAAAATTGCACCATTGTGGTGAAAATGATCGGCGAATCCCAATTGTCCTTAGCCAGCTTTAATTTTTGACGCGTACTCACAACTACATCTTCAAGCTCATTACTCTCTCCCTCTTCTACCTCGTCTATGACCACATTAGAGTGATGTTCCAGAATATTCGCATCATCCACTATTATTTCGCGAACTTCTCGGGCATTTTGTTCAATAATGGTCGTAAATGGAACGACATAAATAATATGTTTCTTCTTAAATGTTACAGCATGTTTTAAGGCATAACGAAAGCTGGCGAGCGTCTTTCCACCGCCTGTGGGGATCGAGAGCGTATGTATTCCAGAGGGCCTTTCTGCAAACTGTTCGCATTGTTCGGACATTTCTTTCCTAAGTAGATTAATAGGTGTATTGGCATCCTTGGCTGCTTGTAGGGATTTGATGTGCATCATTAATTTTTCGTAATACTCATGAAATAACTTTTGGTGATTCATTGCTTCAACTGCGATCTTATCGCCTGTGTTCTTATTTTCTTCAAAGCAGCGAGTATTGGTTCGATCTGCATCTATCAAAGCGCTAAACACAAACTTGGATAAATACATCAATTTGAGTTCAAAATCCGCCTCATCATTTCGGTTCATATATTGATCCAACTCAGCCTTTGCTTGATTCACATAATTAAAAAATGTAGATTTCTCCATGACCTGCTTATAGAAAAGCGCTACTGCATCTTTAAACCCCTCTATCTCTAGGTCACGCACCCGATACAAAAATCTTGATTCCAGCTGTGGGTTTAAAAAATCCTGCAAATAAGAATGGTGTGAAATAATAGCGTTTGCTACAACTTCGGTCAATATATATTTGATAAATAAATCCTGCTTATCGAATGTGCCTTGAGGTTGAATGTGAAAAAGATTAAATAATAACTTTCCACCCGCACTAGAATGATCTACACTTCCTCGTTTCGGTGGATTGTCAGGATTTTGTACCGCCAAACGTATGTAATTCTGAAACTTTTCTGTATATTTTCCCAAATCATGCAGCATGCCAGCGAGTCCTGTGATATGTCGAATACCTATTTTGTCTCCATAGGTTTCTGCTAATTGTCGGGTTTCCAATAGATGTTCGGCAACCGTTTGAATCTCTTGGTCGCTTTCCCGTATGTGGGCGATATATTGCATTTTTTAATCTCCTTTAATTTTCTTCGTGAATAACCTTCTCCAAGTAATGACTAACCACATCGGAAGCCAAAAAAGCATAAATAAAATATAGATCGCAGCAATAACACCTTTGTGACCTATTAAATGATAAAGATCATGTAGAGATTGATAAAGACCCTCTCTAGCTGTTGACAGTTCCTATCGTTTTCCTCTTGGTTCTCTTGCTGCATTTCCTGTGCACGTTCAGTTAATTCCTTAGATACAAACCAATAGCCCACGATAAGGCCTATACCTAGATAGATATAAAAATATAGACCAGGAATGAATAATAAATTCATCTATTTTCCTCCTTTTAAGCAAATACTTAATCTGTATAATCGTACCTTAAGGTATAGCGACAGCATCTACAACCCCCTCTTGGACATTTACCGTTGTTAAGTGAATTCATAGATAATGCTAATATAATTGTCCTAGCGTTGTAATTTCTCTTCCTTTCCTCTCTTATCTACTTAATTCAAGGATTTCGTTTCACACCCATAGCTCTATATTCATTTTATGACTTATAGATGGTTATTGTGAAGAGACTTGTATTCCGCTTAAAATACTAGATTCTCTTCTACTTACTAATCATATTAGATCTATTCTCGTTATGTAAACAAATATTATTTATAGTCATGTGGAAATAGTATTTTTATAGAGAACCAAACTAATAATCTTAAAGTTCATAAAACAAATTATATATTGGCTCCAATCATGTAAAGTCTGCTGAGAGTTGTTATGCAAGGTTACGAACACTATAGATACTTCAATCCACATACTCGTATAGAGTGCAACTAAATATTTACGCATGAAAACGCTAATTACTGACGTAGTTTCAATCCACGCACTCACATAGAGTGCGACCAGAGCGTAAAGGACATAGCAACTACGCCAAGACCTATTTCAATCCACACACTCATATAGAGTGCGACGGATTTAAAATTCTTCTCACTTAGCCCCAGTTCAATTTCAATCCAGCACTCATATAGAGTGCGACTGTACCGGGTTCATCCACATTAAACGACATGAGATTATTTCAATCCACGCACTCATATAGAGTGCGACTAACAAAACCAACACAAATAACTAGCCGGGGGTGGTATTTCAATCCACGCACTCATATAGAGTGCGACATGAGACGTTTTGAGCCCTCTTCCGTTTACTCAGACATTTCAATCCACGCACTCATATAGAGTGCGACTTTACAGCCAGTGGCGCTTGTTCAATTTTTGTTGATTTCAATCCACGCACTCATATAGAGTGCGACGGTAACAGTATCCGCATTATACAACATAGGGAAGAAATTTCAATCCACGCACTCACATAGAGTGCGACCACGTAAAAAGCTCCCCTCTAACCCTTAGCGATTCTATTTCAATCCACGCACTCACATAGAGTGCGACAATGGACGCTGAAGATATCGAGTTCGACAAGTTATTTCAATCCACGCACTCACATAGAGTGCGACCAAGTCAAAATCAAAGACATTTACGATAAAGCTAATTTCAATCCACGCACTCACATAGAGTGCGACTTTTTCAGAGCAATACCTCCCAGGAGATTCAGTATTTCAATCCACGCACTCACATAGAGTGCGACTATCCGCTTGCCATATGCTAGGCCCTCCATAAATAATTTCAATCCACGCACTCACATAGAGTGCGACAACAAACCAATTTTATGTAAGTCCTGGGATGATGCATTTCAATCCACGCACTCACATAGAGTGCGACCTGGCAACGAGGAACACAGGCAGAGGCGATGAACGATTTCAATCCACGCACTCACATAGAGTGCGACTTGAGGTGGAGCTTAGTACAAATGGTTCCACGTGATTTCAATCCACGCACTCACATAGAGTGCGACTCGGAACAGCTACGTGGGGGCTTGCACGTTGGGAATTTCAATCCACGCACTCACATAGAGTGCGACTCACCATTTTGTTAGTGTCGTATATCTCATGCCCTATAATTTCAATCCACGCACTCACATAGAGTGCGACTGTAATACCAAGCTTATTAGTATGAGCATAAATAATTTCAATCCACGCACTCACATAGAGTGCGACGCCGTTTACGCCGCGTAACTCCTCGTCAGCGTTGATATTTCAATCCACGCACTCACATAGAGTGCGACTGCGAAAATGAAGGAATTAATATCCAGATGGTATCAATTCCATGCATTTTCGAAAAAAACGATGCCAAAAAAGTTTGAATTGACTATTGACTTCTAACGAAGAAAGCTAATTCAAAACCATTTCGACAAATTTCGAGGTGCGAAGGATCCAGGTTTTTTATGTGAGCTTCACATTCGCACCGTAACTAAGACAATACACTCAGGATACCACAAAACATTTCTCTGTCCCAGAGAATGCTCTATTTCTAAAACAATAACGACTCTGCCCCATCAATGACAATTTGTGCGCCAGTAATGTGTCGCGAATGATCAGAGGCCAAAAATGTCACCAAATCAGCTACCTGCTCGGGTTGACCCGGTCCATCAGCCAACGGTTGTCCTCCTTCGGGAAACTTGACGGGGATGGTAATTTGCTTTAACCCTTCCGATTTCTCCGTGGTTTCATCAATATTCGTCGAGATGGCACCCGGATAGATGACATTCACACGAATACGGAACTTAGCCAGCTCCAGCGCAGCCATTTTAGCAAAACCGGTTTGACCCGCCTTCGATGTGCTATAGGCTGACATCCCAAAGCTGGTAAAGCGCTGATTTCCATTAATGGAGCTGGTAATAATAATGCTGCCGCCACCGTTCTTTTTCAAATGTGGTATTGTATACTTCACCGTCAGGAAGGTACCATCCAGATTCGTGGACAATGTTTGCCGCCAATCCTCAATGCTCAGATCCTCAATCGGTCCGACGACCCCGTTAATCCCCGCATTGGCAAAAATGATATGCAGCCCGCCAAATAATTCAACCGCTTCCAGAACTGCTTTTTCCACACGCACCGGATCGGCAATGTCCACGTCAAAAGCCCGCGCTGATCCTTCACGTATAGCATTAATTTCTCTTTCTGTCTCCGAAATGCGCTCATTACTTACGTCAAAAAGAGCGACATTCGCTCCTTCTCTAGCCATCTGAATGGCCGTTGCCTTGCCAATCCCAGAACCAGCTCCCGTGATTAGAGCAGTTTTGCCTTCAAAGCGCGCGCCTCCTGCATATGTGTAGCTCATATGTATCGCTCCCTTTCAGTAATCTGTATAATCACAAGATTACCCAAAAGGATATACTTTATAATCACTATTTTTGCGCATTTTTTGCTATTCCTTTGCGATATTTAAGAAAAGAGCGAATATTACGCGTATTATCGCCTCTTTCCTTATCTTCATTGTTACATTCTACAAATATCTTAAAGAATCGTTATGTTCTAAGTATTCATCAAAAAAGGACGTATACATCCATATCCATGGTTGTATAACGTCCTTTTCTTATTTATTTACCACTGCAACTCAATAAATGCAGCATCATCATCAAGTCCCCCGGTATGGGATGCATCCAGCAATACCTGTATCTGCTCATCAGGGACAGGCTCGCGAATGGGGTCTAAATCGGATAAACCGTCCGTATATACCTGTAATCTCATCGGCATATCCGCGGGTATGCTTCTTTCATACCAATGAGGCTTCCCTCCAATCGGCCCACGACTTGTAGACCAGCGCTCCGCTGTAGAGAAAGTATGATCGAACAGCTCGCTAATTTCTTCGGCACCGTTCCATAGTCGCAACCGTGAGTCTCCTTGCCAGGCAAGTCGGAGACGGCCACGACTACCACGCTTCGGCAGTTCGATTTTACCGCAAATATACATGGACTGGCTTCCCTGACGACGTTTATCTTCCAATACCGAACGCATTAAGCCTGATTCGTGATCCAAAGGCTGCCGACCCAGTTCCTCTGCCGCTGTACCTGCCAAACGTTCAAGGTACACTTTCAATTGATCAGCAGACAGATCTTGTCCCCGTTCCATCCAATCCAGTAAAGAAGAACCCAGATAGCGGGCTGCAAAATCTCCTCGGTAACTGAGTCCGACACCATCACACAAGACAAAACAACAGACGGATTTATGAATACGTACTGCGGCGAAATCCTGTCCGCTTTCCCCCATACTGGCAGATTCGGCAGACCTTCCATAGCCATAACGACACATAAAACGACTGTGATGAGATGATAAAGGCTGATCGCCTGTCTGAGAGCTTATGTAAGCAAATTGCTGAGTCAGCCTTGCATTCATTCCCTTTTTTTTGCTCGCCGGGAGCAGGGACAGCAGTGGATTCATGCTTTTACCTCCTTACCGTACAGGCGTTGCGGCCGACATTTGGAATCCAATGGACACCAGTTCCGCACAGGTTCCGGGCAGCATCATAATGGCTCCTTCACCTAACTGATAATCTGCCTCAAACAGCATTTCTCGATAGCTTTCAGGCAGTACAGAAGACATATCACGCAATTTCACAGCATGTTCATCCTGCAACGGCGTATTATGCGTCAGACCTTTCCAGCGACGGGGGTCCTGAATAGGCGTTTCCAGCAACCTGTCGGATAAAAATATATTTTCCACCAGTACATTACCGTCCGGTACACTCATGCTCATAATACGCTTCGCAATCGGTTCTGGATCATCGCCTGTAGAAACCCCATCTGTCATATGACAGACCAAAGGTGCAGGACAGTCCTGCATCCCTGGTAATTCTGCCTGCAAAATACGTTCAGCTTGCAAGAAGGCTTTTGCTGAATCCGAGAATCGTTTGGGTGTCAAATCGGGCAACGAACCAATAGCTGCGATTTCATCAATTCCCTTGACACCATTCAGCAGGTCATACACGTCGTCACTATAAGCCAAAATCGCAATCCGATAACGCGCTGTCAGCCGATTTCCTTTGGTTGACCGAAAAACCATCTGCCGGATCGCCAACGATATAGCTTCATATACAACGTCAATACGCCGCCGCCCCTCCATCAGCATGTTCATCGACGCGCTGATGTCAATCAGGTAAATGATTAGGGCGGGAGTACGTTGTGAAGCCTGTATTGTATAATTCATAGTTTGTACATCCTCCCCTCAGTTACCTTCTATCTCCATCTGTTTTGTATCTATCATTCCACCCATATATAAACATATGAAATATTAAATTTTAGGCAGTCTAAAATTTGTATCTCCTAAAAAGTTATAAATCGAGGACGCCCGATATCCCACTTCACCTACCGAACGATAATAAGAAGGATTACTATCATATAGTGTTCTAAAACGCTTGGCAAAGCTCTTAGCCTTCGCAGCGCTTCCACCTTCCTGAGAGGCATACGCCTTGTTGTACAGGGAAATAAGCTGAAGAACGTTCTCCTTGTTTCGTGCATGCAAGGACTCTTTTTGCTTTTGTTCCGCCTCGGCTGCTGCCTTACGAGCTGCCTCTTCCTGGGCGGCACGAGCTTCCTGCTCTTTTTTCAAAGCCAAGTATTTTTCATACTTTGCCTGTTGATCATACGCTTTTTGCTTCGCCAACTTGGCAGCCGCCTGCTTGTTTTGTTCCTTTTGGGCGAGATAAGCTTCATATTTAACCTGTTGAGCGATAAGGGCTTGCTGTTTCTTCTGCTCCTCCTGTTGCTTTTGAGCAGCAAGTGCCTGTTGTTTGGTCTGCTGTTCCGCTTCCTGTCGTTGTTTCTCCGTCAGCAATTTTTGAGCCGCTTCCTGCTCGGCTGCCAGCTTTTCCTCGGCCGCCTTTGCAGCCTTCGCTGCCTCTTCCTGCTTGGCTGCCTCGATTTGCCGCTGATTGGACTGATCTGCAAGAATATTCACGGCTGGGATTCCAGCTGCCAATAGAACGACTGCGGCCGCAGTTGTCACGATAAATGCTTTGGATCGATACCAGGCTTTTGATTTTTCAGGTTGCTCTGGCGTCTTGGGATTCAACTGCTCCTCTAGCCCTGTGATCGCAGCCGACACCTCCACATGCAGAGGACTACCGTCTTCTACAAAATGATACAACGACCGGTATACTTCTAGCGCTGCAGCAGGTTTGTTTTGCTGCTCCAAATCACGTGCCTGTCGGAACAGCTTGTCCGTTACCCCACGCTCTCCCTGCTCCAGGGCAGCCTGATTTAGCAATGCAGCCTGTTCAGCTTTGAGCGGTGCAGGGGCTGACAAAGAGGGTGCAACTTCACTGGCAAGGCCGCCCACCGCTGCCGATTCTATTGTTTCTGTCGCAGCAGGCTCCGGTTCTATAGCCTCAACTGGAATTTCCTGCTCAGTAACCGCATTAAGTACAACCAGCCATTCGCCAAAAGTAGGGCAACTGCTTAAATCCTGACTATCCCAGGCACGGCTGAACAATTCTACCACTTTGCTGCCCCACCGGGATTCAAGTGATTTTCGTAAAATAAAATAACGTTCACAAGGCGTCTGCATTTCATGCTGATCAAAATAACTTTCGCCCCACGCTTTGTCCACTACTACACGGTCAGACCAGCCTAGCATTTCTCCTATAATAATTGCCCCTGCAAAACGGTCTGCATACGCACTCCATAACCCGCTGTGGACGGTACGATGGGCGGCATACCCTGGCGAACCTGCCAATAGAGCATCTGGACGATCCATTTTAGTGCTATACATTTGTTCCACGTCCACCAATTCCACAGCTGACGTGCCTTGAGGCAGTTCCACTTCAGAAAAAAACGGAAGCATTACATTCGGCGCCGATAAATCACAATGCGCCAATCCTTTTTGCTCCATAGCTGAACCGATCCCTGCCAATGCTCTGGCTAAAGCCAGACTATCGGAAGCCTCAAGCTGACGCTGATCTGTGAGACAATCGAACCATGTCATACCGTGAACCCATGGCATCAGCACCGCATACAGCAAATCAGGCTGCTCGGCGATCAGACTTCCGTTTCTTTCTGGAGTGAGCACATCACGCTTGCATACCTGCAAACCGGGAATATCCCCGTATGCTTCCATATGCTCCGATTGATAAACCATAGCCGGGATGCGGAACTTCGGAAAAAACACCTTAAGGGCTTTGGCCTCATGCGGCGCTCCGTTTTTGGCATTTAGCTGGTATACAATTCCCTGTCGCCCTGCTTGAGCATAGGCTAAACCGGGTGCAGCGGGATGTCGCCCAACCACATAAGCTGTGCCGTTTATGATCAATTCGTCTCCCGGATTCGGTTGAAAAGACATGAAACATCCCTCTCCTTACATCATTCAGTATGCTAGTATTCCTCACCTTATTATATACATCTATGGATGGCAAGAAAACCGGGTATCCGAAGATCGCCCGGTTTTTCCTGAACATCCTGTGCCAAACCATGAGGAATGGCTCACATATTGCTTCTTTATAGAGTGGTGTATGATAAGTTGATCCCTATCAGGCAAGGCAACTTATTTCGTTTGGTCAACCGTACGGAATTTGTTAGCGATAGCTGTCAATTCTTGGCTGATGCTATTCAAAGTCGTTACGAAAGCTTGCATTTGTTTGCTAGCTTCCTGAAACTCTTGGAAGAAGCGTTGCTTAGTCATACCTTCCCATTGACCTTCCATACCTGAGATGGACTGTGTCAAACTGGAAACGATCTGCTGGCTTTGCTCACCACTTTGTTTAAATTGGTTAGCCACCTGATCAACCTGTTCTGGGGTAATTAAAATGCGTCCTGCCATTTTTTGCGTCCTCCTTGATGATAAATAATGTTTTTGTTTATCTGGTTCAAATTGTACTATGGCTATTTAATTCCCTACAAAAGGCAAAGGACCTAATTGTTATAATCCCACTTTTTAACTATAAAACAGCACCTAACAGTATAATATTAACAAAACAACCACCTAATAAGTCCCATAAAGCCGGGAATTGCGAAACGAATTCAAGTAAATTTTGCAATCGATCCAGATTGTCCCGGAACGCGTTCCCAACTAAGCGACAGGCTGGTCTCTTGCTGTAGACGGATCAGTAAAATACCAATCCTGCGGACTGCTAGAAGACGCCTGCATCAGAATATCCTGGTGCAACGTTTCTATATCCGAAGACTGTACACCAGCAATGGCATGTACGACAGACTGCGGGTTCGAAATCAGACTGCCTCCTTCCGAAGCTTGCCCAGGCAGAATAGACGGTGATTGCTGATTCGACCAATCGAGCATCGTGACGGGTCGTCCCAATGGTTGGCTGGCAAATGACAGAATCGTTTGATAGTTGTGGTCAACAGACTGAAACTGCTCTGCCTTTCGGTTCAGTTGTGTACCTGATGTATGGAGGTAAGCATGGATCTGTTCTGACATCCGCTTGGCCTGCATCCAATGATTCAAGATCGCCTCGCGTGCAGATACATCCCAATCCAGCGATTGTAATGCCTGCTCCAAACCTGCTGTTAACTGTTGAATTTGCTCCGCCGCATGCTGTAGCTGCCCGCTAAGCCCCCGAAGCACATCCGGTTCAACTCGAATGCGCATATCCATCACCCTTCTTCTGTCACTTCTTCATTCACTGCCGACTGTTTCAACCAATTTAATAATAAATCCACAAACTGATCTCTTGAAGCCATAGCTGCAATCAGCCAGTCTCCGTTACCACTAGAGCTCATCCGAAATATCCAGTTCATTGCGGGACACAGGACAAAGGCTGCCCGTTGTGATTCCCACTCCCTACCGTTCCAGACCAGCAATTGCAATTCTCCCTCGGCTACACGGGAACTCAAAGACTGAGCCAGGCTTGCAGACCCCTCTGCATCTCCGCTAGCCTCGGTCAGTTTACTGCTGATCAGAGATACACTTTCTCCTGCCGACTGCTCGTAAATTTTATTAAATGCCTGCTTGGAGAACATAAGTGCGGGGGATTCAGGCACAAGTCGATCTACCCAACCCATTTTATCAATCAATGTTTCGCAAGCCTTTTCCACATTACCCAGATCGTACAGTCGATACTCATCGGGTTCATCAGCGGATTTCGCGAGTTCCACTACACGTTCGTTCGTGCAATGGAGATAGCCTTCAAACTGCTTGCCTCCCCGCACATAGCGTATACGGCAAGCCCTGTTGGATAATCCCGCAATAGCGACTCTTGAAAAAACGGTAGGAGGCATTGCTAGCTCTTTGCCCTTATCTGCCCGCTTTAGATAACCCTTTTCCAAAAGAGTAGCTTTTACCTGCTCCCACTCTTCCGCCAACTCCTCTGCTAGATAGCCCTTAAACGGATCTTCCACCCCAAGCAGTCTGTCAGAACCCAATACGCCTGCTAGAAAAAACAGTTCCTTCGCCTTGAGGGTTATTAACTTCTGCTTGGAAGCTTGAAACGTTAACATTATGAGCCACCTCCCTTCAAACTACAACATGCCATCGGTCACGAATTTTCGTTATCCAATCCTCACAGCTCACTTGCTCTGAGAAGGGAATTGCCGCTTTTATCCTGGTAAATTTGCGCCGTACGTAGTATCCCTGCCCAGGTGGCAGGACTTTTAGGCCACCAGCAGCGGCGTTCGCCTCCGAATAAGGGATACGAAAGAACGATAGATCATTCGAATCTAGTGTTCCAAATAGCATACCGCTTTGGCTTGCCTTGACATCATTAAACCAGTCCACCCCAAAGGTAGGAAAATCAGATGGCACACCCGATAGCACGACATGCACATTGCGATCACGTCCCAACCGTACAATGGCGGAGAGCTGATCCTTTATCATAAAATCGTTCAGTTGCTTACTTAACATATCCGCATCATCAATGACCAGGAGCAATTCGGGATCATTCCCTTCCTTGTTCCGCTGTTGAACGATATCATACACTTTCTGTACCAGAGGCCCCATTTCTTCTTCGCTTTCGGCAGCAGCCTTAACATGAGGAAGATGCCGTAATCTAGATAGTCCTCCGCCTCCATAGCGTGTATCAATCGTATAGACTTCCAATTGATTAGGTGATGTGTAATAAGCGAGCGATATAATCCAACTCATTAGAAAAGAGGTTTTTCCACCCTCCATTGGACTACCCACGATAAAATTGGGCCCTTCTTTTAGATTCAGGAGAAAAGGCTCAAGATCGTCACTCTGTAGACCTACAGGTACCTCATAAGGAAGTGCGCCCGAGGGTCCAATTGTCCGATCCCACTGCTGAAGCAGTTCCGACAGTGGAATCCGCTCAGGTAATGGAAGAATGGCTGGTGCGTGCTTGCCTTTCCATTCCTGCGCAATGCCAGCGATATTGCGACGTAACCGTGCTGATCGTTCCGCCTCATCTTCACCTGGTGAAGGCAAAGCCGTTTGGAACTCCAGCGGAGGAACATGTCCTTTAACCAGGGCGCGGCCTGGAATTAACGGTCCTGGCGTTTTGGCTGGTCGTCCTACCGCATAATAATAGTCACTCGGGTCGGACATTTCAAAAGAAACAGCATTCGGTATGTTACTGCGGAATTTCTCAAACACATCGGTAATCCGGTTCGCCGTAATGATAAACGTGATACCTAGACTACCTCCTTCTCGCAAAAGAGATTCCAGCAGTTCATTTTCATCTGGATAAGCATTACGGAAATTAAGATATCCATCAATGACTATGACAATTTGCGGAATGTCCTCGACAGCAGAACGTCGATAAGAGCTTATTGTTTTGACACCAGCCTCGGAAAGCATTTCCTTGCGTACGGCCACCATCTTGAACAGATAACGGAACAATCGCTTGATCCGGTCATCTTCCTCAGCCATCATAACAGCTCCGATTTGGGGAAGTTCCCCAAAGTCGCGCATCGTTCGACCCATGTCAATGATATAACCATTCCAATGATTCGCAGTAAAACGCTGAGCCGTGGACATCAGCAACGTATGCAAAAAGGTCGTTTTACCCATGCCAGGCATACCGTACACAGCCCAATGACCATGATCCAGCGATGCATAAATCGGCTCCTGCCGCTGATTGGGCAAATCATCGACCAGACCCATAAGAGCCTTCAGCTCCAAAGATGATGATGTACTATCTATTTCGGTGCATGCAGGCAGATTTGTTAAATCCAGCAATTCAGGCAGCGGTGGAAGCCACGGTCCCTGAAGTCGTTCGATCCCTGCTTTAGCAGCCTCATTCGCAATATAATCAATAAATACTTGAAGTTGTTTAGGAGCTTCTTCACCTTTTAAGCCTGAGCTTGCCCGTTCTCCGCCCGTCAGTAGCGCTTCACGTTTACCGTTCAGTCTCACTTCATGGACAGGTAGTGCAGAAGAAATATCGCTGTTGCCTATATACGGCGCACCGCTCCAAGCAAACTGCATCTCTTCAAACACCTCGTCGCTACCCACTTGAAAATATCCTCGTCCCGGCTTCGTAATCCACGCAGCATTCGGTATTTTCAACATGTCACGGCTATCACCTTCGCTTTGCACCCGTAAGCAGATGCGGAACCTGGAGTTACTCCAGATCTTATCATCCACGACACCTGCGGGCTTTTGCGTCGCCAAAATCAGATGGACACCTAATGTCCGCCCAATCGCGGCAATACTGATTAGCTCGTCCATGAACTCTGGCTGATCCCGCTTTAATTGTGCAAATTCATCAATAATAATAACCAGATGAGGCAGCGGTTGTTCCTGCCGCTGCCGGAGTAGTCTGTAATATTCATCAATATGCTGTAAATTGCCTGCATCGTTCAATATCTTCTGTCGACGAACCAGTTCTGCTTTAAGAGATATTTTGGCACGTTCAATCAAATTATTGTCCAAGTTCGTAATTGTACCCACCACATGCGGCAAGTTTACGAACGTGTTGGACATGCCTCCACCCTTGTAATCGATCAGCATAAAAGCCAGATCATGCGGATGAAACTCGGCAGCAAGCGAGGCTACGATGGATTGGATAACCTCACTCTTCCCTGAACCCGTTGTACCGGCGATCAAGCCATGGGGACCATGTCCTTGACGCTCTATCTTATCATGCAGGTTTATCATAATCTTCTTGCCGCCTGCTCGCACGCCCATCGGTACGGGTAAGGTATCAGGATGGCGGTTACGTCGCCACCGATCTGCCACGTCCAGTTCTTCTACACTCGCTACGCTCATCATATCAAACAGAGGCAGCACAGCGGGAATATCAGAAGCAGAGGAACGCTTCAAGCGAATAGGAGCCATGTATCGCGCCAATGCATCGGCTTCCTCTTTTGATAAACGATCCGGTTTAAAACTTTGCTGTTCAACCTCCGCCGATTCTGATTTGCGGGCATATACGCCCTGCTCTTTGGAAGCCTCCACAATCAGCTGACACTGCATCGGCAAAGCTTCTTTACGAGAAGCCAGCACAATCGTGCACGCATCAATGGCTCGGCCGTCCTCCAGTAACAACGGCAGCAGTGGTTCTTCCTCAATCAGCTGGGTGTCAGATAAAACAACGACATAACACGGGACTTCCATCCCTCTGCCCTGACGATCATTGCGATTATTTTTACGGCGGTTCAGTCTGGCAAACAGAAAATCAGCTAGTTGATGTGCACTGCTACTGCGGTCTGACATCATTCTCTGGATTCGGTCATCATCCCACACATGTGGGAGCCAGCGCATCCAAGTCCATTCACTTTCCTCTCGCTCGTCATAGAAGGAAGCAATTTTCACTTCATCTGGCGAGTGACGAACCGTCACTTGTGCCAAGATGACTCTTAACGCAGCAAGGGTATGTTCCCGTTCGCCGACCAATCCAACCACTTTAGATTGAAATAGCGGTAATGCAATGGAAGCGGCGTCTACCAGACGAAATTCTTCTTCCAGTTCATCCGCAGCTCCCAACAAAGGATCTCGATCATAACCGTCTGGGCGTGGAATTTGTAATTTAATATGGAAGGGAACTTGTCCAGTCCCAATACGCACCTGCAAAAAGTCCTCATCCTCAGGTGATCGTTCCCAGAGTGAACTGTTGCGGTTTTTGACAATTTGAGTACATATTTGCGGGTCACCGTGAATTTCATATAGTGTGCGAATTTGCTCCTCGCGTTTCATTTCAAGTTCTTCACGATGCTTTTGGAGCTGTTCCCGGTACATGCGGTCCCGTTCCTCAAGCTTACGCTTGTATTCCTTCTTATTATTTAGATAGACGAAAAAAGGAATCGTATAAGATGTAAGCATCATGACCACAGTAACCATCTGGAACATCAAATAGTTACTGTTGCCCATCTTACCTGTTTTGCTCATATATACGTAAAAGCCTATAGTCACCAACGTCATCATTAACGGAATAAGTATAGATATAATAGAAAAAGACGGCTTGCTCGGCTCAGCCGGAGGCCGTAAAATCTCCAGCTTCTCCTCTCGGAGCGCCGGCCTTAATCTCGGGGATCGCTGGTATAATGCATTCAAGACAAAAGTCCCCCTTTTCGCTTTCTATTTCATTTTACCAAGGTTTCATATAATTTCATGTGTGTATTTACCCATTTTTTTCACTTTGAAACAGAGAACGCCTTCCATACACAGGCGCTTCGTCCTGAGTTGTCGAAAAAGCGCGCTGAATACGCACAGTACAGCCTTCCCGCAAGCCTGATCCTGTGAGTAGCTGGTTATCCCCCACCCTGAACCAAAGCCCTTCCGGGAACTTTGCTTCCATAATATATTGCATGCCTTCCGCTGGAGGCTCGCCGAAAATGCGCACACCCAGCATCAACTTTAAATGTTCCACCGAGTATTCATCAGCTACCTCGATGTCAAACCACTCTGTTTCCTGTCGTCCTGAAAGCACGGTCAGGATCATCTGTCATCCCTCCCGATCCTTAATATATAGCAAAGTTCACGCAAAAAGCCTATTTCTACGGAAATATGGCTATCGTAACTGTAGCATCCGACTATTAGACTGTCAATTTGTTACAAAATACCCACTCCAAAAATAAAACAGCGACTTTAGTCATATTTTCTCAAGTTAGTAGAGCCATTAGCATCAATAATATGTATTTAATCGTTTTTAATATGGGGATATACGTCATTTTGTCGATTAGTTAGAACTAAATTCGATTGTTACCTAGATTGTTGTGAACACTTTGTAAATTTTTCAGACCTTTATGTTTTTATAAGGTGTTTTTAAGGTAATTTTAAGAAACGGGCACTACAATGAAGCCATGAAATAACTCAGGCGAGGTGATTTTTGTGAGAACATTAATTACATTTCAAAACAAACGTATTCCCGTATACTTCAATCAAGAAAATAAGCAACCGGTACAAAAAACATTAAAACTTCTAAGTAACACTTTGGAGAATAAAATCTCCAGCGGCAAGCGTGCCCTTCAAAAATGTCTTAACTCTTTGATCAGTATAGAGATTGTCGGTTGTGAAGCCATCTTGCATAGCGTAAGTGAAAATGATTCATTGGCATTGTCCCTCTATTAAGAGGGACTTTTTTTTGTCCACATTAGACACAAAAAAGAGAGGGGCATTTCAGCACCCTCTCCATATCAGCAGCTTTGAAACATGATACATGTGACTTACCGCAGCCTATGCATTTGATTAGACTCTATTTAAAGTATTCTGCGATAACCTTTTTTACCGCCTCGTTCCTTATTCTGCGCCTTCTCAATCCGTATTCTAAACAGTTCTAGTAAATTAGCGCGTGTATGCTCTTCCCGGCAGTTGTCCAGCTTTTTTAAGATAAAACGGTCAATGGACATATGACTCAGGCTCCTTTACAGCAAGCTGCCCCTGCTTTTCAAGGGGATGATCAGGCTATCCATTTTTAACCATTCTGTCTGTTGTTTAAACAGGTACGTTACTTATAGGATAAAGCAGACGGGATTACATACCCTTTAATTAGGGTAAATACATAAAGTTTCGAAAATTTTATCACGTTAAGCCTGGAAGCTATGGACAAGGAGCGAGCAAAAACCATGAGTAAACATATGATTACCAAAATAGGCTGGAACCTTTTATGTGCATTCTTAATCCTAACGATGCTGGCTGCATGCAGCAGGGAAAAAGCATCAACCCGGAGTATGGCCCAACATGAAGCTGAAGCACGTGCCTACACCGTAACGGGTAATCCCAACCAAGGCGCATCATCCCTTGATGAACGAGCTGCCAATCATACACCTGTCCATAAGCAAGGCAGCAGCTATGTCGAAATATCAGGTGGCGTTAGCATTGATAAAAATACCGTGAAGGTTACAGGACATTCCAACCTCCCGGCCGGAGCACGGATCAAAGGGAATCTTGCGGTCAAAAACTCCCTGTTAACTGGGTACACGGATGAGACAACCGTTCAAAAGGATGGAAGTTTTGTACTCCAGGTACAACGCCCCGGAATACAGGGCAGTATGGATCTGACTGTTCTGTTCCGTCCAGATGACCAAGACAATGAAATACGAAATCTGTATGGCAGCGGTGGCAACAAATTAGAAGGTCCTTATGTATATCAATACGAAGAAAACAAACAGCTTCTGCATGAAGTTCGGATTGGGGCTGAATTTGATCCTGAACAAGAACGCAATACCCCTTTAGTTAAGCCCGTCTGGAACAAACCTAAGGACTACGGTAGCCCTCAAGTGTGGATTAAGCCTGATGTGAAGCAAGAAGGTAACTATTATCATGTATATGCGCGCAGCAATTTGCTGGAAGGGTCGGACGTCAAACTCACGATTGATTTTCCGGGACGATGGCAGTTTGGCTACGATGATCAAACCAAAGTTATGCCTGACGGCTCCTTCAGCATGAGGGTCAAAAAGCCGAGCCTTGCCAACCACTACACCATAGTCATAAGTTTCGAACCGAACGAAGATATGTGGACCAACGCCAAACAGGCGTACGGTACACAAGGGGAACGCCTTTCGGGACCCTTAGTCAAGTCCGCAGACGACAAAGAGGGCTCCAAACAGATTGAAGCCCGTATCCCTATCCAACCCAAATCGTAACTAAACGCAGCATCTAACTTAACGTTACGGCCGTTCACCATGAAATACGCTTCACAGATACAGCCTATGCGCGGTTTCCTCGTCTGAGTAGATACAGAATCTAGTGTCGTCTAGCCGCTACGGCTGTATCGTGACTGGCGTGCCTATACTTACCTTCTCCTGAAGCTCAAGCACATCCTTATTCTGCATTCGAATGCAGCCATGTGACACCATCTTGCCAATGGACCATGGCTCATTGGTACCATGAATGCCGTAATGCGGCTTGGACAGCCCCATCCAGAACGCTCCGAAAGGGCCGCCAGGATTGGGCTGTTTGTTAATAATCGTAAATTGCCCATGCGGTGTCTGTGTAGCCAGCTTGCCAATACCGACTGGATAACTAAGAACAATCTGATCTCCATCTTTCAAATATAAACGACGATCCGATAAATCCACCACAATGCTGTAGTTCGGCATATATTCACCCCTTTATACCATATGCCGACTACAACTTAGATTTTCTTATATTTTTACATTTGATGCTTCACTGCAGCTCGGCTTACCACTCCACATCACGTCGCCAGCCGCTTCGCTGATCTCTACGACCCGGAGCTGTGCTTGAACGGCTATCTTTCCTGCGTCGATCTGCTTCCTTACGCGCCTGATATTCCAGTTCCCGCTGCATTTTGCGATAATTGTTTACTCTGGATTCCGACAATTCCCCTCTCTCTATAGCTTCCTCCACTGCACATCCAGCTTCGCCCTTATGCTTGCAATCTGCAAAACGGCATTGCTGCGCCGTGTCCATAATATCTGTAAAGGTATGAGCGACTCCCATGGAATCATCCCACAGATTAAGCTCACGCATGCCGGGTGTATCCAGCAGAACAGCTTGCTTTGCGATGGGAAAAAGCTGTCGGTGAGTGGTTGTGTGCCTGCCCCGGCTGTCTTCCTCCCTCACATCCTGTGTCAGTTGAACTTCAGACCCGGAGAGCCAGTTTACTATCGTGGATTTGCCACTACCGGAAGAGCCTGTCAAAGCAACTGTACAGCCAGGTTGAAGAAACGCCTCCAGTTGCTCTCTGCCTTCGTTCTGCAAAGCAGAAATAACGATAACAGGTACACCAGGGGCAACTCCCTCCGCTTCAGCAACCCGCTGTTCGACATCTTCACAAAGATCACTTTTACTCAAAACGACAACCGGGTTTACCCCGCTGTTCCAAGCCATAATTAAATACCGTTCCAGTCTGCGCATATTAAAATCATGATTCAGCGCATTAACAAGGAAAAGCGTATCCACATTTGTCGCGATCAGCTGCTCCTTCGTCTCAAAGCCCGCGGCCTGCCTAGATATTCGACTTTTACGTGGCAAGACGGCATGAATTACTGCATCCGACACTTCATCCGACGTGGTGATTGCCAGCCAGTCCCCTACAGCCGGCATTTCCGCCGGATCTACCATAGCATGTCGTAGCTTACCTGAAGCCGCTCCCCAGCGTTCTCCATCCATTGTGATAAGCTTCACCTTTTGTCCATAATCGGCAATCAAGCGGGCAGGACGTACCTGTGTATTTCCTGCTCTTTCCTCATAGTTTTGCTTCCATTGGTCCCAAAAACCGTTCCAGTAATCAGACCAACCGTATTCATGTATACTCATTGTTTTCCTCCTGAAATCATCGTTTATTTTTGATCGTAGTGTTATTCGATAGGTGTACATTTTTTCTCCCCGCATGCAAACAACGCAAAAAATCCGCAGGGGTTTCCCTGCGGAAGGTATACGATTCAGGCCGATGTGATCCGTTCGTTCACTTAAGCAAGCGGTCTCTCACGGACCACTCCCCAGAATCAACAACTGGATAACAAGACGCCTAACCATAAAAAATCCGCAGGGAATCACTCCCTGCGGATTTCGTTGGTTCTACTGTCCAACCAACTGCTAAGCCAAGACTATAGATCTATACAGTCTTTAACCGTGCATCGTCCGTGCGGGAGACAAGTCATTCTGCTGCTGAACCCATCCATTCATGTTCGTACGCATATAACATCGCCTCCTCCTAAAATTTCCTTTATCATACAAGTCCATCAATTGTCTGTCAAGGCTGCTACGGAACTTTTTTTGAAATCTTTGTCAAGTTTCGTTTAGCGTACCTGATCCCAGCGTGTCCACATCTCACGCGGGTTCAATTCGTACATTTCCCGTTCCCTGTACATAAACTGATGCATAATCAGCTCACGCCGAATCGTTGCAAAATCCTCATGGTATTGCTTGATCCACTCGTTTAATTCACGTTCAGGATACATACGGCCTGGCTCCAGCTTTTCTGCCAGCATCTGAAGTACAATCAATTTTTTCTTATACTGTGCAGGGATTTGGCGCAACTTGCCGTCCTTGGAAAAAAAATTGCGTAAGACCGACGCCTCCAGCGTTTCATTCAACTCTGACATCTCTTCCTCCCCCTCTCCTTTTTCGAAAATAAATTGCACCGTCGCCTCGGCATGCTGCCGGATCAGCTCTGGATTCAGTGTAAAATACACCGTGTTTTTATCACGTCGTTCCTTAATCAACCCAGCCTCACGGAGTTTGGAAGCATGATGTGTAACAGTCGGCTGGGATAAATTCAGCTTTTTCGCCAAAGCTTGGCCATGCATCTCCCCACGGGACAAAAGAAGTAATATCCGCATTCGCGTTGGATCAGCCAGTGCTTTATGATAATTGACCATTTTATCCAGTTGCATCGTTATTGCACCTCTTTTCACTAGTACATACTTGCTATGCAAGCGAATTCAATCATACAAAATAGATATATATCTAATTATATGTTTGCTAAAAGTGGCTGTCAATCTTCACTGTCCGTCATCTCTTTCTGAAAACGGCTGGATATTGTGTTCGCATTGCGGTAGGATTATTATTTGAAAACTTCTCACATACTGAGCTATTTGCTTCAATCCTGAGATCCGTTTTTAATCGTCAAAATAATGTTAACCCTACAAAACTGGCGTAATAAACCAATACAACTGGAGGTTCATCCAAATGCACGACGTAATCATTATCGGTGGCGGACCCTGCGGACTATCCGCTGCAATCGAATGCAGCCGCAGAGGTTTGCAAACTGTCATTATTGAAAAAAGCAACATCGTTCACTCCATTTTTCTGTATCCGACGAACATGCAGTTTTTTAGCACCGCCGAACTACTGGAAATCGGTGATGTTCCATTCAGCACCCCTAATGACAAACCTTATCGTCATGAAGCACTGGCGTACTATCGTAAGGTAGCCACTCATTATAACTTGAACATTCAGCATTATGAGGAGGCCCAGTCCATTCATCGCCAGGAAGACGGTACATTTACCGTACATACCCTGAGCAAAGGAGAAATAACCAAAACGTATTCGTCACGTTATGTCGTAGTGGCTACAGGATATTTTGATCATCCGAACTATTTGGGCATTCCCGGGGAACAATTGGATAAAGTCACTCACTATTTCAGCGAAGCCCATCCCTATACAGGAACCCGGGTCGCAGTTATCGGTGGCAGTAACTCTGCGGTAGATGCTGCGATGGAATTGGTGCGGGTCGGAGCTACGATTGATATGGTATATCGTCGAAGTGAGTTGTCTCAATACATCAAGCCGTGGGTTCGTCCACTGTTTGACAGTATGGTACAAAAAGGGAAGATCACGCTGCACTTAGGCGCACGCATTACCGAAATCCATCCAGACCATGTCGTAGTCACTCCGCTGGACACTGAAGCATTCCGACTCGAAAATGATTTTGTACTGGCACTGACCGGATTTCACCCGGAGCGAAAACTGCTGGAGTCTGTCGGCGTTCACATGGCTGAGGATCTGGACAAACCAGAATTTAATCCTGCCACGATGGAAACGAACATCCCAGGTGTATATGTCGCCGGGGTCATCGCTTCAGGCAGCAATGCCAATGAAGTTTTTATTGAAACAGGCCGCTGGCACGGGCGACAAATCGCCGAACATATCCAAAGCTAAATAAACGAAGGAGAACATCTGTATGGATTACAGCTCACTTATCTTACTGGTATTGGCTGGTCTAGGGATTGTTAGTGGCAACTCTACCGTGACTATTGCCATGGTTGTATTACTGCTACTGCGGGTAACCAGCTTTCACACTGCTTTCCCCTGGCTTGAAAAGTATGGCCTGACGATCGGAATTATTATTTTGACGATCGGGGTCATGACCCCGCTAGCCAGCGGTAAAATCAGTATCAATCAGGTGATGGAGTCTTTCCTGCACTGGAAATCACTGCTCGCGATTGGTATCGGAATTCTGGTAGCCTATCTTGGCGGCCGCGGAGTAACTTTAATGTCTGGACAGCCCATTATTGTGACAGGTCTACTGATCGGGACCGTCATTGGCGTTGCCTTCTTTAAAGGAGTTCCTGTTGGACCTCTAATTGCTGCCGGATTGCTTTCCTTGTTAATTGGCCGCAGCTAAATTCGTACAACAAATATAGGAATACATGATAGCAATCTGCATGTCGGGCTGAATTCAGTCCCGCTTTGTGGTATACTCATATCGCATAATTTGGTAAATGCAGGAGGCTTGACCGATGTCTCGACAATTTGTAACGGAAGCTGTAATGGTGGCTATATACGGCCAACTACTTACATCTCCCGCCCCTGTGGAATATATAGTGCCTTACACATCACTGCTAGAACTATACGAATTCCAGGACAGCACAGAGCCGCTCATGGATAATCCTATGGACGATCAACATGTGAAGCGGAAGGTAAGCGAGTTGATCAGTTATTTTGAGGAACCGTTGAATCAGAAAAAAATTCGGCGTGCCCTTCAGATGCCTTGGGCCAAGAGCTTGCCTATTCTATTCGATGCCAATACATCACTCATCATCATTAATGCTGTTGATACAGCGCATTACGGAGAATATTTTGATCCAATTGAGACTGAACTGGTGTTGACAGCTCAGCGTGAATCATTACCCATTCTGACGGATCAATTGGACTGGATCCACCGCATTATCGAAGCTTCCGTACCTGTACATGTGTACGACATTGATGATTTTGATTTTGCACTCGATGGCCCGATACTTAACAACCCTTGACATACGACATACCCGCCTTGACCACAAAAAAGCGGCGGAGCATCATGTACAGGCTTATCTCCTGTAACACGATACTCCGCCGCTTTTCATGTCCAAACTATTTGCACGCTATGATTGACAGTGGAACACTAAGCTTGTTCATCCTCAACATAGGTGTAAATAATGTCATCATGTTCCTCCAAATACTTAACTTCCAGATGATGGCCCTTCAGATACCAGTAATCCTGGTCCTCCATATAAAACGTAATGCCAGCCGCTTCATGCTGTAATACGGGGTGCTGCGGCGGCTCTACGGCAATTCCCAGAGAAAAGCCTGGATGCAACCCACCGCCAGAGCTATAGCGAACAAAAAAACGGATCGAATCTCCACGATTCAAACTAAGCTCCTTAATGTACCACTGTGCCGCAGGTTCAGTTACCTGTATGCTCATACGTTATGCTCATCTCCTTGTACAATGACGTCTGCCAACTATATCATAGCATCTTTTAGAATGACCACCAACCGGTCTCAACCCAGCGAGCTTCTTGGACAAGTCATATACATTTTTTTGAAAAAGGTTTGACAATTCGCAAAAAAGGGTGTTAAGATTCAACCATACGAGATCCATTTTGAAATTTATTACCAATTTGAACGATTACTCATGTTAGAATGAACCCATTTTGAGGAAGAAAGGAGTGTTACCGGTGCTAAAATTTCCTATTGCATTTTACCCACATCTACAAACACAACAACTTCATACCGGAGCATCTCCCCTGTCGCATCCTTCAAAATTGGGCCATTCGCGTTGTATGGTTTAATACGAGTGGCTGCCTGCGTTTGAGCAGTTTTTCAGTGGTGAGTGTGCTGAAAATACCTGCGCGCCATATGATATTGAGATTTAAGGCATATCGTCTGCGGACGGTATGCCTTTTTTGCGCCTGTTGCCGGATCATATTTGTGGTAGCAAGCCGCTGTTGTTTCTTCAAAATGGTACACAACTCTCGAATGAACTTATCATGAAAGGATGGGATTCCTCTTGTTTTCGGTACTTAAAAATTTGAGCTGGTTTTTTAAAAGAGAACGAAGCCGATACTCCATTGGATTGTTTTTGCTGATAGCCGTTGGTGTGCTGGAGCTTGCTCCACCTCGGCTGCTTGGTAGTGCCATTGATGAAATTGTGCGTGGTTCAATTTCCTGGTCCTCACTTTGGCGTTATATTTTGTACATCATAGGCATTCTAGCCGTCATCTACTACATTACGTACATATGGATGCACAAGCTGTTTGGTGGTGCCAATCTGGTGGAACGCCTACTGCGCACACGCTTTATGAATCATCTGCTGCGAATGACCCCTCCATTTTTTGAACGCAACCGCACTGGGGATCTGATGGCTCGTGCCACGAACGACCTTCGCTCCGTAGCAAGTACAGCGGGCTTCGGCATGCTGACACTGACAGACTCTACGGTCTATCTGAGCGTGGTATTAGTTGCCATGGGCACTCTAATCAGTTGGAAGTTGACACTGGCAGCTATCCTGCCCCTACCTTTTATCGCACTGGCTATGAGCATTTACGGTAAAGCCGTTCACGAGCGTTACACACTGGCACAAGATGCATTTGGTGATATGAACGATCAGGTGTTGGAATCCGTGGCAGGTATCCGAGTCATTCGCGCCTATGTGCAAGAACGAATGGACGAAAAGCGTTTCGCCGATATTACCGACGATGTATTTCGTAAAAATCTGGCTGTCGCTCGGATGGATGCCCTCTTTGAACCAACAATTCGTTTATGTGTAGGACTTAGCTACGTCATTGGACTCGGGTATGGTATTTATCTGGTATTTCATAACGATATCACGCTAGGCGAACTGGTCTCCTTTAATATGTATCTAGGAATGATGATTTGGCCGATGTTTGCCATTGGAGAGCTGATTAACATTATGCAGCGCGGTAGCGCTTCCTTGGACCGGGTTAATGAAACTCTCGATGTCCAGCCAGATGTTCAAGATGCAGCTCAACCTGTTCCAGTGGATCGCCTCGAATCCATCAGGATGAAAGACGTTACCTTCCGTTACCCTACCTCTACTATTGACAATCTGTCACATGTGAGTCTGGAGCTCAAACGCGGAGAAACGCTAGGTGTCGTCGGTAGAACAGGCAGTGGGAAATCCACGCTGCTCAAACAGCTACTACATGAATATCCGACGGGTAGTGGTGATATTTTAATCTCCGGCATACGTCTAGAGGACATTGCAGTAGAACAACTACACAGCTGGATCGGCTACGTGCCGCAAGAGCAAATTTTGTTTTCCAAATCGGTGCGCGAGAACATTCAATTCGGAAAACCTCATGCAGATGACGACGACATTATGGAAGCTATCCGTACTGCTGCCTTCGACCAGGATTTAGGTACCCTGTCTGATGGGCTGGATACACTGGTCGGAGAAAAAGGTATCGCCCTGTCCGGCGGCCAGAAGCAGCGTGTTTCGCTGGCGCGCGCCTTTATCGGTGATCCGGATATTCTATTGCTCGACGATGCACTATCTGCAGTAGATGCCCGGACGGAAGCAAGGATTATTGACAATATCCGACGTAAGCGCTCGGGTAAAACAACCTTGATCTCCACCCACCGCCTTTCCGCTGTAGAACATGCAGACCGGATCGTCGTGCTGGAGCAAGGACGCATTATTGAGGAAGGGACCCACAGCGAGCTACTTCAGGCTGACGGATGGTACCGACAACAGTATGAACGGCAACAAGTGGAATCTGATCTGACCTCAGGGGAGGTATCCTAATGAAACCCAATATCGGCAAAAGGCTATTTCAGTACGCGCTGACGAGCAAAGCAGGCTTTATCGCCGCTCTCATCGCTTTGGCTATCGGAGTAGCCGCCGAGCTGGCTGGTCCCTTCATCGCTAAAACGATGATCGACGACCATATGCTCGCTATTGAAAAACCATTTTATGAAACGACTCGTGTGGACGGAACTGTAAGCTATGCTGGAACCCACTTTAAGCGTGAAGATCGCTTTGAGTCCGGGGAGACTAAAGGTCGCGAAGCGAGGATTTTACAAGTTGGGAAATCTTTCGTATTTGTCGATGGCTCGGTTCAAGTGGCTGACGGTAACCGCTCCTTTACGAACGGAACGCTGACTGTGACACGCGGCTCCGAAACCTTTCGCTATGAAGCTAAGGCTCTGACAGCTGATGAACTGTATAGCTTTTACAAACCGGAAATGCCCGGTATCTTTCAGCTGATTGGCTGGTATTGCTTCTTCCTGGTTATTTCCATTTTTGCTGAATTCGGCAAAACATACTGGCTGCAATCCTCGGCGAACAAGGTCATACAAAAGCTTCGGCTTGATCTCTACGCTCACATCCAGCGGCTGCCAGTTTACTTTTTTGATAACTTGCCTGCAGGCAAAGTCGTATCCCGTGTTACGAATGACACTGAGGCAGTCAAAGATTTGTTTGTGGCTGTGCTCTCCAATTTCACTTCAGGGATTGTAACGATGGCAGGAGTATATGTTGCACTCTTTTTGCTGGACTTCAGACTGGGTCTTATCTCTCTGTTTATTGTACCGTTACTGATCTTGTGGATTGTATTGTATCGCAAGGTCGCCACCCGCTATAATACGATCATTCGGTCCAGACTCAGTGAAATTAATGCGATTATCAATGAATCGATTCAAGGGATGTCCATTATTCGCGTGTTCCGCCACCAGAAACAAACGCAGCAAGAGTTTGAAGAACTGAATGATGACTATATGAAGCATCAGAATAAAATGCTGAATTTGAACGCTTTCACTTCGCACAATTTAGTCAACGTGTTGAGAAATCTCGCCTTTGCCGTCGTGTTGTGGTATTTCGGATCTGAGGCGCTCGGAACTACAGGTAGTGCTGTTTCACTAGGCGTATTGTATGCCTTCGTCGATGTGCTGGGTCGACTGTTCCAACCTATGACGGGTATGGTCAACCAACTCGCCGTACTGGATACTTCCATCGTATCCTCAGGACGCGTATTTGAGTTGATGGACGAAACTGGAGAGCCGGTGACGGACGGCACGATGCCGCGCTACAAAGGCCAGGTAGAGTTTAACGACGTTTCCTTTGCCTACAAAAAGGATGATGTACTTAAACATATTTCCTTTACAGCACAGCCCGGGCAAACAGTTGCCCTTGTCGGACATACCGGATCAGGCAAAAGTTCGATTATCAACCTGCTATTCCGGTTCTATGATCCGCAAAAAGGAACGATCACCATTGACGGAACGTCTGTCAAAGACATCCCTAAGCAATGGCTTCGCCATCATATGGGTATTGTTCTTCAAGATCCATATTTGTTTACAGGTACGGTAGCCTCTAATGTCAGTCTCGAAGACAGCCGAATCACGAGAGAACAGGTGAATAAAGCGCTGCATGACGTTGGAGCCGACAAATTGCTGGCCCATTTGCCGCAAGGATTCGATGAGCCTGTTATTGAAAAAGGCAGCACCTTATCAGCCGGGCAACGCCAGCTTATTTCCTTCGCTCGTGCACTAGCCTTTGATCCCGCAATTTTAATTCTGGATGAAGCTACTGCCAATATTGACACCGAAACGGAAGCGCTCATCCAATCCGCTCTTGAGGTGCTCAAGAAGGGACGTACGACCTTTATCATTGCTCACCGTTTGTCCACCATTCGCAGTGCGGACCAAATTTTGGTGCTGCATCGGGGTGAAATTGTTGAACGGGGTAGCCATGATGAACTTATGGCCCAAGGCGGGCGTTACTTCCAAATGTATCAGCTCCAGTCGGGAACAGTTGCAACAGAATCAGATCCAATCTCTGCTACGCCTCCTGCGCAAGATGACTTGCTTACTGGCAAAGTCAGCATTTAAAGCTTGAATAGCCCAATTGCTTAGGGCTAACGATGAACATTTGGCATGAAAAAACCAGCGAGCCTCTCCTACACATTGGAGGCTCGCTGGTTTATTTTTATATAGGACATATGGTTTGTAATTTTATTTAGCTACAGACGTGCCTGTTCCTGTGGGTGGAAACACTGTTCCATCTACTGCTTTGAGCGTAACCTTATACTTGCTGTCTACCAACGTACTTGTGTGGGTATCCGTAATGACCTGAATATTCATTTCCCCTGGCTTTGGACTAGTCAGCTTGTAGTAAATTACTGCATTCGTATCATCTACGTAGTCGATGTGATCCACTTCAATGCCGTAACCTGGATTAGGTGCCTGCAGACGGGTGATTGTCACTTTGTTCTGCTGGTCATTTGTCTTCTCTATGCTCATACTAATATTATTTTGTTGAACCGGATCTACAGGCTCAGCCGGATTTTCAGGAGTAGCTTCAACCGTTTTATGACTTTGTACAAATTCGGATGCGTTATAGACCATTTCTGCTGCCTCCATCCGCGTTACTTTACGATCCGGGTTAAAGTTGCTCTGTTCGTCCAATTTTGCAATTTTGGTCAACAGCAGGAATTGAACTGCTGCGTTTGATTCCTGATCTAATTTTTTGCCATCCGCTACATTAACTAACATACGGACAGTTGGATATTCACCCGTTGCACTCACTGCTTTATACAGAATATTCGCAAATTGTTCTCTTGTCATACGGGTGCTTGGATCAATATCTGGTGACAAAGGAATTTGGTGTTGGGCCGCAATCCGATAGGACTGAGCATACCATGCGGAAGCCGGAATGTTTGCAAAGGAACCCGTTGTGAAATCAGGCATTACCTGAAGATCCATCGCACGAACAACCAAATGTACTCCTTGTGCATAGGTGAGCGTTTGATCCGGTGCAAATTTATCCTTGGTTATTCCTTGGATAATTCCTTTATCCTGAAGTGACTTTACGATCTTCTCCTGTTCAGCTCCCTTTATATCACGAAAAGCAGAAGCCGACGTAGCCACAGCCAATGAGCAGACGACAAGCAGGGCAACTGCCACGCTTTTATTTTTTTTCATGAGATACACCTCCATGTTTACTTTGCTTCTATACTTACCGACGCAATAAAAGCATCAAATGTTTCAAATATGCACAAATTGGTTGCAAAACAGTGGAATACCTGCGATTAGTGTAACCCGTCTAACTCTTTTCTGCTCACAATCTTTACACATACCCAAAAGTGCCTGTAACAGATTACCTTTTACAGTATCCCCTTGGAAGAACCGGATCTGGGTAGCAGTATCCCGCCGGCAAACCTCGCTCCCCTTTGTTCTCTTTGCTTACATCCGATTCGGTGCTTTCAGACCAAGAAGTTGCAGCGCGCATGCCAGAATATCCGCAGTTTGTTCCGCCAATTGAATACGCCAGCGTCCACCATCGACAATCCTTTCCTTGGCGTAAAAACGGTTGAACGCCTGGGCCGTATCCAGTGCAAATCTCGCAATAACCGAAGGCTCCAGTTGGCGAGCCGCACGTATCAGTTGTCCGTGATAACGATCCAACTGCTTAAGCAGCGCCCAACCTGCGTCACCTAACATTTCATCCGATATGTCATTCAAATCACGAGAATGGCTATCTTGGACAAGGGCGTTGTCGCTAGAATTAGTAGTAACATCAACATCGGCGCGAGCATGAGCTTTCTCCAGAAGGCTGCGTATGCGCGCATGAGTATACTGCACATAAGGCCCGGTCTCACCTTCAAAGGTCAGCGCTTCCTCCAACGAAAAATCCACTTCATTCAGCCGGTTGTTTTTTAAGTCACCAAAAATAATCGCCCCAATACCAACGTCCTCTGCTACTGCCTGTCGTTCCTGCAAATCGGGATTCTTCTGAGTAATGATGGCTTGAGCACGCGCTATAGCTTCATCCAGCACCTCCTCCAGTTTGACAACTTTTCCACGTCTTGTAGACATTTTCTTACCCGCAAACCGCATTAATCCAAACGGCACATGCTCACACTGCTCCGCCCATGCCTCTCCTGCATGTTTCAGCACCGCAAACACCTGCTGGAAATGCAGCTTCTGTTCCCCACCAACGACGTATAGAAGCCGATCAGCCTTCATCACTTCATGACGATAAATCGCTGTTGCCAGATCACGTGTCGGATAAATGGTAGTCCCATCCTTTTTTAGAATAAGACATGGCGGCAGTTCCTCGTCTTCCAGACGAACTACAAGCGCGCCATCACTTTCCTCCAGCAATCCCTTTGCTCTTAATTGAGCAACAACTGCCTGCATCTTATCATTGTAAAAACTTTCTCCCAGCACATGGTCAAATGTAATGTTCAGGCGCTGGTACATACGATCAAATTCACCCAGACTGACTTCAACAAAAAATTTCCATAGTTGTTGAGCCTCTGCGTCTCCCTGCTCCAAACGTCGGAACCACTCGCGGCCTTCATCTTCCAAAGCCGGATCATGCTCGGCCTCCTGATGAAAACGCACATACAGTTTCAGTGATTCACCAATCGGATCATGTTGTAGCTGTTCCTCATTTCCCCATCTTTTATAGGCCGCAATTTGCTTGCCAAACTGTGTTCCCCAATCCCCAAGATGATTCACACTAATTGGGACATATCCGGTTTCACCAAGTATGCGATACAAGGCAGCACCAATAACAGTAGAGCGAAGATGACCAATACCAAACGGTTTGGCAATATTGGGCGAGGACATATCAATGACCACCCGCTGTCCGTGTCCGATATTGGGCCTGAGGAAATCAGCCTTGCTCAATTCAGCAAGCATAAGCGGAATATGAACCGATCGATCCAATGTTATATTTACGTAGGCACCCGATGCTGAAGCAGTGAAACCTTCTTCATGGCTCACTAGCTCCGCTAATTCCATTGCAATGTGCTGCGGAGACTTTTGAAACTTTTTAGCCAGCACAAAACAGGGAAACGCCACATCTCCCCATTCAGGCTGCGGTGGCACCTCAAATAATGATAAAACTTCTTTCTCCTCCAAGCCCGTATGGGCCAATATCGCTTGAGCAGCAATCCTCACTAACATGATCTCTCTCCTTCTTTTTATAGAATCTAACAAAAAAAGCCCCCGCCTCTTGAAATAATTCAAGAGACGAGAACTTCAATATCCCCGCGGTACCACTCTTCGTAAATCGGTTGTGCAGCTAAAGCTAACTTACACAAATCGCGATTTCACTCCAATGACTAATAACGGTGTCTGCCGGGCTGATCTACTAGAAATTCTGCTCGTTGGATCAACCGTCTCCCGGGTGCGCTTCACATCGGACCTCATACCGGCTTCCACCTCTTCCGGCTCGCTGTAATGATACGGCTCCGCTGCTACTCTCCCGTTCCATGACGTTAATTCCAATCATTATACAAACCTATTCAGTAGAAAGCAACCTTTTTTTTCCTCTTCAGGCACTAGTTCCATATATGTAATTACACTGCCACCAATTGGCGGCAGGCCTGAACGCAACGACGGCAGGCTTCTGCACAATGTTTGCAATGATCATGGGAATGCTTGCTGCTTTCAGCAGCACATACCTCACAGCCCTTGGCGCACAGCTCACAGATTTGCTCGGCAAAATCCGTTCCGCGCTGCAGCATTTGAGCAGCAAATCCGCATATTTCTGCACATTCCCTACTCACTCGAATACATTCACGCAGCATAGCTAAATCATATTCCTTCAAACTCGCTACGTAACATACATTGCAAGCGTTCATACATTCCAGGCAAGCATCCACGCATTGTTGGTATGAATGATTCATATTACATTACCTCCCAGTTGTTGACCCTGCTGTACTATTACCCGCTGATCCTTGAGTTTAATCATTTGATGTGCGCGCTTACAATAAAATAAAAACAAAACAATCCCGACTTATGTAAGGAAGTGTACTATATTCCAGTATGTAAGTGCAAGGATATTAATCACATGGATTTTTAGCCCTTGTTTCTGACTTGCATACACTCAGTCATTGCTCTATTGTAAAAAGTATATGTCTAACCATCGATCAAGGAGTGAACATTTTAATGAATATGTCTTCCGTAGAGGAGCATCGACAGGAATCCCCGCAACAGGTTAATTGCATGGTCGTGACTGTCTCGGACACACGTACCGTGGAAACAGATACCGGGGGACAATTGCTCATGGATCTACTAGAAACCAATGGATATAAGGTTGTTCGATATGTCATCGTCAAGGATGACTACGAAGGTATTCAGCAGTTAGTATCTGAAGCAGCGGCACAGAATGACATCGAGGCTGTACTTTTGACAGGCGGTACCGGTATTTCTCCACGTGATACTACATATGAAGCCGTCTCCTCTCTACTGGATAAGGAACTACCTGGCTTTGGGGAAATCTTCCGTTATTTAAGCTTTGCTGAGGACATTGGTTCAGCAGCTATATTAAGCCGGGCTGTAGCTGGTACTGTGGGTCGGACAGCTGTATTTTCTATGCCTGGCTCACGCGGAGCCGTTCGTTTGGCAATGGAACGCATTATTGTCCCTGAGCTACGACATGTGATGAGAGAAATTTATAAATAAGCTCCTATTTCCTACATGCCGCGACACAAAAAGGCACCCCATACATTCATGAGGTGCCTCTTCCAACTATTCTTTTTCTTCAACTTCGGGCTGCATATAGCTGTCGATCAGCTTTTGCTTCAGCTCCCATACCTTCTCGCTCAGATTTACACGATAAATTTCAGGGTTCAGCTTCCGCAAATATTCTGGCCAAAACAGTTTCAACTGTGAAGTATGGTAGGCACGAATTTCATCCAGCTCAGGAAGCTCATATACCTTCTGTCCATTTATAAAAATAGGCTCAAGCATTGGCACGGCTTCATAATTTTCTACATACTTCTTCATATACGGATGCAAAGGGTTAAACAGCTTCAGGCGCTTACCATTACGCGGACGCTCTTCATCCGGGAAAGAAATATAATCGGCTACAGCTCTCCCTTTCTTCTTATCCACAATGCGATATACATCCTTCTTGCCTGGTGTGGATACTTTTTCTGGGTTACCCGAGATCTTAATCGTCGGCAACATTTCGCCATCCACTTCACGCTCAACCAGCTTGTACACCCCGCCGAGCGATGGTTGATCTGAAGCCGTAATAAGCTGTGTTCCTACACCCCATACATCAATACGTGCCCCTTGGGCTTTCAGGTTAAAAATCGTATTTTCGTCCAAATCATTGGAAGCTACAATTTGTACGTAATCTAAGCCTTCAGCATCGAGCATTTCCCGCGCCTGAATGGATAGATAAGCCAAGTCACCGCTATCCAGACGGATTGCATTCATACGCTTGCCCTGACTCTCCAGCATTTTTGCTGTCCGAATCGCATGAGGAACACCGCTTTCCAGCGTGTCAAAGGTGTCTACCAACAGTGTAACCTGGTCTGGTAAAACCTTCGCATACACGTCAAACGCCTCCTGCTCTGTCATAAAGGTCTGCACCCATGAATGGGCATGTGTCCCCTTCGTCGGGATTCCAAAGTGCTCGCCTGCCAGCATATTAGAAGTCGCGTCAAAACCTGCCACATAAGCTGCTCGTGCTCCCCAAATCGCCGCATCAGCTTCCTGCGCACGCCGTGTCCCAAATTCGAGCAGTGTATCGTCACTTGCCACCTGCTTGATGCGTGATGCCTTTGTCGCAATGAGCGTCTGATAGTTCATAAAATTCAGCAATGCCGTCTCGACAAGCTGCGTTTCCATAATCGTTCCTTCAACACGTACCAAAGGCTCGTTTGGAAAAACAAGTGCTCCTTCTTTCATCGAATGGACCGTTCCACCAAACTTAAACTGGCGAAGCGCCTCCATGAACATGGGATCGTATTTCTCCTCCTGTTCAGACAGGTAGCGAATGTCCTCTTCTGTAAACCGCAAATTTGCAATATAATTCACAATGCGTTCCAGACCAGCGAACACGGCGTATCCATTACCAAAAGGGAGTTTACGGAAATACGCCTCGAACACAGCTTTACGCTGATGACTTCCGTTCACCCAATGGGCGTACATCATATTAATCTGATATTTATCTGTATGTAATGCGAGGCTCGTTGACTGCATCGTAATCATCCTCTCTGACTGTCCCCAGGTTTGTGGCAGCGTACCGCCTCATCTACCCAGATTCAGCAATATCCGGCTCCATTTTGTTATCGGACATTGGTGCACAATCGTTAAGTTATTTTACTTCTTCTGACGTAAAACCGTGTCCTCAGCCGACCTTACCGCGGCTCCAAGACTTCCTTCAAAATGACCCAAAGCCCAATCATGTCCAGCTTGATTAAAGCTCGCCACAGCGTCCTTGTATACGGTAATAGCAAAACCTTTGTTATAAGCATCTACAGCCGTATGCAGCACACATATATCTGTACACACACCAATCAGGTGAACTTCCAGAATACCACGTTCACGTAGCCTGAGCTCCAGATCTGTGCCCGCAAAAGCACTGTACCGTGTTTTATTCAACCAGTAGATAAGATCACTTTGTTGCTCATAGAGGCTACGAAGCTTGCCATACAAATGTCGTCCGTTGGTTCCACGTATATTATGTGGAGGAAACAGCTTGCTCTCCGGGTGATAAAGGTCGTTCTCCTCATGCAAATCCACAGCCATGACAACAAAGTCCCCTTGATCCACGTATGCCTGCGTAATTGCTGCGATCCGTTCATCCAACTCAATCGCAGGTTGTCCTACAGGCAAACTACCGTCCACAAAATCTTTCGTGTAATCAATAACAATTAGTGCCTGCATCGTACGGTCAGCTCCTTATCCTCAAAGTGAAATTGTACGTTCTATGCGTAACCTATTACATTAGACGTTACGTGTAGATAGATAAACGCGGTACTCTGTCACTAAAACGGTACAACTGTGCCGGTCTTTGTGAATACTGGTTGGAACTGAGCGGTTTGCCGTTCTCATCACGCACTTCTTCCAGTATCCCCTGCCTGCTACGAGTCGATGTTATTTTGCGAATAAAGTTTGGCTCTTCGAAATCCGGTACGACACTCTGAATCACCTGATATAATTCACCAAGTGTAAAATGTAGCGGTAAAAACTGCTTGGCGATCGTCGTCTGAAGCATCTGCAACTGAATTTTGCGATAAGCGTCTACTATGATATCCCGGTGATCGAATGCCAGCTCCAATTCCTCCAACGCTTCGCGGATCGTGAATAGCCCGACCTCGGAAGCATCATCGGCCGCCTGACGCTGTTCCAACATCCATTCTTCTACCAGCGCAAAAAATGCATGTGATATGATCCACCCGCGCGGATCACGTCCCGGTCCACTATATACACCCAAATACTCCAGATGCCCGCCGTCCACACCTGTTTCCTCTAACAGCTCCCGCTTGGCAGCTCCATACATAGATTCATCTTCCTGACAAAACCCTCCAGGCAACGCCCAGCGTCCCGCAAACGGCCAACTGCGGCGCTTGATGAGCATCACTTTCAACTCCCGAATCGGCAATGTCTTTGTTACCGTCTTACGCTCCCGCTTCGTTAAGGTAAACATAACGATATCCGCTGGAGCTCCATCCGGGGTACGGTATTTCTTAATGTTGTACGACGCCTTCTGCGCCTCTTCGTTTATACGATTGCTATCCATTGGCATCACCATATTATATCGTTTTGATAAATTCATTATGACATAATAAAAATTTTTGTCAAGTGTCAGGCCTTGCCTGAATCACTTGCTTGTGTACGTAATACTCGGAAGGTTGCTGTAGATGTAGAACCGAGTGTACCTTCACTATCTCTTACTTCCGCCTCAGTGGTTATAGTGCGACCTCCTTGATGAAGAATTCGCGCCCTAACCTCCAGTCGTCCTTGCCTCATGGCTGACAAGAAATGAACATTCAGGTTCGTTGTTACACATGGATCCATATTTCGTGAAGCCATACTGACCATCCCCATCGCCTGATCCATCAATGAAGTAAGTACACCCCCATGGACAATACCCATCACATTGGTATGCTCTTGTTTGGCCTCCAAAGCGATCTGTACCTCGTTTGCATCAGCTGCAATAAGCTCACACCCTAAATAATCCCAAAAAGTATTATTTTCTCCCTCTAGCATCTTACCCAACTTATCCATTCCCTTGCTTCCATCCCTTCGATGTTGTCCCATTTCTCTTGATGTCTTATAGACACATACGATAGTAAATTGCTTTCGAAAAAAAGGCGTGGAAGCTACGCCTCCACACCATAGATTTCATTCTAATCACTGCAATTCGACGAGGAAGTGCTTTTCCCCTCTTCTACGTTCACCTTCTCAGAAACGGTATCACGGATCGCCATGATTACCATTTGCAGTAGCTCATTAATTTCCACCTGACTCTGCTGAAACTCCGTGACAATTGGAATACCGTCAAGCTCTTCCTGTAGCTCCTGTAGCTCGGCCTCTATTTTGGCAATCATTTTTTGATTCTTCAAGGATTCAAATGCTACAATTTCCTTTTGCTTCTTTTTCATCGTTGCAATCAGTTGCTGGATGCGCCCATGATCCTGAATCTTTTCTTCTGCTTTCCGGAATACCTGCACTTCCTCACTGCTACCCAAAATACCTGCCAATTCTTTGGCTTTTGCCAATATCATTTCGCGATTGACCATATGATCATGCTGGCGCGCCGCCGATTGAAGTTCTGTTTGTTGCAACCGCTCCTCTGTCATTGCCCATCGCTCCTTTTCTCACTTAGACGGCCTTGCACACGGCCCTTTACTCAGACCGCATGCAACCCGATAGAATATTCTTTTATCCGTTAACTGCTACAGCCGTTTCAACCAGATCACCTTTGATGTAAAAGGTCATAGGTTCCGTAATTTTCACTTGAACAAAGGAACCAATCAGGTCCTTAGAACCCTCAAAATGTACAAGCTTATTGGAACGGGTCCGACCGGCAAGCACTTTGCTGTCATTTTTGCTCTCGCCTTCCACCAGCACTTCAACCACTTCGCCACGCAATCGACTATTAAAGCGAAGGCTGTTTTGGTTCACAGCAATGTTCAGACGCCGGAGACGCTCTTTTTTGACCGACATAGGCACATTATCTTCCATCGAAGCAGCTGGCGTACCTTCACGTGGTGAATAAATAAATGTGTAGGCAAAGTCATAGCCGACCTCGCGTACCAGAGATAGAGTATCTTCAAACTGCTCGTCTGTTTCACCAGGGAAACCTACAATGATATCTGTTGTCAGAGAAACATGCGGAACAGCTGCTTTAATCTTCGCGGCCAGTTCCAGAACACGCTCACGGGTATATTTTCGGTTCATTTTCTTCAATATATCCGTATTACCGGATTGAACAGGCAGATGGATATGCTCCACCAAATTGCCACCCTTACCAAGCACTTCAACCAAATGGTCATCAAAATCACGTGGATGTGATGTCGTAAAACGTACACGCGGGATATTGATTTTGCGCATATCATCCATCAGATCCCCAAATCTGTAATTCAAATCTTTCAAATCCTTGCCATAAGCGTTAACATTCTGCCCCAGTAAGGTAATTTCTTTAAAGCCTTGACGTGCCAAATCCCGTACCTCAGCGATAACATCCTCTGGGCGACGGCTTCTTTCCTTACCACGTGTAAAGGGAACTATGCAATAGGTGCAAAATTTATCACAACCGTACATAATGTTCACCCAGGCCCGCATACCCTCACGCTTCTTCGGCAAGTTTTCGATAATGTCGCCTTCCTTAGACCACACTTCGACCACCATTTCTTTGCTAAAGAGTGCTTCCTTGACGAGCTGAGGCAGACGATGAATATTATGGGTACCAAAAATCATATCAACAAAACCGTGTTTTTGCATAATCCGGTTAACGACATTCTCTTCTTGTGACATGCAGCCACACACCCCGAGCAGCAGTCCTGGCTTTTCTGTTTTAAGATGCTTGAGGTGACCCAGCTCGCCAAACACTTTATCCTCCGCATTTTCACGGATAGCACAAGTGTTCAGTAAAATGATGTCTGCTTCCTTCCGATCCTCAGTTGCCTGGTAACCCATTTGCTCTAGCAAGCCCTTTATGGTTTCGGAATCATGCTCGTTCATTTGGCAACCAAATGTGTATACGATATAATGCTTTCCCTCACCGATATGCTTGAGCTCATCCGGGACTGCGTTATCATACAGTACTTGTACGTCCTCTTTACCGCGTTGCTTTTCTTTTCTATGGTTCGGCTCCGCCATAATGTTGATTTCACGTCCGCGAATACGGATCTTTTTGCTATGCTCATCCTCAGAAATAATCTTCGCATCCGAGAAATCAAAATATTTGGAGTAATCTTTTGTTTTCTTTTCCATTCCTTAGTCACTCCTTACACCATCTATTTCACGAGCTAATTTGTGATTTACTGTATCTTTAGGCATGGGTAAATTTATTTTAAGTTCTAAAAAACCTTTAAAAAAGGCATTACACTAAATTATAGCATGATTTATAGGCCATCGCCATAGATCAGCCGCAGATACCATCAAGTCGATATGAACTCATGTTCTTTTTGTACATAAGTGAAGTATTTATGAATTATATAGTATGTAAAAAGCCCGATTCTTTTGCAAGAATCGGACTCTTTAAGCCTTCCGGCATTTAAATACGTGTATATTAGTCTACGATTTCAGCGTTGTCACCGTTTTTCACACCGGCTCCGTTCGCTTCATCTGTATCAATGTGCATATCCAAAGCAAAAGAATCGGACACACGTGCAAGAACATTTTCAAATACAAGGCCACGTTCGCCGCCGACACGTACTTTCAGCAACTGCTTGTCCTTAATGTCCCATTTAGCTGCATCAGATGTATGGAAATGAATATGGCGGGCTGCTACAATCACGCCTTCTTGCAGTTCCACTTCACCAGCTGGTCCTTTCACCGTGATTCCTGGTGTACCATCAATGCTACCAGATTCGCGTACAGGTGCTTTTACACCAATAGCAAAGGAATCAGTGCGAGAGATTTCCAATTGGGAAGCGGGACGGGCAGGTCCCAAAATGCGAACCTTATCAAATTGGCCCTTAGAACCAATTACAGCTACCGTTTCATTTGCGGCAAATTGTCCTGGTTGGGACAAAGGTTTAAATTCAGTTAATTGATAGCCTGCTCCGAACAAAATTTCAATATGCTCTTGAGTCAGGTGAATATGACGGGCGGAAACGCCGACAGGTACGATTTTACTCATCGTGTGGTCACTCCTTTTTCTCTATACAATACTTTACACATCCATGCTATTATACTCCTATTTTGCCAAGAAAGAAAAGGAGAGGGCATAAAGTTCCCTTTTTCGCCCCAATCAGCGTTAAATATCCTCCCTATAAAGTCGGATCAAACCGTTGTTTTAGCGAACAGGAGAAAAAAAAGCATGATTTCAGCTACGATGAGATGAGGGGGAACGACAATAAATATATTAAGGATAAACAGGACACAGAGTATTCCAGTCAAGAAAAAAATGACTCTGAGACGAGGTTTAAGATGACTTAATCTGTACTGATGAAATACCAGCAAAACCGATAAAAAGTAAATAAGAACAGAAGCAAAGGTAAAGCAAAGCACAAAGATATAGTCTACTTGTCCCAAAAACAAGAGCTGAATCGAAGCAGCTAGCATGCTAAGGGAAAGATAAATAAACAAATGACCATAAATAATAGTCTGGCCTGCTGATTGTATTGATTTATCTACGCGCTTCTCCATATTCTCAAAATATTGCCACCAGATTGCGATGACTAATACAAAAGCCAAAGCAGCAAATACAACAGAAGAAACCGTAAAATGATCGGATTGTAAAACAGAAAGCATACTTATCACAGATTCGCCAAGCAGAATTAACGTGAACTGTGCAAAGCGTTCTAAAAGATGCTCCGTATGGATTGGTGTGATCACCAACTTTTTACGGCCAATCAAAGGAACGAGAATATCAATAGCTATACCGGTATATAAAATCAAATATCGAACCCAAGAATCAAAGAAGAGGGAGAAACTAGAGATGACTATTCCAATCCAAAAATAGGTACCAAAAAAACGAGCTGTTTCCTGTTTATGAGCCGTTTCTTTGGATGCCGAAAGTAAATATTGAACGACAGTTAAACCTCTTAACCCAATATAGCCAACAAAAAAAGATACATAATACGCATCAAAATCTATATTAAGGCTGGCGGTCATGATCAACACGAAAAACAATTGCAGGATCATAAAAATTCGATGCGTTATACTGTCTTGCCCAAAACGATTGTTGTAGACCGTTTGCCCCACCCAAGCCCACCATATTGGGATAAAAATCATAATAAACTTTTCCATATGTTCCCACGAAATACTACCATGCTCAACATGTAGTAAAACATGAGTGGCCTTAGAGACAGCAGCTACGAACAATAAGTCATAAAAGAGCTCAAGCCAAGTAACCTTCTTTATTAACATTGTGTAATGGAGCCCCCTCTGATATGGCGGTGCAACATGGTGTCCCGTCAGTCTTGCTCCAACGTCTGCCGTATTTATGCTTATTTTAGCACCATGAAATTCTAAGATGCTCCAATTATTTCGTAATCGTTCTCACTTTGTCAAGGTATTCGCAGCTAATAATAACTCCTAGTAAATAGCTATTTAAGAAGACATTTTGGAAGGCAAATTCGTTTGCAGGTATTCCAACGCATGTCCTCCCAGCCATCCCTTGACTAGCTCCTCAGGGTAATGCTTCAGCAGCAGTTCTGCAAAAACCGGATATTTACCCGAGTGTTCCAGCCCTTGCACATGGTGCTCGATACCGTCAAAATCAGAGCCAAACATCAAATGCCTTTCCCCGCCTAATGAACAAATATGCTCAATGTGCGGTAGCAGATCCTCAGCGGTTACCGTACCCTGCTCTTTGAGAAACATCGTGACGAAGGTCAAACCAATCCGTCCGTTACGAGCGATCAGTGCACGAATCTGTTCATCCCGTAGATTACGAGGATGAGCACATCTCGCAAAGGCATTCGAATGCGAGGCGATGGGTGGTAGAGCAGCCTCCTCCAACACCTCCCAGAAGCTCTGTACGGACAAATGCGACACATCTAGCAGCAGTCCCAGGTCATTACAGCGATTGACCAAATCACGCCCCTTGCTAGTCAGCCCGCCTCCTCTATGTTCCATAATGCCGTCAGCCGCCCAGTTCGCATAATTCCATGTCAGCCCAATCAATCGTATTCCCATGGCATAGCACAATTCTGCATAAAACGGGTTCCCTTCCAGCGCATCTACCCCCTCCAGTGAGAGCAAAGCCCAAGGTGCCCATGTATGATCGGTCCCATTACCATCCACATACGTTAACTTTTCCGTGCGCTTCTCTTCTCCTACCTGTTTTACTTGCTCCATCTGATGCACTGCGGACGTATTTTTACACTTTGCCAAGTCTTCCTTCCACAGCAATGGTCTCAACCCACCTGAGATAGAGGTAACATGCTGCCTGAACAGCTCAATTTGACGAACCACATGCTCAAATCTTGGCATGCCCAATACCTGTGAAATATATATAGCAAACGTTTGCAACTGCACGTTACCTTCTAGCAAACGTTCTTTTGTGACATCAAGCGATGGATGACTGAAATCGATCTGCGCATCAAGCTGCATTTTACATAACACATCACAATGAAAGTCAACAACAGGCCAATTCACTTTTAGCTTATCATTCATGCATCTTACCTCCATTTATAGATTGAAGCACTACAAATTTATTTTAAAAAATCATAGTAACAAACTCACAATGCAAAAAAGCCCGTTTACAATTCGTAAACAGGCTCAGACAACTTACATTTATTATCTTGGTTCTACAATCAATTTGATCGCAGTCCGATCTTCTCCATCAATAACAATGTCTGTAAAAGCAGGAATACAAATCAAATCCACTCCGCTTGGTGCGACAAATCCCCGGGCAATGGCTACCGCTTTAATGGCTTGGTTTAGTGCACCCGCTCCAATCGCCTGTAATTCTGCATTTCCGCGTTCACGCAGTACTCCTGCGAGTGCGCCTGCAACTGAATTGGGATTGGATTTTGCTGATACTTTTAATACATCCATAGTAAGTACCTCCCCTGGGAATGATGATGGTTTGATTCCACTATTAGATGTTATTCGAGGGTCAGCAAATAATTCCTGCTTTTTGGTGACAGTTTTCCTTATTCTTTCCTTAAGTAGCTCACAAAAAAGTTAATCCATCCGCCATTCATCTTCTTTAAGTCTGATTTTCTGAATTTTGCGGGCTTTTCCATCATTATCATTCAGTTCTACGCTGATGGCATGAAAGTGCCATTTGCCCATGTCCACTTGAAAACGTACCGGAAGCTGGGTCTGGAATTTCTGTAACACAGCCTCTTTCTGCATCCCAAGCACTCCCTCATAAGGACCTACCATTCCCGCATCTGTCTGATACGCAGTTCCTTGTGGCAAAATCGTATCGTCATTACTCTGTACATGTGTGTGCGTACCTACCACTATTGAAGCACGTCCATCCAAATGCCAACCCATAGCGATTTTTTCCGAGGTTGCTTCGGCGTGAAAATCAACTAGGATATGCTTATGTTTTTTCCGTAGTTCATCGACAATTTCATCTGCTGCACGGAATGGACAGTCAATAGCTGGCAAAAAGGTTCTACCTTGCAGATTAACAATAGCCAGCTCTTTACCTCCACCTTTTACAACGGTATACCCCCGGCCTGGTGTTCCTGGTGGAAAGTTAGCCGGGCGGATGATCCGTGGCTCATCATCTATAAAATCAAATATTTCCTTATTGTCCCAAGTATGATTTCCCATCGTAATCCCATGAACGCCCCAATCAAAAAATTCTCTGGCGATGGCTGGGGTAATTCCTCTTCCCGAAGCCGCATTTTCTCCGTTCACGATAATAACATGCGGGTTGTATTTTGATTTTAGCGAAGGGAGATTCTCCCTCAATGCCTTTCTGCCTACACTGCCGACGATGTCTCCAATAAATAATACGTTGATAGAAAGCCCTCCCTAGTCTGCCTTACATAATGAAAAGTGGCCCTACAAGCAGCGGCCACTTTTCATTGAAATGCTTTTATTTTGCGTATTCTACCGCACGGGTCTCGCGTATGACGGTAACCTTGATATGTCCTGGATAGTCCAGTTCATTCTCAATCGTTTTCGTAATATCGCGGGCCAGTCGGAATGCTTCCGCATCATCAATTTTCTCTGGCTGTACCATGACACGAACTTCGCGTCCGGCTTGAATCGCGTATGATTTTTCAACGCCTTCAAAAGATTCGGAGATGCGTTCCAGCTTCTCAAGACGACGGATGTACGTCTCTAGCGTTTCACGCCGCGCTCCCGGTCTTGCTGCTGACAGGGCATCTGCCGCCCCAACCAGCATGGCGATCACTGAAGTCGCTTCGCAGTCGCCGTGATGTGAAGCAATGCTGTTGATGACGACCGGGTGTTCCTTGTACTTCTTCGCCAGTTCCACGCCAATTTCAACGTGCGATCCTTCCACTTCGTGATCCAGCGCCTTCCCGATGTCATGCAGCAATCCTGCCCGTCTTGCCAGTACAACGTCTTCGCCCAGTTCCCCGGCCATCAGACCTGTCAAGTATGCAACTTCCATCGAGTGCTTCAAAACGTTCTGTCCGTAACTCGTACGGAACTTGAGACGTCCCAAGATCTTGATCAAATCCGGATGCAAGCTATGCACGCCCACCTCAAAGGTGGCCTGCTCACCATACTCACGGATTCGTTCGTCCACCTCTTTACGGGATTTTTCCACCATCTCTTCAATACGAGCCGGATGTATCCGTCCGTCCGCTACGAGCTTTTCAAGCGCAGTACGCGCAATCTCTCTACGAATCGGATCAAATCCGGACAAAATAACAGCTTCCGGCGTATCATCAATAATGAGGTCAATTCCTGTAAGGGTTTCAAGTGCACGGATATTACGGCCTTCGCGCCCGATAATCCGGCCTTTCATTTCTTCGTTCGGCAATGTGACAACAGAAACCGTCGTTTCTGCTACATGATCTGCCGCACAGCGTTGGATGGCCAGTGTGATGATTTCACGAGACTTTTTGTCCGCTTCTTCTTTGGCCTGCTGTTCAATTTCTTTAATCATCTGAGCTGTTTCATGACGAACTTCCTGCTCTACGTTGGTCAGAATAATACTTCTTGCATCCTCCATCGTCAGATTGGAAATACGTTCCAACTCAGTTACCTGACTCTTGTAAATCAAATCAATTTGCTGCTGGGTTTCATCGATTCGTTTCTCTTTGTTGGCCACTTGTTCTTCTTTGCGTTCCAGCGATTCCAATTTTTTATCCAGCGATTCTTCTTTTTTGCAGCAATCTTCGTTCCTGTCGTTGAATTTCATTGCGACGTTCACGAGTTTCTTTTTCAGCTTCGGCACGAATGCGGTGGATTTCATCTTTCGCTTCCAATACCGTTTCCTTCTTCAGCGCTTCTGCCTCTTTTTTCGCGTTCTCCACGATTTGCGCGGCAGCTTCTTCCGCACTGGAGATCTTAGCTTCTGCAATAGATTTGCGAATAAAATAACCAATCCCGAACCCAAAGAATAACGCGGCTACAGCAACGAGAACGAACCAGATCGCAGTCATCATACTGTTCACCTCCCCGTTGGTTCCTCCAAGGCATTCCTTGGGACTTTTTGCAATTGTCACATTTACTTTGATCGTCAAACTAAGACAACGACACAAGGTCGTTTCATTTCATATGCACATGCTTTCACATGTACAATTCCGCCTGGCATAGCGGCATCACTTGTTATTTGGCGATGAGAACTCACCCGTGGATTCCGCTTTTTTGGAAGGAAAAAGGGCGTTCCACAAGTATCGTTTCATATATATTTTATTATTTGACAAATGGCATTGTCAAGGGAATGCAAACATTAGTAGACTACCATGCAGCTTTCCCTGTAATAACTAGCTCATCCTATCCGTTCATACTAGCCAAAGGTTCAGCAGCCGTTTGGCAACTATTCCTCCCACTGCAACAATTCCTCGTCATCTAAAGCAACGTCATGCTCGGCCGCAGTGAGATGATTGACCACTCGGCGTGTCATATCCCCCGAATATCCGCGTCTCATGAGAAAAGGGTAGGTTTTCCTTTTTTTCTCCATTATATCACCACGTATCTGATTCCATTTCTTACGTCCGACCGTCAAAGCGCTCTCCCACTCCTCATTATCGGTGATCTCACCTAACGCTTCGCCAATAGAGGCTTTAGAGATGCCCTTCTGACGAAGTTCTTGCCTAACCCACATCTTACCCTTACGTTGGCTAGTTATGCGCTGCCTTGCCCATTGGCGGGCGTATAAATCATCATCTACGAGTTGTTCCCTTTGCAGTCGAACCATTACTTCGTCAATAACAGACTGATCCAGTTCTTTTTGTAACAAACGTTGGGCAATTTCCTGACGTGTGCGAGGCTTTCGCCCCAAATAGCGAAGCGCAAGTACATAAGCCTGTTGCTTTTCATCTGCCAGAACGATATCTTCCAGTTCTTTTTTATCAAATGACGTTCCTTTGAACATATTGTACTTGATCATTACATCTTCTAATACAGACAGCGAATACGGACCAAAATGAATGATATACCTTCCGCGTTTGCGTCCCTGTCCCTGCTCTACCCTAGTAATCATCAATTCCACATGATCCGGAAAAAGAGAAATCCCTTGTTGCTTATTTGCTTCCGAAGTGTATTCATCTTCATCGTCCAACTGCAATATATTTCCCTCACTTTGAAATTCACGAAAGCAGCCTTTGAACACCTGCTACGCAAAGTTAGATTCCGCTGACAAAGCAGACTTTAGTTGATGCAAAAATGCCCTGCACAACTGTGCAGGGCATCAGAATCATGCTATTCAAACGGACGGTGCCATAACCCTGGCCCCAGTTCACAAACCAAGATTCACCAAGCTTTATTCAAGCTCCAACAATTCCTGTTCTTCCTTCGCTTGCTGCGCCAACTCTTCTTCTGTAGGCGGAGCAACCGTCGTAATCAAATTGCTGGCCACCCGAATTTTTTGTTCGATCGTACTAGCAATATTCGGATTTTCCTTCAAAAATTGTTTAGCATTCTCCCGTCCCTGACCAAGGCGCTCACCTTCGTAGGAATACCAGGCTCCGCTCTTGTCGACAATGTCATGCTCCGTACCGATATCGATCAAGCTACCTTCTTTGGAAATACCCTCACCGTACATAATATCCACCTCAGCCTGACGGAAAGGAGGGGCAACTTTGTTCTTCACGACTTTAATACGTGTGCGGTTACCCACAATGTCGTTACCCATTTTCAAACTTTCAATACGACGAACATCCAAACGTACCGTAGAGTAAAACTTCAAGGCACGTCCACCTGGTGTTGTTTCAGGGTTACCGAACATAACACCTACTTTTTCACGTAGCTGGTTAATAAAAATAGCAATGGTTTTCGACTTATTAATGGCTCCAGAAAGCTTACGCAATGCCTGAGACATCAAACGTGCTTGAAGACCAACGTGGGAATCTCCCATTTCGCCTTCAATCTCTGCCTTGGGCACAAGTGCCGCTACGGAGTCAACAACTACAATGTCTACTGCTCCACTACGTACAAGGGCTTCGGCAATCTCAAGCGCCTGCTCTCCTGTATCTGGTTGCGATAGTAACAACTCATCAATATTGACACCCAGCTTGCTTGCATACGACGGATCAAGCGCATGCTCGGCGTCGATAAAGGCGGCTTGTCCGCCTGTTTTTTGCACCTCTGCGATAGCGTGAAGAGCTACTGTCGTTTTACCGGATGATTCCGGTCCGTATATTTCAATAACCCGGCCTCTTGGAAAGCCGCCCGTTCCTAACGCAATATCCAAAGCAATCGAACCACTGGGGATCGTTTCCACTTGCATGTGGGTAGACTCACCCAACTTCATAATGGAACCTTTACCAAATTGCTTTTCTATTTGACGGAGCGCCATATCCAGCGCAGCACGACGATCTGACAATAAACTCACATCCTTCATTGTTTGTACTTTAATAATACCTTGTTTTGACACGCTTGCCAAGCATTTTTTCGAACATACATTCGTTTTTTTTATTCGCACAACTCTCTTCTATAATTACACCTGTCTCTTAAAACAAAAAAAGAACCGCTGGCAAAAGGCTTTGCAACGGTTCTTCCGATAAGATGATTATACCATGAATATCTATCTAAAACAACTCTACGAGTCACACTGTACATAGATGTTTAAGAGAGTTTCTCGTTCTCTACCAGCCTGCGCCACAATCTGTACAGGATTGCTTTGACTGATCGCAGTCGGATTGTTTCACGGTTGCCACTCAGTCTCAGTTCATGTACTTCCGTTTCCTTGTCGCGTTCAGCAATGCCAATATACACTAGACCGACTGGCTTCCGTTCGGAATACCCAGGCCCGGCTACACCGGTAACTGAAAGTCCAAAATCGCTATCCATGATCATTCTCGCCTGCTCTGCAAGCACAAGGGCTACTTCCTTACTCACTGCGCCTGGCGCATGGTCCCCTTCCAAATAATCATAAGGCACGTTGAGTAACTTCATCTTCATTTCATTGGAATAGCACACGATGCCACCTTGAAACATAGCAGCACTGCCAGGTATAGAAGTAATCTGTTCCATCAGCATTCCACCTGTACAGCTTTCTGCCGCACTCACCGTGAGTTCGCGTTTGGCCATTAGATCTACGATAACCTTCTCCAGCGCAACATCCTCGCTTGCATACATATACTCCGAAAGACGCTGCTGAATTTCTACTTCCGTAGCTGTCAGCTTAATTAATGCTTCACTTTCGCTGGCCGCCTTGGTGGATATACGGATCGTGACTTCCCCTTCCTTGGCATAAGGAGCAATCGTAGGATCTGTCTGGGATTGGATCAGATCTAACAAATGGGTTTCAAGAGCTGACTCACCGATCCCTGCAAATTTTAGCATTTTCGAATAAATTGGCATTTCCTCACCGCTCAATGCCTGCTGAAGCAACCAAGGTTTCGCATGGTTTGCAAACATGGGTTTGAGTTCCTTAGGCGGTCCAGGCAAAACTACATAAAATTTACCGTCCTGTGCAATCGCGTCGCCCACAGCTAGCCCTGTCTCATTTTCAAGCGGAGTAGCACCTTCAATAGAAAGCGCCTGCCGGCGGTTATTCTCGGTCATTTCTACCCCACGGTTACGGAAAAATTGATCTAGCTTGTCCATTGCAAGACGATCTATGTGCAATTTCCGCCCCAATACAGCCGCTATCGCCTCTTTCGTCAAATCATCCTGAGTCGGCCCCAGACCGCCGGAAAACAAAATAATATCCGCACGCTTCTGAGCAATCCTTATCGCTTCCTGAAGCCGATTTATGTTATCGCCAACCACAGTCTGAAAATACACATCGATTCCAATTGTAGCCAGCTCTTGTGACAAATATTGAGCATTTGTATTCACTATTTGTCCGAGTAATAACTCTGTTCCTACTGCAATTATTTCAGCTTTCATCAATTCTTCCTCCTGTACTGCGAATATTATGGGAATTATATAAAGAAACAGCAATAAGTTTAGTCCCTATTGCTGTTTCCATAAAATTTATCCTGTTAAACTTTGGAGGAGCTCAGCAAATGGATATTTTTCACGAAATAATCAATACCCGAATAAATGGTGATCAACACTGCTGCCCATATCGCTATTAAATCAAACGGTATACCAAGAAAAACAAACGGGAAATTATTAATGAGCAGCGCTACAATAGCAACGATCTGGATAATCGTCTTTAATTTGCCCCAATTGCTTGCAGCAACCACAGACCCATCCAGTAAGGCAATCTGACGCAGCCCCGTAACCGCAAACTCACGGCTAACAATCACAACGACAATCCATGAATCAATTTTCCCCATTTCTACCAAGGAAACCAAAATAGCGGTTACCAAAAGCTTATCAGCAAGGGGATCCAACAGCTTGCCCAAATTGGTGACCATATTATTTTTACGTGCCAAATATCCGTCAAGACCATCCGTGCTGGCTGCTACAAGGAAAATGATAGCCGCAATCAGCTGATTATACGGCAGCTTGAAAGCTCCGATCTCAATCGGCGGCGGATAAAAATCAAAGTTCACCAGCAAAGCCAGCATCATCACCGGGATAAGGCAAATCCGCGTTATTGTAATTCTGTTGGGTAAATTCACAACACACTCTCCCCTGATTATCGTACTTGATTACAAATGGCAGTTTTCGGATTAAATTCAATCCTATGTAAATCGCTTTCGACGAGCGCTATACACCTGAATTGTCTGCATTTTCGTTACAAGTATAATATGGCGCAAAACGCATGTCAAAATAACCTGCCGCACATCAAGCAACGTTTTTTCCTACAAAATATATGAGGGAAAACGGCTTTATTTCATGTTTGTAAATTGAAGCTCCAATGGCAAATCAGCTTTACGTAGCAATTGAATAATCGCCTGTAAATCATCCCTGTTTTTTCCGGTCACTCGGATTTGATCACCTTGAATCTGACTTTTGACTTTTAGCTTGGAGTCCCGAATAAGAATATTAATTTTCTTGGCATTATCCTGATCAATTCCCTGCTTAAGCGAAAGACGCTGACGCACTGAACCTAGAGAAGCGGGTTCCAATTTGCCATACTCCACATTTTTAAGGGACAGACCTCGTTTGGCCATTTTAGATTGCAAAATATCAATCACCGCATTCAGCTTGTACTCGTCTTCCGATGCAATCGTAAGAGCTTCTTTCTCAAGCTTGAGGCTACTTTTGCTATCCTTGAAATCAAATCGTGTTTCAATTTCACGCTCCGTCTGATGAACCGCATTTGTTAACTCCTGCATATCCATTTTGGAGACGATATCAAATGAATTTTCTGAAGCCATCGTTTCACTTTCCTTTCCACAACAAAGTTCAATATCTAATTATAGGCTAGTCATTTACAAAAATCCAATAATCCGTTGACTAAAAAGGCGTTTTTGCCAGTTTTCCTGACAAAAACGCCTTTATTTCAATTACGGTCAAAATATCTAATTATGGCTTCGTGTTGGAGTTCGGAACATATCCAAAAATCCAAGCACAATGTGAGCAAGACCAAAGCCCAGTATGCCATAGCCCCATGCATTCGGTGTCAGATAATAGCCCAGTAAACTGACAATGATACCGAGCCCAGTCACAATCCAGCTGACGGTCATAACGTATACACCTCACTTTGCGGAAAATGAAATGACTACCTTTCCAAGAATTACAGTCATTAGTATTTCCTCGCACCAAGGCGTTTATTCACCATCAGTAGTTGTAGAATCTGTACCACTTTGTGTTGAATCCGTACTTCTACCTGTCGAAGAATCTGCAGGTGAGCCCGTTACCCCTGCACTCGTTCCGGTCGTGGAAGCTTCTCCTTGCTGGATCAGTACACGAGTAGTCGATTTATTATCTGTTATCGGTTGACCTGCTACGGAAATATCTGTGGCAGAAGACCGCCCTGATTTGATATATAAACCTTCCGGACCAATATCGAAAGACATGGCATCTCCACTTTTAGTCATACCGTAGCTCAGCTTTTCTCCACGGGAATTTTGTCCCTTGTACACTTCAAGCCAGCTTTCACCCGTCGCTTTAATATCAACCTTGGCTGTGGCTCCCGTTGCACTGGAAACTTTGAAAATCGTCGTCTTGCCTTGCTTGCCGTCCTGTGCCACAGTTACACCTTGTTGTGGTGTAGTCGTATCCGGCTGCTGTCCAGTATCTGGAGTAGTAGCACCCGTACTCCCCGTACCATTTGGCTGAGTTTGGCCGGTTTGCCCCGCATCAGGAGTCTGCCCACCAGCACCATTTGGAGCCGTCGTTTGACCATTGTTCGGCTGTGTCGTAGTGGTATCAGGAGTAGACGTGCTTGGCGTTGTACTTGGTGTTGTACTTGGTGTTGTAATCGGCGTTGTGTTTTCTGCTGTTTTTGGAGTTGAATGGTTGTTGCTCACCCAATAAGCATAAATAACCCCAACAATGAGAACTAGAAAAAGCCACATTAACGCTGTAGGCAACCATTTAAGATTACCAATTGTGGCGGGACGGCTGGAGCGTTTCTGTGTAACAGGCTCCATGACTGCTTCCGGTTCAGGTTCAGGCACATTACTTTGATGCCCTTCCAGAATCTCATCGGGGTTCAACCCGACCGTTTCAGCGTATGTTTTAATAAAAGCTCTGACATAAAAGCTTCCCGGCAGCACTTTGTAATCGCCCGTCTCAATGGCTTCCAGATAACGTTTGCGTATCTTCGTCATTTCCTGAACATCGTCAAGGCTCAATCCTTTTTGCAGCCGGGCCTCCTTTAATTGCTGACCCAGTTCTGACATGTCATCATCTCCTTGTGTAATTACGCTTATTTAAAGATCTTCTGTATAACTGGCTGTAAAGGTATCATAAATAATTTCTTCAGCCGGATTATTGCGAAGTTCAATAATGATATTGAAATCGTCAAAGCTGTATCCTGATTCACGTACAAATACATCAGGATGCTCAATCACTTTAGTACTTGGCATGCTCATGATTTCCTGAAGCAGGTGATAATGTCTTTCATTTGACCGAATTGTACTCACAATACCATCAATAATAAACACATTGTTTGGGTTCATTTCTTCTTCAGAGAGCTGACTGCGCACCGTCTGTCGTAGTAACGTTGAAGACACAAAAGTCCAACGCTTCATTGCGCATACACTACTGGCAATAATGGATTCCGTTTTGCCCACACGCGGCATCCCCCGAAGACCGATCACCTGATTGCCGTCCCTCTTTAATACTTCACCCAAAAAATCGACCAGCAACCCAAGCTCATCGCGTGTAAAGCGAAATGTTTTACGATCATCTGAATCCCGATCGATGTAACGGCCGTGTCTTACTGCCAATATATCAACCAGTCTCGGAGCACGTAAGGCCGTGACTGTAATGTTGCTCGCTTTTTTTAACGTGTCTCCGAGAATGCGTATTTTCTCGTCATCATCCGTTTCAAGCAACATCCCCCGTCTTTCCCCTTCAACACCGTTGATTGTCAGTATATTAACCCCCAGAATACCAAGCATGGAAGCAATGTCTCCCAGCAGTCCGGGTCGATTTTTATGTATCTTGTACTCCATGTACCACTGTTTCGTTTCTTCCGTCACGTTAGCACCTCATTCACATTCAAACCGTCAACAACTCCAAATCAAAGCATTATTGTATCATAAAATAACATCTTTCGACAAAACCAATTATTGAAATTCGATAGGTTACATTGTGTTGTAAGCCTCAATCACGTTTATGATATATAAATTACAATGGAATTACAAGAACAGCTCTGTAACCATTACAGAAAAGCCCCCAAAAGGGAGCTTTTCATGTTGGTTCCTACTTATGCGTTGCTCTTAGCCAATTTAACCATTAGCCGGGCGATGGTGTGACGCTCGTCCTCATCGGCAACTCCCCACAGTTCTTTCAGTGCGCGGTTGGAGTGGTTCGCTGGGTCGACCTTCTCATCCAGAAAATCACCAATTTCATAAGCAAGCTCTGAAATGGTATCTTGGCTGATTCCCAGCTTCTCCGCTTGCTCTACACGCTGACCAAGGAACTTTTTCCAAACATCAAAATTCTGAACAACTGTTGACATACTTAAATCCTCCTTAGATGATTCAGATTTAAAATCAACAGTTATAATATGCTCTTCTCAAACGCTTACTATACTGGTGGATTCCTCCAAGCGCTATCCCTTAAGTCACCCATCCTCCATTAGGACTTATGACCTGGCCATTAATATAACCTGACTCAGGAAGCGCAAGAAAATAAACCAGGGACGATATTTCATCAGGTCGAGCCAACCGTCCGGCAGGAATTTCTTCTTCCAAACTGGTAATTTCGCCTTTATCCAAATGATCCAGCATCGACGTATCCACTGCACCTGGAGCTACAGCATTCACTGTCACCCCGGAAGGTGCTACCTCTTGAGCCAACGCTTTAGTGAAAGCGTTAATGCCTCCCTTGGTGGTGGAATACAACACCTCGCACGATGCGCCACATATCCCCCACACGGAGGAAACATTCACAATGCGGCCATAGCGTTGGGAAATCATATGTGGCATAAAAACCTGCGTGCACAGAAAGGTTCCCTTAACATTGACGGCCATCACTTCGTCCCATTCCTCTTCCGAAACATCTGTCAACAGCCCATAATGAGATAATCCGGCGTTGTTCACAAGAATATCCGGCTTCATCCCGTGATTATCCAGCTTTTCCCGCATGCGTTCGATCTGCTCCTTGCTCCGCAGATCCGCTGACACGGTCATTACCTTGCCTGAATAAGCCATGCAACGACGGGCAACTTCATTTGCTTTTTCATGGGACTTCATGTAGTGAATGACAACATTCATCCCTACGGCTGCAAAACGCTCAGCAATAGCCGCACCAATTCCGCCACTCGCTCCTGTAATCAGCACGGTTGTATCGCCAATTGCTTTTAATTCTCCGCCCTCGGTGGTCATTGTTTCCCTCTCCCTGGACATTACGGACTCACCACTAGTGATATTGCGAGTTGATCCCACTGGATATGGTCTTTTAGACGGCGATTTACATCCTCGAGCGTGATACTTTCATAAATAGGGAGCAGTTGGAAAAAATCGCTGCCCCGGAAGCGATGTCTTGTAAATTCATGTGCAATATTTTCTGGTGAATTGAGTGTACGCAGATAACCACCGATTTTCTTTTTGCGTGCCCGTTCAAAATGTTCTGCTGCAAAGCCCTGCTTCTGAATGGACTCCACCTCTTCACGTATTCTCGCCAACAGCCGATCCGGGTCTTTGGTATCCCCGCCGATTGCAGAGAATGCATATTGCTGCGTACTATTGTACTCATGACCAAAACTGTCCGAAATCAGATCCTCATCGTAGAGCTTTTGATATAGTTGTGTACTGGAACCAAACAGGAGATCAAGCATCAGCTTGGTTTCCTGATCATGACGAAGTAATTCTTCACCCGTTAGGCCTACTTCAGCCTCCTTGAATCCAAACAGTAGCTTTGGCAGAGAAACGGCCAGCTTCACCTCACGACGTGGTTCTGCAACTGTAGTGGGTTCATCGTCGAAAATCCGCTCAATCTCTCCCTGCGGCTTATAGTCCTTTTTGGCCTGATTGTTACGTACCAGCTCTATTACTTCAGCTGGATCCACTCCGCCCACTACAAAAAGAATCATATTGCTTGGGTGGTAGAAAGCTTCATAGCAACTGTACAGCGTTTCTTTTGTAATCGTACTGATGGATTGAACAGTACCTGCGATATCAATATGCACCGGATGAACCTTGTACAACGCCTCGATCAGACCAAAGTAACTCCGCCAATCAGGGTTATCTTCATACATATTAATTTCCTGGCCAATAATGCCTTTTTCCTTTTCTACATTTTCATCTGTAAAGTAAGGATGCTGCACAAAATTGACCAGCGTGGTCAAATTTTCTTGAATACGCTCGGTTGCCGAAAACAGATATACTGTTTGATCAAAGCTGGTAAATGCGTTCGCCGATGCCCCATTAGAGGAGAAGGTAGCAAAAATATCGCCTTCAGGCTCTTCAAACATTTTATGCTCCAAAAAATGGGCTATGCCATCCGGCACCTTTACGGGCTGTTGACCTTCTACGCGGAAATGATTATCAACTGAGCCGTATTTAGTTGCAAATGTGGCGTATGTCTTCTGAAAACCCGGTTTGGGCAACACATAAACGTGTAAACCGTTATCCATTACTTCATAGTACAGCGTTTCCTGCAAATGCTCATAAGGTATATGCTCCACCGCTATTCCCCCTTCTGGTCTCTCAAGAAATAAATAGTGTCCAGTCGGAACGTCCGGGCGGCATCCTGAACATCCTGCACCTTGACTGCCTCCACCTGACTCAGCAGCTCATCTACTGTCCGTTCTTTACCGGAAAGCTGTCTGTTAAAATCATAGGCGATCATTTCAAAAGCGGAATCCTGCATCTCCTTTAGCAAGTTGCGAATCATCGCCTGCGTTTGGGTCATTTCCAGCTCAGTAATCGCTCCGTTTTGCGTATCTTCCAGTTGCTTGCGGATAATAGTAACCGCTTTTTCATAATTAGGAATTTCAATACCAGATTGAATCGTACCAATACCTTTATGCCCGTCATACCGTGATGAAGCGTAATACGCCAAACTTTCCTTCTCCCTCACATTAACGAACAGCTTTGAATGCGGATACCCGCCCAGAATGCCATTGTACATCAGAGCGGAAGCATAGCGATCGTCTCCATACGTAATAGGGGTGCGCAACCCCATGTTGAGCTTGCCCTGGTTCACATCAAGACGCTCTACAACGGTTTGAACATCACGCTCTACCGACTTGGGCTGTTCAGGAACATACCCTGTTTCCGCTGAACGGTTCAATTGAAAATAGCGATCAACAAACTTCTCAACTTCTTCTAGCGTCGTATCTCCCACAACGTATAAATCCATGCTGGCATGATTCAGCCATTCTCCATAAGCCTTATACAAGCTCTGTGCATCTATACTGTCCAGATCAGATCGTTGACCAAGAGGGTGCAAACGATAAGGCTCATCCTTGCACATTTCCTCCATACAGCGCTCACCAGCATAACGTATTTTATCGTTAACTATAGATTCCAGCTTCTTACGCACATTTTCTCGTTCCTGCTGGACGTATCCCGTTTGAAATGCACCATTTTCCAATGCAGGCTTCGTTAGTACTTCTCCGAGAAAAGAAAACGAACGATCCAGTAAACTATCTGGACTATTTACAAAGCTGTCATTAATCGTATCCATGCGAAATTGCACGATCTGATAATCTCCACGTTTATACACATCGAAACCGAAACCCGCGCCATACAATTGCTCTAACTGTTCTCTGAATTGTGTAGTCTGCGGATACGATTCTGTACCCCGTCGCAGAACGAAAGGTGCCAGCCCCACTCGAGTTACGGTGTCCTCCCGTAGCGGAGTGCCTACATACAATGATATAGCAAACGTCTTAAAGCGCTTGGTCGGCAGTACATGAATCCTCAGTTGTCTGCGTGTGCCACGCTCGAAACCTGTTTTGTTCAAGTCCAAAACTCCTTTGTGACGTCAATTTGCGTCTAGCCTTTGATTAGCAAAGCATTAGCTGCTGTGAATCTTCCTCCTGTAAAGAGGTAAAGTGTACCAATCTTTATTCTAACCATGCAAAAGCCAAGAAGCAACCGGAGACAAGCTCCCGGCTGCTTCGGCGTTTTACATGCAAAAAATATGTTCCCCGATGGTTTTCACCTGCGGACGGGACCAAATCCATTTAGAGGTGGCTGTTTTTGGGTTAAAATAATAGAGACATCCTCCGCTTGGATCCCAGCCGTTCAGGGCTTGGCGTACCGCCTTTTGTGCATTCTCATTCGGTGTGAGCCAGATTTGACCGTCTGCTACTGCTGTGAAAGCTCCTGGTTGAAAAATCACTCCAGATGGTGAGTTGGGAAAGCTAGGTGACTTGACCCTGTTCAAAATAACAGCCGCGACGGCAACTTGTCCTTCAAACGGCTCGCCGCGGGATTCACCGTAGACCGCGTTGGCCATAATTTTAAGATCGTTTTCAGATAGTCCCATGGTGTTGACCGATCCCATCGTTTCATCATTTTGATCCGCTTTATCGTTATTGTCTGCTGTCTGTCCCTGAGCGGAACCTTGATTGTTACGATGCATAGGAGTTTCCGTTGGCTTCCAGTTAGGAGTAGCATTCACCAGCTTTAATTTCGTCTTTGCTCCGACCACTCCATCAGGACGGATGCCAAATTCCTTTTGAAAACCCTTAACAGCTTTTAGTGTACTGCTGCCAAAATGGCTGTCCACTTTCCCGCCAAAAAAGCCCAGCAACTTCAAACGTGATTGCAACTCATATACATCCTGACCGTAAGATCCAAAATCAACCGCTCCCGAGCTGAATGTCGGCTGAGAAGGTTGCGCCGCTTGTACTTTCTGCTGTGTGCTCAGCGGCTCTGCTTGCTGCTGTGCAGAGTCACTTTTAAAAAGTCCTGTGTACGTAATAGCCGAGGCTGCGAGGATACCCGTGCAAATCCAGACCATTGTCTTTTTCATATGCTGCGCTCTACCTTTCTTTTGTGGGATTAACAGGATGGCTACGTTTATTATGACAAGGTCCGCTTAAAGCTATTCACCCTTTTAATCTTCTTTCAGCAGATAGTCGCCACACCTCAAAAAACATCACAAAAAAACGCTGTTTGTGCACTCGGAGTTGTCATATTAGAACAACCACCATGCGAACAAACAGCGTTTTAATGTAGTGCTGGATAGAGATCATGCTTAGGAACTTACTTTATTTTGCTGATATTGCTCCATTGAGATAAGGACCTCACGGGGCTTGCTGCCCTCATAAGGGCCGATGACTCCGCGAGCTTCCATGGAGTCAATCAGTCGAGCAGCACGTGTATAACCGATCCGCATACGGCGCTGAAGGAGCGAAACGGAAGCTTGTTTAGCCTCTAAAATGATGTTGACCGCCTGATCGTACAGCTCATCCAGCATTTCATCTGCATCAGCCGATACCTCTTCCACCTCCGGCACTAGCGTTTCATCATACTGCGCCTCACCCTGTTCACGTACGTAGCTAACAATATTTTCGACTTCTTGATCGCTCATGAATGCTCCCTGAACGCGGACTGGTTTGGAAGCACCCATTGGCATGAACAGCATATCACCACGTCCGAGTAGCTTCTCGGCTCCACCCATGTCCAATATGGTACGGGAGTCTACCTGCGAGGAAACGCCGAAGGCAATACGTGAAGGAATATTGGCTTTAATCACCCCGGTAATTACATCAACCGAAGGTCTTTGCGTTGCAATGATAAGGTGGATGCCTGCTGCACGCGCCATTTGGGCAAGTCGTGCAATCGCATCCTCCACATCTCCCGCAGCTACCATCATTAAATCTGCCAACTCGTCCACAATAACGACGATGTAAGGCAGAAATGCATCCGGGTTATCTTTCATCAGATTATTATATCCCTCAATATTACGGGTTCCTGATTTGGAAAATAACTCATATCTTTTTTCCATTTCAACTACAATTTTCTTCAATGCAAGTGAGGCTCGCTTTGGATCAGTCACGACCGGAGCCAACAAATGCGGGATTCCGTTGTACACGTTCAACTCCACCATTTTAGGATCGACCATCAAAAATTTGACCTCATCCGGCTTTGCTTTGTACAAAATACTCGTAATGATCCCATTGATACACACTGATTTACCCGAACCAGTTGCCCCAGCTACAAGCAGATGGGGCATCTTGGCCAAATTACCGACAATCGTCTGTCCTGCGATATCACGTCCGAATGCAATAGATAAATTGGAAGCTGACTCCTGGAAAACGGTTGTCTCCATAACCTCACGCATCGTTACAATGGAAACTTCATTATTCGGAACCTCAATTCCGATAGCTGATTTGCCAGGAATCGGAGCCTCCATACGGATATCTTTGGCAGCAAGCGCAAGCGCAATGTCATCCGTCAGACTCACAATGCGGCTGACCTTTACTCCAATGTCCGGCTGAATTTCATAACGCGTTACGGCAGGGCCACGGACAACCTCCAGCACCTTGGCCCGCACACCGAAGCTTTCCAGCGTTGCCTCCAGCTTGCGTGCCGTTTGCATGTAATCCTTTTGTCCCATACCTTTGCCTGCGTTTTGTGGTTTAGCAAGTAAACGAAATGATGGGAGCTTGTACGGTTTAGGCGGCGGCGGAGCCGGAATAGCTGTATGGTTACCTTCAGCCTCTTCGCCTGCCACCCCAGTTGCAATCGTCTGAGCTTGTCCCTGAGCACCTTCTAATGTCCCCTGGATCGCTGTCGAATCATCCATATCCGTATTTGCATTGGCATCCACAAAGTCATCATCCAGGGATTCATCAATAATGGAAGTTGTCTGCTCTGCTCCTGACAGGGACTCTCCAAATTCAGCTTCCGGTCTTCTTTCCTCCTGCTTTACTTGTTCGAAGAAATCCCTAATAATCGGCGACCTTTTTACCAGAGTTGCAGCTTCCTGCTCAACGTGTTCGACTACGTCAGACATCTCTTCACTCTGGTTGCCGTTTCTCCACTGGGCCTGCGCGTCCTCAGCTTCATATGGAAGATCATGATCATCCTCATCCGTATCGACGGAATGCTCATCCCTGTCCGCTTTATCTGAATTTTTGAGACCAAACAACTGAAAGAAAATCGGCTGTTTGCGTGCAGGAGGCTGCATTTCGTCAAAGTCATCATCCATGTCTTCCTCATAGGCAGGAATGGGGTCAGACTTGATTTTTCTATTTCCACTGCCTTTGCTTGATGCTGAAAGCGGAGTAGCTTTACCAGTCCATTTTTTGCGCACGCTTCCCCCGGCTGTCAGCAGCTTGGTTTTTACAATCCGTACCAAATCCACATAGGACAGTTGGGTCATCAGCATGAAACAAATGACGAACATAACAATCATGATCAGTTTAGCTCCGGTGAGACCAAACAGCCATAACAGAACAGTAAGCTGCAATGCGCCTACGTAACCCCCGCTGATATCCTTGTTCAGCATTGAGGTATGACCCTGCTGGTCAGGCGACAGCAACTGCTCACGCATATCTATATGTATCTGGGTCATCACTCCGCCCGGCTGAAGCGCGTTGATCGGCCCCAAACGCTGCTCCATAGATGAAATAGAACTCATAAGTGTAAAGGCAAATACTAACAGGAGCAAACCCGTTTTACGGGAGTTCCACTGGTTCGGCCACTTGCGGTGAATCATCACCATCAGACCATAATAAATGCCAATGAGAGGGATAACAAAATAGAATTTCCCCAGTACGAGCCCAAACATCTTGGATAGCGACCGACCAACCGCCGCTTCACCCGACAACGCAATGACCGCTAATGTAATCAGCACAATGCCGTAAATTTCAAATTTTAGAACTCCGCCAAATGCGGCTTTCTTTTTTCTTTTTCTTCTTCTGGACATACAAGGTCACCCCCCAGAAGAATATTATACCACGTCACCCGGTATCCGCACATATGTTCTTTTTCAACAGTAAACGACCTATTTCTATACTACTCGACACCTTCTACGACCACTCGATGACTTGACCTGGTCCATAACGCGGATTCAGGTAGGCTTCCAACGGACAGTCCAACAACCGTACAATGATCCCCCGACGACTTTCAAGCGGCTGTACTTGCATAAGTAGACCGTCTACCCGAACTTCTGCAAACTCCTCAGCCTCTTTCCACATCCCTTGCCATACCATTTCCATTGGCATTACAGTATATAGTGTCATTGTGGTAGCTCCCCGCTAGGCTCCCCTGACAGTGTCTCTGTAGGAGTTCCTGTGGCACTAGGAGAAAAAGGAGCATACGGAGCCTGCTGTTGAATCCCAGCGATCCCGTTTTGCTGACGGCGCGTTTCAATAATGGTGTTCAGCTGTTTTAAAGCCTCTCCGATGCCTCCAACCGCGTCCATCAATCCATACTTCACTGCATCAGCTCCTCCAACCGCTGTACCAATATCGCGGTTTAACTCACCGGTTTTAAACATTAATTCCTTAAACTGCTCTTCTGTAATACGAGAATGAGAAACGACGAAGCGTACAACACGTTCCTGCATTTTTTCCATGTATTCAAAAGTTTGTGGTACTCCAATGACCAGACCGCTCATACGAATGGGATGAATGGTCATCGTCGCACTCTCCGCAATGTAGGAATAAGTGGAAGACACAGCAATAGGCACACCGATGCTATGCCCCCCACCTATGACAATGGTCACCGTTGGTTTACTCATCGATGCGATCATTTCAGCAATAGCTAGTCCTGCCTCTACATCACCACCAACTGTATTCAGCAAAATCATTAATCCTTCGATACGAGGATTTTGTTCTGCCGCTACCAACTGGGGAATAATGTGCTCATATTTTGTCGTTTTGTTTTGAGGCGGCAAAATGAGATGCCCTTCAATTTGACCGATAATCGTCATGCAAAAAATATTGGACTCGCCTCCAGGCATGGAGGTTTGACCCAGTTGCTGCAAAGCCTCCATAGCAGGTAAAGCGGGTCTTTGCCCAATTCCTGGTTGATCTGGCGCTTCGCTTTCCTCATTTCCAGATTTTAGATTGCTGTATTGTTCCATATGGGTGATCTTCCTTTCGCTTTACGCATCTATATGACCCGTATTCACCCTATAGTATGGGATAGAAATGGAATATTTTATACCCACCCCCATGCCTTTCCTTGTCCCAGGAAATCAAAAAAGCCTCTCCTCCCGCGGAAACCGTCCAATATTTCCTGCGGGAAGAGAGGCGACTGTGTGCCTGTGACTTAAGTTTTTAATTCAGGTTTTTGAACAAATTTCAATTGAATCACACTTCCATTATAATTGGCAGGATCATCGGTCTCCGACGAGTTTGCTCATACAAGAAGCGACCTAGTGCATCCTTGACATTTGTCTTGAGGGAAGCCCATTCATTTACATTTTCACTCATGAGCTTATGCAGTGTACTTGAGACAATACGATTCGCTTCATCCAGCAAACCTTCCGATTCACGGACATATACGAAACCTCGGGAAATGATATCTGGTCCCGATTTAATCGTTCCGTCTTGCTTGCTCAGCGTAACAACAACTACCAAAATACCGTCCTGTGACAGCAATTTGCGGTCGCGCAATACGATATTTCCTACATCCCCTACGCCTAGTCCATCGATCAGTACGTTACCTGCTGTAACTTTACCAGCTCTGCGTGCTCCACCATTCTGAATTTCAATGACTTCACCGATATCCGTGATAAAGATATTCTCAGGCTCAATACCTACACCTTCAGCAAGAAGAGCGTGACGACGTTGCATTCTAAACTCACCATGAATTGGCAAGAAGAACTTTGGTTTCATCAGATTCAGCATCAGCTTGAGTTCTTCCTGGCTTCCGTGTCCAGAAACGTGGATACCTGGATTAGCTGCGCTGTAATATACATTGGCACCCAGACGGAACAGCTCATCAATTGTGCGTCCAACGTATTTTTCATTACCTGGTACTGGAGTAGCTGCGATGATGACTGAATCCCCTGGAAGAATGTCAACCTTTCGATGTGTGGAACGAGCCATTCTTGTCAAAGCTGACATCGGTTCACCCTGACTGCCTGTGCAGAGAATAACTACACGATCCGCTGACATTTTGCCAACTTCTTCAGGCTCAATCAGCATTCCATCTGGAATTTCCAAATAGCCCAAGTCTGAAGCAATACCTACGACATTAACCATGCTTCGACCAATAACTGTTACTTTACGTCCCGTTGCTTCAGCAGCATTAATTACCTGTTGAATACGATGTACGTTAGAAGCAAAAGTAGCTACGACCACACGCTGTCTCGACTTGCGGAAAATGTCTTCCAGGACAATACCAACGCTCTTTTCCGAAGGTGTAAAGCCTGGTTTTTCGGCATTCGTACTGTCTGACAAAAGAGCCAGTACGCCACGTGTGCCAATTTCAGCCATACGCTGCAAATCTGCATATTGTCCGTTCACCGGAGTATGGTCAAATTTGAAGTCACCTGTATGAACAACAGCGCCTTCAGGAGTATCAATACATACACCTACAGAATCTGGAATACTATGGTTGGTTCTGAAGAATGTTGCTTTCAGTGTGGAACCCAGCTTGATTTCAGAATCAGCATTGATCAAAATACGTTTGGTTTCACCAAGCAGATTCGCTTCCTTCAGCTTGTTTTCCACCAATCCCAGCGTCAATTTGGTACCATATACTGGTACATTCAAATGTTTCAACACGTAAGGCAAACCGCCGATATGGTCCTCGTGACCATGAGTCAGCACAATGCCTCTTACTTTGTCGCGGTTCTCTGTAAGGTAGGAAATATCAGGAATAACGATATCAATGCCCAGCATGTCCTCTTCCGGGAATTTCAAACCGGAATCCACCACGACAATGTCATTGCCGTATTGAACGACATACATATTTTTCCCGATTTCACCGACGCCGCCCAAAGCGAAAATCATCAATTTATCGTTGTTTGTTTTTTTAGACAAATGAATCTAAACCTCCTATGGTAGTTGGACGTCGTACCTTGATTTGTTTATTTAATTTTCAAAAAAATACCGCACCCAGTCACTTGACCCCATTATACATGATTAAAATACGAAAAAACAAGTCATCCTGTTCGTTAAGCTAGGTTTCCCATTGCCGTCTGAAACCATTAGTATCCGTCATTTTGTCTACATACATGGTTAAAAGCACAGCAAAAAGGGCGTCCTATAAGAACGCCCTTCACGCTGGGAACCTTGTCAGACAATAAACCCTATCGGTTTTGTACCTACCGACTGCCCTTAACAAGGATACTCCTTAGTATTAATTAACATCTTACATTCCTATTTCCCTTTACCGGGTAAATAATTTCTTAATAAATTCCGCTTCATCCTCAGTTGGAGGAATGAGCGGCAACCGAACCGAACCGACCTTAACCCCCCGTAATTCCAATGCATATTTTACTGCCACCGGATTAGGCAGAGGATGAGGACAACCAAACAAGCCCTTGAAAATAGGGAACAACTGCTGATGCAACTTGGCTGCCTCCTGCGAGTGTCCTCCTACAAGTGAATCGATCATCCGCTTCATTTCAGCACCTACCACATGACTCGCTACGCTGATAATACCATAAGCACCTACAGCCATAGCAGGCAACCCGGAAGCATCATCCCCGGAATAAACCAGAAAACCTTCCGGCGCTGCCGCTGCAATCTGTGTGACCTGCGCAAGTGATGCACATTCTTTAGTTCCCACAATATTCGGAATTTGTGCAAGGCGCAGTGTTGTTTCAGCTGTTAGACTCGCTCCAGTACGACTTGGAACATTATACAGTATAGCTGGGAGTGATGTGGAGTTCGCAATACTTTCGAAATGCTGATACATCCCTTCCTGATTCGGTTTATTATAATATGGCACTACCAGTAGAACACCATCTGCTCCTGCCTGCTCCACGGCACGGGTTAGATGAATGGAGTGACGCGTATTGTTGCTTCCAGTCCCGGCAATAATTTTACATCGTCCAGCTGCTTTTTCTACAACAAATGCAAACAACTTGATTTTTTCATCATCGCTCAGGGTAGGAGACTCCCCTGTTGTTCCAGATACAACAAGTGACTCTGAGTGCTGTTCTTCTATTAAGTAATCAATCAACGAGGACAATGCAGTCCAGTCAATCTCTCCTTGCTTATCAAAAGGTGTCACCATTGCGGTAATCAATCTGCCGAAGTTCACCATGCTGCCTCCTTTTTGCAAGTCCGAGCACGGACAATGCCTATTGATGGAGTTCAAATTTATTATGCAATGCGCGTACAGCCTGCACCATATCTTCTTTTTTAACAAGTACCCAGATCGTCGTGTTGGAATCTGCGGATTGAAGGATCTGTACGTCTGATTCTGCCAATGCCTCCACAATCGTCGCCATAATGCCTGGTACCCCGTTGATACCACCGCCAATGACAGAAACTTTAGCACACCCGGCCAGTATCTTAGGTTCTAGACCCAAACCGTTCAATACTTCAACCGCTTTGCTTCCATCATGATCGAACACAGTATAAACTGCCCCCGTTGGCGTTACGTTAATAAAGTCAACGCTAATTCCATGTTCAGCCATAGATTTGAATACTTGTAATTGCAAGTGCTCCAAACCCGGCTTTAACTCAACATTAATCTGAGTGACATTGCCGACATACGCAATACCGGTCACGAAACGGTCTACGATGTCTGCCTGCACGTCTTTGAAGCCTTCCGGGTGGGTAACTAACGTACCTTCTCCTTCGGAGAAGGTAGAGCGAACACGGACCGGGATATTAGCCTGCATGGCGATTTCAACAGCACGAGGATGGATAACCTTTGCTCCCTGATGAGCCATATTACAAATCTCCGTATAGCTAACATGTGTGAGTGGCTTTGCGTTTTCCACAATGCGCGGATCGGCAGTCAATATACCATTCACATCCGTATAAATATCAACCATATCCGCATGTAGAGCAGCACCCAGAGCAGTAGCTGACGTATCGCTGCCTCCCCGACCCAAGGTAGTCATATCACCGTCTGCTGTTTGTCCCTGAAAACCTGTCACAATGACAACTCTACCTTGGTTCAACTCTTCAACAACACGGTCTGGCTTTATATCCAAAATACGAGCATTGCCGTATTGATCATCCGTAATAAAGCCCGCCTGTGCCCCAGTTAGCACCGTAGCAGGAATACCTTCCTTCTCCATCAGGCTGCATAATGTAGCAGCAGAAATGATTTCACCACAGCACAGCAGTAAATCCCGTTCGCGCTTCGGAAGACTGTCGCCGTTAGACGCCGCCCAATCCAGCAGCGTGTCGGTGGCATAAGGCTCTCCTTTTCTCCCCATGGCCGACACAACAACAACCAATTGAAGATTTTGTTCCAACTCCCGCTTCATATGTGCCAGCACAAGTTGACGTGCTTCAGGTGTGGACAGCGAGGTTCCCCCAAATTTTTGCACCAAAATACCCATTATTCTTCCCCCATATCGGAACGTTACTCCGCGTTTGCAGCAATAATTTCCGCGATTTGCACCGCGTTCCATGCTGCTCCTTTGAGCAGGTTGTCGGATACGACCCACAAATTCAATCCACGGCTATTGCCCAAATCACGGCGTACACGCCCCACAAATACGTCAGGTTTTCCTGCAGCATCAGATGCCAGTGGATAAAGCTGAGCAGCAGGATCGTCCACCAGCGTTACTCCCGGTGCCGAAGCCAGCAGATTGCGAATTTCTTTTAAATCATAATCTTTTTTAAGTTCTACATATACAGATTCCGAGTGACCATATACAACAGGAATACGCACACACGTTGCTGTTACGTCCACAGATTCGTCACCCAGTATTTTTTTCGTTTCACGTACCATTTTCATTTCTTCCAGTGTATAACCATTGTCCTGGAATTTATCGATTTGCGGGATAGCATTGAAAGCAATCTGATGCTTTACTGGCAACGAGCCTACTGGCAACAGATCAGGCTGAACTTCATCTCCGTTCAGAATCGCTGCGCTTTGACGATTCAATTCATCAATAGCTCGGCTTCCAGCGCCGGAAACGGCCTGGTATGTGGATACAATGATACGAGAAATGCCATACTGATCATATAATGGTTTCAAAGCAGCTACCATCTGAATGGTGGAGCAGTTCGGGTTCGCAATAATTCCTTGATGTTCGGCAATTTTGTCGCTGTTCACCTCAGGCACTACAAGAGGAGCTGTCGGATCCATTCGGAATGCGTTGGTGTTGTCAATGCAAACTGCCCCATGACGAACAGCATGCGGCGCCAATTCCTTACTTACGTCTCCACCTGCACTAAACAAAGCAATGTCGATTCCTTCAAAGCTGTCGGGGGTAGCAATCTCTACTGGAATTTGCTGACCTTTAAAGCTAATTAACGTGCCGGCAGAACGAGGCGAAGAAAGAAATTTGATTTTGTCCACAGGAAAATCCCGTTTTTCCAGCAGATTTACGATCTGTTCTCCTACAGCGCCTGTCGCTCCAACGACAGCTACATTAAACTTTCTATTGCTCATCTGGTGTATCTCCCCTTCTCGACTAAAAACCATTTTTTATTCTGAAAGCATCCACCGCCAACAAGAAATTAGACCCGATACAATATCGAATCATCTTCTAGGCGAGGGATGCTCAGCAGTTAACTATAATACTTCATGGGGTCTTGCGTTCCACAATCATCGGCTGAAGCTGTTTGCCCTGCAATGCTTCATAAGCAGCCTCCGGAATCAACTCCATGTTAGCTACAAGCGAGTTCGGCTTATTAACTGGATTGTCCTGTCCGAACGGCACAAAAAAGATATTTTTGGCTACGAGTAATTTGGCGATATTGGCAGCATTTAGACCCAGTCCATCATTAGTAGATATAGCTAAAAGAAGTGGACGACCGTTGCGCAATTGCGCCTTGGCAGCCATCAAAACTGGACTGTCTGTCATTGCATTCGCTAACTTACTCATCGAATTCCCCGTCAAAGGTGCAATCACCAGCACATCGAGTATTTGGGAGGGACCCAGTGGCTCAGCCTCCACAATTGTAGAAATGATATCATTCCCTGTTATATCTTTCAACTGTTTTTGCCAACTTTGCGAAGTACCAAAGCGCGTATCCGTTGTTAGTACTGTATTGGATATAATAGGAACGACCTTCGCACCCTCATCAACAAAGCGCTGTATAACAGGCATTACCTCTTCAAATGTGCAATGTGAGCCTGTAATTGCATAACCTACTGTTTTCCCTTGCCAACTCATTGTGCATCCCCCCGATCAGGATTATCTTCCATTAACAACTGCACCAGCGTATTCGCTATAATGGCGCCAGCAGTTTTGGGAGCAACAATACCGGGAAGACCAGGGGCAAGCATAGCCTTGATTCCACGCTTTTCCGCATAACGGAAATCACATCCGCCTGGTGCGGAAGCAAGATCTATAATCACGGTGCTCAATGGCAATTTAGACAGGATTTGCGCTGTGATAATCATAGAGGGTATCGTATTAAAAATCAAGTCAACTCCCTTTGTCTCATGCGCCAAATCCCTTGTCATAAAAGGCCTCCAACCCATTTCCACGGCTCTTGCTGCATCCTCTGCCCGCCGTACTCCAACCTTCACTCTGGCTCCCAACCCCTGTAGTGCCCTTGCCATGGTAAATCCAGTCCGTCCCATGCCTAGAACCATACAATCTGCACCGTGAATCGTAAAATCAGTATGCTGAATGGCCATCATCAGTGCGCCTTCGGCCGTAGGTATAGAGTTGTATATGGCCACATCATCTCTCTCCAGCAGCTCTACCAGCTTTAACTCATGTCTGGTACAAATCTCTTTTAAGTACGTCCGCGCCATCCCTGTATATACAACGCAATGCGGTGGAAGAGCAGCAGCATGTTCATTCAGAAACTGGAGCTTCTGTGCTCCGAAAAGTGCATTTACGTTGCCTTCCTCATCGCATCCCACCACCGGCAAAATCAGTGCGTCTGACGATTCCAGCAGCTTGACAGACATTGGTTCTAGTGTCACTCCTTTGAGTGGTACTTCAAGCTTGTCAAAACCGACCACACTGACGGTAGCATCCATGTCCACACATTTGCGGATTACCTCAAGCTGCCTCGCATCGCCACCCAAAACAACGACGCGTATTCCTGTTAGCATCCGGATCACTCCTTTCCGAGACACGATATGCTTTTAGTCTATGCGAGTGCCCGGAGAGGGGTGAAAAAACACAAAAAAAGCCGCCCCTTGATGAGGCGACCTTTATTTGCATGCTTACTCTTAAGCAAGTAAATTTGAAGCTTTTACAAAATAGACATTCTTACATTGCAAACCAACCATAGCTCAGCGTCCTGTATGGCCAAAGCCTCCAGCACCACGCACTGTTTCAGATAATTGGTCTACTTGTTTCAGCTCTACCTCAGGTACAACCTGAAATACCATTTGTGCAATTCGCTCATTGCGCGTAATCGTGAACGATTCTTCGCCCAAATTAATAAGAAGTACCTTGATCTCCCCACGATAATCCGCATCAATCGTTCCCGGTGTATTGAGACAGGTAATACCATGCTTAAGAGCCAGTCCACTTCGCGGACGGATTTGTGCCTCCAATCCCGCTGGCATAGCTATTGCAAATCCAGTTGGAACGAGGCAACGTTTGCCGGGTTCCAGTACCAGATTTTCCTGTACTGCTGCATACAAGTCAAACCCTGATGCAAGCTCTGACATTTTGCGGGGCAGCTCAATATCTTCATTGCCCGCAAGTCTGTTAATTTCCACGTAAGTTAACAAAATAGTCCCTCCTCATATCCTTTACCGCTGAATCACTCGCTCCCACCATCGACAGGGCAAACGGCTCCGAGAACATCCGATCCAGCACTTTGTTCACATCATTTGCCGTCACTTGCTCGATATGTTCGATCATTTGATCCAGCGTATAATGCTGACCGAGCATTAATTCATTTTTTCCAAGCCGATTCATCCGGCTACCTGTACTTTCAAGGCTTAAAATCAAACTTCCTTTTAATTGTTCCTTACCTTTACGAAGCTCATTAGCGTCCAAACCGTTGACAGCCACATCTCGTAAAAGCTCCAGCGTCAAATCCAGCACGTCCTTTGTTTGCTTAGGAGCCGTACCTGCATAGATCGTGAACAACCCACTGTCCGCATGGGAGCTATGATAGGAATAAACCGAATAAGCCAGTCCACGCTTTTCCCGAATTTCTTGAAACAAACGTGAACTCATGCCGCCGCCGATCGCGTTATTCAGCAAAACCATAGCATACTGGAGCTCGTCACCCGCTGCAAATCCAGGCAGGGATAAACAAATATGATTTTGCTCCGTTGCTTTCTCATGATACAACAGCTCACCGTTAAACACAGGTACTGTCAGCGGCGAAACGGTTCCATGATTATCAAAATGTCCAAAATGTCGCTCCAACAATTCTACCAAGCGATCGTCAACATTACCAGCCACACTGATAACTGTATTGTCGATTGTATAATGCTCCTTCATATAATGACTGAGGTGTGAGCTATCCATAGCAAGCAGGTGATCTTCGGTTCCGAGAATCGGATAAGCCAGTGGATGTTCACCATAGGCCGCGCGAGATACAAGATCGTGCACCATATCATCCGGTGTATCCTCATACATGGAGATTTCCTCCAAAATCACATTCTTCTCTTTTGCCAATTCTTCCTGATCTAGTTTGGAATTAAAGAACATATCAGACAGCACATCAACTGCGATCGGTAGATGCTCATCCAATACTTTGGCATAATAGCATGTATATTCCTTCGAAGTGAAAGCATTAACATTTCCTCCGATGGCATCGAATTGCTCAGCGATTTCCTTAGCGTTAAAACGCTCTGTTCCTTTGAAAAGCATGTGTTCGATAAAATGAGAAATACCGCTATTGTCCGGCGTTTCATTCCGGGAGCCAGTTTTAACCCAGATACCGAAAGAAACTGAACGTACGGTTGGAATTTTTTCAATGACCACTCTTAGGCCGTTTTTAAGTTGAATTCTTTCCACGATTGGCCCTCCTAAACTGAATTGCATACTTAGCCATAATGTTCAATCCTAACAGAAAAAAGACGTTCACTCAACCGGAGCAGGTAGTTGCCGATCAGGGGAAAGTGTCTGACTGACAGTTCCGAGCACAAGTCCCTTACTACGAATAGCATGAATCATGCCTTTGAGAGCAGCCGATGAGGAATCTGTTGGGTGCATCAATATCAGGGAGCCTGATTCAACCTTACTACTGATTTTGTTAATCACCGATTCCGGTGACGGATGTCTCCAATCTACAGTGTCCAATGTCCACAACACTGTTTTGAGCCCAAGTTCTGCTGCTATATCCACCGTTTGCTGATTAAAATCACCCGATGGAGGGGCAAACCAGTTATTTTTGATACTCAAAGTTTCTCGAAGAAGCACTTGAGTCTTTTCAATTTCTTGTGTGGCTCTGGCCCGACTCAGACGGCTCATATTCGGATGAGAGTATGCATGGTTCGAAAGCTCATGCCCTCTTTTTTGAATCTCCTTGGCGAGATCAGGATTTTTTTTCAACCAACTTCCATCAAGAAAAAATGTAGCCTTGACCTTTTCCTGATCCAGCGTGTTCAGTATCGGCAGGATAAATTCATTCCCCCATGCTACATTGATCATGAAAGATACCATCGGCTTTTCGGGATTCCCCCTGTAAATTGGAACATTACCAAGCTGATTTAAATGTATTTTAGGTGCCAATTGTCGATATACATATTGAATGGGTCGATCCGGAGATGCAATCGCTTTGCGATAGGTAGCATCCAAATCCACCTCCAGTCCGTTATAGCCTGGAATAGCCTTCCATACCCTGTCGATCTTGGCATCAACTGGTTCCCGCCGCTGACGTGCTGCTTCTGTTCTTAGTCGCTGCATAAGCGCATTGTCGGGCAAAGCTGCTATCGCCATCGTGGTTACAGCTTCTGGCTCTTTAACCCCTGTAACGTCTCCATTGCGTAATTGACTAGCGTAGTCACGAACCCCACTAAACTGCCCGATTACAAGTGTGATGGCTAAACTGGCTACCACCCACACTGCTCGTTTTGCCCTACCCATAATTCCTTCATCCCCCCGCCCGTTTGTCCACATTGTATGCGGCGAGGACAAGAACTATGACGTAGCAAGCTCTAGAAGCTCACTTGGGTGCAGCTTGTGCATATGTATGAAAAAAGAGCCAGAAACGTAGCTCTGCCTCTTTCCAAAAGCTTAAACAATGCTATTCAAATCCCTTGTACTGTTAATACGAAAAGCTACTCCTGCCTTTCTAGTCTGCAACATGCAGATACCTAGGATTTTGCAGGTGCTTCTGCAGTCAGAACAGCCTTACGGGACAGATTGACACGACCTTGTTGATCAATTTCGGTTACTTTCACCGTAATTGTATCCCCAATAGCAATTACATCTTCAACTTTGGCTACACGCTCAGTAGACAGTTGAGAAATATGAACCAGACCATCTTTGCCCGGTAAAATTTCAACAAATGCACCGAATTTCTCAATCCGTTTTACTGTACCGATGTAAATCTCACCGACCACGACTTCCTTTACGATACCCTCAATAATGGAACGTGCTTTTTCATTCATCTCTTGATTTGTGGAAGCGATGAACACACGACCATCTTGTTCAATATCGATTTTCACGCCGGTTTCTTCGATGATTTTGTTGATGATTTTACCACCAGCCCCAATAACATCACGGATTTTGTCCGGGTTAATGTGCATCGTCATAATTTTTGGAGCATACGGAGACAACTGCTCACGCGGCTTCTGGATCGCTTCCATCATTTTGCTAAGAATGAACAAACGTCCTTCTTTAGCTTGCTTGAGCGCATCCTGTAAAATCTGGCGGTCAATACCGTTAATTTTAATATCCATTTGAATGGCAGTTACGCCTTTCGCGGTACCAGCAACTTTAAAGTCCATATCGCCCAGGTGGTCTTCCATACCTTGGATATCAGTCAATACGGAAACATGGTCTCCATCCTTGATCAATCCCATGGCTACACCTGCAACCGGAGCTTTAATCGGTACACCTGCATCCATCATAGCCAGTGTACTTGCACATATACTAGCTTGTGAAGTCGAACCATTCGATTCCAGTACCTCGGAAACCAGACGGATGGTGTATGGAAATTCAGTTTCGGAAGGAATTACTTTGGAAAGCGCACGCTCACCAAGAGCACCATGTCCGATTTCACGACGACCTGGCGCACGCAAAGGACGAGCCTCACCTACGCTGAATGGCGGGAAATTGTAATGATGCATGAAGCGTTTTGTTTCTTCCAGATCAATACCGTCCAAAATTTGTACATCACCCAATGCACCAAGTGTACAAATGCTAAGTGCTTGCGTTTGACCGCGTGTAAATAAGCCCGAACCATGAGTACGCGGCAAAATGCTAGTGTCGCTTTCAATCGGACGAATTTCGTCAAGCTTACGACCATCAGGACGCACTTTATCATGCGTGATCAGACGACGTACTTCTTCCTTAACGATATCATAGAGAACTTCGCTCACGTCACTCAAAAGCTCAGGTGTCTCTATGTATTGTGCTTCAAAATGAGCAACTGTCTCTTCGTTGACTGCATCAATTGCCTCTTGACGGGCATGTTTTTCTGCAATTTTAACAGCTTGCATTAAACGTTCAGCTGCATAAGCACGTACTTCACTGTTCACTTTTTCATCAACAGCATGCAGTTTAACCTGCATTTTCTCTTTACCTGCTACTTGCACCAATTGTTCAATAACTGCCACAATGTTCTTAATCTCATCATGACCGAACATAATAGCTTCCAGCATAACTTCCTCTGGAATCTCATTGCCTTCGGCTTCTACCATCATGATGGCATCTTTCGTTCCGGCTACAACCAGGTACAGATCGCTTGCATTCTGCTGTGCAATATCCGGGTTAATCACAAATTGCCCGTCTACACGTCCTACAGCGACTCCCCCGATTGGCCCATTAAAAGGCACATCCGAAATGCTAAGTGCTGCCGAGGTTCCGATCATTGCTGCAATTTCAGGTTCGCAATCCTGATCGACACTCATAACCAGATTCAACACCTGTACATCATTCCGGAAACCTTCCGGGAACAATGGGCGAATTGGACGGTCTGTCAAACGGCTGGACAAAATCGCTTTTTGACTCGGACGTCCTTCACGTTTAATAAATCCGCCAGGAATTTTCCCCACAGCATACAATCTTTCCTCATAGTTTACGGTCAGTGGAAAAAAGTCCAAATCTTTCGGTTCACGGGAAGCGGTCACGGTACAAAGCACAACTGTTTCTCCGTAGCTCACTTTAACTGCCGCATTGGCTTGTTTCGCAAGACGTCCTGTTTCCAACACCAGCTTTCTTCCGCCGAGCTGCATTTCTACGCGTTGCTCCATGGTATCCCTCCATTTCATTTCATTGTAAAAGTTCTATACATATCCAGTATTTCCTGCGCAGGTCTTATTCATAAGAAGCTAGCAGACAAATCAGGATATGTAATTCAAAAAAAGATTCCTCATTTCAAAAAAGAACCCGGCTGCTGTCCGCCGTCGCCTTAGCAGGGACAAGCGGTGAACAACCAGGCTTCTTTTCTCATTACATGTCTGAAAATTAACGACGCAGTCCGAGACGCTCGATCAACGCACTGTAACGTTTAACATCAGTCTTCTTCAGGTAAGCCAAAAGTTTACGACGCTGACCGACCATTTTCAACAACCCGCGGCGGGAGTGATGGTCTTTCTTGTGCGAACGAAAGTGACTTTGCAAGTTGACGATGTTTTCAGTAAGGATAGCGATTTGTACCTCTGGTGATCCTGTATCGGATTCATGAGTTTTGTACTCCTCGATCAATTGCTGTTTACGCTCTTGAGTCAATGCCATCCTGTTCACCTCCTTCATTATAATCGCCATTAGCCTCGTAGCCGCCGGTGAAAGCGGACAACCAAGCTAAGGTTCATCGTTGTTTACACAACATAAGTCAGTATAACACAGCGCCTGTCTTATGTAAATAAATTAGCCTAACAGCTTTTTAGCCGTTTGTGCGTCATTGCCAATTTGGTTGATCAGCTCATCCACCGAAGAGAATTTGCGTTCAGGGCGGATGTAGTGGTGAAGCTCCACAAGCACAGACTCTCCATAAATTTGCTGATTAAAATCAAATAAATGTACCTCAAACGACGGATTCAGCACACCTTCATGAAAAGTAGGCTTAACCCCTACATTCATTACACCGTTTATCCAACGATCGCCTACAAGCGCCCGTACAGCGTACACACCCTTAATCGGAATCACGTAAGTGTCATCCAGTTTGAGATTAGCGGTCGGAAAACCGATCGTACGTCCGCGCTTCTCTCCATCCATTACAGTACCCTGGATACGATACGGACGTCCCAACCAGCGAGAGGCATGTGCTAGATCCCCGGTCTGTAAAGCACGGCGAATGCCAGAGCTGCTCACCTTGTCCCCATCCAGTTCGAACGGTGGTACGGTGTGCACCGACATCAGCTCTCCTCCCAGCTTCCGAAGTGTATCCTCATGCCCGGCTCCCCGGTGGCCAAACCGAAAATCAAAGCCTACTACCGCTGTTCGAATGTGCAATGGAAGCAGCACGTCGCTCATAAACGCCTCAGGGCTGACCTTGGAAAATTCTTCGTTAAAACTCAAAATATAAAGTACGTCCACACCCATATCAGCCAGAATAGCCTGCTTGTCCGGAAGCGGTGTTAAATAACCTTCATAATCGCCTTTTTTCATGACTTCCTTCGGGTGAGGATGAAATGTCATGACAGATACCGGCACCTGCTGTTCACGAGCCAGCGTAACAGCCTTACGTATCACGCTTGCGTGTCCCAGATGAAGACCATCAAACTGACCGATCGCCGTGACCTGTGGACGTCCCCATTGCTGCAAAAGCTCATCACTCAATGGATAAGATAACGATACGGTAATCATTATTAATTCACCTGCATTTCACATCATTTGACTAACTTCGTCAAAATTATAGCACAATTCAAGGTAAAAAAACTTTAATGGGAGCGATCGCGTCTGATTCATCCCGACCATATATGCCTAAAAACGTTTTATCCTCTTTATACAAACGGAAGGGCTGATTGTCTGTCACAGGTGGTGAAATCATATTCAGCGACAGGCGTTGGCCTTGCAGAGCCGCAGTTACCTTGGCTTCAGCCACTATATGCTCAGGCATATAGTCAATCGCTTGATCCGTTGTAATAAGTCGCTCTCCAAGACTGCCATCCGCAACGAAACGCTCTATTTCTTCGAAAGTCAGACAACGTTCCGCAGGAATTCCCGCAGACATGGTTCGCTCCAGCTTAACCATCGTTGAAGGATATCCTAATTCACGACCAATATCAACACATAGTGTACGGATATAAGTACCTTTGGAGCATAAGGCACGAAAAGAAATATCCACATACGTCCCCGTCTCCGCGAATCCCGTCATTTCCAACTCGTAAATACTCACTTCACGACTTTTGCGCTCCACGGTTTTGCCTTCTCGAGCCAGTTCATATAGACGTTTGCCGTCCACTTTTAGCGCGGAGTACATTGGAGGTACTTGAGAAATCGTACCAACAAAACGCTTCAGAACCGCTTTGACTTCCACTTCCGTCACCTCTACGGGACGTTCACTCTCTTCCGTGATTTTCCCACTCAGGTCTTCGGTATCCGTGGCAATTCCTAATCGCAGTGTAGCCCGATATTCCTTGGGCCGCTCCTGCATGTATTCCACCACACGGGTAGCACGTCCCAGACACAAGGGCAAAACACCGGTTACCTGCGGATCAAGCGTTCCAGTGTGTCCGATTCTCTTCATACCTAATAAACGGCGAGCTTTGGCCACCACATCATGAGAGGTAAATCCAGCAGGTTTATAGACAGGTAGAACGCCTTCCCAAGTTGCCTGTTCCTTCTTTATCGGATTCATAGCTCAGACTTCACCCGCCCTACTACTGTCTCAATGATATCTCCCAGCTTACCCTCTAGCCGGCAGCCAGCCGCACGCACATGTCCACCGCCCCCAAATGATTGAGCCAGCGCAGCTACATCAACATTCCCTGCCGATCTCAAGCTGGCCTTGACCGCTTGATCATTAATAACCTTAAAGAAAATGCCTACTTCAACTCCACGAATATTTCTTGGATAATTCACGATGCCTTCCAAGTCCTCATTTACAGCACCACAATCCGTCATATCGTCAGGGGTTACAACAACCCAAGCGACTTTCCCATCCTCCGACATCGTGAGCGTTTGCAATGCTTTTGTTAGCACCTTCATTTGTGGAAAGGTCATTTCCTCGAGCAATTTCTCGGATAAAGATGGACCATCTACACCGTAAGCAAGAAGCTGTGACACAGTAGACATCACTTTCGGTGAAGTGTTGGAGTAACGGAAACCACCTGTATCCGTTAGCAACCCTGTATATAAAGCCGTTGCTATTTCGACATCCCAGGTTACTGCAAACTCTTTCAGTAGATCAAAAAGAATTTCTGCTGTTGCCGCAGCATCCGGCTTAATCACATTTACTGTACCGTAAGCATCATTCGTTGGATGATGATCAATATTCAGGATAATGGCATCTTTCGAAAAAAACTGCTCTGTCAAACCAACACGACGGTAATCCGCACAATCTACACAAATGATCCGGTTGTATTTCCGTTCTGGCGGTTGCTGGCTCATATCCATAATCTCATCGGCATGCCATAAAAAATCCATACGTTTGGGAATAGGCCCCTCATTTAGCATGGTAAATTTCTTCCCCAGACATGAGAGAAGCCAGCCCACCGTTACGGTGGAGCTGACTGCGTCTCCGTCCGGCTGTACATGCGATACGATCAGGTAATCATCATGCTCCAGAATAAATTCCTTCGCTTGTTGAAGCGCCTGTTCATAGGTATGCATTGCCTTCTCCTTTACATTCAGTTCATGGTTCCTTCGGACAAACTAAAAGTTTTATTTTTCATCCTTGTCGATATCACTCAGCAGTTTTTCAATTCGACTGCCGTAAGCAATAGATTCGTCAATTTTGAAAATCAACTCAGGAATATGGCGCAGCCGTATCCGTTTGCCGAGTTCAGAACGAAGATAACCGTTCGCTTTGTCCAATGCCTTCAGGGAAGAATTTTTCTGTTCTTCATCCCCGAGCACGCTCAAGTATATTTTCGCTTGGGACAAATCATTTGTAAGATCGACACCCGTTACGGTGATAAAACCGATGCGGGGGTCTTTTAATTCAGTTTGTATGAGTTGGCTTAGCTCCTTCTTGATCTGTTCGCCAACCCGACCTGTACGTATTTTAGCCATGGATGCTCACCTCTCTGCCGTTAGCGCTCCACTGTTTCCATGACGAACGCTTCAATAATGTCGAGTTCCTTAACATCATTATAGCCATCAAGGGTAATACCGCATTCGTAACCTTGGGCAACTTCTTTTGCGTCGTCCTTAAAGCGTTTCAGTGAGTCGATTTTACCTTCAAAAATGACGATGCCATCACGAATCAGGCGTGCTTCTGCTGAACGGGTAATTTTACCGGATGTCACCATACAACCAGCGATCGTACCGACTTTAGTAACTTTGAATACGTTACGTACTTCAGCATGCCCAATCACATTTTCTTTATATTCAGGATCCAGCATGCCCTTCATGGCTTGCTCTATTTCTTCAATGACATTGTAAATGACACGGTGTAGACGAATGTCCACTTTTTCAGCTTCCGCTGTAGATTTCGCCTGGTTATCCGGACGAACATTAAAACCAATGACAATAGCATTGGAAGCTGCGGCCAAAATAATATCGGATTCGGTGATTGCTCCTGCACCACTGTGAAGAATTTTAACGCGCACACCTTCGACTTCAATCTTGTTCAAGGAACCTTTCAACGCTTCGACGGAACCTTGTACATCACCTTTAATAATGACGTTCAGATCCTTCATTTCGCCATCCTTGATGTGTTGGAACAGGTCATCCAGTGTTACCCGTGTATTACTGCCCAGATCAGATTGGCGTTGTGTGATCGCACGTCTATCAGCAATAGCACGAGCTTTGCGTTCATCCTCAAACACCATGAATGGATCGCCAGCAAGTGGAACTTCTGTCAAACCAGTAATTTCAACTGGAGTGGAAGGACCCGCTTCCTTAAGACGACGACCTTTATCGTTGACCATAGCACGCACACGTCCGAAGCAGTTACCCGCTACGAAAGCATCGCCGACTTTCAGTGTACCGTTCTGAACGAGGATACGGGCTACAGAACCGCGGCCTTTATCCAGTTCTGCCTCGATGATGGTACCACGTGCCCGTTTGTTCGGGTTCGCTTTGTACTCATTCACTTCAGCTACGAGCAGAATCATTTCAAGCAGGTCTTCCAGACCCATTCTTTGTTTCGCGGAAACGTTGACGAAAATCGTATCGCCGCCCCACTCTTCAGGTACCAATTCATATTCAGTGAGTTCTTGCTTCACTTTATCCGGGTTGGCATCCGGTTTGTCGATCTTGTTGACAGCTACGATAATTGGCAGACCTGCTGCCTTCGCATGGTTAATAGCTTCGACCGTCTGTGGCATAACACCGTCGTCAGCTGCAACCACGATAATCGTCATATCTGTCACTTGAGCACCACGTGCACGCATAGCGGTAAAGGCTTCGTGACCCGGTGTATCCAGGAAAGTGATTTTTTTACTATTAATTTCAACTTGGTATGCACCAATATGCTGTGTAATACCGCCAGCTTCGCCACCGGTTACATTAGTCGAGCGAATGGCATCCAGCAAAGTTGTTTTACCATGATCGACGTGACCCATAATCGTTACAACTGGTGGGCGTGTTCTCAGATCCGCAGGATCATCATTTTCTTCCACGGTTTCAAAACGATCTTCTTCGACCGGAATTTTCACTTCTACCTCGACGCCAAAGTCTCCGGCAAGCAAGAGGATGGTATCCATATCCAGTTCCTGGTTAATGGTCGCCATCGTTCCGAGCATAATCAGCTTTTTGATGACTTCTGACGCATCCTTATGAAGAAGCTTGGCTGTTTCGCCTACGGTCATCTCACCACGCACAATAATTTTCTTAGGCGTGTTGTCGATTTTCTCGCGACGTTCCTGTTGTTGACCTTTACCACGATTGTTAAATTTCCCGCCACGATTACTGCCACCGCGATTATTGCCTCCACGACCACCGTTACCACCGCGTCCGCCGCCTTGACGGTTATCGTCAAAACGTCCTTGACCGGAACGGTTACCACCGTTGTTGGAGTTACTGCCTGTACGGTTGCCACCACTACGGTTCGCATTGTTGCTACCTGTAGAGGATGATGTTCTTACAGCCGTACCACCCTGACTACTTCCCTGAGGGCGTGAGTTAGTGCTTTGGTTACCTTGAGGACGCGAACCTGTGTTGCCACTAGGACGCTGTTGTCCTCCCTGCTGTTGACCATTACTGCGGTTTTGTGTACTTTGCTGACCAGTGGGTCTGCTAGTACTTTGTTGACTGCGGTTTTGACCGCCCTGCTGACTGCTTTGCGCTTTTGGAGCGCTGCTTCGGTTACTGTTTTGGTTGTTGTTTGTCCTATTCATACTTACCTGCTTTTCCTGTTGATTTTTGGTTTGCTCAGTTGAATGATTACTATTCTGGCTTGAACCGGCCTGATTCGAGCTTACTTGCGCCGTACCTGCTCCGCCTTGCTTGGCCGCAGCATTGGATTTAATATTCTTAAAAAAACTTTCCACTTTACCTACGGCATCATGTTCCATGACGCTCATATGGTTGTTCACGGGAATATCCAGCCGTTTAAGAATGGTGATAATTTCTTTGCTGCTCATGTTCAACGATTTGGCGTATTCGTATACCCGCACTTTGTCTTTGCTTTCTTGTTTACTCAATATACTCCACCTCCGACATTATCCCCGCATGTTTCTTGATCAATTTCGCGAATCCTTGATCCGTCACAGCCAGCACAACCCGTTCAGGTTTGCCGATACTGCTTCCCAAGCTTTCCCGGTCAAATCCTATCAATAAGGGGATTTTGTACGTCCCGCATTTGTCGCGGAATTTCTTTTGAGTATTCATTGAAGCATCTTTCGCAAGAATGACCAGCTTGGCTTCTGAAGACCTGATCGCTTTAAAAACGATCTCATCACCTGTTAGCAGCTTGCCAGCTCTCATGGCAAGACCCAATCCAGACAGCGCCTTATTCATCCTGCACGCTGCCTTGTGCCGCCAGGAATTCTTCCTCGACGGCAGCAAAATCACGACTTAGCTGCTCATAAATATCAGGATGAACCGAGTGCTTCAATGCTCGATCCAGTGCCTTGCTCTTTTGAGCCAGCTTGAAGCAGGCGGCTTTGCCGCACAAGTAAGCGCCGCGTCCCGACTTTTTGCCAGTCAAGTCAATCAACACTTCGTCTTCAGGGGTTTTGACGACACGGATCAACTGCTTCTTTGGCATCATTTCATGACAGGCCACACATTTGCGCAAAGGTATCTTTCTCTGTTTCATGCATTAACCCCCCTACACTCCGCTTAATCTACAGAAACGGAATCCTGATGCATTTCATCGGTGGATGTTCTCGGTCTGCCGAGTTCTTCCTCCGCCTGTGTTTCACTCTTAATATCAATTTTCCAGCCCGTAAGCTTAGCAGCAAGACGAGCATTTTGCCCTTTGATACCAATAGCAAGAGAAAGCTGATAATCAGGCACAATAACACGCGCCATTTTCTCTTCTTCAAATACTTGCACTTCGAGCACCTTGGATGGGCTCAGCGCATTAGCCACGTATTCATCAACATTATCGGAATAACGTACAATGTCGATTTTTTCGCCACGCAGCTCATTTACAATAGTCTGTACACGTGTTCCTCTAGGACCCACACAAGAGCCAACCGGGTCAACTTCGGCGTTACGGGAATGAACCGCGATTTTAGAACGGAAGCCTGCTTCACGCGCTACGGAACGAATCTCTACAACACCATCAAAAATTTCAGGCACTTCGAGTTCGAACAAACGCTTAAGCAGACCCGGATGTGATCGGGACAGCATAATTTGCGGTCCTTTGGTTGTGTTTTCTACTTTGGTAATATAAGCCTTGATTCGATCCAGATGGCTAAATTTCTCATTAGGCATCAATTCACCTAACGGGAGAACCGCTTCCACCTTACCAAGATCAATATAAATGTTACGCGGGTCTTGGCGCTGTACAGTTCCTGTTACAATATCTTCTTCCTTGTCCACAAACTTGTTGTAGATCAGTCCCCGTTCCGCTTCGCGGATACGCTGGGTCACGACTTGCTTCGCAGTTTGTGCAGCAATCCGTCCAAAATCACGTGGCGTGACTTCGATTTCAGCGATATCTTCCAACTGAAAATGCGGGTTAATCTCACGGGCCGCAGGTAACGAAATCTCAGTGCGAGGATCCAATACCTCCTCAACAATCAGCTTGCGGGCATATACCTTAATGACTCCCGAGTTGCGGTTCATATCAACACGCACGTTTTGTGCGGTGTTGAAATTCCGTTTGTAACTGGAAATCAAGGCTGCTTCAATGGCCTCAAACAGCACATCCTTGCTGATCCCCTTTTCTCTTTCCAACTCGTTCATTGCTTCAATAAAATCCATACTCATGGATTACTGCTCCCCCTTTCAAATGATGCACCTGCGTACTGGTCGGCACACGAGGCAAAAAAACATGTAGTACATGTCAAACAGCAACAGTCAAATCTGAATTAAAATATGATCGCGAGCCTTGCACCAGCTACCTTGTCATAAGGTATGGCATGCTTCTTTTGTCCGCTTTGAACGGTGAGTTCCCCGTCTTCAAAAGAAAGCAAACGACCTTCGAATTCCTTCAGGCCGTTGATCGGCTCGTATGTAGTAACGAATACGTTTTTGCCTACCGCTTTAGTAACGTCCTCCGCTTTTTTCAGCGGTCTTTCGGCGCCTGGTGAAGACACTTCCAGAAAATATGCTGTAGAAACAGGGTCATTTTCATCCAACTTTTGACCCAGATATTCACTGATCATACTGCAGTCGTCCAGATCAATTCCTCCGTCTTTGTCCACAAAAACGCGAAGAAACCAATTGCTGCCCTCTTTGACATACTCGACATCGACCAGTTCAAAACCATGCTCATCGAGGAAAGGTTGGGCCATTTCTTCTACTACTGATTTGATCTTTGGTGTGCTCAAAGATTATAACCTCCAAAAGTGAACTTTCCTGTGGTGAAAAAAAGACGCCCTATTACCATGGACAATGCTTCTCCATCACCGGCTTTTTCATTTTCATTTGATGTAATGTTCATTTCGGGCTCACTGCAAATAAACCGGCGTACCGGTTTCGTGCCCAAAAATAACCTTTTCACGTTGTAACTGTATATCAAACAGTAAAGAGTGGGTTTCCCCACTCTTTTAGCAACGGTTTTATCTCCATGATTACCAAAAAAATTATAACATAACCATAGTTATGTGACAAGTGCCAGAGCTTGACTACTGTGGTTCGGATTAAAACAGAGACAGCTGATTACTCTCTGGCAGACCCCGAAAGCAACCCATCTGGGACAGCATTTCGACAATGGTTTTACTAGCTTTCGATTTTTGTTGAAAATCCTCGACAGACAAAAATTCACCATGTTCACGGGAGGCTGCGATGTTACGTGCTGCATTGTCTCCAATTCCCTGAAGAGCTCCGAATGGCGGAATGAGTGAATCTCCATCCACCTTGAAGCGTGTAGCTTCAGAACGGTACAAATCAATGGATTTAAAACTAAACCCGCGAGCCGTCATTTCCAGAGCCATTTCCAGGATCGGAAGCATCCCTTTTTCTTTGGGTGGTGCCTGAAAGCCGAGTTGCTCGATTTCGACAATCTTCCGTGCGATTGCATCATATCCCTGACAGCACAGCTCAATATCAAAATCGGCTGCACGTACTGAAAAGTAAGTCGCATAATATTCAATCGGATGATACAGCTTAAAGTACGCTGTGCGCACTGCTGAAATAACGTAGGCTGCAGCATGCGCCTTCGGAAACATGTACTGGATTTTCAGACAGGAATCAATGTACCACTGTGGCACCTTGCATTTTTTCATTTCCTCAATCCATTCAGCACTAAGCCCCTTACCTTTACGTACGCTCTCCGTAATTTTAAAGGCCAGACCTGCGTCCATCCCTGCCTTGTAAATCAAAAATAGCATGATGTCATCACGGCAACCAATTACAGTCTTGATGTTACAGGTATTATTCTTAATCAGTTCTTGTGCGTTCCCCAACCACACGCCCGTGCCGTGAGACAGTCCGGATATTTGCAGTAAGTCAGCAAAAGAACTCGGCTGCGACTCTACTAGCATTTGGCGTACAAACTTCGTCCCCATTTCTGGTACACCATAGGTAGCTACAGGTGTGCGGATTTGCTGGGGTGTTACACCGAGCGCCTCCGTGGAGTTGAACATGCTCATCACCTTAGGATCATTCATTGGAATGGTCGTAGGATCGACACCAGTCAAATCCTGAAGCATCCTCATCATAGTCGGATCATCATGACCCAGAATATCGAGTTTGAGTAGATTCGCATCAAAAGCATGATAATCAAAATGCGTTGTTTTCCATTCCGAGCTTGTATCATCGGCGGGGTACTGTACCGGCGTAATATCCTCGACCTCAATATAATCGGGAACAACGACAATTCCGCCTGGATGTTGCCCGGTACTGCGTTTGACCCCTGTACAACCCGAAGCCAGCCTGTTCAGCTCAGCCCCACGCCATTTTTTATGATGCGCCTCTTCATATTTCTTTGCAAAGCCAAAGGCTGTTTTCTCGGCAACTGTACCGATGGTTCCAGCACGGAATACACTTTTCTCACCAAACAGTACTTTCGTATAGTTATGTGCGACAGGTTGATATTCGCCAGAGAAGTTCAAATCAATATCGGGAACTTTATCTCCCTTAAACCCAAGAAACGTTTCAAACGGAATATCCTGTCCCTCACCCTTCAGTTTTCCACCGCATTTGGGACAGTTTTTGTCCGGCAAGTCAAATCCGCTCGGCACACTACCGTCCAAAATCCATTCGCTATGTCTGCATTCAGGATTACCGCAAATATAATGTGCAGGCAGTGGATTAACCTCGGAAATACCGAGAAAGGTAGCGACCACAGAAGATCCAACAGAACCCCGTGAACCTACCAGATATCCATCCTTATTAGACTTTTTAACCAAACGCTCGGAAATGAGATAGTTGGCAGAGAAACCGTATTTAATAATCGGCTCTAGTTCTTTTTCAAGACGGGCTACAACCACTTCGGGCAATTCCTCACCATAGATGGATTTAGCTGTCTCGTAGCAAGTGTTGCGGATTTCCTCATCCGCCCCATCCAGCAAAGGTGTGAACAGCTTGTCAGGGAACAGCTCCAGCTCCTCAAATCGATCCGCCAACTCACTGGTATTCTTCACAACGACTTCATAGGCTTTCTCCTCGCCCAAAAACTCGAATTCTGCCAGCATTTCGTCTGTGGTGCGTAAATGCGCATCTGGCTTACGAATATCTTTTAGCGGGCTAAATCCCGTAATGCCGTGTATCGTAATATCACGGTACAACTTATCGCGAGTTTCCAAATAGTGAACATTGCCTGTGGCAATTACGGGCTTATCAAGTCGCCGTCCAATTTCGCATACTTTGCGTATTGCCGTTTTCAGAGCATCAGGCCCGCTTACCAGTTGTTTTTCTACTAAATGCATATACATCGTCAAAGGTTGAATCTCCAACACATCATAAAACTGTGCAATTTCCTCGGCCTCTTCCTCGGACTTGTTTAACACAGCCTCAAAGAACTCTCCTTTTTCGCAACCAGAAATAATAAGCAATCCATCTCTCATTTCTGACAATTTGGATTTAGGAATACAAGGCACACGCTTGAAATATTCGGTATGAGACATCGAAACCAGCTTGTACAGATTTTTTTTACCAATCGGATTGAGGGCATAAATACAGCAGTGAAAAGGACGAACGGTCGATAAATCCTTACCCACATAATCATTCAGACGATCGAGCATTTTTAAACCCTTAATTTGTTCCGCATCATTCAGCAAGCCATTCAGCACTTCAGTCAGTGCGACTGTATCGTCAATGGCTCGATGATGGCTTTCTAGCGCCACTTTATATTTGGTCGTCAGCGTATTCAGACGGTGGTTTTTCATTGTTGGAAACAGTAAACGAGCCAGTTCTAGGGTATCCAGTACCGGATTGGTCATTTCAGGCAAACCCATATTTCGAAGGGTCGCCTGGATAAAGCCGACATCAAATCGCGCATTATGGGCAACCAATACAGCATCACCAGCAAAAGCTACAAACTCCTTCATAACAGGTTCTACATCCGGCGCGTCCTTGACCATTTCATCGTTAATGTTGGTCAGTTGCTGGATATTGTATGGTATGCGCTCATGCGGATTAACAAAGGTAGCATAACGATCAACTTCTTTGCCATCATGCATTTTTACAGCCGCAATCTCAATGATTTTATTCTGTGTAACCGATAAACCGGTGGTTTCAATATCAAAAACGACATAAGTCGCTGTTTTCAAATTTAATGGCTGTGCCTGCATTACAACCTCAACAGCATCATTAACCACATTGGCCTCAACACCGTAGATCATTTTAATGCCGTTTTTCTTTGCAGCCTTAGCAGCATCAGGGTAGCACTGCACACCGCCATGATCAGTGACCGCAATCGCCTTGTGCCCCCATTTGGCAGCTGTTTTGACGTATTGATCAATCGAGGCAACAGCATCCATAGCACTCATCTTTGTGTGGAGATGGAACTCAACCCGTTTTTCCTCTGCATTATCCTTACGTGTGGGTGGAGCCTGTACTTCAACTAGATCGGAAGGAATCATAACCAGCTCGGGAATTTGCATAAAACGATCATATTCAACTCGCCCCCGCACTTTAACCCATTTCCCGTTAGCCAACAAACTGAGGATCTTCAGATCTTCTTTAGTTTTAGCAAACATTTTCATTTGCAGGGAATCACTAAAGTCGGTCAAATAATACGTAAACAACGTACTGCCATTGCGCAATTCTTTACTATCCAAACCGAAGATTGTTCCTTGTAAGGTGACTTTTTTCTCTTCGTCCTGAATATCTTGCATCGGAACAGCTGGTTCTTTGATGTCATAACCAAATTGAAGCCGTACGTCTCCTTCTTCTTCATCCAAAGGCGGCATTTCGGATTCCATACTTTCCATCATCTGCTGAATAACTTCGCGTTCTTCCTGCATCTTCTTTTCTTGGAATTGCTGTAATGCCTCCTGGTTACTTTCACCCACTTGGACTTTAATGCGCATAGAGAGTCCGAAATATTTATCGTAAAATTTGATGATAGCTTGATCTATCTGTTTTTTACGCGCCAGTTCCAATGACATACTGTCGCTCATCGTCAGCAATAATAGACCGTCTTCCCACTCATGCACAGCCCGATTCATCCAACCGTTAACAGATGGGATCTCACGATGCACCCACTCTAGAAAAAGTTTCCAGTATTCACTAATAATATCACCAGGCTGAATCTGCTCACTATACTGAAAACGGAACGTAATTTTTGCGATGTGATTCATTTTTTCCTGTACTTGAATACAGAACGTACGATACACCTGAGCGGGGACCAGTGTCTCCTTGGCAATGGTGATATTCCAATCCTTATTGGTACGGCTAATCTCCACTTGATCAATCCAACCGTCCAAAAAATAAGGTTCAACCACTCCAGCCGGCATCCCAACTTGCTTCATCAGCAGTTCCAGCCGCTTTCTCTTTTCTTCAGCTCCGCCCATGGCTCTCCCCCCAATTTTAAATCTACCATTCTGAAAACATGAAAAGCTTCTGCGTCAAAAACATCTCCGACCGCAAAAGCTTTTCGTAGCCCTCTTCAATCCTTCTCACAACGACATAGATCCTTCGGAACATTGTCCCGTAATAGCTACGATGTCAGCAAAAAGAATGAAGTGAGTATAGTGATATTGCCCTACATCTATATTAGTACGCTCGTGCAAACACTACTGTATGCTTGGCAGGTTTGCCACAACACAAACATGTGGACTTTTGCTCGGTTGTTTTAAACGGTATGTTACGGCTTGTAGCACCTGTTACTTCTTTAACTTTGTCTTCACATTCTTCAGATCCGCACCAGCCTGCCAAAGTAAAGCCGCGTTTTTCTTCCATGAGAGTCTTCATTTCATCCAGCGTATCGACGGAATAGAAGTTTTCTTCCATGAAATTTTTCGCACGATCAAACATCTCCTGCTGTACCTGTGCGAGCATCGCGTGTACTTCCTCAACCAGATTATCCTGCTGCACGATTTTTTTCTCACCGCTGATGCGGGATACGAGCACACAGACACCGTTTTCCATATCACGAGGTCCGATTTCCAGACGAACCGGCACACCGCGCATTTCATATTCATTAAATTTCCAGCCTGGACTTACATCGCTGCGGTCGTCCATTTTAACACGCACTCCCGCTTGTTTCAACTCAGCAAATAGTTCATCTGCACGAGCGATAACGGCATCACGCTTCTTAGGTGGTCCAATTGGAACCATAATAACCTGCGTAGGCGCAACTTTAGGAGGCAATGCCAGACCACGGTCATCTCCATGGACCATAATCAGTGCACCGATCAAACGTGTACTTGTTCCCCATGAAGTCGTATGCGCGAATTCCAAGTTGTTTTCACGACTCAAATATTTAATGTCAAATGCAACGGCAAAATTAGTTCCCATATAGTGGGAGGTCCCAGCTTGTACCGCCCGTCCATCCTTCATCATCGCTTCCAGTGAAAATGTATCCTTCGCACCTGCAAACTTTTCAGAAGGTGTTTTCTGTCCAGTAATAACCGGAATAGCCAGAACTTCCTCAATAACCTCACGGTATACTTCCAGCATTTTCATCGTTTCTTCACGTGCTTCTTCTTCTGTTTCATGGGCCGTGTGACCTTCTTGCCACAAAAATTCACTTGTGCGCAAGAAAGGCAGCGTGCGTTTTTCCCAACGCACTACGTTAGCCCATTGGTTAATAAGCACAGGCAGATCACGATAGGATTGAATCCATTTGGAGTACATATGACCAATCATCGTTTCCGAAGTCGGACGAATAGCAAGACGCTCTTCCAGCTTTTCCCCGCCAGCCTCGGTTACCCAAGGCAGTTCAGGATTAAACCCTTCAACATGCTCTTTTTCCTTTTGAAAAAAGCTTTCTGGAATGAACATTGGAAAATAGGCATTACGGTGCCCTGTTTCTCTGAAGCGCACGTCCATGGCTTCCTTGATATGCTCCCAGATTTCAAAACCATCGGGGCGGAATACAATACATCCGCGAACAGGGGAATAATCCATCAGTTCTGCTTTTTTAATAACATCAATATACCATCGGGAAAAATCTTCGCTCTGCGGCGTAATTTCCTCGACAAACTGTTTATCGTTCGACATAGAAATGCATGTCCTCCCATACAGACCGTTTTTATATAAGTCCGTCTCTAATTAACCATTAATTAAGCGTAAAATATCGTTATACGTGACCGCAATCATAAGCAGGAATAGCATAGCAAAACCAACGAAATGGACCATTCCTTCCCTGCTCGGATCGACGGGACGCCCTCTTACCGCCTCCACACCAAGGAAAACAAGTCTGCTTCCATCCAGCGCCGGAATAGGCAATAAATTAAATATCCCCAGATAAAGACTCATTATAGCAGTCCAATACGTCAACTGCTCAATCCCCTGCTTGGCAATTTGCCCCGTCACTTCAAAAGTACGTACCGGTCCTCCCAGGTCATTGATAGAAAAACGTTGAATAAGCTGGCTAAATCCTTGAAAAATAATATCGGTCGTTCTGACCATGGATTGCCCGGCAAATTTGAACGTTTCACCGACACCTGCTTGGCGTTTTGGAAGTTCAGGCACAATGCCCACCTTGCCACCCTTTTGTCCTTCCATTGCACGAGGTGTAATAGTAAGATCAAAGGTCTTATTATCACGGCGAACCGTCCACTTCATCGGCTTGTCTTGAGAATCCGCAATCAGTTTGATCATGTTTTCAACATTCGCACCAATGGCTATTCCATTCACCGATTCGATGATATCTCCCTTATGCAAATCAGCTTCAGCAGCAGGCATACCTGCTGTAATTTCACTAATTTGGACATACGTCGGGTTGTCCACTTGAATGCCGACCATCTGAATATGCAGACCAAACAAAATAAAGGCAAGAATAAAATTCATCAGTGGTCCAGCAAAAATAGCCATCGCACGCTGTCCTACTGTTTTACTCCCATACTGCCGATCCTTGGGTGCAATCTGAATGGATTGACCTTTCGTTACCATCATCGCTTGCGGGTGTACAGTGTATTGCTGATCTTCGCCATCTACATCCAATTTTAAAGTTAACGACTGTTCCAGATCAATATCCAACACTTCGCCGCGCACCACATTCTTGCGATTATCCAGTTGATCCAGATAGATGGTCTTCACGACATCATCCGTTACGCGTACAGCAATCGTTTGTCCGGTCTCAATTTCATTGACCTCCGGATCCTCTCCCGCCATGCGGGCAAAGCCACCGAACGGCAACAAACGCAACGTAAATCGCGTCTCGTTTCTTTTATAAGAAAACAGTTTCGGACCGAAACCGATCGCAAACTCCCGTACCAGAATCCCGGCGCGCTTGGCAAAATAATAATGCCCCCATTCATGCACTGTCACTATGACGAAAAACATGAGCACCGTCATCAACACTATTTGAATCGTTTCCAATCGTTTCCGTTCCCCTTTCAATGAGATCGAGTTTGTCTTCCTAGATTATCATTATTCTCCGATCCCGCACAAGAGAATCACATTTCGTTTCTAACCCAACATTAGCCTACAATTCTGCAGCTATGCTACGAGTCTCTCCGTCACATGCTTCAATCGCAGACAGATCAGGATTAGCCACATTGACATGCCGCTCCAGCACACGTTCAATAATAGCTTCAATATGCAGAAAAGAAATTTCTTCACGCAGGAAACGGGCAACAGCAATCTCATTAGCTGCATTAAATGCGGTCGGTGCTGTACCACCCATTTTACCACATTCGAAGGCAAGCCTTAAACAAGGAAAACGATTATAATCCATTTCCTTAAAATGGAGTCTGCCCACTTCAGCCAGTGACAACGGCTTCGCCGGGGACTTCATACGCTCAGGATAAGTCAATGCATATTGAATGGGTACTCTCATGTCCGGATTCCCAAGTTGAGCAACAATGCTTGTATCCTGAAACTCAACATAGGAATGAATAATGCTTTCCGGATGAAGCAACACATGAATCTGCTCATAATCAAGTCCGAATAGCCAATGCGCCTCAATGACTTCCAGCCCCTTGTTTACCATCGTTGCTGAATCAATTGTAATTTTGGCCCCCATTGACCAATTGGGATGCTTGAGTGCATCTTCCACTGTAACTTCACGCAACTGTTCTCTTGTCAAATCTCGAAAAGAACCCCCTGATGCTGTGAGAGTAATATGTGCCACATCTTTCATACGCTCACCATTCAAGCATTGGAAAATAGCTGAATGCTCACTGTCAATCGGCAGCAACGGCACTCCTTTCGCCCGAGCCCGCGCTGTGACCAGATGACCAGCAGTAACCAGTGTTTCCTTATTGGCCAAACCGATCTGTTTTCCAGCCTCAATTGCGGCCAGCGTGGAGTGCAATCCGACACTGCCCATTACAGCCGTCACAACCATATCCGCCTCTGTGTTCGCAGCAAGCTCAACGAGTCCTTCATTTCCCCAATACAGTTCCGTTCCAGAAGGCAGTAAAGGACGAATTTCATCCGCCAACTGCCGAGTACCCACAGACACTTTTTTGGGTTTATAAAGATGAGCCTGCTCAGCAAGTAACTTTATATTAGAACCACCTGCTAAAGCCTCAACAGTAAACTGATCCGGGTGCATGGACACTACATCCAGCGTTTGAGTTCCAATAGATCCGGTTGAACCAAGTACCGTAATTCTTTTCATGATGCACCTTCCTATCCTGAAAATCACTTTTATCCAGGAGCTCATTGATTGTTATTCAGGCAGCTATGCTACTGGTTCCAACCTTCTAGTAGCGCAGAGTGAGCAGCATAGAGATTAGCCTGAGCATAAACTGTAATCAATAGACTCATGGAAGCAGCATCAGCATATGTACAAATGGAAAAACGACAATCCAGCTGTCGCAGCGGTCTAGTATACCACCGTGCCCTGGCAGCAGATTACCGGAATCTTTAATGCCGTACACTCGTTTGTATGCAGATTGTACCAAATCGCCCAGTTGTCCCACAACTGCACATGACAAACCGATGCCGATGGCTTTGCCCCATGGCAGCAGTCCACCCGATAATCCAGCGAATACAAGAGCTATAACCAACGCTAAAACGATGCCGCCAATGGATCCTTCGACCGTTTTGTTCGGACTGATCGCAGGCCATAATTTCGTCTTTCCTGCCATTTTGCCTACAAAATATGCCCCTGCATCACTTGCCCAAATACAAGCCAATAATAAAAATGTCCATAACAGTCCATGTTCCATATGACGTGATTCCGCAATATACGAAAATCCAAACCCTATATAAACGGTACCAAGAAATAATATAGCTACCGTTTGAATCGGGATTTTATTTTTTGTTCCTACCGTGATGATCATAAAAGCTATCATTACCAGCCAAAGCATACTGGCAAAGGGTAAGGGTGAGTGCAAACCAAAAGGTTCATACGGGAATACAAAAGCTAATATGCTTACGTATCCAAGTATTGCTGTACCTCCAAAAGGAGATACCTGCGTCATTCGTGCGAACTCATAAAATCCGATTAGGGCCATCGCCAATATAAGCAAATGGTAGGCCAAGCCGCCCCACAGGACCATCGCCAAAAAGAATATGCCTGCCAGAATACCGGTAATTAATCTCTGTCTCAACGGCTTTCATCCTCCATTTACTTCAGTCCGCCATACCGCCGTGTTCTTTGCTGATATTCGATCACTGCTTCGTATAAGTGTTCTTTCTTAAACTCAGGCCAATAAATATCAGTAAACCACAACTCACTGTAGGCAAGCTGCCAGAGCATAAAATTACTAAGTCTAAGCTCACCGCTTGTTCGAATCAGTAAATCAGGGTCTGGCATACCACTAGAAAGCAACGTATTACCGATCAGCTCAGATGTTATATCTTCTGTTTTAAGCTTCCCATCCGCAATTTGACGGCCCAATGTTTGCATGCATTCTGTGATTTCCAACCGACTTCCATAATTTAATGCAAAATTAAGAACAAGTCCGGTATTATTTTCAGTTCGTCGAGTCGCTTCAGTCAGCGCCTCAACGGTATGGGAAGGTAAATGTTCCTTATTGCCCATCATACGCACTTGCACATTTTTTCCAATCAGCTCATCTAGCTCAATAGCCAGAAATTCCTGCGGTAAGCGCATTAGAAAATCAACTTCGTCCTTTGGACGCGTCCAATTTTCAGTTGAAAATGCAAACAAAGTCAAATACTTAATACCCAGTTCATCCGCTGCAATTGCTGTGCGTTTCACTGCCTTCATTCCATTTTGGTGCCCTACAATCCGCGGCATTCCAATCCGTTTGGCCCATCTGCCGTTCCCATCCATGATGACAGCAACATGCTGCGGAATATTGTCTTTTGAAATGGCCGGTGTTTGCTGTTTTTGTTCCCCGTTCCACCAAGACCGAACCCGTTTGATCATTCCAGTTCCTCCAGCATTCTCTGAAAATGTGCCTCAGGCTTGAAAAGAGACAAACCCCACCGTAAGGGAGGGGCTGCCAATCTTTTAAACTTCCATAATTTCTTTTTCTTTTGCAGCTAAAACTTTATCCACTTCAGCGATAAACTTATCAGTTGTTTTCTGGATATCTTCTTGATGTTTACGAGATTCGTCCTCGGAAATATCACTTTTCTCCAATTTTTTGATGTCATCATTGGCATCACGACGAATGTTACGAATAGCGATCTTCGCTTCTTCACCGTTCTTCTTCGTCAACTTCACCAAGTCAGTTCTGCGTTCCTCCGTCAAAGCAGGAATGCTCAGACGAATGGTATTACCATCATTCGAAGGTGTCAAACCTAAATCGGATTTTTGTATAGCGCGCTCGATATCGGCCAAGGAAGATTTGTCCCAAGGCTGAATCATCAAGGTCCGGCTGTCAGGTGTATTGATATTCGCCAGCTGGTTGACTGGAGTCATTGCACCATAATACTCTACCTGTACACGGTCCAGTAAAGCTGGTGTCGCCCGTCCTGCACGCAAAGATGCAAGATCACGTTGCAATGCTTGGATTGCTTTTTGCATGCGTTCCTCAGCACTCTTTTTCACAGATTGTGGCATTAATTTACACTCCCTTTGACGATCGTACCAATTTTCTCACCCAGCACGACACGTTTAATGTTACCTTGCTCTGTAATAGCAAAGACAATCAACGGAATATTGTTATCCATGCACAACGAGGAAGCGGTAGAATCCATGACACCGAGATTTTTGTTGAGCACATCCAAATACGTAAGCTGCTCATATTTCTCGGCTGTGCTATCTTTAAACGGATCAGCAGAATATACGCCATCCACTTTATTTTTAGCCATCAGAATTACTTCCGCTTCAATTTCAGCAGCACGTAATGCAGCAGTAGTATCAGTCGAGAAGAACGGATTACCTGTACCTGCTGCAAAAATAACAACCCGACCTTTTTCCAAATGACGGATAGCTCTACGGCGGATATAAGGTTCAGCAATCTGTTGCATCGCAATGGATGTTTGTACACGAGTAGGTACTTCAATCTGTTCCAAAGCATCCTGTAAGGCCAGTGAGTTCATCACTGTTGCCAGCATACCCATGTAATCTGCCGTGGCCCGGTCAATTCCGTTGGCACTTCCAGCAATACCACGCCAGATGTTACCGCCACCACACACGATAGCAACTTCTACTCCCAGTTCCACCACGTCTTTGACTTGTTCGGCAATGGACGCAATCGTATCCGCATCAATACCGTAACCGTTAGGACCTGACAGCGATTCACCACTAACTTTCAGGACAACACGCTTAAACACAGGTTTTTCCAAATGATCACCCTCCAATATCATTTATACTTTATGTAACAGGATAGGTGTCCTGTTGCAAGAAAAGGAACACTGATGTGTTCCATTTCCGTTTTTTCCATATGCAATTACCGTTCGTTGGTAATTATTGTTTCACTTGAGACATAACTTCTTCGTAGAAGTTATCTTCTTTTTTCTCCAGACCTTCACCCAGTTCAAAACGAACAAAGCGACGCAGAGAGATGTTTTCGCCAATTGTACTGATTTTTTCGTTGATAAGCGTGGAGATTGTTTTGTCTGGATCTTTGATGAAAGATTGCTCCAACAAGCAGAACTCCTCATAGAACTTACCAATGCGGCCTTCAACCATTTTTTCAACGATTTTCTCTGGTTTACCTTCGTTCAGAGCTTGTGCTTTCAGGATTTCTTTTTCTTTTTCGATCTCTTCCTGTGGCACTTCTTCACGACGAACATAACGAGGGTTCGATGCAGCGATATGCATTGCAATATCGCGCACAAAATCTCTGAACTGGTCTGTTTTAGCTACGAAGTCTGTTTCGCAGTTTACTTCTACCAGTACGCCGATACGGCCGCCAGCATGGATGTAGGATTCAACAACACCTTCAGTAGCAATACGACCTGCTTTGTTGGCTGCAGCTGCAAGTCCTTTTTCGCGCAGAACTTCAACCGCTTTTGTCAAATCACCGTTTGCTTCTTCAAGCGCTTTTTTACAATCCAGCATTCCTGCGCCTGTTTTTTCACGAAGCTCTTTTACTGCGCTAGCATTAACTGCCATATTATTTCCCTCCAAATTTGATTTTCAGTGGTATACCGTGCTTTATTCCTTAAAAAAAGGGTAGTGAGAGGTTATACACCTGCCAACCACCCTTTTCATTTAATTCATATAGGTATTTCCTAATGGAAATATTATGCTGTAGTTTCTTCGCCTTGGTTTGCTTCCATAACTGCATCAGCCATTTTACCTGTCAGCAATTTAACAGCGCGGATTGCGTCGTCATTACCTGGGATAACATAGTCGATTTCGTCTGGATCGCAGTTTGTATCAACGATACCTACGATTGGGATACCCAATTTGCGAGCTTCAGCAACCGCGATACGTTCTTTGCGTGGATCAATGATGAACAGAGCACTTGGAAGGCCCTTCATGTTTTTGATACCGCCCAAGAATTTTTCAAGACGATCTTTTTCTTTGCGAAGAATGATAACTTCTTTTTTAGGAAGAACTGCGAATGTACCGTCTTCTTCCCAAGCTTCCAGTTGTTTCAAACGGTCAATACGTTTTTGAATCGTTTGGAAGTTAGTCAGCGTACCACCCAACCAACGTTGGTTAATGTAGAATTGACCAGCGCGTGCTGCTTCTTCTTTAACGGAATCTTGTGCTTGTTTCTTCGTGCCTACGAACAGAATTGTACCATTCTCAGCTGCAATGCTTTTTACGAAGTTGTAAGCTTCCTCAACCTTTTTCACTGTCTTTTGCAAGTCAATGATGTAAATACCGTTTCTTTCAGTGAAGATATAACGATCCATTTTCGGGTTCCAGCGACGTGTTTGGTGACCAAAGTGAACCCCAGCTTCCAAAAGCTGTTTCATGGAGATTACTGCCATCTTCACGCACCTCCTAAGTTTGGTTTTTTGTGTGTCCTCCGCCGACATCATTTTTCATAAAGACTTTCCATTGGAAAGCACCCTCTATAAAATTAACCGACGTGCGTTTTTAACACCGTCAATTAATATACCATAACACTTGCATCGTTGCAACCAACTTTTCGACAATAGTTGGAACAACGCAAAATGTGACGTTTTACGCCTCTTATCGAACTTGTCAGCATGAATAAAAGCCGTCCACTTCCCGGTCTGGTCAGTTGGACGGCTTTTTCGTAATTTTAGTAATAATAGAACTGAAATCCTCACCTTTAGCAAACTGATAGGTACCCGTACGAATTTTGGTATTGATTTTTTGGGCCTTAGCTGCTGCCTCAAATGCACTAGCATCCGACACAACCCCTGCCCGTTGCAATCCTGATGCCACACTTCTCAAATTGCTTCCCGATGCAATGCTATACTGCACTTGTGGGGTGGCAGGCTGCTTGGGGATGTTGGGAGTCGTTGTAGTGCCAGACCTTTGAGTTTGCGGCTTATTCGGACTTTGTGGAACCGATGCGCTGGTCGAAGGTTTAGAAGCCGCCGAGGATGTGCTATTTGCAGGTACCTTTGGTGTTGACGGCGTTTGAGCTGGTTTAGCCTTTTGGGGTGCAACCGGAGTTTTGTTGCCTTCCTTGATCACCTTATTACGCCATTCCTCTTCTGTCATTTTCGGATCAGAACTGTCACTGATCTGAAGATTTAATTCGGCAGCTGCCTTTTCTAATTGCTCTCGCGTCATGTTTTTTGGGTCTGTTGAAGATTGCTGCGATTGTCCCTGACCGATCATTGCCAGTTGCAACAGCAATGCCCCCGTTATAAGGCCCGTACCCATGCCTAGCATAAATGAACGGTTTTTGATCACGTTACATCCTCCCGCTCTGCGAGTTGCAATATAAGCTGTACTTCCCCCCGCTGGATGCCTGATTGCTTGGCTATATAATCCAACGACTTGCCTTGCTCATGCAGCGCAAACAACTCTTGATAACGATCACGGATGGACTCTACTTCCTGCTCAGTTTCAGCGTCTTGCAATACTGTCTGCTCCTCCATAGTTACGAGAGGAGCTTCTGAATCAGAATAGCCTTCCTGTACAGACACTCCAGGTTGCGGACTTTGAAATTGACCGTAAGCAACCGCTGCCTGATGAGAAGTTACTGTATGTTGTATTTCCTTAGATACAGACTCGGTTTGCATAGAAACAGTAGCAAACATAGCCTGGCGCTCAAGCTCCACGATACGGTTCCGAAGCTCAGCTACTTGTTCCTGTAATGCCGCCTGTTTAACTGTATGCTCCTGCTTCATACCAGATACGAGCTCAATCAGCTCGTCATTGTCGTTTTCAATATCGGCCATATACTGCTCCAATGTGGCCTCGACCTTTTGAACGACGGCCTCTTCTGTTCCCCGGCCTGGCTGACGCTTAGGCAGAAGCCAGGCGTAGACAACAGCTGCAGCGCCCAGCAGAACAATATAAATCCATGGTTGATCCACTGCCCATCGTCTCCTTTAATAACGCTTCTCCACCTGTCGGATCAGAGCGAAAAATCAATATGATGTCCCTTGTACGGATGCTCTGCCGGATGCTCCTTAGGCACCTCAGTCTCATCTGATTGGGAACGGCTCTGCTGGGAAGAATCTCTGCTCTGCCCTCCCGTTTGCCGCTCACCGACGAATGTTTCTGCAGACTGATCTATGGCGCCGCTTCGTTGACGCATGTTCTCTGTCTCCAGCGCGGCCTTTTGTCCAAGCAATGCTTGATCATTCATCGGCCGCTGCTGGGACTCACTTTGGTATTTTCCTGCTTCACTGGTGCGAGGTACGGCAATTTGCAATTCAACAGCCTTCAAGCTCATTGGACCACACCCTTTCCGATTGGGCATCCGTATCTGTCTTTCAAGGAATACAATGTTGAATGATTAACAGTGTGCTGAATTACACGTAGGAGGACATGCTGATGTCTCCCTCATGATAATAAAACGCCATTCTTTCCACTGAATCTTTAATAAATTTTGTATATCTGCCGATAACTATTTTAGAGCCACCGTAAATCACATTTTTCACTTCTACCCGTGCCCGGCTCGTATCCTCTAATGTTCGTTCAATTTCAAGCATTCTGGACTTGGTTTCCAAAAGCTCCTGTTCATTAGATTTTTTAGTAGATGTCAGCTTGATTCGCATAGCCATTCTTTCAGGTGCAAGCTGTCCGGCGGCGGCAAGTTGATCCAATATGGTAAGGGCCTTATTCGTTTTATCCTGGCTGTCTGTCTGCTGCTTCAAACGTGCGCGGAGTTCTGTTAGTTCATCGCGCAGTTCAGGAAGCACACCCACTTCGATAACAGTAGCTGTGGACATTGTATTACCGATGGTACGAGCTACTACCTTTTTACCAGCTTGTACACTGCCACCTACGATAAGCCCTTTGGTCCCCTCGCAGAGTACATTTACACTCGCTTTAATCTGGGAATGCATGATGCTCTGGGATACAAGTATATCGCCTCCCGCAATCACGTTACCATCTTGTATGAATGAGCATTTGACATTTTGTGCAGCCTTCACGAACCCCTTATGGTATCCGATAATGCCGCCACTGATTTCCACTGAACCTTCCGCCTCAATTTCAGCGCCTTCCACACCACCGATGACACGAATGTCGCCAGCCGCCCGAACGCGAAACCCTGTCAAGACATTCCCACGAATGACGACGGTTCCAACAAAATCAATATTACCGACACTATAATCGACGTCCCCGTTCACTTCATATACGGGGAACACATTAAGTTTGCCCTTTTCAGTCGTAGTCACCAGTCCGTCAATAGCCGCATACATGGCAACACCTTCCGGATGGATCACTACATTTTTTCCAACTTTAAAACGCGCCTCTCTACCTGGAAGAAAAGGAATTTCCTCTCCGGTTACAGCAATCCCCGGTACACCCGGCAGAGGATCAACTCGTTCGGCAATCAATTGTCCACGTTTTACATTTCTTAAACGAGTTAGTTCTTTATAATCCACCCGTCCATCTACGGTTTCAAGTGGCTTATGTGCATCTTCGCCAGTCACAATATCAGCCAGATTAATTTTTCCGTCTTTGCCATGGACCGGCTGCTTTCCCTGAGCAATCAGTAATTTTCCGAAGAAATGATCTTCCGGATTTGCCGCAAATACACGAATCGCATCGGTCATTAAACCGTAGGATATTTTTTGGTTGCTTAGAAAACGCTCTAATTCTTCCACAGAACAGGCAAAACCTTCTTCACGTTTGGCAAACTCCAAGTAGGCTGTTTGTTTGTCAGGTGAGACAACCACTTTTAAATACTGGTCCAAAGCATATTGCTTCTCCACAAGGGTGCTCCTTCCGTCTAACTGTTACTGTAACCTCCCGTACGTTAATCTTTACGCATTAGCAAATCCCGTTGTTTGTCCAATGTCGCTCTTAGACGTAATATTGCTTTGGAATGCAACTGTGAAATTCGCGATGGAGATAGCGACATGACCTCAGCGATTTCGCTGAGTGACAAATCCTCGTAATACAATAAAGAAACAACGATACGTTCTTTTTCAGTCAATTTATCAATGCCTTGTGCAAGGGCATCACGAAGTGTAAATTCATTGACCTTATGATCCGGATTTTTCGCCTTCTCGTCCACCAAAAGGGAAAGCCGTGTTTCCGATTCCTCTTCACGGATGGGGTCCTCCAGTGAGACAATCGACATAACAGCGACTTCCTGGATCATACTTTGAAACTCTTTTTCAGAAACGTCCAAATAATGGCTCATCTCTTCGTCGCTTACCGTGCGTAAATATCTTTGTTCCAAATGCTGGTAGGCATCCTCGATTTTTTTTGCTTTTTCCCTAACTGAACGAGGAACCCAATCCCCTTGACGAAGACCATCCAAAATCGCTCCGCGAACACGCCAAGAAGCATAAGTCTCAAACTGCAAACCACGCTCATAGTCAAATTTCTCTAAAGCGTCAATCAAACCCATAACGCCGTTACTCGCCAGATCATCCTTGGATACATTTTTGGGCAAGCCTACTGCAAGGCGGCCCGACACATATTCCACAATATGGAGATACTTTTCAATTAACTGTTTCTTTGCTTCCTTGTCACCGTGTTCTTTCCATTGCTCCCATAGTTCGGAATGGTTTAAATGAGCGGCTTTACGCTCGTTCATCGGCTTCACCCTCCTTATTTGTCTGTCAGGTGACGAACGGCCTTGGCCAATTCTTCAGGGTCCTTGTTGGAAACCAGCTTAGGTGGGTTTAAAGGCGCGAAACCATTGTTCCCTTCGTCCGTCTGCTCTGGTTTCGGTTTCAGCAATTCATTCAGGTTTTCATTCTCGTCTGGTGTCGTCAGGTCCAGATTCCCCCCTACGCCATCTACCTGAGAGCTTGCCCGGCTTTGGGCATTCCCCAGATCTGGCCGCGCTACAACACCTAGTGTCCAGCGCAGCACAAATGCAAGTAGGAACCAAAAAACGAAGGCGATCAAGCCACGAATTAAGCTCGTGGTCAGCAGATTGCTGCCAACGGACAACACAAAAGTCAGAATAAATCCGACTACTCCAGACCAAAGATTAATGCGTAAGCTGCCAAATAACATGTTTATAATTCCTTTACACCTTTTTGTACGCTTCGAATATTCAAAACGCCAGTTTCAGAGTCCAACTCAATCGTTCGTCCATAATTACCGCCTGTGTCCTCCGCAATCAAGGGAATACCGAGATCTACGAGCATCTCTTTGCATGATTCTACATTGCGTGGACCAATGCGCATGGTATCTCCACTACCGGCAAAGGCGAACATCTGCGCTCCCCCTGCCATTTTGGCAATCAGTCTACGTCGTTCAGCACCCAATTTCAGCATCCTCTCAAATAACTCGGGCAGCGCCGTATCGGCGTATTTAGCAATATTCAGTTGCCCTTCACGTGCAATATCCGAGGATGGTAGCATCACATGTGCCATACCTGCCAGTTTCAAGTGAGGATCGTAGAGAGTCAATCCGACGCAAGAACCAAGTCCTGTCGTGCGAATCGAGTTCGGGTTACTGGTAACATTTAAGTCAGCCATACCGACTTTAATGATGCTTTTATCCTCAATCATCGTTCATCGGGACTCCTAACGACCTAAAGATTTTCCCGAACGATTCTGGATCAGGAATCAGGAAAAATTGACCCTCTATCTGATTCTGCCCTTCCAGAAACGATGTGTCAATCAATAATGCAGCATCCCCCATCTGCCCAAACTGCAGCAGTCCATAGCTGAGAATTGCTCCTGCCATGTCCAACGCCAGTGCAGGGACTGTTGGATACATAGATAAACGCGTAAAGTCTGCCAGCGAAGACAAGTATGAGCCTGCTAAAATGTTTCCGATCTCCGACAGGGCTGAGTGCTCCATTTCGTTAAAACTGTCCTCGTCATCTGAAGGAATATTCGCCAAACGGGAAAGTAAGCCTTTTGCCGCCTGAGGCTGCAATATGAAGAATAGATTCCCGGGGGCTTCCCCTTCTACCCTAAAAAATATGGCGACAACAAGTTGCTCATAGCCGCCGACTTTCTCGGCAATTTCCTCAAAGGGCAGCATTTGTACTTTGGGTACACCCATATCGACCGGTTTATTGAGAAGCCGGGAGAGCGCTGTAGCAGCGTTCCCCGAGCCAATGTTACCGACTTCTTTCAACACATCCAACTTGAAGTCTTCAAGATTTCCTAGATTTTCCATATGTTAATCCTCTAAGCCTTCCAGTTGGTTCATCTCGCTACGATTCAGGACTTCAGACAAGTTCAGCATAATCAACAAGCGCTCTTCACCAATCTTAGCAACTCCGCGAAGGTATTTAGCCTTAACTCCGCCAATCACTTCCGGTGGTGTCTCGATATTGTCAGTATTCAGGTCAATAACGTCATTCGCTGAGTCAACGATAAAGCCGACTTGCATTTCACCCACTGCAACGATAATGATGCGAGTTTGATCGGTATATTCAGCTTCAGGTAATCCAAACCGGCCACGAAGATCAATAACCGGAATGACTACGCCTCTCATGTTGAATACGCCTTTAACAAAATCGTAGGTTCTTGGAACCCGTGTAATCGGCACCATGCGTTCTATAGATTGGACTTTTTCTACTTCAACACCGTATTCCTCTTCACCAAGCTTAAATACGATAACTTTAATTTCTTCTCCCATGTCTAAAAAACCTCCTTATTGATGTCAGCAACTTCACATTTCTTTCATTTTTGATGAAGACATTATTTAATGAAAACATTCGGGTCGATGATCAAAGCAACCTGACCGTCACCCAGAATCGTGGCGCCTGAAATTCCTTGGATGTTTGGAAGGTATTTGCCCAGATTTTTAAGGACAATTTCACTTTGTCCCAAAAAGTCCTGTACGGAAAGAGCTGCCAGACGGTCTCCCTTGCGGATGACCACGACCTCTGTCTCTTCTTCTTCATCTTCATTGAAGTCCGGTACCTCGAACAGCTGACTCAAGGAGATGAGCGGGATATGAGAATCGCGGAAAGCAATCATTTTATTGCCATGTACTGAACGAATTTGTGTCCGCTTGACGATCGCAGTCTCCACAATGGAGGACAATGGAATCGCATATTTTTCAGAACCGATCTGTATCATCATGGCTGCAATAATGGATAGGGTCAGCGGCAATTGCACAGAGAAATTAGTGCCTTGGCCCAGTGTAGAGTGAACCGTAACATTGCCACCCAAAGCGGTGATTTTGGATTTAACAACGTCCAAACCGACACCACGTCCTGATACGTCTGAAATGACTGCAGCTGTACTGAAGCCCGGAGCAAACAATACCTGATAGGCTTCCTCGTCGGTCATGACCGCTGCTTGCTCTGCCGTCAAAATCCCTTTAGAAATAGCACTGTTTAGTACCTTATCGCGATTAATACCATTTCCGTCATCTTCAATCTCAATGAATACGTTATTTCCGCTATGGAAAGCACGCAAGTGAACCGTTCCTGTCTCAGGTTTACCAGCTGCAATCCGGTCGGCTACCGACTCAATGCCATGATCCACGGAGTTCCGAAGCAAATGCACCAGAGGATCGCCAATTTCGTCGATAACAGTGCGGTCCATTTCAGTCTCTGCTCCAGTAATAACCAAATCAAGTTTTTTATCCAGCGATTTGGCCAGATCGCGCACCATACGCGGGAAACGATTGAAAACAGTATCTACTGGTACCATCCGCAATTTAAGAACGACGTTTTGCAAATCGCTGCTCACACGACTCATGTGCTCTACTGTTTCTGTCAGTGCTGGATTGGAAGCTTCACTTGCCAACTGCTCTAACCGCACACGGTCAATGAGCAACTCGCTAAATAAGTTCATAAGTACATCCAGGCGTTCAATATCTACGCGAATCGTACGGTTATGCGTAGGCGCAGCTGCCTTAGCTGCTGGTGCTTTTCCTGCTGCTGGCTTAGCCACAGAGGCCGCAGCTGGAGACTGCGGCTGGGATGGAGCAGGTGGTTGCACGGCAACAGGTGCTTCCTGCACCGCAGCAGCCTCAGCCAGTCCAGCAGTAACTTCGCTCATTTGTTTAAGCGATTCCTGATCTAGTTGTACCACTGAGACAGTGTCAATTTCAGAGATACCCGCGATTTCCTTTTCCAGCTCCCCAACTTCTTTCTGCGTTATGTAATATAACGAGAAGCTTTGCTCGAATTTCTCCTGCTCAATATCCTGTACCGACGGATAGGCCTTGACGATTTCACCAGAGTTTTCCAGCGTGTTGAACACCATAAAGGCACGTGCCGCTTTCAACTGGCTCTCTGAGCTGATTGTTACCTGTATATAGTGAACACGATGTCCTTCAGAAATAGATTGCTCCAGTACAGAATACTGGAACTGATCCAAGACAAGCCCAGCACGATCGTTTTTGTCCACTTTTTTAGATGGAGACTCCTCAGTGGCAGCATTTGTGCCGGACTTTTGGAAATCCCCACTCACGATGGATTGTAGTGAAGATACAATAGAGGAGACATCCGCTTTTCCGTCGCCCCCCTCTGTAATGTGCTGCACCATGGACTCCAAAGCATCCAATCCTTTAAATAAGGTATCGAATATAAATTCATGCATCGCCAGCTTGTTGTTACGTACCAGATCAAGAACGTTTTCCATTTGGTGAGTTAGCGATGCTAGGTCTTCAAATCCCATCGTAGCAGCCATTCCTTTGAGGGTATGGGCAGAACGGAAAATCACCTGAACGATGCCTAGATCGGTTGGATTGCTTTCCAGTTGAAGCATTTTTTCGTTAAGAGATTGCAGATGATCATTCGACTCATCAATAAACATGTTTAAATATTGGTTCATGTCCATTGTGAGACACCTCCTCCATGAGTTACACTCCGATTATTTCACAACTTGTACAAGCTTGGGGGCGATCTCCTGCATTGGCAGAAGGTGACGCACACATTTTAACTCTACTGCTGAGCGGGGCATTCCGTACACTACACAAGTTTCCTCATTTTCAGCAAATGTGGATTGTACCCCAGCATCATAAAGCTTTTTCATCATTTTGGCCCCATCGCTCCCCATTCCAGTGAGCAATACTAGATGCCGCTCCAACGAGGTTAACGAGAGCAACGATTCAAACATCGTATCTACGGAAGGACGGTGACCATTGCGAGCTTCCTCCATCTTCAGTGACACAGTGTATTTACCACCGGCTCCTGGCACAATTCTTAGTTGATATCCCCCTGGGGCAATGTAGGCCGTTCCAGTCTCCAGCGTCATTCCCTGCTCAGCCTCCACAACTCGGAGTGGACTTAACGTGTTCAAACGTTGTGCCAGCGAACGAGTGAAGTTTGGCGGCATATGCTGAACGATAACGATTGGAGCAGGAAAATCACCAGGAATGCGTTCCAACAGCGTCTTAAGCGCCCGCGGACCGCCCGTAGAACATCCCACCGCCACCAGTTTGCGAAAGCTGGACGTATGCACACCTTTTTTAAGAGAAAATCCTTTAGATGCGGCAGGAACTGTAGGTGCCGTTACTGGAGGCGTAGCAGCCGCTGGAATAGGAGTAGCTGATGAACTCACCGTCTTACGGGGCTCCGGCTTAACCAGCCCTGCTTTATCCTTACCATGCAGCGATTTGTCAGCGGCCGTATTAGAACTGTTTAGTTTCTCTGGTGTTCGTCCCATCCTCTTGGACAAGTCTTCCTTCTTCTGAACAGTAGATGCTTGGACTGACTTGCTTGGCTGAGCAGCTGGCTGTTCTATGCGCCCCGCCGTAACAGATGTTCCAGACTGTTGTCGTTTCGTTTCCTGCTTGGCTGCTGCCGGGACGGACTTGCCAGCATCACGCTTCGGCTGAGTTGATACAGCAGGTGAAGGAGCAAGCGGAACAACCGGAGGCTTGTCTGTCGAAGCTTGACTGCCTGCTCGTTTCTCAGTCACCGCCTGTCCTGTAGTCTTTTCCTGTGGCGTTTTTTTCGCTTGTTCCAATGCAGCTTTGCGCTCATTAGCTTCCTTGCGCTCCAGGCGGCTCCGCACTGCTTGCATAGCAGTGTGCATCTGTTCCAGCAACGCCTTGCTCACTTGCTCGATATCTTGCGCATGAGCAATGGAAGGCTTTCTTATAAAATCGAAAGCTCCTGCCTCCAGAGCCATGATGGTCTCCTTCATGCCTTGTTCATTAATGCCTGACAGCATAATAACAGGTAGCGGATGGGCTGCCATAATCAATGGCAATGCTTCAAGACCATTCATTTCAGGCATCTCGACATCCATGGTGACCAAATCGGGCTGCAATTCCTTCACTTTCTCTACAGCCTCTTTGCCATTGGCGGCTGTACCTACGATGTTGAACGACTCATCCCTTACAATTAAATCTGTAATAATTTTGCGCATAAAGGCCGAATCATCTACAACCAGCACCCGGTAAGCACACATGTTAAACACCTCTGTTTCCTCTCATCAAAATCAATGTACAGAACGTCGCAACCATTTTTGCATAAACCCTTTAATTCCATTCAATGCACCTGATTGCGGGATCTGTGGCATTGCTGCAAAACGGTGTGCCAGATTCAATATATCTCTTGAAGCCGCACATCCCGGAAAAGCAACCATAAAAGGTATTTGCCTTTTGACTGCTTGCATGACATGAGTATCATCACTGATATGCCCAAGCAACGGGATTTCGATCTCCAAAAAGCGTCTCGCAACCAGTGCGATCTTATCGGCAACTTGACGGGCCTCATTATCGTTATCGGCACGATTGACTATAATTTTGAATACCGTATTCTTTTGCAACCCGCTGACGACTTTAATTAGCGCATACGCATCTGTTAAGGACGTCGGTTCCGGTGTGGTTACGACCAGGCATTCGTCAGCTGAAGTGATGAATTTAAGGTTTTCTTTAGATAAACCTGCACCTGTATCAAATAGAATGTAATCCATATCTGCCGCCATTTTTTCTACTTCTTCGGCAAAATAATTCAGATCGTCATCCGATAACGCAAACAATTCGCTCAAGCCCGATCCTCCAGCAATATAAGGCAAACTACCTATACCCGTTTGAATAATTTCATCAATTGATTTCTCACGTTTTAACAGGTGAAGAAGATTGTATTGTGAATTGGCCCCCATTAATACATCAATATTGGCCATACCGATATCAGCATCAAACACAAGTACCTTTCGACCAAGGGATTGCAGAGCCAGAGCAAAATTCAGCGTAAAATTGGATTTGCCCACCCCGCCTTTACCACTGGTGATCGTTATAATTTTGGCTTGACGATTACGTGGGGGCAATCGATATTTATCCAAGGAAGAAGCCATTTGTCTAAGTGATTGGGCTTGGTCACTCATATGGAATCTCCGTTAGCTCCTGATGATGCTTTGGGTCCAAGCAGCATGCTTGTCACCATTTCTGTATCGGGATGAAGCAGGTCGTCAGGAACATTTTGTCCATTGGTAATATAGGCCAGTTGCATCGGAAATTGATGCAAAAGATTAAACATTCCACCGCAGCTACCTGTCTCGTCCATCTTAGTAAATACAACCTTACCAAGACCAAACTTACTGAAATGTCCAGTTATATTGAGCATATCTTTGCTTTTGGATGTCAGGCTGAGTACCAGATACGTCTCACTTTCATTAATAGGCGAAAGCAGACTTTGCAGTTCCGAAACAAGTAATTCATTACGATAATTTCGTCCTGCGGTATCCATGAGGATCAGGTCACAATGTTCCAGACGTTGAATGGCTCTGTGGACTTCACCGGGAGACTGCACAACTTCAAGCGGTACATTCAAAATCGTAGCATATGTACGCAGTTGCTCGACGGCTGAAATCCGGTACGTGTCAGAAGTAATAAATCCAACTTTGCGATGATGCTTAAACAACTGCTCTGCTGCTAACTTGGCAATGGTTGTCGTTTTCCCTACTCCGGTAGGACCTGCCACATACACAATTTTGGTATCTTTGGAGATCCCTTTGTCCAGTCTTATCTGAATAAAACTGGCCACTTCCTCACGAAAGGCTTGTTCCCAATCAAAAGTTTCAGGCGCAAAAGGATGCTCACTCCGGCGCACATATACCTGTTCGAGCCAATACTCCAGTAAATCGCGTTCCACTTCCTGCTCCAGCATACGCTCACAAATCTCTTGCAGCGGCTCCGGCCAAGTACTTTCCAATGAAGAATTTCGAGAAAACCGAGTCATCATAGCCTTCATTTCCCGCAATTCATTAAGCAGAGCCTGATTTCCCTCTGCTCCGCTCTTGTCTGGAACACTTACTTCAATGGGCTGTTTAAACAGTTCACTGGATGATTTCATGTTCGAAAGCAATGCTTCATGATCAAGTACTTGAGACATAGTCTCCAGATTATTAGCAGGCCTAGATAACAAATGCTCAGTTGCTGAAGCTGCCTGTTCTGCATCATTCGTTAACTCAGCTTGTTCTTCTTTGGAACCACCCGTCATCTGCGTTACCCGCCGATAAGCTTCTGGAGCAGCTTGTCTGGGAACCACAGGCATAAATGATTTTTCTGGCTGTTCAGGAGCATTCATTGAAGATGAAGCCGCCTGGGTAGGCTCTTGTGAAGATGGTCCAAACCGTCGTGGCTTTTGAGGTTGCTTTTCCTCTACCGCAGCTACCACTTCGATTTTCTTTTTACTGAACATTCCCATGAAACCGCCGACCTTCATTTCCTTTGTACTTAAAATGACGGCATCTGTTCCTAAGTCACCCCTGATTTGCAGCATAGCTTCTGGCATGGTATCCACTACATATCGTTTCACTCTCATAAGTTCACCACCCCGACACTTTGAATTTCAACGTTCGGCTCCAGCTCACTGTACGACAGCACCGGGACATCCTGCATAGTCCGCTCCATCACTTGCCGCAAATACATCCGAATTGTCGGCGACGTTAACACAATAGGCTGCTGTCCAGATTGAATGAGACGGTTGATTTGCTCCATCATCCTTTGATACACCGTTTGCGTAGACACCGGATCAAGAGCCAAATAGCTACCTTGCTCCGACTGTTGCACGCTTTCAGCAATTTTCTTCTCCAATCCTGGTCCCACTGTAATAACGCGTAACGTCTCCCCTTGTTGGGCAAATTGCTGCGTAATCTGTCGGGACAACGCCTGACGGACATATTCAGTCAGCACGTCGGGATCTTTTGTATAAGTACCGTAGTCAGCTAGCGTTTCGAAAATAGTCACCATATCGCGAATGGAGATTTTTTCTTTCAACAGCTTGGCTAACACTTTTTGTACATCCCCAATCGCAAGCACAGAAGGAATAAGATCGTCCACCAGCACTGGATAATTCTCTTTGAGATTGTCGACCAGCGACCGTGTTTCCTGTCTGCCAAGCAACTCATGAGCATGTTTCTTGATCGTCTCCGTAAGATGAGTAGCTACAACTGAAGGTGGATCAACTACGGTATAACCCGATAGTTCCGCAACATCCTTGGTGTTCTCATCAATCCAGAGCGCGGGCAATCCGAAGGCCGGTTCTGTCGTTTCAATCCCTGAAATAGAATCGTCATCGTATCCCGGACTCATAGCCAGGTAATGATTTAACAGAAGCTCCCCGCCGCCCACGGTATTACCTTTAATTTTAATGACATATTCGTTAGGCTTGAGCTGAATGTTATCCCGAATACGAATGACCGGCACAACCAAACCCAGCTCCAAAGCACATTGACGACGGATCATAATAATCCGATCCAATAAATCCCCGCCCTGCTGTGTATCCGCCAACGGAATTAACCCGTATCCAAATTCAAATTCAATTGGATCTACCTGAAGCAGATTAATGACACTTTCTGGACTACGGACTTCTTCAATTTGTTGCTCCTCTTCCAGCTGCTCATCAGCTATCTGCTTGCGTTCCATATTGCCCTGCATTCTTCGAGCCGCGAAAAACAGCAGAATCGCCAGTGGAAGAGTTGTAATGATATGAATAGGCGTGAAGAGACCCAATAATGCAATTGTGGCAGCCACAATGTAGATCAGTTTTGGATAAGAAAAGAGCTGTCCAGTTAAATCCTCTGCCAAGTTGCCATCCGATGTAGCCCGCGTAACAATCAAGCCTGACGCCGTGGATATGAGCAGTGCGGGAATCTGGCTGACCAGTCCGTCACCGATGGTGAGTACAGAATAAGTCGACAGCGCCTCTTGAAATCCTTTCCCCTGAACGGCCATACCGATAATAAAGCCGCCAACCAAGTTAATGATCAAAATGATAATACTAGCAATGGCATCACCTTTAACGAATTTACTCGCACCATCCATCGCTCCGTAAAAATCCGCTTCCCGTTCGATTTTACTGCGTCGTTCACGGGCTTGCTGCTCATTGATCAAACCTGCATTCAGATCAGCATCAATACTCATTTGTTTACCCGGCATCGCATCCAATGTAAATCGTGCGCCTACCTCAGCAACCCGCTCAGATCCCTTGGTGATAACAATGAACTGTACGACCACGAGAATGAGAAAGACAACAAAACCGACGGCAATTTGCCCTCCTGCAATCCAACTACCAAACGTAGCAACTACTTCCCCTGCATGTCCCTCACCTAAAATAAGTTTGGTTGTAGAGATATTAAGTGCCAAACGAAACAACGTTGTAATGAGCAGCAATGAAGGGAAAATAGAAAACTGTAAAGCTTCCTTCGTATTCATAGAAACGAGTAGAATCATCAAAGCAATAGAAATATTAATGACGAGTAGGATATCCAGCAGCCATGATGGGATCGGGAGAATCATCATAAGAACGATACCGATGACGCCTGCAAGGACAGTTATTTCTTTTATTTTCACGGGTCTCTAGCCCTCCGATCCCTTTATTTCACTTTACCTTTTAATTTATATACATACGCCAGCACTTCGGCAACGGCCTGGAACAGATCAGCTGGTATCGCATCTCCGATTTCGGCTCTTTGAAACAGCGCCCGCGCCAGCGGCTTGTTTTCCATCGTTATTACGCCGTTTTGCTTGGCAATTTCTTTAATTCGGAGCGCAACGTAATCTTGCCCTTTCGCAATAATCTGCGGCGCTTCCATCTCCGAACCGTCATATTTCAAAGCCACAGCAAAGTGCGTAGGGTTGGTGATGATGACATCTGCATTAGGAACCTCCTGCATCATACGCTGCATAGCCATACGGCGCTGACGCTCGCGAATTTTCCCTTTGATCAGCGGGTCACCCTCCATTTTCTTGTATTCATCCTTGATGTCCTGTTTGGACATTCTCAGGTTTTTCTCATGCTCATAACGTTGATACATATAATCCAACACCGCTAAAACGAACAGCACCACACCAATTTTGAGTCCCAGTTCCATTGTTAATGAAGCTGTAAAGCTCAACATCTGATCACCGGACATTTCAGCCAGTTTAGGTAGGTCAGCCTTAGTTTTCCAGAGTACGCTGTACACCAGATAACCAATTACAGTCATTTTTAAAACAGATTTTAGGAATTCAACCAATGACCTCATGGAAAAAATATTTTTGAATCCTTTAATCGGATCAATCTTGCTAAACTTGGGCGTAATGCCCTCTCCGGTTAATAAAAAACCGATCTGCATGTAATTCGCTGCTATCCCGATGACAATAGCCCCAATAAAAATAGGCGCCAGCATAATCAAGATTTGCACGCCATACTCTCCCATCATCAGCAGCGTTGTGTTCGGCGTTACCTCCATAGAGAGCCGATTCACAAAAATATCTCGAAATAGTCGAACTGCATGGTCCTTAAAATACCCGCCGAAAATCATGAGGCAAAAAAACGTAACCAGCAGGACACCAGCGGCGGGCAACTCCATGCTTTTGGCAACCTGCCCTTTTTGTCTTGCATCCTGTTTCTTTTTGGGTGTAGCTTTTTCCGTTTTTTCCCCTGAGAACAACTGCAGGTTCATAGCATATTTAAATGACAAACTACGTTCCTCCAGACCAGACATTAAGGACGATTACCCATAATATCCAACAAGTTGCGCATGGATTCGAACATCACCGAAAACAATCTTTCGAATATAAAAGCAAAACTTGGCATGAGAAGCAGTAACATGAACAGTCCCACAATAATTTTAAGAGGTACGCCAATAACAAAAATGTTGAATTGTGGCGCTGTTTTAGCTAAAAAACCAAGTCCCACATCTGTTAAAAAGGTAGCCACTACAATGGGAGCAGCAATTTGAAAAGCAAGCATAAATGATTCCGCAAAAGAACGTACCAGGAATTCAGTTACACTGCCACCATACAGCTTTACAAAAAAATCATTTGTCAACGGTACCCAATCATAGCTGTATAAGATAGCATTTAGCAGATGATGGTGCCCATTTATACTTAAAAAGAACAATACTGCAATGGCAAACTTAAAATTCCCCGTTAAAGGCGTTGAAGCCCCTGTCATGGGATCAAACACACTCGCCATTCCGAAGCCCACCTGTAGATCTATAAATGAACCTGCAGTTTGGATCGCTGTCATGAACAGATATGCAGTAAACCCCAATAACAACCCAATCAGCACTTCACGACTCACTAACAGCACGTACGATACATCGGTCGGTACCTGTTGATGCGTACCATATGTAAGATACACGACCAAAGCTAGAAATCCTGAAATTCCAACCTTAAAGATATTAGGTACCCCTCGGGTTGAAAAAATAGGCGCCACTACAAAAAATGAGGTAATCCGACAAAAAATCAGCAAAAAAACAGGAAAACTCTGTAACAATATATTCATAACATTCAGCCTAACCTATATATTTGTACAAATTGTCTAGAATGTTATACGTAAAGTCCACTAATGTGGTCAATATCCAGGGCCCGAACAAAAGCAATGCCAGCAATACGGCGACAATCTTCGGAACAAAGGCCAGTGTCTGCTCCTGAATTTGGGTTGTCGCCTGAAAAATACTGATAATCAAACCCACGACTAGCCCCAAAATCAGCATCGGAGCGCTCACCTTGAGTACAATGTACACCGCTTGCCCAGCCAGGGAAATAATAAACTCCGAAGTCATTGCCGTCCTCCTTGATTGCTGTCCTTGCATGAAGTATTCATGTGTTAAAACTCAGAAGCAATGATTTGACTACCAAATACCAACCATCTACAAGTACGAAGAGCAGTATTTTAAAAGGAAGTGAAATCATTACCGGTGGTAGCATCATCATCCCCATAGCCATGAGTGTACTCGACACTACAATGTCTATAACTAAAAATGGTATGAAAATCATAAATCCCATCTGAAATGCCGTTTTCAACTCACTGATTGCATAAGCCGGAACCATCACCGTTAGTGGAATGTCCTGATAATTCTTTGGTTTTTCCATTTTGGTGTATTTCATAAACAGTAGTAGATCCTTCTCACGTGTATGAGAGAACATAAAGGTCTTGATCGGTACCGATGCCTTATCCAACGCCTGAGACTGTGTTATATCCCCCTTGAGATACGGCTGAAGTGCAGTTTCATTCATAGCTGAGAACGTCGGTGCCATAATGAATAAAGTGAGAAACAAAGCCAGTCCGACAAGCACCTGATTAGGCGGCATCTGCTGGGTTCCCAGCGAAGTTCGCACAAAGCCAAGCACAATCACAATTCGCGTAAAACTTGTCATAAGTACAAGCAACGCGGGCGCTACACTAATGACAGTAATAAGTAAAATAATAGACAGCGAGGTGGCACCGGGCTGTCCTTTGTCCGAATTGCCGACTTGAATATCAATGTTCGGAATCGGTTCCGCAGAGGCCGCCGTCACCGAAATGAAGCTGAACAAGACAAGCAGCAAACATGCAAGTATAATCTTTTTTCTCATGAATCTCCCGACCGATCTGTAGTATTCTCCTCATTGCGCAGCTTTTCAAGTTTATCCTTGCGATTCGGCATTTGCCGAAGCTTGGATTCAAACATCTCGTGAAAAGATGTCTCCTCTTCAGGCTGCTGCTGTGCCGCGTTGTTCCGGCGAAGCTTATCCGCAATTTTAGCGAATAGCGGGGCAATCGGGCCGCGCTGCAGAGAAGCTTCTTGCTCCAGTGCGGCCAAAATTTGCTCCACTTCTTCAGGATCGGATACTTTGTCAACAAGCCGGATATCTTCTCCCACACCAATGAGGTACACACTGCTACCAACTTCAACAAGCTGAAGGGATTTATTGGGACCAAGTCCCACGCCTCCCAGTATGCGAACGGAGCGGTTGCTGAACCAGCTCTGATTTCTTTTACTCAAAAACCGTATCAAGTACACGATCAGTACGATGATAAAGATTAGCACGAAAAGGACCCAGGCAATGTTGCCTATATTGCTGGATGTACTCAATGCGTCAGAGGCACCCTGTTGTGTATCCATACTGGGTGCGCCTTACACACCCAGTGTTTTGTTGATGGCTTCGATAACCCGATCCGATTGGAAAGGCTTAACGATAAAATCTTTTGCGCCAGCTTGAATGGCATCAATAACCATTGCTTGCTGACCCATCGCGGAACACATGATAACCTTTGCGTTCGCGTCAATTTGTTTGATTTCCTTCAGAGCGGCAATGCCGTCCATTTCAGGCATCGTGATATCCATCGTAATCAGGTCCGGACGAAGCTCCTTGAATTTTTCAATGGCCTGTGATCCGTCCTGGGCCTCTCCTACTACTTCAAATCCATTTTTGGACAGGATGTCCCGAATCATCATTCTCATAAATGCAGCATCGTCCACGATCAAAATACGGTTTGCCATCTGAAATAAATCCTCCCTAAATTATGCTTTTATTGTAATTTTTGAATACGGTCCCATTGGCTTACAATATCTGTTACACGCACGCCAAAGTTCTCGTCGATTACGACAACCTCGCCCTTGGCAATCAGTTTGTTGTTAACCAAAATGTCCACCGGCTCCCCGGCAAGCTTGTCCAGTTCAATAATTGAACCTTGTGAGAGCTCCAGAATATCTTTAATTTGCTTTTGGGTCCTTCCTAATTCTACGGTGACTCTAAGGGGAATGTCCATCAATAAATTTAAATTGTTTTCATCCACTTGCGCAAATGCACCGGACTGCAAGTTAGAAAATTGTACAGGTTGTACATTTACATTACGTCCCGGTACTGCACCGTAGTGATGAGGCGTTCCGTAAGGAGCTTGCGGCGGTACGCCAGCTGGCATTCCATAACCCGGTGTTCCATAGCCTGGAGCGCCCTGCTGCCCATATCCCGGGTCTTGAGGATACATTGGCGGTTGTTGCCCATAGCCTGCGTCTTGCGGCGCCTGCGCGGCTGCTGGTGGCTGTTGATAGGCTGGTGCAGGCGGTTGCTGCGGAACGCTGGCTTGTTGCGGCGCTTCGGGAGCAGCTGTTGCAGCTACCTGCTGTGCGGACGCTTGCGGTTGTTCTTCATCCTCTCCGCCATTCATTAGGATGCTCACCATTTTTTTGGCGAAATTAACAGGCAACAGTTGCATCAGCGTAGAATCAATAAGATCCCCGATCAATAACCGGAAGGATACTGTAATGAGCGTTTCTTCATCCGGCAGACTAGATACTCCATCACCGTGCATAGGATCCAAAATATCAATACCCGGTGGAGAGATATTAACAAAACGATTAAACATGGTAGACATAGAGGTCGCCGACGATCCCATCATCTGGTTCATCGCTTCCTGCACGGCACTGATGTGAATTTCATTCAATTCTTCATCCGCTGGGTTACCTTCACCACCAAGCATTAAGTCCGCTATCACCTGTGCATCACGCTTTTTGATTACGAGTGAGTTAATACCCTCGAATCCATCGACATAATTTACATGTACAGCTACGTGTGGCTTTGGAAATGCAGTTTCAAATTCAGAACGGGTAATAATTGAAACTTTAGGTGTCGTAATATCCACCTTTTGACCGAGCAGTGTGGAAAGAGCCGTAGCTGCGCTGCCGAACGTTATATTACCGATTTCCCCAAGAGCATCCTGCTCCAGAGGAGTCAGAAAATCGTCAACGGTCTTGTTGGCGGGAGTAGAATCCGTCCCCGCTTCAGACTGTTTCAGCAAGGCATCGATTTCCTCCTGGGACAAATAGTCTTTACTCGTCAATTTCTTCAACTCCTTCGTTGACAATTTCATCAATTTGTACGGCAACACGATCTCTTACCATGCCGGGACTTCCCATAAACTTCAATTTATCGCCCACCCGGATGGATAGTCCTTCTTTGACAGGCTTGTTCAATGAAATGACATCCCCTACCGAAAGACCCAGAAACTCGGCTACATTTATCCGGGATTCACCCAACTCCGCAATAATAGGGAGCTCTGCTTTGGTGACCCGTAATCTCAAGGCGTCGATCTCTTCGGGCGCCCTTGATTTCTTTTCGGATGTAAACCACTGGTGCGTGGACAGTCTGGCCATAATGGGTTCCAATACCACGTGCGGGATACAGAGGTTAATCATCCCTGTGGTATCACCAATTTTGGTACTAAGCGAAATCAGAGCAATCGTTTCATTGGGCGAAACAATCTGCATAAACTGCGGATTCGTTTCCATCGCCTCTAGGCGCGGTTCAATGTCCAGTACCGTTTTCCAAGCCTCTTGCAGGCTATCAAAGGTACGGCTGAAAATTCGCTCCATGATCGTCGTCTCGATTTCGGTCAACGCAGTAACCTTTGACGGTGCCGAACCTGTTCCTCCGAGAAGCCTGTCCAACATGGCATAAGCAACGTTCGGGTGAACCTCAAGCACCATACGGCCTTCCAGCGGTTCAGCTTCAAAAATGTTTAGAATGGTCATTTTCGGAATAGAGCGAATGAATTCATCATAAGGAAGCTGCTCCACCTGAACGACATTAATTTGGACAAAAGTACGAAGCTGCGCTGAAAAATATGTGGTCAGATACCGCGCAAAGTTCTCGTGTATCCGCGTCAGACTCCGTATATGATCCTTGGAAAACCTAAGCGCTCTTTTAAAATCATAAGCGCGAACTTTCTTTTGGGTATCTTCCTTTTTAAGTTCTTCCGCATCCATTTCACCGGACGAAAGAGCTGCTAAAAGGGCATCAATTTCCCCTTGTGACAGTACATCCACCAATGTTATTCACCCCCTTACGTGTTCCTGACAAGTTCACCTGGAATCAAATGGCTGCCAGCAAAAAGTCTGTAATTTTGGCGTTCCCCAGGTGACCTTCAGGGAGCGACTTGTTGATGAGATCCGTCAGCTTGTCACTGAACTGGTCCCGGCCTTTAGCCGTTCTGAGCTCATCAGGTTTGGTGTCTGCAAGCAATTGAATAACGATGGGCTTAATACTGATGTCTTTAATTTTTTCAAAAGATTCTTTTGCTTTGGCATCGTTCAATTGAAAAGATAGGTTCATCTGGACAATGTAATCTGCGTCTGCCAAATTCGTTTTGATACCGGTAATTTCAGAGCTCACTTCCACCAATTCATCTGCTGACAATCTTGGAAGTTGTTCTGCTTGAGCAGCTTGCGCATTCGGTATGACTTCCGACTTCTTCCCGCTAAGCGCTGGTATAAGTACAAAGGCCGCGCCTGCAATCAAAGTAATCGCGAGTAAAATTGTAATGAGCCATGGCAGCATCTTCTTCATTCGTCTTCCTCCATTTGTTGCACTTTTATCGTGGCGGCATGCATGCCGATTTCACGGCTGTAACCCTTGATCAAGGAGACGACATCTGCCGCTTTTTCCAATACAATCAACCGTTTCCCCGTCACCAAAGTGACGTATGTATCCGGTGTTTCCTCCACAGTCTCAATGAGCAGCGCATTAAGCCACATAGGCGAGCCGTTCAGCCGCGTTAACGGGATCATCGTAACACCAACCTCCTGATAGGTGCGGAGGAGCCTCTACTCCTCCGCGTTTAAATGAGATTATCGTTTCAAGTTTACAACTTCCTGAAGAACTTCATCCGAGGTCGTAATGATACGCGAGTTCGCTTGGAATCCGCGCTGAGCTACGATCATTTCGGTAAATTCGCCGGTCAGATCAACGTTGGACATTTCCAGCTGACCCGCGATGATAGCTCCACGCCCCTCTGAGTTGGCTGCTCCAGGCTCAAGTTCATCAATGTTGGAGTTGACCGTTGTACGATACAAGCTGCCTCCAATTTTCTCCAAACCTTCCGGGTTAGTAACTCTGGCTATACCAATTTGCGTGCCATTATCTACTGTACCATCATCTAATTGCTGTACAATCGTACCATCTTGTGAGATAGAAACTGCCGTAACATTGTCAGCAAGTGTGATTGGATCTCCACCGGCATCTCCTACAAAAAATCCATCGGCAGTAACCAGATTTCGGTTTGCGTCTATGTGGAAATCACCCGCACGAGTCAGATAAGGGACTTCCTGTGCATCATTCATTTTGATCAGGAAAAATCCATCACCGTTAATACGCAAATCCGTTGGATTGTTCGTAGTCATTGCACTACCTGGAAGATGCAGTGTATCAATCGAGCTGACCGACACCCCTAGACCAACCTGTTTGGCATTTTGACCTGCAGTTGTCGTAGCGTCTGGTGCGCTTGCACCTGAACTCGTTTGGCTCAAGATATCCTTGAACATCACTCGGCTGGACTTGAAGCCTGTAGTATTTACGTTTGCAATGTTGTTACCGATAACGTCCAGCTTCGTTTGAAAGCCCTTCATGCCCGATACACCTGAATACATTGATCTCAACATTGAGTATAAATCCTCCTCTGATTGGTTGCTTAGTTGACCGCATCAGTCGATCCGCGGCTTTTTCATGGCTTTCCTATTCGGGCCAGCCACTTCGTATACATGTTTATGAAATAATTACAGCACTATCTATCTGCGTAAATACGTTATCCTCCATGGATTTCTTATCCATCGCGGTAACAACTGTTCGATTAGGTACACTTACAATCAAAGCCATATCCTGCATTAAGATCAGTGATTCTTTGGCGCCTTTGGCAGCTGCTTTATCCACAGCAGAGTTAATTTTCGCCATTTGGTCACTTCTCAACTCTATTCCCCGCTGCTCCAGACGCTTGGCTGCATGGTTGCTCAGCTTGAGCACCTGTTCCTGCAACACCTGACCGAACGGTCTGGCATCCTTGGATACCGAATTTACTCGGTTTTGTGAGATTGCTGCCGGTGGCACGTTGGCGGGAAAAAGGCGTCCGACCGTTATCCTGTCATTCATGAGTTCTCACCGCTTCCAGTAGAGGAAGAAGGGGAAGTATCCGATGTATTTGTAGCGGGAGTCGTTGTATTAGCCTGACTCACTGATGTTACATCTTTTAATGCCACCTCAGCCGCTCCCATTTTGGCATACTGCACACCGTCACGAATAACGATGGAATCCACGATTCCACTTTTCACTGTACCCGCACCTGTTTCACCTGTAATGGAGTCTTTTTTACCTGCCTCAATCCAGCTGACTTCTTTTCCTATCAAACCGGAGGCTGTACCTAAAGACTGTCCCAATGCATTCAACTGCGTAGAAATGTTCATCAGTTGTTCTACCGAGGAAAACTGGGCCATTTGAGCGATAAATTCTTTATCCTCCAAAGGCTGCATCGGGTCCTGATTTTGTAGCTGGGTGATCAAAATTTTCAAAAACTGATCTTTACCCATCGTTTTAGTATCCTTGGCACTTGCTGTTTTGACATTATTCACATTGTAATTCGGCCAGACGTTACTGGTGGATACATTGTTGTCTGTAGTCGTCATTGTGTTCTCACCTCCATCATTACGCTTGTGCTGTAAAGGAGCCTGTCCGATTCATATCATCTGCGCGTTGTTCAGCTGTCCAGTTACGAAGCTCTTCTGCCATTTCAGCTACCTTCAAAGCATCCTCGCTCTCTTCTCTACCTCGAGCTTTGGAACGTTGATTGGATTGCTGCTGCTGATTAGCTCCAGATCCGCGTCCATCCTGATACATATGGGAGGAAAGCGACTCATTGTGCGTTACTTCTACCTTATCTACCTGGATACCTTGGCTCTGGAGACTCGAACGCAGCTGCGACATTTGCTGTTCCAGCAAATCCTTCGCTCCGCTATGCTCAGTCATGAACTGGGCAACCAGATGACCATTTTGCATTGTCAGCTTAACTTCCAGCTGGCCCAGATGATCTGGACGAAGCATGATAGTCGCTTCCGTCAAACCAGTGTGTTTTACAATGTCAAGTTTCTGCACTACAAATTCGGTCATCTCCTTGGCAAATTGCCGTACATGTACGACTGGTTGAGCCGGAGCCGAAGGTGTTGTTCCTTGCGTTTGTACCGAAAGCTGTCCCGCAGTCGTGATCACTGGAGTCTGATTGTCAGTTGCTGTCGAATCCGCTCGCTCAGTTGCATCTACGAATGCACTCGCTTCATCCGTTACAGTCGTCTTAACTGCAGACTGAACGAGAATATTAGTTGATGAACGTTGCCCTTCTGAACCTTGTTGATTAGTTTCGCCCTGACTTGCTTGCTGCTGAGAAGCAACAACCTGTTTGTCTGTAGTCGCTGTAGCTACGGTCTGAGTACCATTTGCTCGATTTGCAGAAGGCTGAACTGCTTGTGAATCCCCACCATCAGCAAGTTCCACAGCTTTCATTACACCATTCCACTGCTCATCGGAAATAGCTCCCGTACCTGCCGTTGCACTTTGGAGCGATTGTAGTAATTGTGCCACCTGGGACTTTTGGTCTCCAGAAGCCTGCTCTGCTACATTGGCAAGTTGTGACAAAGCGTCCTGTAATGCAAATCGAAGAGTAGCCGGGTTGGCTGCCAAAGCTGTTAAGCCTGTCGCCTCTGTCGTTTCTCCACCGTTTAACTGTTGATTTGTTCCGTCGCCTTGTAAAAACTGTTGTACTTGCTGAATCCACGCTTGCAGAGTTGCAAGCAGAGCAGGATCAGCAGCTACTTGATCATCCAGCTTTTCAAGATTTTGCAGCAAAGGAGCCAGTGTTTCGGCCAGCGGCTCGGTTGGAGCTTCCGTGGATTCTCCAGTTGCAATAAGCGGAAGTACCATAACTAATGGAGAACCGTTCGCATCTGTGCCTGCTGAGCCCGTTTGCCCGCCTGTCATCATTTGGGTAAGTGTTTGATTAAAAGCACCCGTGGTTGCTCCAGCAGCTGTCGCTGTAGTCGTTGTTGAGGCCGTAGTACTGCTAGCTGTCTGACTGGTGCCGAGCGATACACTTTGAGAAATAAGGGTCATTTATTTTTCACCTCCCTTCATTTAAATTACTTACTGCCCATCAGTTTGTTCAAAATTTTTGCGGTCTGAGCAGCATCCTTGGCAGACATATTTTGTAGTAAAGAACCACGTGTCGAATCATCTACTGTATTTAATATGTTTAATGCCTTGTCTGGACTGATTTTGTAAGTTTGTAAAATAAGTTCGGCACCACTCTTCTTGTCCATGGAAGCAAATGTGCTACTGATTTGAGTGCTTTGCAAACTCTTACTCGTTGTTCCAGCTGTGGTACCTTGATCCTTTTTCAGACGAGACTGCAACGCAGCAACTGACAAATCCGTAGATGGCGTTACGTTTTTCAGAGCCATAGTAATATCGGCTGCTTTTTTAGCGTCCATCTTTTGCAAAATCTTTGCACTGTTGGCAGGGTCCATGTAGCTTAACAGCTGCACAGTCTCTTCCGTGGTCAGATTCTCCATAATCGGTGCCGCTTTACTAGCTGTCATCCCTTCATACATGCTAGCAAGATCTCTGGCCTGTTTTACATAAGGATCTTCATTTGTTGTTCCACCTGTAGTTTGCGTACCGGCCTGTCCCGGCTGACTCGCCTGTGACTGCTGTTCCTGTTGCGTTTGCAGCGTATTGACCTGATTCTGCAGTTCAGTAACCTTTTTATCTTGTGTCGTCTTAGCAGCGGTAGCCTTTTTAAGCTCCTCCGTCTGCTTGGCTAAATCTGCCTTTAACTGCTCAATAGTTGCTTCAGAACTTTCAGACTGAGCCTTCTGATCTGCCTCTTTCGTCTGAGTAGCCTTATCTTTCGGTTCAGGTATCCAATTTTTAACAACTGGTATTTTGTTCCCTAATGAAATCATTTCGCTTCTGAAGTCCATATTGAACAATGTAAGCAGGACCCCGACCAGAACGATTGTGAACACAATCGGAATCAGGAAAAACATAAACCGTTCAAATCCCCCGCCTGATTCTTTTCCTAAATCCATATCCAGTTCATTTTCTGCTAACTTCTGTGCCATCGTCTTCCTCCTCAGGCAGCTGATATGCGTATCCTATGACTTTCCGCTTACCGGGCTTTCATGGCAAATCGCACGGAAGCCATTTCATCCAGCTCGTTCTGCTCGCGCAGGAGCATTTCCTGTTGGAATTTCACGTTGGCCTTCTCTCTCGCTTTCAGCCAAACCTGTTCATCCAGCATTTTATCGGTCAAAACGGTTTGTTTGCTTTGCACATTTTGCTGCGCATATTGAACATCCCTATGCTTGCGTGTAATACATTGGTCCAGATGATTAACATAAGCCTGTAATTCCTGAATGGTAGAGAGTGGCGCGCAATCCTCGGCAGCCTTTTGAATGGCTGATATGACCCGATTCCTTTCGCCTACAAGCTGTGTTAATGTCTGCTCCTCAGCCTGCAATTGTCCGACAGCACTGGAAAGCAACCATTCGGCCTGTGACTTTTCGTTGGTTTTCAAGTCTACAACTTTCTGAAAGGAATACTGAAATCTCATCGTTCAACCTTCATCTCCTCGTAAATTCAGAAATCAAACGCTCCCTTACCTCGTCCAGCTCAGCCTTTTCATCTGTTCTTTGTCTTGTAAAATCCCATATATCCCGTATGCGCTCCATGGATTCGTCAATTTCTGCATTTGAACCCTGCTGATAGGCCCCGATATTAATCAGGTCCTCCGAATCTTTGTAAATGGCCATCAAGCGCTTAATGTTCTCGGCAGCGTCTATCTGATCTCGTGGTGCGATATCCTTCATAACCCGGCTAATACTCGCTAACACATCAATTGCGGGAAAATGTCCTTTGTTCGCAATCCCACGATTCAAGACAATATGTCCATCCAAAATCCCGCGCACCGCATCCGCGATGGGCTCATTCATGTCGTCCCCATCGACCAGCACCGTATAAAAGGCGGTTATGGAGCCAGTAGGACCTGTCCCTGCACGTTCCAGAAGCTTAGGTAGACTAGCAAACACGGAAGGAGTATACCCTCTCATTGCTGGTGGTTCCCCTACGGCTAGGCCGACTTCACGTTGGGCCATCGCATACCGGGTAACTGAATCCATCATCAGCATGACATTCAATCCGCGATCCCGAAAATATTCCGCGATGGTCGTTGCAATAAGTGCACCCTTAATACGGATTAACGCAGGTTGGTCGGAAGTTGCCACAATGACCACGGAACGTTCTAGTCCCTCCGGACCTAAATCGCGTTCAATAAAGTCCAGCACTTCACGTCCACGTTCCCCGATCAAGGCAATTACATTCACATCGGCTTCCGTATTACGAGCAATCATTCCCATCAAGGTACTTTTACCTACACCCGAACCTGCAAAAATACCAACCCGTTGTCCTTTACCGATAGTAAGCAACCCGTCGATAGCGCGCACCCCGATACTGATTGGTTCCTGCACACGCGGACGATTCAGCGGATTGGACGGAATATTGAAGGTTGAATATCTCGCCATTCGCGAGGGGATCAATGAGCCATCCAGAGGCTGACCCAAGCCGTCCAGCACTTTGCCTAACAGCTCTGACCCGACCTGCACATTCAACGGCTTCCCTGTTCCTACAACATCACAACCGGGACCAATGGACTGCAGTTCTCCAAGTGGCATCAGAAGCACTTTATTGTCCCTGAAGCCTACAACCTCTGCTTGCAACGGCTTTGCCGTTTTACCCGGATAAATGTAACAAACATCCCCGATACTGGCGTCTGGACCTTCCGATTCAACCATCAGGCCGATAACCTGCGTAACCTTGCCATTTACCCGGACCGGGTCCAACTGGCGCAAATGATCCATGTAGCGCTGCGTATTAAGCCCCTTCATGTCTTCGCTCCTCATTCTCATGTGCCAGACGCAGTAGTTCCTTTTTGATCTCAGCTAATTGCGTATCAATCCGCGCATCCACGCTCCCAAAAGAAGAACGGATAACACAACCGCGATCTTTCACGGTACCATCAGGAATAATTTGCAGTTCTGCCTGCGAATCGACAGTTAATGACAATTCTTCTCGTGCACCTTGCACAAATGCGAAATGCTGAGGCGACACACACAATGTAATGGTTCCTTTTTCCCGCTTACGAGCCAAATTTTTACGAATTAATTCAATCGTGTAGTCCGGTTCAAGGCTAAGCTGTTTCTCAATGACCTTCTCAGCAATAGCACTACTCAGTTCGACCAGGAAAGGCTCCGCTTCCTGAATCAGTTGTTCCTTAATCTCATAGGCCTGACGCAGAATATCCTGTGCTTCTTCCATCATCTGCTCCGATTTCGTTTGGAGCTCGGCCTCAGCCAGCTTTTGGCCTTCTTCATATCCTTGCTGAAACCCATCAGCTTTTAACGACTGAGTCAACTGATCGTCATGCTCGCGTCGTTCCTGCCACCAGGCTTCAATCTGCTGCTGTGCCTCCTGAAGCATCCGTTCCGCTTCTTCAGCTGCCTCGCGAACCTGACGTTCAGCAAAATCCTTGGCATCATTCAGCATTTCATCGCGCAGCCGTTCAGCCTCGTGATCTCGCTGAGGCTCCGGCTCCGTATATTCAGTTGTGATTTCTTCATCCGTCGTTTCTGGCGCATACGTATGTGCCACATCAATTGTTTTCAAAGCCTCTACAGGAACATATTGGAAAGATTTAATCAAGTTAGACAATGATGTCATCTCCTCCGCCGCGTGCGATTATAATCTCACCGGCCTCTTCCAATCTGCGGATCGTCGATACGATACGTGTCTGTGCTTCTTCCACATCACGCAACCGCACCGGTCCCATGTACTCCATTTCCTCTTTGAATGTTTCTGCCATACGTTTCGACATATTTCGGAAAATCACATCGCGTACTTCTTCACTGGACACTTTAAGCGCCAATTGCAAATCTGCATTGTCGATATCGCGGATAATGCGCTGAATGGAACGGTTGTCCACATTGACGATATCCTCGAACACGAACATTCTTTTCTTGATCTCCTCAGCCAGTTCTGGATCTTGAATTTCAAGCGAGTCGAGAATCGTACGTTCGGTTCCGCGGTCTACGCCATTCAAAATCTGAACAATGGACTCGATACCACCCGCATTCGTATAATCCTGCGTCGCGGTTGCAGACAACTTTTGCTCCAACACTCGTTCCACCTGGGAAATAACTTCCGGAGATGTACTGTCCATAACAGCGACACGCCGGGCCACATCTGCCTGTTTTTCCTGTGGCAGAGACGACAGAATTGTAGCCGCCTGCTCAAATTGCAAGTACGAAAGCACGAGAGCAATCGTTTGCGGATTCTCATTCTGTATAAAATTCAATATCTGGTTTGGATCAGCCTTGCGGGCAAAATCGAAGGGTCTTACCTGTAACGTCGCTGTTAGACGGTTAATGACCTCAACTGCTTTTTGCGATCCGAGTGCTTTCTCCAATATTTCTTTAGCGTAATTAATACCGCCTTGGGAAATGTACTCCTGAGCCAGACAAATTTGATGAAACTCGGCCATGATGGAGTCCTTCTCAATGGCATCGACCTTCCGCACATTGGCAATTTCCAATGTAAGTTGCTCGATCTCCTCATCACGCAAATGCTTGAATATTTGAGCAGATACCTCTGGTCCCATTGTGATCAGAAGTATAGCTGCTTTCTGTCTTCCCGTTAAACCTTGACTGCTTGCCTTTGCCAATGAACTCACCTCTATTCGTCAGCCAGCCATGTACGAAGCAGATTGACGAATTCGTCGGGTTTCTTTTTCGCCAGACTTTCAAGCTGTTTACGCACTTGACTTTCATTTGTCACACTTTCCATGGTAATAGACGGGAACTCCGTCGGCGTTGGCATGAGTTGCAATTCTTCATCCAACTCTTCTTCCTGCTTACGACGACCGCGTACGATGAGGAAGATTACCCCCGCCAGCAGTGCCAGAACAGCAGCTCCGATGCCCCATAGCCAAGGGTTGGAAGCTGAGAAGAATGTATTCGTGCTCGCAGGTGCTGGAACAGCTTGTGAAAACACTGAAACCTTCTTAGCCAAATCAGCGTCTGTAATAGTAGTGCCAGAATTCGCCAACGATGCTCTTACAATATTAACCAAAATGTTTTGAATTGCTGTCTGAGTTGCAGTATCCAACGTTTGCTGACCTGTTGGTGGTTCAACTGCAACATTAATGGTTAAATCTTTTACAGTGTACGGACTTTGGATAATATCCCTTGCAATTCGGTTAACTTCGTAGTTAATCGTACTTGAGCTCTTATCTGAGCTGGTATTGCCGGAATTAGCTCCTCCCGGGTAGCCCGGAACATCCTGTGTTCCTGTTCCTGCAACTCCTCCGGTTTGTCCACTACTGCCCGTATAGCTTTCCTGAATTTGTTGGGCGCTAATTTCAATACCCTTCATTTTCGTTTGATCAACAGGTGTGACCATTTGTTCTTTTGATGTGACTTTGTCGAAATTTAGCTGGGACATAACCAGCACGTTCACCTTGTCGTCTCCAACAATTTTCGACAAAAATTGTTGAACATTATTCCTTACATCGCTCTCAAACTTCTTCTGTAGAGCCATGTTTTCCTGAACACCACTAGTGAGTCCACCTTGACCGCCCTTGGCCGTTGGAATCAACTCATATTCCTTATTGGTGATCGTAATGTTTTCCACTGGCAGATTCGGCACGGCCGTTTTTACCAGATTAAAGTATCCATCGATCGCTTGCTGATTTGGAGTAAAGCCGGGCTCGAATTCCATTTGAATCGAAGCGGAGGCTTTGTCCTTTTCTTCAAGTCCGGCAAAAATGTTTTCCTTTGGCATATTAATGACAGCTTTGGAGCTTTGGACACCATCCATCCGTTCCAACAGTTGCTGTATTTCGCCGTTCAATGCATTATTGTACTTCACATTGAACTCGTTCTCCGTCATACCAATCGCAGAGGAGGACTGGTCAAAAGCGCTCATGCCGATTGAACCCTTCTGAATCAGGCCTTGAGACCCAACATCTACCTTCGCCTTATCCGCATTAGCAGTTGGGACTGAGATTTGTGTCCCACCAGCATTAAGTTGGTACGGTATACCCGCAGAATCGAGATATTTAATGACTCCGGCAGCATCGTTAGCATTTAAATCTCGGAAAGCCACTTCATACTCGGTTTTGGTAAACTGCATCGTTAGCACTACAACGGCGATAATGATGAATGCTAATGTCGAAACAAGTAATATCTTCTGTTTTTTGCTGAAATTATTCCAATACCCGGAAATCTTATCCCGATATTGGGCGATTCTCTCGTTCACTCCGTCACCCCATCCGAAACTTTGCTAAACCCTCTTTACATCTGTGTACGCATGATCTCCTGATAGGCTTCGATCGCTTTGTTTCGGACCTGTGTAGTAAGCTGCAGGGAAAGCAGCGCTTGTTGGGAAGTGATCATGACCTGATCTACATCAACTTTGCCTGCCATGAATTGGTCGGACATCTGGTGCGTAGCGGCTTCCTGCTGCCCTACTTCATTGAGAGCATCCTTTAGGAAGGAACCAAAATCCTTCAAGGATTCGGAAGGCGTCGCTTTCGTCAACTCATTGTTAGGCGATTGAATCTGCTGTATTGCCGGTGTCTGTACATTAAACATGGCGTTCTGAATCATGTTTTACTCTCCCTATTAAGTAGTTAGTAGTCCTAGAACTTAGCGACCGATTTCAAGCGCTTTGGAAACCATAGCCTTTGATGCATTCAGAGCTGTTACATTGGCTTCGTATGAGCGTGTTGCGGAAATCATGTCGACCATTTCTTTCATAATGTCTACATTAGGCATATATACATAGCCATCTTTATCAGCGTCCGGGTGACCCGGATTGTACACAGGCTTTAAAGGTGACTGATCTTCCTGAATTTGCGAAACCTTAACGCCAGCAGCGCTTGTGCTACTTCCTTCCATTTGAGCCTTCAAAACATCGGCAAAGCCAGATTGGTTCGGCTCCAAAACAACCGTTTTTCTCCGATATGGAACTGCTTGTCCATTCTCTACTTTCGCCCGAGTTGTCTCTGCGTTGGCAATGTTGCTAGATATAACGTCCATCCGCAACCGTTGGGCCGTAAGAGCAGATGCACTAATATCAAAGCCGTTGTTAATCTTCACCTAGTCCTATCTCCCTTCTACCGCTGTTCTCATCATCTTGATGCGCTCATTAATTTCTTGGATGTAGGTATTATATCTTAGTTGATTTTCAGCCATAAGACTCATTTCTCTGTCGATATCTACGTTGTTCATATTGTTATTCATGACTGAGTACCCATCTTTGGTGACCGTGGCATCTGGAATGGAGTTCACAGGTCCTATTTGAAAATGTCTTGAATTGGTTACTTTTCCACGTAGTGGTGTGACATCACCGTCCATTTGCTGCTGAAGCAGTTCTTCAAATGAAACCTCCGAACGCTTGAAATACGGGGTATCCGCATTGGATATATTGTCGGCCATCACACGTTGTCTCGTATTTGCCGCCTGTACACCTGCCTGAAGCTTTTGAAAGCTCATATCACCCAGCAGATTCATTTAGCTCCTCCCTCCCAGCGTCTACTCCAAAGTAAGATTCAATAAAACAAGATTTTTCACTTTTTTTCGACAATAAAATTTCATAATTATACATTTCTTTTAGGTCTTAAGTAGAAAACAATAACTTTCTGTCATATATTCTAAGTTTCGTAGAGTTGGGACCTAATTACAATAAGAAAAAAGCCCTATCTTTTTTAAAAAAGAGGGCTTTAGATGCATAAAATGTTAAATTTTTCAGGTTTATTTCAAGAAAATGAATGTTTTCTTAGCACTTTACACCTGTAAAAGATTATACGTCCTACTTTTGGAATAGACAGAAAAATCATCAACTTGACCATTATCTAGGTCTAAACGACGGTGCAAGATAGTGTTATTCTGGACCTCACACCCTATTTTTAGAAACCCTATTCATAAAATATACTGACTAAGGTCCCTGTTTTGGGCAATATCTCCCAGCTTCTCACGTACATATTCCGGAGTAATGATCATACGATCCAATGTAAGCTCTGGTGCTTCAAACGACAGATCCTCCAGCAGCTTTTCTAGAATGGTATGCAAACGACGTGCACCAATATTTTCGGTGTTACGATTTACAGACTCAGCAATGCTGGCAATCTCACGGATCGCTTCCGCAGAAAATTCGACTTCAATCTCCTCAGTACGGAGTAGATCAGTGTATTGCTTGGTCAGCGCATTTTTAGGCTCCGTCAGTATCGACACAAACTCATCCAAAGTCAGGCTACTTAATTCCACACGGATTGGAAAACGGCCCTGAAGCTCAGGGATCAGGTCAGATGGTTTTGCAACATGAAAAGCTCCTGCCGCAATAAACAGAATGTAATCTGTTCTTACCGGACCGTATTTGGTCATGATGGTAGATCCTTCGACAATAGGTAAAATGTCGCGCTGGACGCCTTCTCTCGACACATCGGGGCCGCTACCCTTACCCTGGCTGGCAATCTTATCTATTTCATCAATAAAAATAATACCGGATTGCTCAGCACGCTTCACAGACTCCTGAATCACATCATCCATATCGATCAATTTGGCGGCCTCATCTTGAATCAACACCTTGCGAGCTTCCTTGACTGGTAGCTTGCGCTTTTTCGTCCGCTTGGGCAGAAAACTTCCGAACATCTCCTGCATATTCATACCCATTTGTTCATTCCCTTGCCCAGCAAACATATCGAGCATATTGGGGGCAGTATCCTCCACATCAATCTCTATGACATCATCCTCAAGCTTACCAGACAATAGATCGAATTTAACCTTACGGCGCTTTTCTGCCAAAGATCCATCCTGTTGTGGTGGTTCTTCTTCTACTGAAGTTCCCGTGTTATTGCCAAACAGCATTTCAAAGGGATTACGTTGCGATTTGTTTGACTTTTCTGCAGGTACAAGGATGCTGACAATCCGTTCATTTGCCATGTCTTCCGCTTTGTCCTTCACATTCTCTGTTCGTTCCGTCTTAACGATGCGAATAGAGGTTTCCATCAGATCACGCACCATGGATTCCACATCACGACCGACGTAACCCACTTCTGTAAATTTGGTCGCCTCTACCTTGACAAAAGGAGCTCCCACGAGCCGTGCAAGTCTACGTGCAATTTCAGTTTTACCCACACCTGTCGGTCCGATCATCAAAATATTTTTAGGCACAATTTCATCCCGGATATCATCCGGCAGCTTACTACGCCGATAACGGTTGCGCAAGGCAACAGCAACAGATTTTTTAGCTTCCTTTTGTCCGACAATATACTTATCCAGCTCGGATACCACTTGTCTGGGCGTCAACGATTGATTATTCATTTTGCACTCCTCCACCCTTGAATACTCAGAGCCGATTTACAGTTCTTCCACGATAATCTGATTGTTTGTATACACACATATTTCCGAAGCAACCTCTAGCGCTTCCCGTGCCATGTCCTTTGCTTCCATGCCAGACCCATGGCGTTTGAAAGCACGGGCAGCCGCCAATGCAAAATTACCACCTGAGCCAATCGCAAGCACATCATCATCCGGCTCTATAATTTCGCCGCCTCCAGAAATGAGCAACATTCCGGATGAGTCCATCACAATCATGAGCGCTTCCAGCTTGCGCAGGATACGATCCTGACGCCAGTCCTTGGCAAGTTCCACGGCTGCTCTTTGAAGATTTCCGTGGTGTTCCTCCAGCTTATTTTCAAACTTTTCAAATAACGTGATAGCATCGGCCACTGAACCCGCAAATCCTGCAACGACCTGACCTCGATACAATCTGCGCACTTTTTTAGCCGTCTGCTTCATGACAACACTGTTGCCGAACGTTACCTGTCCATCACCCGCAATAGCTCCTTTGCCATTGTGGCGTACAGCGCAGATGGTGGTAGCATGAAAGGACATATCCATAACGCGCTCCTCCTTTTCCTTCATCCTTATGCCTGTACTTCAGCTGACATAACTCCCGTTTCGTTGATATAACCCCGCAAACTTTCCAACGCGCGATTAGCGAGAGCTTCATTTTTTTCCTTTTTGTTACGAATCCGTTTCTCCAACTTTGGAAGCAAACCAAAGTTTGCATTCATCGGTTGAAAATGCTTAAAATCAGCGGTGGTAATATACCGTGCCATGCTACCTAATGTCGTTTCCGCAGGAAATACAAACATTTCCTGTCCACGCGCTGCTCGTGCCGCATTCATCCCGGCCAGCAGACCAGAAGCCGCTGACTCCACATATCCCTCTACACCGGTCATTTGTCCGGCGAAGAATAGATTACTTCTTCCCTTAAACTGATAAGTTGGATGAAGTTGCTGCGGAGAATTAATAAAGGTATTGCGATGCATCACACCGTAACGTACAAACTCTGCCTCTTCAAGACCCGGAATCATTGAAAATACACGCTTTTGCTCCCCCCATTTGAGGTGAGTCTGGAAACCAACCAGATTATACAGCGTTCCTGCGGCGTTGTCCTGGCGAAGCTGAACAACTGCGTGGGGCAGTTCACCTGTATGTGGATTTACGAGACCCACGGGTTTCATCGGTCCGAACAATGCCGTTTGTTTCCCACGTTGCATCATCACTTCGATGGGCATACAGCCTTCAAAATAAATTTCTTTTTCGAATTCCTTGACTTGCGCTACCTCAGCCGCAATCAGGGCCTCATAAAAAGCATCAAATTCCGCTTCGTTCATCGGACAATTCAAGTACGCTGCTTCTCCCTTATCATAACGGGAAGCCAGATAAACCTTGCTCATGTCGATAGAGTCCTTTTCTACAATCGGGGCTGCCGCATCGTAAAAATAGAAATACTCCTCTCCCATCAGTGATTTAATCTGTTCCGACAAAGCCGGAGAAGTTAAAGGCCCCGTCGCAATGACCACAATACCGTCCTGTGGGATTTCCTGAAGCTCTTCATTAACAACCTCGATCAAAGGATGTTGATGAAGCGTCTCAGTAATATGACCGGAAAATCCGTCACGGTCCACTGCCAATGCACCGCCAGCCGGAACAGCATGACGATCTGCTGCACTCAGGATCAAGGAGTTTAGTATTCTCATCTCTTCCTTCAGTACACCTACTGCATTCGTTAGGCCGTTTGCCCGCAAGGAATTACTGCATACCAGTTCGGCAAATTTATCTGTATGATGTGCTGGTGTTTTTACAACCGGCCGCATTTCATATAACTTGACTGGCAATCCACGGCTTGCAATTTGCCAGGCAGCTTCGCTGCCCGCCAGACCTGCTCCGATGACCGTTACCTTTTGTAGTTCACTCACGTTTAAATCCCCCTGCTATTGTTGTTCTTAAGAAGTCTCTACGCTCTCATCGCTCTCTTCCAGCATTTCGCTGTGATCGCAGACCGTACAGTTGAGCTTCGTCCCTTGTTTTGTACGTTTTTCGACCATTAGGCTACTGCAACTTGGGCAAGGCTTAATGGACGGTTTATCCCAGGAAACAAAATCACATTCCGGGTAGCGGTCACATCCATAGAAGATACGTCCCTTTTTACTCCGTCGTTCGACGACATGGCCCTCACCGCATGAAGGACAATTAATCCCGATATCCTTAACAATTGGCTTTGTGTTACGGCAATCTGGAAAAGCAGAACAGGCCAGGAATTTACCAAATCGGCCAAGCTTATACACCATTTGACTGCCACACTTATCACAAATGACATCGGATACTTCATCTTTTATTTCAATTTCTTTCATTTCTTCTTCAGCCACTTCAAGTCGCTTCTCGAATGACTCGTAAAAGTCACTCAACACCTTGACCCAATTACCTTCGCCTTCTTCGACGTGGTCAAGATCACCTTCCATATTAGCTGTAAACTCCACATTCAGTATCTCTGGAAAGAACTCCTCCATCTGTTCGATGACCAATTCGCCCAGCTCTGTAGGGAAAAATTTCTTTTCTTCAATAGCAACGTACCCACGTTTCTGAATGGTTTCCAGCGTTGGTGCATACGTACTTGGACGTCCTATACCCAGTTCTTCCAGCGTCTTCACCAGTCGAGCTTCCGTATAACGGGGAGGCGGTTGTGTAAAATGCTGCTTCGGCTCAACCGCTTCTTTTTTTAATTTATCGCCTGGTTGAAGTGGTGGCAGCAGTTTATCTTCTTCGGTTTTACCGTCGTCATTTCCCTCTACATACACTTTCATGAAACCTGGAAAACGAACCTTAGAACCTGCTGCCCGGAATATCGTCTCACCCGCTTCAATATCTACGGACAAAGTATCCATAATAGCAGAAGCCATCTGGCTGGCCATGAAACGTTCCCATACCAATTTGTACAAACGGAACTGATCTCGACTCATAAACGGCTTAACTGTTTCCGGATCGCGTAACGCAGAGGTTGGGCGAATCGCTTCATGCGCATCCTGGGCGTTGGCCGCTTTTTTTGAATATTGACGAGGAGTTTCAGGTACAAAAGCTTCGCCATATTTTTGAATAATTAATTCTTTCGCTTCCTCTTGAGCTGAAGCAGCGATCCGTGTGGAATCCGTACGCATATACGTAATCAGACCCACGGTCCCTTCTTTTCCTAAATCCACACCCTCATATAGCTGCTGAGCTACAGACATCGTTTTAGATGCACGGAAGTTGAGCTTCCGAGCCGCCTCCTGCTGCAAGGAACTTGTTGTGAATGGAGGAGAAGGATTGCGTAAACGTTCTTTCTCTTTCACTTCGCGCACCTTGTAAGGCGATTTTCCGATAGCTTCCAACACTTCTTGTACATCCGCTTCGCTGGAGAGCTCTTTCTTTTCACCGCGCAGCTTATGAAATTTCGCTTCAAAGGTGCTGTCTTTAATAGCTAGTTTAGCTGTAATCGTCCAGTATTCTTCCGGTACAAACTCACTAATTTCGTTTTCCCGGTCCAAAATAATTTTCACCGCAACCGACTGCACCCGCCCAGCGGATAGACCCTTTTTTACCTTTTTCCAGAGCAACGGGCTGATTTTGTAGCCAACAAGTCGATCCAGTATCCGTCGTGCCTGCTGAGCATTGACCAAATCCATATTGATTTTACGGGGTGTTTTAAAAGCATCTTTGACAGCCTGCTTCGTAATTTCATTAAATACAACACGGCAATCTGCTGTATCGTCCAGTTCCAGCGCATGCGCCAGATGCCAGGCAATAGCCTCACCTTCGCGATCCGGGTCAGCCGCCAGATATACTTTTTTTACTTTTTTTCGGGCATCCTTTAATTCTTTTAGAATTGAGCCTTTACCTCGAATGGTAATGTATTTGGGATTAAAATCATTTTCGACCTCTACGCCGATCTGACTCTTCGGTAAATCCCTGATATGACCCATGGAAGCCTTGACGATATATTTGCTGCCTAAGTATTTGCCGATCGTCTTCGCCTTGGAAGGCGATTCCACGATGACGAGTGAATCCGCCATAGGCTCTTCCTCCTCTCAATTACACACATGAATATGATAGACTTCCTGAAATGTGGTGAGTTATGACGCGGAGAGCGCTTCACAGATTGGTCATTTTTCCAGATCGCTGTGCTTGTTCAGAAAGATTCCATCTGCTCCGCTACTGCGAGTCATGATGTCAACACATATCAGGAAGTGGGGAAGGAGTAGGAATCCGCGGCGCGGATGAATACCATACTGCCCTCCACCTGATGTTTAAAATTGAATTTGTGCATTTACTAACTAAGGACTTTGCAAAAACAACTACTAAATAAGCTTGTATTTTGTGCCCGCTAGCTGGGCGATCCTTTTTTTTATGATTAACGATAACAGAACTGCGTGTAAAAGTCCAAAATCCCATGCCGTAGTATCAAGCAGTTCATCCAGTGTCATGGTTCCCTGTTCGAGCAACAGTATGACACGGTTTTCCTCAGAAGTCTCACTTTCTGGCACTTTGGAGACCTGCTTCAGATTAAGACTCTGCTCTCTATTGTATGAAGAAACCTCCCTTGTACGCAAATCTGCTTCATACTCCTCAATAATATCCGAAGCTTCAGTGACTGTTTTAGCTCCTTGCTTAATCAAGCTCAGCGTGCCTCTACTCTTCGGTGACGTAATGGGTCCGGGAACAGCAAACACATCTCGATTTGCCTCTAACGCAGCATCAGCTGTAATCAAGGAGCCGCTTCTTGCATCTGCTTCGACGACGAGCGTTCCCTTCGTTAGGCCAGCTATAATCCGATTACGTTGTGGAAACATTCCCGGATGTGACCTCGTGCCTGGAGGATACTCCGATACGATCAAGCCTTTGCTAGCCATCTCTGCAAATAAGGACGCATTTTGGGGAGGATAAATTTGATCAATCGCTGTTCCCAGTACACCAATCGTGTTTCCTCCCCGGCGCAGGGCTGTTTCGTGACAAATACTGTCAATTCCTCTCGCCAATCCGCTAACTACTGTAATCCCTGCATAACATAATCCCTCTGTTAGTATCTCCGCTGCTCTACGTCCATAAGCGGTGGGAACGCGAGTTCCTACCATGGCTACAGAACATGTATGCAAAAGTGATTTATCCCCTTTTGTATACATTACCCAAGGTGGGTCAACTGTTTCCTTCATTAATATGGGATAATCCTCGTCCACATAAGTTACCGTCCCAATATCACCGGATAGAACTCGCTGATATCGTTCATGCACCCATTCTTCATCGTAACACTGAGCCGCAATTCGTGCCTGAGCAGGGCTTAACCCTATCTCCATCCACTTTTGTTCGCTAAAATGCAGTAGCTCATGCAATCGATAGTCACTCGACCAAATACGCTGAATTGTTTTTCTTCCGATTCCCTCTAACTCATGCAAGCCTAACAAAAGCCATCTTTCTTCCAAACTATGGTTCCCCCATTCACGGAAGAGTGAACCCTCCCTTATTTTGTGGCACAATGAATCATTTTGCAAGCGTTTCCCTGACAAGCCTGTCTTAACGCAAAAAAAGCAACCTTTTCATCCCCTGTTTCAGAAGATAAAAAGGTTGCTTACCTTTCTTTCATTATACACTAGCCTGCGGCAAATTTCGATGCAGTTTTATGGCCTGTATATTAATGAAGAAACACGATTTAATGTGTCGTACACAAAGTCAAAATACCACGTGCTTCCAGCACACTTACCAGTGTCGAGCCCATTTCGGAAGGAGTCGGTGCCACCTTAATCCCATAGGCTTCAAGCGTGGCAATTTTCTCTTTGGCCGTTCCTTTTCCACCAGAAATAATGGCGCCTGCATGCCCCATCCGTTTGCCCGGAGGCGCGGTCACACCGCCGATAAAACCAACTACTGGCTTCGTCATATTGTCCCTGATCCACTCAGCAGCCTCTTCCTCGGCTGTACCCCCAATTTCTCCGATCATAATGACAGCGTGAGTGTTGGGGTCCTCATTGAAACGTTGCAAAATGTCAATGAATTCTGAACCTTTAACGGGGTCACCGCCAATACCAACAGCGGAAGATTGTCCTATACCTCGGGTCGTTAACTGATGCACTGCTTCATAGGTCAAAGTACCACTACGTGACACAACACCTACATGACCTGGTAGATGAATGTAACCTGGCATAATACCGATTTTACATTCTCCTGGCGTAATAACGCCTGGGCAGTTAGGGCCAATCAGAACGGTCTTTTTACCTTCCATAAAACGTTTGACCCTGATCATATCAAGCACCGGAATGCCCTCCGTGATACAAATCACGAGATCTAGTTCCGCATCTACAGCCTCCAAAATGGAATCTGCTGCAAAAGCCGGTGGCACGTAAATCACGCTCGCTGTTGCGCCAGTAGCTTCCTTGGCTTCGCTTACGGTGTTAAACACTGGCAATTTGACCTGTTGTCCGTTCTCCAGCGTAATTTCTACCTCGGTGCCCCCCTTACCTGGAGAGGTGCCACCTACCATTTGTGTACCATAATCAAGTGCACCCTTGGCATGAAACAACGCCGTTTTTCCCGTAATCCCCTGTGTAATCACCTTTGTATGCTTATCGACCAAAATACTCACGATCTTCACATCCCCTATCGTTTATTCGGCATATCGGAATGCAAACAGGCTATTGAACAAGTTCGACGATTTTTTGGGCGCCATCCGCCATGGAATCCGCTGCTACGATATTCAAACCGGATTCCGCTAAAATCTGTTTGCCGAGCTCAACATTTGTCCCTTCAAGACGGACAACAAGCGGACGAGTCAGCCCCAACTGTTTGGCAGCCTCCACGACGCCGTTCGCAATGATGTCACACTGCATAATTCCGCCGAAAATGTTCACGAAAATACCTTCTACCTTCGGATCGGACAAAATGATTTTGAACGCTTCGGTTACCTTTTCCGTCGTCGCACCGCCCCCTACGTCCAGGAAGTTGGCCGGATCGCCACCGTAATATTTGATAATATCCATGGTTGCCATCGCCAAGCCCGCACCATTGACCATACAGCCAATATTTCCGTCCAGAGCGATATAGCTTAGATCATATTTAGATGCCTCAATTTCCTTCTCGTCCTCTTCATCCAAATCACGCAATTCCAAAATATCCTTGTGACGGAACAACGCATTAGAATCAAAATTCAGTTTGGCATCCAACGCCAGTACATTCCCATCACCCGTAACGACTAAGGGATTGATTTCTGCAATCGAACAGTCCTTGTCCACAAAAGCTTCGTATAGCGCCAGCATAAACTTGACCGCTTTGTTTACCAGTTCATTTGGGATATTAATGTCATACGCCAACTTACGGGCCTGATACACCTGAAGCCCAATCGCTGGATCAACAACCGCTTTAAAAATCTTCTCCGGAGTGGCTGCAGCCACCTCTTCGATTTCCGTACCACCTTCTTCTGAGGCCATCATTACGATACGTCCAGTCGCACGATCTACGACAACGCCGACGTAATATTCTTTACGAATATCGCAGCCTTCCTCAACCAAAAGGCGTTTGACCTCTTTACCTTCAGGTCCAGTCTGATGCGTCACCAGCACCTTACCCAAAATTTCAGAAGCAAAAGTCCGCACCTCATCCAAACCTTTGGCAACTTTCACGCCACCCGCTTTACCGCGTCCACCAGCATGAATTTGTGCTTTCACCACCGTAACAGCGCTTCCAAGCGATTCTGCCGCAGCAACGGCTTCCTCCACCGTATAGGCAACCTTACCGTTCGGTACAGCCACTCCGTACTGCTTCAATACTTCTTTACCCTGATATTCATGGATATTCATTCTGGAATCCTCCTATCAACATGACTGCAACAAGGGCGGTTCACAAGGAAATCTATACTAAACCTACATCATTGTAACATGTTTTTAAAACGCTTTCCTTATAATTTAACCTCATGAATTACAGTATTTTGATATCATTATCATTCCCAAAATCGAATGTTTGGATATTATTGGATATTTCTCTTAATACAAATTCACACAAAAAAAGCACCTCTACAACATGGGATTACCTAATCCACATTAAGAGGCACTTTAATTCTTCAAGCATTATTAGGTATTTTTTCTTTCAGCTGAGAACAACTCATGCCATAAGATTCGCAAGAGCAACTGAAAACACCTTATGATTTTTCAATTTGTACATTAGCTTGATGAACACGATCGAGCAGATCATTGAACTGGAGCAGAAGCGACCCAAATTGATCATGAGTCATACTTGTTTTTTCCTGGATGCATCCTGGTACGGACAGAGCTTTTTCCCGTAATGCGCTTCCCTCTGTCGTCAAAGAAATCAGCACCTTACGCTCATCCTGAGTGGAACGCTTTCGATCGATAAGCCCGGCGTTCTGCAATCTCTTCAATAGCGGAGTTAGTGTGCCGGAGTCCAAATATAGTGCCTCACCCAATTCCTTCACTGTACACTCTTCACGCTCCCAGAGCACGATAAGTACCAAATATTGCGAGTACGTCACACCGAGCTTTTCCAGATAAGGCTGGTATAGCTTCGTAATCTCTCTGGAGCATGCATATATGGCAAAGCATAACTGATTATCAAGTTTCAACGCTGTACCTTCATTAGGATTGTCTTCCATGCTGTCTGATCACCTACTTTCGTCATTATTTTAGCACATTATATAATAAAATACATGCTAATTGCACAAAATACTTTACAAACAATAATTATTTTGATAAGTTAAATTGTGTAAAATATAAATTGAGCGAGAGGCAGTGATTGGATTATGATGACCATTCAACAAAAAATGTATGAAACAACAGTAAAAGCGGTTGGTGGACGTAACGGTTATATCGAGTCTTCTTCCCCTGAACTCCGTTTAGATATCGATACCCCAAAAGAAATGGGCGGCGCAGGCGGTGCAGGTACGAATCCAGAGCAATTGTTCGCAGCAGGCTATTCCGCTTGCTTTGACAGTGCCTTAAATATGGTTGCTCGCATGCAACGTATTAAGCATGAAGGTACTGAAGTAACAGCTGCGGTCCATTTCGGCAAAGTGGAAGACGGCGGCTTCGGAATCGGAGTAAGTCTCGACGTACTGGTAAAAGGCGTCGATCATGAAACTGCAGTAAAACTGGTGGAAGGCGCACATGAACAATGTCCATACTCCCGCGCTACCCGCGGTAATATTGAAGTGAAACTGAACGTTTTGTAACTTAGATTTTCTTTAGCACATGTAGGGGACGTCTTCATCTCTCTTCATGGATTCAATAGTTTCGTTAGAATGAATTTCACAACAAGCCCCTCAACCGTTTTTGTCGAGGGGCTATTATCCTTTCAGCTATCCCTTCGTTAAAGACTGTTTGTTTTTTTTCCATCAAGTAACATGGGAGATGATGTATAAACGTATATACAAAATTGATATACTCATAGTATAATCACTATTGTCATAATCTTATTTTTCTTCTCCAGATCTTTATTGTCTGGAGCTTTTTTTGTCCTTTTTCCATTTTCTATTGTACATACGCTTTGGAAAACTCTTTCATAAAAATGATCGTGTTATAGCTACTATTTTATCGCCTTTTTAACTTTCGGGAAAACTGGCATTTGCTCTATCCATATGGCAGTATTGAATAGCTTCAGCCACATGTGAAGTCAAAATTTTCTCTGAGTCATGTAAGTCTGCAATGGTACGCGAAAGCTTGAGAATTCGATCATACGCGCGCATGCTTAAACCGAGTGCGTCCATTGTCTGGTCAAGCAACTCTGCTGCATTTCTTTCTAATACGGCATATTTACGAAGCATCTGACCAGACAGCTCACTATTCCATGAAAAGGGAAGCTTGCTGTATCTGTGGATTTGTATCGCTTGAGCAGCCAGCACCTGCCTTCGCATTTCAGCGGACGACAATGATTCTTTTTCCTCCCGCCAATCCTTTGGCTGCGATACTTCAAGCTGAAGATCGATCCGATCCAGCAGTGGACCAGAAATACGTGAACGGTAGCGGGCTACTGCTGCAGGTGAACAGGTACAGCGCTGATGTTCCGTGTCATTACCGAAAAAACCACAGTGACATGGATTTAAGGAGGCGGCAAGTAAAAAATGCGCTGGATACTTAAAAACTGCACGTGAACGACTGATCGTAACATTGTGATCTTCCAAAGGTTGGCGCAGCACTTCTAGCACATGACGGCTAAATTCAGGCAACTCATCCAGAAATAAAATCCCCCGATGCGCAAGACTGATTTCTCCTGGTTTGGGTATACCTCCCCCGCCCACCAAACCAGCAGCAGAGATCGTATGATGAGGCGAACGGAAGGGACGAATATTCATCAGATGAGGCGATGACTCCTTCCACTTCCCGGCAGCGCTGTATACTTTGGTAACTTCAAGCGCCTCCTTTTCAGTCAAAGGCGGAAGGATAGATGGCAATCTGCGGATGAGCATCGTTTTTCCAGCCCCCGGCGGTCCCATAAGCAAGATATTATGCATTCCGGCTGCAGCGATGACTAACGCACGTTTGGCGTGCAGCTGGCCCAGTACATCGCTGTAATCCTCCATATTGCTAGTTATCCCTTCTTTTTCACACAACGGTATATGCTCTGCTTGAGGTAAATGGGCATAGGACTGGATCATGACCTGTTTACTAGCAGTACAATTCTGATTTGTCGCTTGGCTATCAACAGTCCCCTGTGCATGATCTTCAATCGGGATAAGATCTGCTAGATGACGTATAGCGTAAATACGTATACCCGTGATCAGACGAGCCTCGTTGGCGTTTTCCTTGGGGAGTAGCACGGAATGGAATCCTTCTCGCTTGGCCAAATCAACCATGGACAGCACCCCATTCACAGGACGAATGCTGCCATCCAGCGCCAGCTCGCCAATAAACAGCGTCCGTTCTCCCACTGGTAAAACGACCTGTTCACTGGTTGTCAGCAACCCTAAAGCGATAGCAAGGTCAAAAGATGAACCTTCCTTACGCAAATCAGCAGGAGCTAAATTAATCGTGACACGCTGGGACGGATATTTAAAGCCACAGTTTTTGATTGCTGCTCTGACACGCTCCACTGCCTCTCGAATCGCCGAATCCGGCAATCCTATAATCGCTGTCTGAGGCAAGCCATTGGACAAATCAGTCTCAACTTCAATCAGAACGCCATCTATTCCATACAAACAAGCTCCGTGTAATTTTCCATACATATCAAAAAGCACCTCTCCTCATATTGGAATGCTCCCTCTCGGGAATCATTGCATATATGAAAAAAGGTGCTTCCAAATTTTCATTCTTTGCAAATGTGATGTTCGAAATTTTAGCTTCGGACCATGCTTTCAAAATTCTTGACTAAGTTTATCTGACGACAGATTATTTGTCAAACAAGGTCAGCTTATCGGCTGCCGGAGTACGTGGTCTTGATTCCGGGATAACGTCAGGATAGCCTGCATATATCATTCCTATTACCTTCTCACCCGGTTGAATTCCCAAGTACTCACGGAACTTAGGCGAATACAAAAATGGCTTTGTCACCCAAAACGTTCCGATTCCTTTGCTCCATGCGGCAAGCATAAAGTTTTGTACAAGCGCGCTGACCGCTGCAAAATCCTCATCCCAAACCGCTTGACGCGGGTCTTCTTCCAATACTACTAAAAGCTGGATCGGGTTGTGCAAAATGCCGCTCTCAAACTTGTTGTCCTTACCAATATCGGCTGCAATTGCTTTTGCAAGCTTTTTCCGTCCTTCACCAGCAAACAACAGAAAACGCCACGGTTCACGCATTTTATGATTAGGAGCCCACACAGCGACGTCCAGCAGTTCTTTGATCGTATCTACCGGAATGGAGTCGGATTTAAATCGTTTAATCGTCCGGCGTTCCTGAATTACATCTATGACATGTTCACTAAAGGTATGCTTTGTCACGTAAATCCTCCTTCACAGGTACAACTTCTAGATATTCATTTTAAGATGAAAATGATAACTATTCTCAATAAAATATACCTGTAGCTTTCCTTCCTGTCAACCTGCACATATGAATTCAGTCCCGCACTCTTACCTTTGAATAAGCTCTTACTCGTTTAAAATGCGCCTATTAAATGGTCCGTAACAACTGCCTTTTCGTCAGTTAATTGTACAGAAATCATGTCAAAGCGGATTGGAGCTTCTCCAATCCCGTTCAGGTGCAAATATACAGCGGCTGTTTGGCGAACTTGGGCTATTTTACGCGCAGTAACTGATTCTGCTGGCGTTCCATACTTGGAGCTACTTCGACTACGTACCTCAATAAACACGAGTGTATGCTCCTGCTTGGCAATCAGATCTATTTCACCACTGCGGCATCGCCAATTACGCTCTATGATACGGTAACCCAAGTTTTCTAAAAACAAAGCCGCTGTCTCTTCGCCCATCGCTCCTTTGGCTTTCCGTTGGTCCTTGCCTCCAGCCTTCATTTCATTCGACATCACCAGTCATCCCTTGATGCAAGCCTATCCATTTGATATATATAGGTAAGCACCTCTGCCACCAACTGATAGAGCTCAGCAGGAATTTGTTCGTCCAAATCGAGTTTGGATAGTACTTCAACCAGCGCAGCATCCTCCTGTACTGGAACACCATGTTCTTTAGCTTTTTCTAAAATGCTATCCGCAATACGGCCGCTCCCTTTGGCAACGACAATCGGTGCTTCGCTCTCACCAGGCGTATATTTAAGGGCGACCGCCTTCTTTATGGAAGGAGAAGGAGGTTCCAACGGCTCTTTCATATTTTAAGATCGACTCCTTTATACGGCTGAGGCACATAGCTTTGTACTTCAGAAGAGGCGAGACTGTTCTGTTCAGTCCTTATGGGCATAGGCTCGGTACGAAGCGATAAAAGTTGGTATCCTAGTGACTCCAACGCTGTGTGAATGGACTCACGCCCACTGGTTAACAACGAAGCCGCCCATTCATGATCATTATGGAGCTTAACACTTACAATCCGATCTACAACCTGGACATCTACCAGGGTCGCTCCAAGTCCCTTCATGTCCAAATCAAACCAAAGACGACAGTTGGAGGCGTCCAGCTCTCCACGTTTGCCGCGGCGGGACTGAATCTGGATCGTAGCTGTTTCACGACCGTCCGGTCCAACGAACGGTATAAACATGTGTACTTGGGCAAAAGGCGCCGTTCGGTCTGTATTGAGTAGCAACTGCTGACCTGTCAGGTGCTGTACAACCTGCTGAGCCGCCTCTTTCAAAGCGGGCGGCAGATCGTCACTGCTCATCAGCTGGAGCAGCGCCCCTTTTACGGTGTCTGCGTCTGCTGACACCGTGTCCCCAGACGCAGCCGCTAATCCCGGCAGCGTCTGAGGCATTCCCTCTGGCGGCTCCATACGTGCCGCCGCCCCTTGCGCGACCTGTGTAGTCGCGCGGTGTACTTGCTGCTCGTGCTCTGCACCAAGCAGCTTCAGTACGCGGCCCACCCACGGGTCCTCCGTGGGGGTGAGCTGCGGGCTGGACGCCGCAGGCTGCGATGCAGCCGCGTCTGCGGCCCGCGAGGCGCCAGCCATTGGCTGCGCCACTTTCGTTGCGGGCTGCTCCGGCGCAGCCGTGCTCAGTGCGGGCGGCACCGCCGCGCGTAGCTCTTGCAGCAACGTGCGCAGTCGCTGGAGTGACACCTCTGGCGCGGCAGTGTTGCCTGCCGTGGATTGCTGCGGCATAGAGCTACCAGCCTGCTGTGCGGTGGGACGGTCAGCCGTGGCCGCGGTTAAGGCTGTCTTTGCCCCCGCAGGCTCTGCCGTGGCAGTTGCTGGAGCGCCATCCGCATCCTTAAGCTGTGTGCTTGCCGCAGTAGCTTGCTGTGACTGTGACTGCTCCACTCTGGTGCGAGGACCGTTTAATGCATCAGCACCCGATTCTGGAGCATTCACGCTAGCTTCCGATGCCACTGTCGCTCCGCGTCCATTGACTGTCTCCGCTTCTCCTGGAGCAGTCCCTTTGGCTGCAGAGGTAGCCCCCGTCGCAGTATCTGAATCTGTTGCCAAAGCACTCGCTTCACTCACTGCAGCAGCAAGGTTGGCTGCTTGAGTCCCTTTTAACAATTCTTTGCCGCCTGTGGTTTGTCCAGCTTCTGCCTGCTTTAAAGCGGTAGAAGCATCCTTGGACAGTATGGGAGCTTGGCCTTCCTGTCCATCTACAACCACCCCGGAAGAAGCACCTGTTGGACTAGTAGGCATTCGATCAGCGCTCTTTATAGCTGTTGATTCCCCCACTGAACGGTCAGTGGATATTCCCTGTCCTGGCTGCTTTAATACCGCTTCAAGCTCTTGCTCCAGCGAAGACAACAGATCATTTAAAGGAGGCCCAAACATCGCTTGACGCAATCCGTTTATGCTTTCTGCCGTCAATGGAAGTCCCCGCTGAAAGGCAACTGCCGCCGCCTGCACAAACGTTCCCAATTGTACATTGCCGTTTTGCTTCGCCATAGCTTCTCGCAAAGAAGCCGCATTTTCAGATGTCAACGGCACACCATTCTTTTGCATTGCCTGTATAAGCTCCCTGTTCTGGGCTGTATCCGACAGTCCCACCGATTCCAATACATCTGTCAGCGCTACGGTTTGCTGTGGTGTATTGGCCGCATCGTTCAGAGGCTTAAGCACCGTCATTCCGCTGGGGGAAGCCGGTTGAACCTGAAACGTTGTAGTCTGTCCAGGTTGAAGAGGGGTCTCCAGCTTTGCCCTGACCTGAGAACCTTGTATTTGCAACACAGCCTCGCTGCCGTCCTCAGACACCTTTAGCACGACTCCTCGTACAACCTGACCTGGCTGCATATCAAGTTTTTTAGCCTCTCCAGCCTTCACATCTCCAAGTAATCCACGAAATACAGATCCGATGTTCATATCGCCCCTCCTCTCACTCTCCCCCATTCAAAGGGGCTTATGGTATTAGTTATGCTTTATATCGGCATTATCCCGATTCATAATAAGTAACTACAGATCAAACAGCGTCGGTTGCTCCGTCAACAAATTGCCCAGAAAGCTGCGTCTATGCATCTTTGTAGGTCCTAGCGCCAAAATTTGTTCCCTGTGTAACTTGGTAGCGTAACCTTTATGTATACCGATCCCATATTCCGGATACTTCGCATCCCATTCACCTTTGCACAGCCGATCACGGGTTACCTTGGCGATGATAGAGGCCGCCGCAATAGACTGACTGTTGGCATCTCCTTTAATAATAGAGAGTTGAGGAATAGGCACATCTACCTTTTCTGCATCCACCAGTAAATAATCAGGAGACACATGTAAAGCCTCAATAGCCTGCTTCATAGCCAAACGGGCTGCTTGCTTAATATTGATATCATCAATTGTCTGCGCGTCTACATAGCCAACTCCTACAGCAATGGCCTTCTCCATAATTAGCTCGTAGTATGCTTCTCTCTTCTTGTTCGTCAATTTTTTGGAATCATCCACACCTTCCAGTAACTCACCCACTGGTAAAATGACTGCTGCGGCCACAACATCACCAAACAGGCATCCACGACCTACCTCGTCAATACCTGCAATCCGCTCACAAGACTGCTCCCAGCATTTTTTTTCATAATGTAGCATGTCCTTCACTACATTCTTTTTATCTTCCATATTCAATACCTGCCCATCTATATGTAGTTTAACGCGTCATTCATGCCGTAGCTCTAGCGATTGAATTCAGCTTACCACAGACCTTCATCGTCCAAAACCCTTTTCTAATTGCCTTCAAATACCAAAAAAACCTTCCTCCTCTCCGGAGAGATGGGGAAGGTTCTTCCTTGCCACAAAATGCTATGTTCTCTATCGGTGTACCAGTAGAATCAGTAAGGAGCTTCCAAACTGAACCGTCCCAGCTTCCCTGCACGCAGCTCACGCAAAATGATTTTTGACGCCTTTTCGAGATCCACACGTCCGCCGCTAACAATACAGCCACGTTTACGTCCGATCGCTTCCATGACGTTGACAATTTCATCAGGATTTTCTGTATCTTCAGGACGTTCGGTGAGCTCAAAGCGCTCTGCCAGTGCGTCCCAATAGTACTGAACCAAATATTTAGTCGCAAAAAAGGCAATATCCTCGACATTCAGAATTTCTTCCTTGATCGCACCTGTAACTGCCAGACGATAGCCTACATTCTGATCCTCAAATTTAGGCCATAGAATCCCTGGTGTATCCAGCAATTCAATTTCTCCAATCTTGATCCACTGCTGTGCCTTCGTTACCCCTGGACGGTCACCCGTAGCTGCAATATTACGTCCCGCCATTCGGTTGATCAGTGTCGATTTGCCGACATTCGGAATACCAACAATCAACCCACGCATAGGACGCGGATTCATTCCCTTCCTAATCTGCCGATCTATCTTTTCCTTAAGCAGCAGCTTGGCCTGAATTGGAATTTCTTTTAGTCCCGTCCCAGTTGTGGCATCCACCGGAATGGCCACATGCCCCTGCTCCTTAAAATAGGCAATCCATTGCTGTGATACTACCGGGTCCGCCAAATCTGCTTTATTCAAAATAATCATTCGCGGCTTGCCTTGCAAAATATCATCAATCATTGGATTTCGGCTAGAGAGCGGCAATCGAGCATCAATCAGCTCAATGACCAAATCAATTAACTTTAATTTTGCTTCAATTTGGCGGCGCGCTCTGGTCATATGACCAGGAAACCATTGAATCGTCACCGTCATCACCCCATTGATCGTAACTCCTACTTTTACCCTTAGGCTCTTAGTTAGGATTACGGCAGCTATGCTGCTTATTAGTTATTCTAGTGGTTAATCCACTGCATATCTTTCGCCGGCCAGAAAATAACGTCAGCCCGACCTACAACTTCCTTCAAATCAATATATCCAATCATCCGACTGTCTGTACTATTGGAACGGTTATCTCCCATTACAAAAATATGCCCCGCCGGAACTTTTCCATCCTTAAATTTCTCATTTGGAAAATTTGTAAACTTGTTGTAAAGTTCACCATTTTGGTGCGCTTCTTCTAAAGGAGCTTTCAAGTAAGATTCCTGAATCGGCTTACCATTTACTGTAATCGTGTCACCTTCTACCTTGACCGTATCTCCTTCAACGGCAATGACGCGTTTGATAAAGTCTCTTCCTTCCTCCGGCACATGAAACACGATCACTTCCCCTGGTTTAGGGGCACGGAAATCATACAAAATCTCATTTACAATGACGCGTTCTCCGGTATGAAAGTTAGGCTGCATCGACGGGCCATCCACAATAAACGGCTTAAAGAGAAGCCAGCGGATTAAAAAGACAAGCACTAACGCAATAATGATGGCCTTGAGCCACTCAAAAATCTCATTTTTTGGTTTACGCTTGGGCGTACCATCCTGTTCAGTTGGCTGCTGTACAGCTCCTTGTCCTACTTCTTGCTCCATAGCTCACTGTCCTCTCTTTACGGTCAATAATCCACAGTTCCCTATGTACGTAGAAAAAACGAAAGGAGCTTGTAACCAAGCCCCTTTCGTTATTCGTTGTATTAACGACGAATTTCTTTAATTCTCGCTGCTTTACCGCGCAGTTCACGAAGATAATAAAGCTTCGCACGACGCACTTTACCACGGCGAGCCACGTCGATTTTATCGATTTTCGGGGAATGAAGCGGGAAAGTTCTTTCCACACCTACACCGTAAGAAATTTTACGAACTGTAAAAGTCTCACTGATTCCACCACCACGGCGTTTAATGACAACACCTTCAAACAACTGGATACGCTCACGAGTTCCCTCAATAACTTTCACGTGCACTTTCAAAGTGTCACCAGGACGAAAGTTAGGCAAATCTTTACGCAGTTGTTCTTCAGTGATCGCTTGGACGATATTCATCTATGACTCCCTCCTTCCGTACAGGTGTTCATGCTTCTTCTGGAAACACAACCGTTTCCTTCATCATCCACAGAGGACCACCGTATTACACACAACAGATGTATTGTATCATGGAGGATACCGCATTGCAACAACAAAAAGGGATTTGACCAAACATTATTTAATTGACTCCATTATAAAACAGGTCACTCCCTGCTTTCAAATCCACTCATGCCTAAGACGCTTTATTGCTTATCGCCCAAACAGTCAGATTTGCGCTGCTCCTCAACCCACACGCGCTCCTTGCCTGTCAGTTCAACCTGTTCCAACAGGTCTGGTCGGCGTTCCATCGTGCGACGTAACGCCTCTTGGCGTCTCCAAGAATCAATATTGACGTGATGCCCTGACAGGAGTACATCAGGAACTTTCCAGCCCCGAAACTCCGCAGGCCGGGTATAATGGGGGTACTCCAGCAACCCGGTACTAAACGAGTCCGTTACCGCACTCGTTTCGTTCCCCAGCACTCCTGGTAGCAACCGTGTCACACTGTCAATGACGGCCATGGCTGGAAGCTCACCACCAGTCAACACATAGTCTCCGATAGAAAGCTCATCCGTCACCAAATGCTCTCGAATACGCTCATCATAACCCTCATAATGCCCACATATAAAAATAAGATGGTCCTCTTTGGCCAGCTCTTCCGCTTTCTTTTGCGTAAAAGTCTCGCCTTGTGGACACATCAAAATGATACGCGGAGATTTTATGTCTGTGTTACGTTCTATCCCTTCATGTTGAATAACTTCGTCGGCAGTTTCTAATGTTGATTCCTCTGATTTATCCAACAGCGCTTCCACGGCAGCAAAAATAGGGTCAGGCTTCAAAACCATGCCGCCCCCACCGCCATAGGGCGTATCATCCACTTGTCCATGCTTATTGCCGGCATACTGACGAAAATTAACCGCTTGCAGTGATACAATTCCCTTATCCCTTGCTTTTCCCAGAATGCTTGCATTAAATACTCCGTCAAACATCTCTGGAAACAGGGTCAGCACATCTACCCGCATTACAGCAGACCTTCCATTAACCGTACCGTAACCCGTTTTTCGCGCACGTTTACATCCAAAATAACATCCTCTATATACGGCAATAGCAGTTCCTTGCCTTTAGGCATTTTGACTACCCATACATCATTGGCTCCCGGAGTCAAAATTTCTTTGACCACGCCGAGCTCATTTCCGTCTTCGGTCACCACTTCCATGCCGACTACTTCATGAAAATAGAATTCATTTTCTTCCAATTCGCCTAACCGCTCAGCAGATACCTTCAACAAAGTACCTTTATATTTTTCAACTTCATTGATATTGTGATATTCCTTAAATTTAGCGACAACCATATTTTTTTGAAAACGCGCTGTTTCAATAGTTACGGGAATCGGGGCTTTACCTTCAGCCGGGACAATCAAAAGTTCACTACCTTTAGCAAAGCGATCCTCTGGGAAATCTGTCGTCGTTAATATTTTAAGCTCCCCACGGATTCCATGGGTGTTCACAATTTTTCCGACATTAAACAATTGTTGCATCATGTTCCTCCTGCTTGTTATCGGTCCCGCTCCATATCATCTTCATCATGTACGAAAAAGGGTTAGGACATACATCCTAACCCACTTTCGTATATCTTTAAGATATGATGTCTACGGTAACCCGTTTATCCATCTTAACGGCTGCTGATGCAACCACAGTGCGAAGCGCCTTGGCGATACGACCCTGCTTACCAATGATTTTGCCTACATCCTCAGGATGCACACTAAGCTCATATACAACAAGCCGATCCTTCTCCAAGGTCTTCACGGTCACATCTTCCGGATGATCGACTAAAGCCTTAGCAATGATTATCACTAATTCTTCCATGGTTGACCCTCCGTATCAGCACCTTATTTCTGTAGTTTAGACTCATGAAACTTTTTCATTACGCCCGCTTTGCTAAGCAAGTTACGGACTGTGTCGGATGCTTGTGCACCATCTTGCAACCATTTCAGCGCTTTATCTTCATCAATTTTTACAACCGCTGGTACTGTGATTGGGTTGTAGTAACCGATTTCTTCGATAAAACGACCGTCACGCGGGGAACGAGAATCAGATACCACGACGCGATAGAAAGGAGCTTTATGTGCACCCATACGTTTCAGACGAATACGAACTGCCACGAAAATTCACCTCCTTCAAAAAGTAGACTGTATATTGTTATCCCATAATTCCAAGGGCCTATTGGCCTTAGCGGAAAGGAAACTTCATACCTTTACCCATACTCTTCAACTGCTTCATAGCCTTGTTTTTGCCACCCTTAGGTCCCATCATATCTGAGAACTGCTTCATCATACGACGCATTTCGTCAAATTGCTTTATCAGACGATTTACCTCAGCCAGTGATGTTCCACTGCCTACAGAAATACGTTTGCGTCGGCTATGATTAATCATGTCTGGGTTTTGCTTTTCCTGTGTGGTCATAGAATGAACGATAGCCTCAATCCGGCCCATCTGTTTGTCATCCACTTTGATATCTTTCATTTGCTTCATGTTGCCCATACCGGGAATCATATCAAGAATCTGGTCGATTGGGCCAAGCTTCTTAACTTGATCCATTTGCTCCAGAAAATCTTCAAAAGTAAACTCGGCATTACGCATTTTCCGTTCCATTTCCTTCGCCTTATCGGCGTCGATATTGGACTGCGCCTTTTCAATCAGGGACAACATGTCACCCATGCCTAAAATCCGTGAAGCCATCCGTTCAGGATGAAACGGCTCCATCGCATCCAGCTTTTCACCCAATGTAGCAAACTTGATTGGGCATCCCGTCACAGCCTTAACCGATAAAGCTGCACCACCACGAGTGTCACCATCCAGCTTCGTCAGTACAACTCCCGTTAACTCCAAGCTATTATTAAAGTGCTCCGCAACGTTAACCGCGTCCTGCCCCGTCATGCTATCTACAACCAGTAGAACTTCATCCGGGTTGACGTTGGTATGAATCTGGCGCAACTCTTCCATGAGCTCTTCATCAACATGAAGACGACCAGCAGTATCTATAATAACGTAGTCATTACCATTATCCTTAGCATGCTGCAAACCCTGTTTTGCAATTTCTACCGGGCTTGTCTGATCTCCCAGTGTAAATACAGGAGTATTAATCTGCTCCCCAAGAACCTGAAGCTGCTTGATCGCGGCTGGTCTATAAATATCACCAGCTACAAGCAATGGACGATGATTTTGCTTTTGCAGCAATTTCGCCAGTTTACCAGACGTTGTCGTCTTACCTGCGCCCTGGAGACCCACCATCATAATGACCGTAGGCGGTTTGTTTGCTTTGGCAAGCTTGGCCTGACTGCCACCCATCAACTCGGTCAGTTCTTTGTTCACGATGTCGATGATGACCATGCCTGGCGTAAAGCTGTCCATCACTTCCTTACCAACGGATTTCTCCTTTACCTTGGCAATAAAGTCCTTTACAACCTTGAAGTTAACGTCCGCCTCAAGCAAAGCTAATCGTACTTCACGCATCGCCTGAGCTACATCCTCCTCAGACACTTTTCCTTTACCGCGCAGTTTACTGAATACATTTTGCAAGCGAGTCGATAATCCTTCAAATGCCATACTTTCGCACCTCCTTGTCTACCAGGGTTGTTTGTTCTTAATCTATATGTCCTACAGTTCCTGCAGGCGATTTACAATTTGATGAACATGTTGCAGAATGCCTTCATCGGACTCACCGATTTTACCGAATGCCTCATACAACGTCTTATTTAATTCTTCGAGATCTTGGATTCTACGCTCATACTTGCTTAGCAAACCAAGCTTTTCCTCGTACATTTCCAATACCTGTTCAGCACGTTTAATATGTTCATATACTGCCTGACGGCTAATTTGAAATTCCGATGCGATTTCCCCTAAAGAAAAATCATCATGGAAGTAATATTTTAAAAACATCTGTTGCTTCTCTGTAAGCAGAGGTTCATAGAAGTCAAACAGTCGGTTAATCCGGTTTGTCTTTTCCAGCCGATTCTCCTGACTCATCTTGTATACCTCCATCGTCAAGGAAAAACACTTTACAGTTCTTTTCAACGTTCCTTATGATACATAAAAGAAAAGAAGATGTCAAGCGTTATCCCTTGTCATACAAAAAAAAGCCGATCCACTGCCCTCAAACGGAAGTACGGATCGGCTTTTTGCCCACTGTTACTTAAACCCTTACTGGAGTAAGATACAGCAGAACAGCCAGAAAATGAAGTATGCTACCTGCTAAAACAAACAGATGCCAGATCGCATGGTGATATGGAAATGCCCGCCACACGTAGAAAATCGTGCCCAACGTATACATAAGACCACCTACGAACAATAACGTCATCCCTCCGGCGGGAACAGTCGCAACCAGAGGATTCCAGGCAATGGTGATGAGCCAGCCCATCACAATGTAAAATACGGTAGACATAAACAGGAAGCGCTTGGTGAAGAACGCCTTGAACAACACACCAAACAGTGCAATCCCCCAAATCACTCCAAACAGTGTCCATCCCAGAGTACCTCGCAGTGCAACGAGCATAAACGGGGTGTAGCTACCTGCAATGAACAGGTAAATGCAAGAATGATCGAATATTTCGAACAAATCCTTCATTTTCCCTTCACGCAGGCTATGAAGCAACGTTGAATTGGTGTACAACAGCAACATCGTAATCCCGTAAATCGTAAAGCTGACGACATGCCAAGTGGTTCCTTTCAAGCTAGCAAAAACAATGAGTAACACAAGCGCTGCCACGCTTAAAACGGCTCCAATTCCATGTGTAATGGCGTTGGCTACTTCTTCCCGTCGGGAGTAGGTATAGGTGTTTGCCATCGGTTTTTCACCCGGCTTCCTTATTTATATTTACATACAACATACATTACATATACGGCATCGACAGACCTCTTGCTTTCATTATACATCTGGGCGAACTTGAACAGCAACAGGATGGCTACTTAGTCCCAAACGTAGCATGAAAGCCTACTTTAAACGTATCAGTTCTGTTCTTCCTCGTCTGCAGCAGTTGCTTCGACGGTCTCTTCCTGAATCAACCCCGCAAACAACGCATGAACGAATTGCTCGGAATCAAACGGTTGAAGATCATTCACTTTTTCACCTAAGCCCACCAGCTTAACAGGCAAATTTAGCTCCTGACGGATGGCCACAACAATCCCGCCCTTCGCTGTACCATCCAACTTCGTTAGTACCAGCCCGGTCACACCGCTTTTCTCACCAAACAGCTTGGCTTGGTTAAGTGCATTTTGTCCAGTCGTCGCATCAAGTACCAACAACACTTCATGAGGAGCATCTGGAATTTCGCGTTGGATCACGCGGAAAATTTTGTTCAGTTCCTCCATCAGATTGCTTTTATTCTGAAGACGTCCTGCGGTATCACACAACAAAACATCCACTTGACGCTGCTTGGCAGCCTGTACGGCATCAAACATAACCGCAGCCGGATCGGAACCGGATTGCTGCTTAATAACCTCTACACCTGCCCGCTCGCCCCAAACCTCCAACTGTTCAATCGCACCCGCCCGGAACGTATCTCCGGCAGCCAACAAAACTTTTTTGCCCTCTTGTTTAAAACGGTGAGCTAACTTGCCAATGGTTGTCGTTTTGCCGACGCCATTGACTCCCACGAATAGAATGACTGTAATCCCGTCAGCGCTCATTTTGAGCTGACTATTGTCATTCCCCCGCAGCAACTCGGACAGCTTTTCCGACAATACAGGCTGTAATTCCGATGCGTCCTCAATTTTGCGCTTTTTCACTTCTTCTCGCAGGTCTTCAATGAGGTTCATAACCGTGTTGACGCCTACGTCCGCTCCGATCAGAATTTCTTCCAGTTCCTCATAAAATTCCTCATCAATCTTTTTACGGCGAATCATCAAGTCCGTTACTTTTTCAACAAAACCTTTACGTGTTTTTTCCAAACCATCTTTGAACTGTTTTGTGACAGATTCAGTTTTGTTTGCAATGCTTTCCTTCAATTTCCTAAAGAAACTCATGGATTCCCTCCGTTGGTCTGAAAGTATGTTATTTAATGTCAGGCAATCTCAGCTTCATCGTTGTCTAGCTTGACAGATACGAGTTTGGAAACCCCGCCTTCCTCCATCGTAACCCCGTAAAGCACATCAGATTCTTCCATTGTGCCCTTACGGTGTGTGACTACAATGAACTGTGTCTGCTCCGAGAATTCTCGTAAATACTGGGCAAAACGCACCACGTTTGCTTCGTCCAATGCAGCCTCTACTTCATCGAGTACACAGAATGGGACAGGTTTAACGTGTAAAATGGCAAATAATAACGCCATCGCTGTTAACGCACGCTCACCGCCCGACAGCAGCTGCAAGTTTTGCAATTTTTTGCCTGGTGGCTGAGCTACGATGTCGATCCCCGTCTCCAGCAAGCGTTCCGGGTCAAGCAGCACGAGATCAGCACGTCCGCCTCCGAACAGCTTGGAGAATACCGTTCCAAATTCGCGCCGAATAGCATCGAACGTTGTCTTAAAGCGTTTGGACATTTCTTCATCCATTTCACGAATAACTTGATAAAGCGTTGTCTTGGCCTCCACCAAATCAGACTTTTGCTCATCAAGAAACGTATAACGCTCATGCACACGCTGGTATTCTTCAATGGCGCCCAGATTCACCTCACCCAACGCGGAAATACCCCGTTTGAGTCTCTCTACCTCGCTCTGCGTACCTTCAATATCTTCCGGTATAGGGTAACGCTGCTTGGCTAACTCATAGCTGAGTTCATAATCATCACTTAATTTTTTCAGAACGTTTTCCAGTTCCACATCAAGCCGATTTACTCCAATTTCCGTTTGACGAAGCAACTCCTCCACTGACTTGAGCTGAATTCGCTGTTCTTTCGTGTCGTTCTCAGCCACTTCAAGCTTTTTGGACAAGCTGCTGCGTGCAGCCCGCTTGAATTCCAGTTGCTGTGCGGCTTCTTCCTTTTTCAAACGGTATTGATTGAGATTTTCAATCTGTTTCACGGTCTCCTGCTCATTGGTCAGCAAATCTGCTTCGATGGAAGCAAGCAAGGTTTTGTTTTGTCTCGAATCCTTACCAAGAGTATCATAATCCCCACGCAATCTGCGCAACTGCTCTTCCAAAGAAAAGCGCTCTTGGTCCAGCTTTCCTTCCCTTACCTTAAGATTCGTGAGCTCTCCCTGCAGCTGCTCTTTGGCAGATTCGTTGGCTTTACGGGCAAATTCAGCAGCGTGAATGGCCTGATGCGTTTTCTTTTCTTCTTCCTCCAACGCAGCCAACTTTACCAACACTTCTTCACGGGAAGTTTCCAGCTCCTTGATTTCCTGATCAAAGCCCTTTTTCTCCTGACCAGACGCAGCGACCTGCTCCAGAACATGACGAAGTTCATGCTCCAGTTGCTTGAGTTCCATTGCCATCTGCTGCTCTTCACCGCGCTTCACATCGCCGCCCTGGCGCAGCTCGTCCAGACGGATCTGTGTCTCCTCCAACTGGCGTTTGGTATCTATTGCACTCTGGCGCAACCTTGCAATTTGCTGCTCCGTATCTACAATGTCCTGATCCAACTGATCCAGCTGACGTTTGCGTCCAAGCAGATTAGCATTTTTCTTGAACTGGCTTCCCCCAGTCATGGAACCCCCTGCATTGACAACATCGCCTTCCAAAGTGACCACGCGGTATCTATATTGGCAACGGGCCGCAATACGGTTTGCATCTTCCAACGTACGGGCAATGACCACATTCCCCAAGAGACTGCCTACAATTCCGGCATATCGATCATCATACTGAACAAGATCTGCACCGATTCCGACAAAGCCTTCGGCTCCTTCTGCAATTTGGCGTTCTCCTGCACCGATTTGACGAGGACGGATAACATCCATAGGCAAAAATGTCGCTCTGCCCAGTTGACGTTGCTTTAGAAAACTGATCGCCTGTCTAGATACGGATTCATTTTCCATCACGATATGCTGAACTGAAGCACCCAAAGCAGTTTCCATCGCCTGCTCTAAATGCTCAGGCACCCGAATCAGCTCCGCTACCGCTCCATGCACACCGTGCAAAGTTTCTTTTCGTGCAGCCTTCAATACCTCTTTAACTCCAAGCATGAAGCCGTCAAAGTCATCCTGCATTTCCTTCATTGTATCTCGCCGTGAAATTTGAGCCTCACGTTTTTGTTCCCATTTACGAACCGTACCCTGGTTTTCTTCCAGTAGTTTTTGCAGGGCCTGGTACTTTTCACTTCCCTGAATATAGCCATTACGCAAACTACTGATTTCCTGCCCCAGCTTCTGAACTGCAGCTTCCAATCCCTTTTTGCGCTGTTCAAGTTGTACTTTCTGGGCTTCCCATTTGCCGGATTCGTCACTTACGCGAGTCACACGCCGTTCCAATGCTTCCTTCTGTTGGTCTGTATAACGAATTTCGTTACGCGCCTGCGCCATCTGATTCATCAGCTCCAGCAGACCACCCTTTAGGCTTTCTTCCTGCTCCTGGCTGATTCCGCCTGTAACACCAATCAGTTTGGCCTCTTCGTCAGACAGCCGCGCACGCAACTCGTCAAGCTCTACATTCAGTGCAGACAGTTTTTCGTTCAGCTGATCCAGTTCACTCCTGCGCTCGGAATGCCGTGATTCGCTTGTGCTAAGTGATAAGATCAATTGTTCCCGATTAGCCTCCAGATTGCGTGTGCGCTCTTTGAGCAATTCGCCGTAGCCTTCACTTTTCTCCGTCGCTTCACTGTATTGCAGCAGATCCCTTTGCAACTGTTCTACTTGCTCTTCCAGCTGGCGCAATTCGTTGCGGTCGCTTTCCAGCATCGCATCATGGCGGGACACCACCGTAGACAACTGAAGCTGCTCTTGCTGCAACAGAGCTAGTTTGGAAGTCGCATCGCTCCACGAAGTATGAATTTGTTCAATATGATGGACGTACATTGAAATTTCTTTTGATTTCAATTCACCGCGCAGCTCTTTAAAATGAATCGCTTTTTCAGACTGCTCCTTAAGCGGTCCAATCTGATCCTCCAGTTCACTAACCAAATCGTGAATACGCAGCAAATTTTGCTCCGTTTCATCCAGCTTGCGAACCGCATCTTTTTTACGCGATTTATATTTTACGATACCCGAAGCTTCCTCAAAAATACCTCGACGATCCTCAGATCGGGTACTCAGAATTTCCTCAATGCGTCCCTGCCCAATAATTGAATAAGCTTCTTTACCAATGCCTGTATCCATAAACAGCTCTGTAATATCTCGGAGTCTGCATGATTGCCGATTAATGAAATATTCACTATCCCCACTTCGATGTACACGTCGCGTTACCGTGACCTCACCAAAATCCAGAGGCAACGCCTGATCTTCATTATCCAACGTAAGCGATACTTCACCGTAATTAACAGCCTTACGAGCATCACTACCCGCAAAAATAATGTCCTCCATTTTGCCGCCACGCAGTGATTTGGCACTCTGTTCGCCCAGCACCCAACGAATTCCGTCGGAAATATTACTTTTTCCGCTTCCGTTGGGTCCGACGACTGCCGTAATGCCGCGGACAAATTCCATTTCTGTTTTATCTGCAAACGATTTGAAGCCCGCCAGCTCAATGCGCTTTAAAAACATGCTCAATCTCACCTCTAACATTTCAAATATGCTTGTACAACACCGTATACCTGATTGATATGAATTATCCCTATTGTAGCATAAACTAGCTTGTATAAAGCACAGTACCGACCTCATGTTACACCAGCAAAGCCACGAAAAAAGAGCAAAACGCAGTCCATTCGCCATTACGGGCCGGGACTCCCCGCGGACTGCCCTTTGCTCTTACTTTGTGTCCCCTGCTTGCGTAACCCGTCCGGGCTGCTCAGGTACCGATTACGATTCCGCTAGCTTCAAACGGTTTAAAGCTACTGCCGCCGCTTGCTGCTCAGCTTCTTTTTTGGAGCGTCCCGTACCTGCCCCTAGCCGTTCGCTGTCCATATATACCTCGGCTACAAACTCGCGCTCATGGGCTGGTCCGCGCTCCTCTACAATCTTGTATTCAAGCATCCCCATGTTATGATGCTGCGTCAGTTCCTGAAGCTCTGTTTTGAAATCACTCATCTGAAGCTTTCCGTTTAATACAATTTGAGGAAAAATATAACGTTCCAGAAACGACCGGACGGCCTCCAGACCCTGATCCAAATAAAGCGCACCTACGAACGCTTCGAATACATCAGCCAACAGAGCCGGACGAGTACGCCCACCTGTCAACTCTTCACCTTTTCCAAGCAGTACATATTGCCCGAACTCCAGCCCGACAGCAAATTTCACCAGCGAAGGCTCACAGACAATAGCTGCACGCAACTTGGTGAGTTCGCCTTCGGGTCGGTTAGGGTACTGATTGTACAATTGCTCGGACACCGTCAGTTCCAGAACAGCGTCACCTAAAAATTCAAGACGCTCATTGTCTGCATGCTGACTGAACCGATGTTCGTTTACGTAGGAAGCGTGCGTAAAGGCCTGCTTCAGAAGCTGCCGATTGTTGAATTGAATATGAAGTTTCTGCTGTAATTGCTTCAAGTCTCCACTCAACGAACTGACCCCTTATGCTTCATATTTTTTTAGAATAACCGTAGCATTGTGACCGCCAAAACCAAAGGAATTGGACATAACCACATTCAGTTCCGCTTTTCTCGGCTTATTAGGTACATAATCAAGATCGCATGCCGGGTCTTGATTATCCAAATTAATCGTTGGCGGAATCGTCTGATGCTGAAGGGCGAGACCACAGATCACGGCTTCAACGCCGCCCGCTGCACCCAATAAATGCCCTGTCATCGACTTGGTTGAGCTGATCGCTACCTTATAGGCATGCTCTCCAAGCGTTTTCTTAACTGCTTCCGTTTCGGATTTATCACCGACTGGTGTAGATGTACCATGTGCATTGATATAATCAATCTCTTCAGGATTCAATCCAGCATCACGGATCGCCATTCTAATGCAGCGTGCCGCTCCCTCTGGATCAGGCTCCGTCATATGATGGGCATCGCCAGAAAGACCGTAGCCAATCACTTCACCGTAAATACGCGCACCACGCTTCAAAGCATGATCCAACGATTCCAGAATAAGAACACCAGAGCCTTCGCCCATAACAAACCCGTCTCTTTCGGTATCAAAAGGACGACTTGCCTTTTGAGGCTCGTCATTACGCGTAGACATCGCTCGCATGGAACAAAATCCAGCCATACCAATCGGACGAATAGTGGCCTCAGCTCCTCCGCAAATCATGGCGTCTGCGTCACCGCGCTGAATCATGCGGAAGGAATCGCCAATAGCATGACTGCCCGTGGCACATGCCGTAACTGGTGATGTATTAGGACCTTTAGCACCGAGTGAAATCGATACTTGACCGGAACCCATATTAGCAATCATCATCGGAATGAAGAAAGGGCTTACGCGTTTAGGTCCTTTTTCAATCAGTGCGTTGTGCTGATCTTCCCAAGTTCCCAATCCGCCAATACCGGAACCGACAGATACACCAACACGCTCAGCGTCCGCATTTTCTCCGATTACAAGTCCGCTGTCCTCAAGCGCCAACTTACTAGCAGCAACCGCAAACTGCACAAAGCGGTCCATTTTACGCGCATCCTTACGTTCAATATAATCCTCTGGATTAAAATCTTTAATGGAAGCGGCTATTTTTGTAGTGTACTCACTTGTATCGAAAGCTTCGATTTCACTGACGCCGGATTTTCCAGCCATCAGATTATCCCATAGTGTGTTCAAATCCTGTCCCAGCGAAGTGATTACACCCATTCCTGTTATGACAACACGTTGTTTCAAAGATAATCACCTCTATGTCTACTGCATATTGTATTTTAAGACCGCACACTCTTGTGCGTAAAAATAATATAGAATCAACTAAAGTTAGTAATGCCGCGTACTTCTCAGCCTTTGACTAAGTGAAGCTGAGCCAAACTCAAAAACACGCGGCAATTCCGTCTTTAGTTCAATCTGTATAATTAGGAGAAAGTCCCGCCTGTAACAGAACGGGACTTTTGATGACATGAATTAGGTATGAGATTGTATGTACTTCACAACTTCACCTACAGTTGTAATTTTCTCTGCATCTTCATCAGAGATTTCCATATCAAACTCATCTTCCAATTCCATTACCAATTCAACTACATCGAGAGAATCAGCGCCTAAATCATCTTTAAAAGATGCTTCAAGTGTAACTTCGGCTTCGTCGGCTCCCAAACGGTCAACGACAATGCGTTTTACGCGCTCCAATACATCGGACATCCGGCTCACCTCCTCTTAGGTATTATACGAAAATTACAATTAAAATGCCATAGAAGAGAGTTTTCATTGACAACTCTTCATCGGGGCATGCGGATTGGCAACATGCTACTACATATACATGCCGCCATCCACATGCAAAGTCTGGCCCGTCATATATGAGGAAGCATCCGAGGCCAAGAACAGCACCACGTCAGCAATTTCCTCAGGCCGTCCAAGACGGGCCAGCGGTATACCGCTAAGCATATTGTCACGCAAATCATCAGCCAGTACCTGTGTCATCTCAGTATCGATGAATCCAGGAGCCACACAGTTCACTGTAATACCTCTCGACGCAAGCTCCCGAGCAGAGGATTTGGTAAGACCAATTACCCCTGCTTTAGCAGCAACGTAGTTGGCTTGTCCTGCGTTGCCAAGTACACCGACCACGGAGGAGATATTGATAATTCGGCCAGAACGCTGCTTCATCATTGGACGTGTTGCCGCCTTAAGACAATTAAACACACCCTTCAGATTCGTTTCGATCACCTGATCGAATTCCTCTTCCTTCATGCGCATGATTAAATTATCTCTTGTTATGCCGGCATTATTCACCAGGATGTCAATCTTGCCCCAAGCGCCAATCACATCCTTGATCAACTGATCTGCTTCGTCAGCGCGACCGACATTAGCCTGAACTGTAATAGCCTCTACACCTTTGGCACGAATCTGCTCTGCTACCTCAGTCGCAGCCGCTTCACTACCAGCATAGTTTACTGCCACATTAGCGCCTGCTTCAGCCAGCGCCAGCGCGATACTACGGCCAATTCCGCGCGACGCTCCCGTAACGAGCGCCGTTTTTCCACTCAATGGCTTAGACATCATAGTCCCCCCTTGCAAGTATATAACCCGTTAAGGCAATGATTATACTTTTAACGGGCCTCCAAGGCTTCCGTTACAGAAGCAAACGACTCCAGGCTACTTATATTATACAGCTTAACCGTTTTGTCGATTTTTTTAACCAGTCCAGTCAAAACACTTCCCGGTCCAAACTCAACAAAGGTGTCAACACCTTGTTCTAGTAGCCATGTTACACTGTCTTCCCACAGTACCGGAGAATAGACCTGATCCACCAACAGTTGGCGGATTTCGCTCCCCTCACGTACAGGTTTAGCTGTTACATTGGCAACAACTGGAATCTGAGCTTTGGAGAAATTTACAGCCCCCAACTTGCCGGAGAGCTTGGTCGCTGCTTCCTTCATCAATGACGAGTGGAAAGGACCGCTAACCTCCAGAGTAATAGCGCGCTTGCCTCCTGCTTCCTTCACACGTTCAGCGACAGCAGCTACGCCCTCCTTCGTACCAGATACAACAATTTGTCCGGGACAATTGATGTTGGCTAGTTCGACCAGTTGACCAGACTCCGTAATATCACGGCACAATGCTGCCAATGCTTCACGATCAGCTCCCAACACAGCAGCCATCCCGCCTTGCCCATCAGGAATGGCCTGCTCCATGAACTCGCCACGTGTACGAACGATCTCAACCGCATCCTCAAATGCGAGGACACCGGAAGCGACTAGCGCGCTGTATTCTCCTAGACTGTGTCCAGCCACATAATCGGGATGAACGCCCATTTTTTCCTTGAACGCTTCATACAACGCAATGCTCGCCGTTAACAGTGCAGGCTGCGTATTGGATGTTTGCTTCAAAGCTGTGTCCGGCCCTTCAAAAATCAGTGCGCTTAGTGCGAACCCTAACCGTTCGTCCGCTTGGCGAAATACTTCTGTTGCAGCTGGAACTGCTTCATAAGCATCTTTAGCCATACCTACAGCTTGTGAACCCTGACCGGGAAATATAAATGCCGTTTTGCCCATCGTGTATGCACCTCTCTGTATCCAATGCTTGTCCTGTAAAACACTACACAAATTCAATATTATATCGAAAATTCCAACTAATTACCAGACAAGAACCGACGCTCCCCAGGTCAAGCCACCGCCAAAGCCCACCATTAATACACGGTCGCCTTCCTTCATGCGGCCTTCCTCAGCTGCTTCCACAAGAGCGAGAGGGATTGATGCTGCAGATGTATTCGCATATTTATGAACATTAACAACTACCTTTTCCTCTGGTAAATCCAGACGTTGCATCGCCGATTGGATGATGCGAATATTGGCTTGATGCGGAACGAACAGATCAATATCATCTTTGGACAGCCCTGCTTTTTCCAACACATCAACCGTTGCCGTTCCCATAACACGAACCGCGAACTTGAACACTTCGCGTCCGTTCATGTAAATATAGTGCTGTTTATTTTCCAGTGTGTCTGCACTCGCAGGCAAACGCGAGCCTCCGGCTTCCAACTTGAGTAAGCTGCCTCCGGCACCTTCAGCCCCGAGATCAAAGGATTGGAATCCTCTACCTTCAGGCACTTCGCCAATCACTACAGCTCCTGCACCATCTCCGAATAGAACACAGGTATTGCGGTCGGTATAATCTGTAATCCGAGAAAGACAGTCTGCCCCAATGATTAATGCATTATTATAAATACCTGTCTTAATGAAGCTCGTTGCCGTAGCCAGTCCGTATACAAAACCCGAGCATGCCGCAGACAAATCGAAAGCTGCTGCGCCTTTGGCTCCCAATTTGTCCTGAAGAATGCAGGCAGTTGACGGAAACGCCATATCCGGTGTAACCGTAGCTACAATAATTAAATCCAGATCCTGTGCCGTCATACCCGCGGACTCCAACGCCTTAATTGCTGCTTCATAAGCTAAATCAGATGTAGCCTGTTCTGGAGCCGCAATATGGCGCTCCTGAATCCCTGTACGACTGACAATCCATTCATCACTCGTTTCTACGATTGCTTCCAAATCTTTATTGGTCAGAATTTTCTCAGGTACGTATTTCCCTGTTCCGATAACACCAACCGGCCGTAATTTATTCATATCGTCACTCACTTCCTGCTGATTTCCTTGGATATACTTTCCACCAACCGGTTTTGCAAGGCCGTACGAGCCTGCCTTACCGCGTTTTTGACGGCAACGCCGTCAGACGAACCGTGACTTTTCAGGACGAGTCCACTCAAACCCAGCAAAGGAGCCCCGCCATGCTCTTTATAATCCAATTTACCTTTCAGACTGCGAAGCTCAGGCATAATCAAGGCTGCTGCAAGCTTGGTCTTCAAGGATTTGGTGAATTGCTCTTTTAAGAGAGAAAATATGGCTCCGGCTGTACCCTCCAGTGATTTTAGCATGATATTTCCAGCAAATCCATCACACACCAGTACATCGCAATTTCCGGTTAACACATCTCTCGATTCAACATTACCCACAAAATTGACAGGTAACTGCTCAATAAGTGGAAATGCCAACTTCGTCAGTTCATTGCCCTTCCCAGCTTCAGTCCCCACATTCAGCAGACCCACCCTTGGAGAAGTCACACCGTGAACTTTCTGACGATACAAGCTCCCCATCAGTGCATACTGGGCAAGATGCTCAGGCTTGGCATCCATATTGGCTCCCAAGTCAAGCGCCAGAATACCCTGATCATCAATCGTTGGTATCATCGGCGCGAGAGCCGGACGTTCAATGCCTTCCATTCTTCCAACCACCAGCAACCCTGTGGTCATTAGCGCGCCTGTATTACCTGCGGATATCATGGCATCCGCTTCGCCTTCTCTGACCATTCGACCAGCCACGACCATCGAAGCATCCTTTTTACGGCGCACTGCCTTTACAGGCTCGTCCTGTGCATCTATCGTTTCGGATGCATGGCGAATGCTGAGGTTCGTCGGCAACGCCCTACCGTTCAGAACCGATTCAATTCGTTCCCGGTCACCAACCAGCGTAATGTCCGTATCCTTCCATTCCGCCGCCGCAGATAGCGCGCCCTCTACTGTCGCCTCAGGAGCATTATCTCCCCCCATGGCATCAATGGCGATCCGCATGCTGACTTCCTCCTTCGCTATACTCTTCCTCCGTGGAGCGATAAATGACAAAGTTACCTTGGAACACCATTTCTTCTCCTACGTAGGCAAAGACTTCCACTTTAGCCTTCCCTTTTTGTTCTGGATTGGAGCGCACATATGCCTTGGCAATGCACTTCTCACCTAAATGAACCGGTCGGACAAAGCGTATATCCGCTGACGCGGTCAATGCTATCTCATCATTAATCACGGCAACGGCCAATGAATTGGCCTGGGCAAATACATAATGCCCCCGCGCAATGCCAGTACGCGAAAAAATATGTTCCTCTTTAATCTCAAAAATCGAAATACCGCTTCGATCCAACTGTAGATCAACGATATCCCCGATCACTTCATGCAAAGGCAAGGAACGAACCTGGTCGTAGGAGCGCTCAGCCATCAGCTTTAGCCGTTCCCGCAATTCCGGGATTCCCAGCTCCATCCGGTCCAGCCGAATAGTCTGAATACTTACCTTCAGCTGTCTTGTCAATTCCTGATCCGTTACGAACGGATTATCATCAATTAATTGAGTCAGCCGCTGCTGTCTCTGTCTCTTCGGCAAACGTTCGATGTCAGTGACGCCTCCTTTCTCTACAATAAACTGTCGTTCAGACAACAGTTTGGGTTACTTTACTTCACTTTCTAACGGCGGACTTCAAGCCGATTTGTCTTCTTGTATGTATAAAGGAACCTCTTCGGCCCTTCTTTCTTAGAACCTGGTACTAAAACAGTATATAGCATGCTGACGTAAAAAGGAAGCATGCAGACAAAAAAAGTAGCGCCTCACTGAAGTGAAGCGCTACTCTTTCTGCGAAGATTCCAAAGAATCCGCTTATCGGACATTATTGAGAGATGATCTCTCTAGCTTTGTACGTTCCGCAAACTTTGCACACATGGTGAGCAAGTTTCAATTCGCCGCATTCGGAGCATTTCACCATACCTGGTACTGCCAGTTTAAAGTGAGTACGACGTTTGTCGCGACGAGTTTTGGATGTTCTCCGTTGAGGTACTGCCATTCTTCCCACCTCCTTAACCAGATCAACCCCGCATAACGGGTATGACTTCTTATCTCATTCAAGACTGAAAGAAAATGCTAGAAGCAATTATCTTACAGCCGGTGAATCAAGCCTGCAACATCCACGCATCGGTTCAGTAACTCTCCGGCACAAGCGGATGATGATTTTTCAGAATTGAACTCAATTCTCATTTAAAAAAATCCTTAAGCCCTGCCAGACGCGGATCAATCTTTTCCGTATTGCCATCGCTACTGTCATCGGAGCCAATACTCCAGTTTTGTCCGGTCTTTGGTGCGATTCCCTGACAATCCTCACTGCACAAAGGCGCAAACGGCACATGCAGTACAAACAGTTCTTCACAATACGGTGCAATGTCGAAGGAGTCCTCCGTCACTGCGATAAAATCGCCATCTTCATCCTCCTCTTCAACACTCGAAGAGGTTTGCTTGAACCGTTCACGGAATTCAATCTTTAAATCCTCGTGCATCGGGCTTAAACAGCGTGAGCACAGCATGTCCAGACCTGCGGTCAACGTGCCTTCCACGCTCATCAAGCCTTGACCCAGACTAACGGCGACCAAGTCGGTCTCCAGCGGGGAAACGGCCGTAACATCAGCACGATCATCCACCAATTCACTCACATTAAGAGATTCACGGATAGGAAAAGGACCGTCACTTGTTGCTACTTTGCGAAAAAATAGTTGCATCACTATCACTCCAAACAAACAAAAATTATTATACCGACTGATCGAGTCGTTTGTCAACACCTTTCACTTTACACCACTCACAAATCCATCGGTTTTCCAATGGTTCGACAAGTTTTATGCAGAAGCAAAAATGCATTGTGCTAAACATGTACTGATGAGTATTCGTACCCCCGCCACTCTTCGTGTACAATAATGCGAGTATAAAGCTTTTTCGTCCAGGTCTCAATGGTCTTGTTCATGCCGACGATGAAAAATCAGTATAGCTGCCCTGAAAACAAACATTGACGGGTACTTAACCATTATTATCAAAGGTGTTACCCAATAAGCTACTTTAAGAAAGGAGCCGACTACGGTCTTGAAAACACTCGGTATGATTGTAGAGTACAATCCCCTGCATAACGGACATGTCCATCACTGGGAGGAATCTCTTCGCATCACTGGTGCACAACGCACAGTGGCTGTGATGAGTGGTCCTTTCCTTCAGCGGGGTGAACCCGCGATTACAGACAAATGGTCCCGCACCGAAATGGCACTCGCCATGGGTGTGGACCTAGTTCTGGAGCTGCCTGTGGCCTATGCCGTCCAGCCCGCAGAATGGTTTGCCCGCGGAGCGGTCGCCCTGCTCCATGCGACGGGCATCGTCGACGCGCTCTGCTTCGGCAGCGAGAGCGGAGACATCGCCCCGCTGCGCGCGCTGGCTCGCGTGCTGGCGGCAGAGCCGGCCGAGCTCAAGGCCGGCATCGCGCAGCGCCTAAGCAGCGGCACGAGCTATCCCGCTGCCTACGCGGGAGCCGCAGCCGCGCTCGCGGCCGGAGCGGACGGCGCTGCGCTCGCTGCCCTCATGCAGCAGCCCAACAATACGTTGGGGCTGCATTATTTGATTGCGCTGGAACGGCTGGGCAGCACAATCAAGCCCTTCACGGTAACCCGCACGGGATCGGGCTACCACGAAGCCGTGGCCCCTGCGGACGGAATCATCGCCAGCGCCACGGCCATCCGCCGTCTGCTGCTGGACGGCGGGCCGGAAGCCGCGTCACCGTACATACCTGCGGCGACACTGGAGATTTTGCGGCGCGAGTGGCAAGCTGAACGCGCGCCGCTGCACTGGGAAGCGTTCAGCCAGCCGTTGCTGAACGCCCTAATCACACGTAGCCCACAGCAGCTGGCGGAGCTGCACGAGGTCACCGAAGGGCTGGAGCATCGTCTGCGGCAATCGCTGTACACGCTGCCCCAGCCTTCTGTGGAGGCCCTGCTCACCGCGATCAAGACAAGGCGGTATACTCGTACGAAGCTTCAGCGGATGTGTGCACATATTTTGCTGAATCATGCCAAAGCCGATATGACTCCGGATGAGCTGGCGAAAGGTCCGGGCTATATCCGCGTGCTCGGCTTTAACAGGGCTGGACGCGAGCTGCTGGCACGTATGAAGCAGACAGCCACCCTTCCAGTATGGGTCAAGCTGTCTGCCGGATCACATCCCCACCTGGACTGGGATACAGCCGCAGCCGCCATACACGCAGCCGGGATGCCACGTCCCGCCATCCGCGGCATGTATGCTGATTACTTGCGACCGCCCATTATGGTTTGATGGGCAGCTTTTCCATATAATTCAGCGCATCACCAAGCTTGCGAACCGAAACAAGCTTCATCCGGCTTCCCATTTGCTCAGCTTTGGCCTTGGCCTCTTTATAATTATCCGCAGGGACGAAAAACAATTCCGCACCCTGACGGTCAGCAGCAACTATTTTATACTTTGCACCACCAATCGCTCCAACCTGACCGTCCTTATCAATAGTACCCGTACCGGCTACACGATATCCCTTACTCAGATCACCTGGTGTCAGTTGGTTATAGATTTCCATGGTAAACATCAAACCTGCCGAAGGACCGCCAACATCCGTAGATGTAAAATGAATCGTTTTACGTTCGTCCTTCGGCTCTACCTTCTGTACCGTGGCAATACTGACGCCAAATCCAGAACGTTGCTTACCCGTCTCACTGTCCGTGATGGTCGTTAAGGGAGCTTGCACGGTCAGCAACTTTCCATCGCGCTTTAGCTTCACTTTAGCCATTTTTCCCGATTTTTCATCCTCTAAAGCCTTCCGAATGGAACGATTATCGGTCACCCGCACGTCGTTCAGCTCCAATATTTCATCTCCAGGCTCAAACACGCTGTTCGATCCCGGGACCTTAAATACATACACATAATCTGGCACAATGCGATAGGGAACATGGGCACGGGTGTAGGCAGCCTCCATCGCGGAAGATTGGGAATCACCCATATACCATACCTGCTCTGCCGCATATTCGTCTTCACTTCTTCCATGCAGACGATCCTCTTTGCGCTGAATCTCCGAATTGCGGTCCAGCTTGGACAGGCCCAACATAATAACATTGGCATAACGCGCCGATACCGTCGTCATCATAAAGGTCCCCCGTTCGATGCTGTCACCCTCCCGGACTTTAACCATCGGTTTGATCTCGTTAGCCCCACCTGGTCCATAGATCAGATAAGGGGTTGGCATATAGACCAGCACATAGACCATTGCAGCCAGCATTAAGACATAACCGGTTGTAAAAAAAACTCTTTTCCGGTTTATTCGTTTCATTGCTTCTCCTCCCCTTGCAGCCTAACTTCTCCATCTTATCCAAGTGCCTCTGCGCCACCTGTTCTCAAGCCTTCCGAAAAAGCATACATTGTTTACGACAACGTATACGAACAACCTATCCCAAGACAACGAACGTGAATAAACACTGGAGACAGCATCCCACTCTCCTTAGTATATTTATGAGAGGTGAATTCTTTGATGCAAAAGGAAGCCCATTCCGCTCCTTATTGGACAACCATACTGCTTGGCCTCGGAGCCATTTTGCTTGTACTGGCTGTTGTCGCCTCACCAGAAGAAGTATTTCAAGCCTCTACTCAAGGCCTTAAGCTATGGTGGAGTATTATTTTCCCAGCCATGCTGCCTTTTTTGATGCTGTCCGAAATGCTCATCGCCTTTGGTCTAGTACATGGACTAGGTATCCTGCTGGAGCCGTTTATGCGATCCTGGTTCCGTCTACCCGGGCGAAGCGGCTGGGTGTTGGCCCTCGGCCTGACCGCGGGATTCCCCGCTGCAGCGGAAGCGGTGCGCCAATGGGCACAACAGGAGGATATGACTGCGTTTCAGCTTCGACGTCTAACCTCTATCGCTCATTTCTGCAATCCGATTACCATCCTGCTCGTCATCGGGACAGGGCTACTGCACAATGCTACCGCAGGCGTGATGTTACTTGCAGTCCACTGGATTTCCGGGCTGCTGGCAGGCTGGATCACCGCAAGACTACCTGTATCGTCCAAAGAATTGCAAAAACGGGAAACGCCAGCTGCCCTACGGCGCACCTCAGTTTCCCGTACTTCTCCCTCCCTGATCCGATCCGCATGGGAAGCTACCCGCTCTGCCAGAGAACGGGACGGCCGCAGTTTCGGAAAACTGTTGGGCGAAACCGTATCCCATGCTGTACAGACGCTGATGGTGACAGGTGGATTCATTATTTTCTTTTCCGTACTGATTCGACTGCTGTCCATATACACAGGCCAAGGATCGCTTTCTTTCATATGGCCTGCCTGGATGGAAATCCATTTGGGTTCCTATGAAATCAGCCGTCTGCCCTACGATCTCCGTACACAAGCAGCCCTGATCAGTGCTGTGTTGGGCTGGGGCGGCCTGTGCGGCTGGCTTCAGATTACCGCCGTCACCAGACCTTCCGACAAGGGCATCACCTTCACCTTGTCACGAGTGCTCCATGGGATCATTGCTTTTGGACTTACCTTAGCGACATGGGTCCCGCTTAACCGCTTCGTCAGCAATACAACTCCCGCTTACGTCAGTCGCAGTTCTGTGTCTTCTTTTGTGGAAAGAGTAAATGAATCCGCCACGCATCCTGCCATGACCGGAGCCAGCGGCTTACTAACACAAATAGAAGGAACATCTATGTACCCCTGGCAACTAACCGTACTGTCCATTGCGCTACTGGGTACAATTATAGTTACCCTGCTGGCCTTTTCCTTTATGACTTCATGGTGGAGCCGCCGCGATTCGCGTTGACCTTCGCACGCAGCGCGTCTTCCACCTCGGGTGCCACCAGATCTACAACCTTGCCATCAAAATGCGCAATTTCCTTCACCATACTGGAACTCAGATATGAATAAGCCGGATTGGTCATCATAAAGATCGTTTCCGCATCCGGGTTCAGCTTATGATTTGTAGAGGCTAATTGCAGCTCATATTCAAAATCAGTCACCGACCGGATTCCTCTGACAATAACCTGGGCCCCTTTTTGACGTACATAATTAGCTGTCAGATCACGGAAGCTGTCCACTTCAACGTTCGGGATATCGCGAGTTACCGTTCGCAGCAGCTCCATTCGTTCCTCAAGTGAAAACAGCGGGTTTTTACTAATATTGTTAAGAACCGCGACAATCAATAGATCAAACTGTCTGGCTGCTCTTTGAATAATATCCTGGTGCCCCATCGTCACGGGATCAAAGGTTCCCGGATATACGGCAATACGTGGTTTGTGCTCAATCATGATGGTCCTCCCCGTCTGATTCGCTGATGCCGAATTTGACCACTCCGGCTTCCGTATGTTCTACGACATCCGACAAAGCATCGGCTGCAAAATGATAAATAGATAACGCCGTTTCACCATAGACTGCTTTTCTGACCTGTTCGAACGGTCCGAAGCTTTCCGGATATTCATGTCCCGATTCATACTCCAGCACAATGATTGCATCTGAACGAAGCAAGTTCAACTCAGCCATACGGCTCATTAATTCATCTCCGTGTTTGAGACGATAGGGTGGATCGAGAAAAACAGCATCAAAAAGAGCTCCACGTTTTGCCAGCACCTTGAGTGCTCGTCCGGCATCATTGCGGAACACTTCAGCCTGTCCTTCCAGCCCAGTTTTTCGTAAATTTTCTTTAATGACATCAATGCTTTTGGATTCCATATCAATAAAAACAGCCTTGTCCATTCCCCGGCTAAGCGCCTCTATACCCAGGCCACCACTACCAGCAAACAGATCAAGTGCGACTCCCCCATCAAAATAAGGACCTATCATGCTAAATAGCGCTTCCTTGACCTTATCCGTGGTCGGCCGCGTCCCTGTGCCGGGAACTGCCTTTAACGGCCTTCCTTTGGCACTACCCGATACCACTCTCACGCTGAAACTCACCTATTTTCTATATGTGTTCATAACCATATAAGATTATGACGCTATCGTACCACATGCACCGTCGTTTGAAAAACTTAGGATGAGGCAGGTATAAAAAACCATTCCCTGGGCATCCTTAGGATATCGGCATTCAACCAATGTCGTAGACAACCGCGGAGAAGACTTACGTTTCCCCATAAGCTCTTCGTCCGGTTTCTCCTCTCCCATTCGGGCGCTCTTTAATGGAGCGCCTGATTTTTTTTACATAAAAAGAAGCTGCTTAATAGCAGCTCTATGTATCATTTTTCTATTTCGGCATTTTGTTTATTTCAGAAGTTCCTCGGGTGTATCCCCTTGATAAACATACACATAACTCGCCACTGATACAGCAAATGTTGCAAACATAGACAACGATGTGGCTAATCCATATACCATTTTCCTCATCATTCCACTCACCTCCTTCCTCGGATCAATGTTAGACTTTGGACCAAAAAAGCAACAGCCACTACAGAGGAACCGATTACAAAATTAGTACATACAAGCAAGGAGGATAACAGTCGCAAGAGGGGATAAAAACGTACTGGAATGCGCGACTGCTTTTCAATTCTGGACGGGGCAAAACATAAAACGAGAATGAGAGCTATTCCGGTAAACAGGTTTGTCCACCAACTATTTAAGGCAATGCAGGATATGTAAGTAAAAGCTGCTGAGGTCACCAACACACATGCCATGCCCGTTTTCAAATGAATGCCTCCTGATATTTGGCGCAGTAGGGCGAAAGCGACAAGAATCGATACAGCTTCTACCATCCGTCCCGTGAAGATTGAGGCGAATAGTGTTAACACGATGATCATTGACGCATTCAGAATGAGAGCAAGTGCGTATTTAAGTACTGCGACAGAGGCTGGATGATCAGGCACAGTACGTTTAATCTGGTTAGCAAGTTTGAAAGCCATCGCTTCAATCATCCCGGTATTCCTTTCCGATTGCATAATAGATGAAAAATCCCGAAACCAGTGCAAAAAATATCATACTTAACCATACCTCGTTATAGTAGAGCACAATAGAAGTTGAAATGAGGGACAGGATAATCAGCGTGATGACAATGCCATATTCCTCTTTGAACTTAAGCTTCTTGAAATTAGGGGAAAAGCCGATCCCTTTTCGATACAACATCAATGAAATAAGCAGACCTACTGCCGCGCTTACCACTTGTAGCAGATAGCCCTTCAAGGACCCATCCTGCAGCTCAGAAACCGGAAGGTTGCCGAACATGACTTTTAAGAATACCGACTGAACAACGGCATATGCAAAATAACCTGTAACCGTCATAATACCGGACCACACAATCGGAATCTTCACGACCGTAGCGAGTAAAAAAATAAAAAGTAGCATATTTACGACAGGCACCAAATACGAAAGGGAAAACTCCTCTCGGAGCATATAACTTTGCATATTCATAATCAGGTTAACAAAAATGGCCTGCCAAAGATAAGGGGTCATTTTAACTTTAAAAATACTCAAAATCAGCGCAAAAACAGCTACTCCCTCAAGCGTGGAGAAAAGCAAAAAGCCGATTGGCTTCAAAAGCATGCGTGCATCTCCTTTACAATTCCAACCAACCTCATCGGTGTATTCAAAAACTTGGATGTACATCGAATATAAAGGGCTAAGAGCTACTTTTCAAGAGGTCTTTTCAATTATTTCATAGATTTATTCAAGCACTTCAACCAAATGTTATCGGATGCTGCTTCAAGTTGTAGCTTAGGCAACACTTTCTTTGACCGAATCTCCCTGCTTGCGCACAGGCTTCATACGTGATATAAGCTTTTTCCCCCAACGGATGCCGGGCTGTTCAATCCACGAGTAGGTAAACCAAGATAGTCCGATGGTGACTAGCAACGTCATGATAAACATAAGTGTGAGGCTGACTAGGGGAGCAAAAGGTATTTTAACCTGTACGATTAGTTCCAGAGCCAGCATATGCGTCAAATACATGCTGTAGCTAAGGCGGCCGATCCATGACCATAACCGATTAAGCAGCCATATTGGCTGCCAGTGATACAAAGCATACGCTCCCAGTAGCAACCCGAAACCTATGAGATAATCGGTCATGCCTCCAAAAAATGCAAATAGCACAGAAACAAGTAACATACCTCCACTGACTCGGTCTATACTTTTCCAATGCCGCTCGTCTTTCCAAATGAAAAACAACAATATACCTAGCCCAAAGACAGGCAATTGATTCGGAAACCATAAATACAGATAGTGACCCCATAAAGAGTGATTACTAATCCATGGATATTGAGCAAATACCGTATTTAGCCCAAAGCTTACCACAAGCGCCATCACAACAAACCAGGTCGCATGGCGGACTGATCGGATCAGCTTAAATAATAGGGGGATAAACAGATAAAACATACATTCCACCGCAATGGACCATTCTACACCAATAATGCTGTTGATCCAGTACGGATTCAGACCATTCAAAAACAGGACATGAGCAGCGATATTGGCGGCAGTGACTCCCTCCTGATCTCCAAGCCAAAATCTTGGACCTGTCCCGTTCACAACCAAATAGATTCCTAACATCACGTAATACAAAGGAGCAATCCGAAAAAAACGACGCAACAGGTAAGCTGAAATTCTTTCCCTCTTGTCACCCGAACGTTTACTCAAGGACAGAAATAGTGTAAAAGCGCTGGCCATATAAAATAAAGCGACTCCTTTAGCTCCTATACTCAAGCCTTTTTGCAACCATCCGTTTAATCCGTCTACATGCTGGCTGACATGCACAAGTAAAACTCCAATAATAGCCAGCGCCCTCAGCGTATCTACAAATTGCAGCTTGTCATCTTCCATTTTCCCCGTGGCTTCGGGCATCGTATCCCTCCATAACAGTCTTAAATGATACATTTCGTATCTATAATACACAAAATGTATCACCAAAGTAAATATCTCCGTTATGCAAAAAACACCCTCCGACCGCAAAGAAATGCGGCCAAAAGATGTTCATTTTGGTCATGCTATATTCAACTGTACCCTACAATTGGCAGTGACTTTATTTGTTTAAATGAAAAGGAACGGTCGTTACGATCACGTCTTTATAATTAATCAAATAAGCTCTCATCAGTAAGCTGGTCTGATTGTGTAGAATATTTTCCCACCAGTGCTTGGTGATGAATTGTGGAATGAGAACAGTGATATGGTCCTCGTCTGCTTTTTTCCACTCTACTGTATCGATGAACTTGCGAAGCGGATTAATAATGCTGCGATAACGGGATTTCAGTACCACCAAACGTATACCGACATCCCACTCTTCCCATTTCTGTTCCATTTTGCGAATCGCTTCATCATCTACACCCACATATACGGCAACCACATTGTCCGACAAGGTTTTGGCATAGCTGATCGTATTCATAACGACTCGCGTAATACCTGCCACCGGAATAATAATCGTATTGCCTTTCACCATAGGTTTATCCTTGGTAATATCAATGCGCAGTTGTTCAGCCGTATTTTTGTAATGCCTATTGATCTTCATAAAGAAATACAAAACCAAAGGCAGGAAGATAAAGATTACCCACACCTGGCTAAACTTGGTGAAGATAAAGATAAGCGTAATCGACAGCGTGGTCAGCATCCCAACCGTATTAATAGCAAGTTTAACGATCCAGCCTGGCGGTTTGAGCTTGATCCAGCGAATCATCATACCAAGCTGTGAAAGGGTAAACGGAATAAATACCCCTACCGCATAAAGCGGAATCAGATTTTCTGTGTTACCGCCAAATACGATGACCAGCAATGCCGAGAAGATACTCAGAAACAGGATACCATTAGAGTATCCGAGCCGATCTCCACGGACCATGAACATGTGCGGCATGTATTTGTCCTTCGCCAGCATAAAAGCAAGCAACGGAAAGGCCGAATAGGCTGTATTCGCCGCCAAAAACAAGATGAGCGCCGTTACGCCTTGAATGATGTAATACATCACACCGCGCCCGAAAGTGGCGTTCGCAATTTGCGAGATGACCGTTTCATGCGGATTAGGACGAACACCGTACCAATAAGCCAGCAAACTAATTCCGATAAACATACACCCGAGAATCAAACCCATCATCATTAGTGTAGTTGCTGCATTTTTGGCAGCAGGCTTGCGGAAGTTCGGAATGGCATTCGAGACAGCTTCTACCCCAGTTAACGCCGAGCAACCCGAGCTGAACGCCTTCAGTAACAGGAACAGACTGACGTTGGATACCGTAGCTCCAAATTGCGGTGCTGCAGCATGAGCTCCCCCTGCCACGTAATGAATGATACCGCTTATAATCAAAACAAAAATGGCAACAACAAATAAGTAAATCGGTACAGCCAGCACCGAGGCAGATTCTGTCACCCCGCGCAAGTTCATAATAGTCAAAAAGATAATCATAATCAGAGCAATGGCGATCCGATGATCATGTAACGATGGGAACGCCGATGTAATGGCATCTGTACCTGCTGATGAGCTAACTGCTACCGTCAGAATATAATCGACCAGCAGAGATCCGCCTGCAATCAGACTCGGACTTTTCCCCAAATTGTCCTGTGCAACAATGTATGCTCCCCCGCCACCAGGATAGGAAAATATGGTCTGTCTATAGGACAGGATCAGAATGATCAGCAATCCCAATACCGCAATGGATATAGGAATGGAATACCATAGGGCAGCGAAGCCGGCTGTAATTAAAACCAGCAGAATTTGCTCCGTTCCGTAAGCTACAGAGGACAAGGCATCTGAGGACAGAATGGCCAGTGCCTTGAGCTTATTCAGTTTCTCATCTTCAAGGGCCGTCGACTTTCGCGGACGACCGATTAATAATCTTTTGACTTTACTCAGCATTTCGTTGACTCCTTCTTTGGATGAGGGTTTTGCAAAAGAACTATGGATCTTATGTTTATTTTTATTATGTCACCTGAACATCAGATTGATGAAACAAATGAACTATTATTTTATACTCCCTCATCCTGAAAAAAACAATAAGGAATGCTCCCTAAAATGAGCATTCCCGAGTAAGAAAGAGTATTTCGATAAAATACCCTTATGTATACAGTAATTTGAACCTTTCAGGCGTAATTCCTTCAGCTCGGCGAAAAGTTGCCACAAAATGACTGGCATCTCGGAATCCTACTCGCTCCGAAATCTCCTTTACTGTTAATTGCGGATATTCCGTCATCATTTCCTTGGCCTTCCGCAGCCGAATTACAATCAGATAAGCATAAGAAGTCACACCAAACGCTTGCTTAAATAATGTATTTAAATGACGGGAGCTGACATTCATCATAACTGCCATATCACCTAGGCCCACATCGGGACTGGCATAATTTTGCTCCATAAAGGCTAGTACAGGGGTTAAACGTTCTACATTATGGGATAGGGAAGGCATCGAGCTATGTTGTCCATGTTTACGCAGTAAAGTCAGAAAACGATACATATTGGCCGAAGCATCTAATCCAGACAAATCACGTTCACTAACCATGGAATGGAGCATAGTTTCCCCAAAGCTGTGTAGCTCGCTATCCGGGTCCCAATGATACCCACGCGTATGCTTCAATCCCAGTGCAGTCAATACAGCAGCGGCGATGGGGCCGTCAAATGTAATGTATAACGTTCGCCATACCTTGGTCGCCCGTCTGTATGCATGGGATTCCCCGGGCAGCAGCAGAACCCCGGACTGCTCTCCCAGACGGAAACTCCCCCCTTTAAATGAAAACATCCCTTCACCAGACACCGTCTGAATCCAGTGAAAGCACGGATAACCCTCTGGACGGGACACATCTTCCTGCCTGCTGTTAAATCCGATACTTTCAATAAAAAGGGGTAAAGAATGCTCGCGCGTAGTCAGGAAAAATCTTAAATGATGGGGAGTTAAAATCATAAAAAGCACCTCCGGCGTATGCGGGTATGTATTTCACATGTAGATCCATATTGTTATATATACGTTCATTTTATTATATTTAAAAGCAGTTATTTGTATTATAAGATAGGATTATTCTTATATACAGAGGTGATTGGCATGATAAGCAGTAAACTTCCTAAAGTATTTTACGGTGGAGATTATAATCCTGAGCAATGGGATGAGGCCACGCATCAGGAAGATTTGCGGATGTTCAGGCAGGCAGGGATTGATATCGCCACGGTCAACGTATTCTCATGGGCCAAAATTCAATCCGACGAAATCACATATCATTTTGAATGGCTGGATCAATTGATTGACAGTCTTTATGAAAGCGATATCTTCGTTTGTTTAGCTACAAGCACGGCAGCGCATCCAGCCTGGATGGCTACGCGTTATCCCGACATTCTACGAGTCGATGCTGACGGGCGTAAGCGGAAATTCGGCGGCCGCCACAACTCTTGTCCGAATAGCCCAACTTACCGAAAATATGCGGAGCAGATGGCTGATCGACTTGCAGAACGATACAAAAACCATCCTGCGATCCTCGTGTGGCACGTGTCCAATGAGTACGGCGGGGATTGCTATTGTGATAACTGTGCGGCCGCATTTCGGGTGTGGCTCAAGCAAAAATACGGATCACTGGAAGAACTAAACCGGGTGTGGAATACTTCCTTCTGGGGTCACACCTTCTATGATTGGGATGAAATTGTACCACCAAATAATCTGAGCGAGCATTGGGGAGAAAATCACTCGACCTTTCAGGGCATATCCCTCGATTATGCACGCTTTAATTCAGACAGTATGCTTGATTGTTATCTGCTGGAGTATAACGCGATTAAAAAACATGTTCCCGATGCCGTGATAACGACCAATCTGATGGGCTTTTTTAAACAACTGGACTATTTTAAATGGGCTAAGCACATGGATATTGTATCTTGGGACAGCTATCCCGGGGCCAATACTCCGATAAGCTATACGGCGATGGCGCACGATCTGATGCGCGGCTTGAAGGATGGGCAACCCTTTATGCTGATGGAGCAAACACCGAGCCAGCAGAACTGGCAGGCGTATAATTCGCTTAAACGGCCTGGCGTTATGCGATTATGGAGTTATCAGGCAGTCGCGCATGGCGCGGACACGGTCATGTTCTTCCAGCTTCGCCGCTCGATCGGCGCCTGTGAGAAATTCCACGGGGCCGTCATTGAACATGCCGGGCATGAGAACACACGTGTATTTCGCGAGGTGGCACAGCTTGGCAGTGAGCTTGGCGCATTAGGCAACACGCTACTTGACGCGACCGTTAATGCCAAAGTAGCCATTTTATTCGATTGGGATAATTGGTGGGCTTTGGAAAAATCAAGCGGCCCTTCTGTCGCCTTGAAATATGTGGATCAGGTGCACAAGTATTATGCTCCCCTCTTCCGGCGGAATGTACAGGTAGACCTGGTTTCTGTTGATGCAGATTTCCAGAAATATGATCTCATTATCGCGCCTGTACTCTACATGGTCAAGCCGGGTACCGCCGAGAAGCTGGAACAATTCACAGAGCATGGTGGCACCTTCGTAACGACCTTTTTCAGTGGCATTGTAAATGAAAATGATCTGGTCACAACCGGAGGATATCCTGGTAAACTGCGTAACTTGCTTGGGATCTGGGTGGAAGAAATAGACGCGCTTCTGCCGGAATCACACAATCGCATTGTATTGAAAGAAAAGGTGGGCGTATTACAAGGTGAATATAAATGCGGTCTGCTCTGCGACTTGTTGCATAGCGAAGGCGCTGAAGTGCTAGCCGAATACGGCGATGATTTCTATCAGGGCATGCCAGTGCTGACACGCAATCGTTTCGGTCAAGGTGAGGCATGGTACGTTGCTTCAGATCCTGAAGAGACTTTCCTTGATGGCCTGCTGGGCTACATTTGTGAGCAAAAAGGGATTCCATCCCTGCTGCGCGCTCCTGCGGGTGTAGAAGCCACTGTACGGATCAAAGATGGAAAATCGTATCTATTCGTTCTGAATCATAACGCCCAGACGCAGCAATATCATCTGGATGATCAGAAAGGGAATGAGCTGATCAGCGGTAAATATCTGGAAGGAGATATTTCTATTGAAGGCTACGGCTTTCAAGTACTGGAGCTATCATAATCACTCAGATTTGAATCATGCAGTTCAGTTTGTTGCATGATTCAAATCTAGGTATCAAAGGAGTTCATCATGAAACGACTGCTATGGATCGGCAGCTTGTCTTATTTTTTAATCGGCCTGGCACACGTGGTTGTAGGCTCCCTACTGCCTGTGTTGTTAGAGCATTACGGTAGAAACTATACGGACGGCGGAAGCCTAATCTTCGCTCAATTTTCCGGTTTTCTGGCTGGAGTCCTGCTGTCGCCGTGGCTTGCCCGGCGTTTCGGCAAACGCCGAAGTCTAGTATTCGCCCTGCTCCTGCTGTGCGCGGCTGAAGTGCTGTACTCATTGCTGCTGCCTTGGGGTTGGCTATATGCCGTCGGGGCAGCAGCCGGGTTTGGCTTCGGCATGGTAGAAACACTTATTGGCACTATTATTATCAGCGGTATTACTCAAGGAACGGGCGCGGCGATGAGCCGTCTGGAAGTCTTTTTTGGGATCGGCGCTTTGGCTATGCCCGCTATCGCCAGCCAGCTCATTGCTCTCGGTTGGTGGCGATTGGCCTTTCCCATCATTTCCATGTTTGCAGCCGTGACCGTCATAGCTTGGCTGCGTGGGTCATTCGGCACGCTGGACGCTGTATTAGACCAACAGGAACACCGAGGTGACAACCATGCGCGTTCCACCAACTCACCCAAATCCCCCACGGTGGAGGCTTCTAAAGGTAGCCCTATAGGCAATTGGAAGCTACTTGCACTATTTATCGTCTTTTTCTTTATCTATGTAGGAACAGAGATGAGCCTGGCTAATTTCCTGCCCTCCATGTTCATCGAACGTTTGGGTCTCACACAAGCCGAAGCAGCACTTAGTGTCACCTGCTTCTGGTTAGCAATGGCTACCGGCCGGTTATTCACAGGCTACATTGCCGATCGATACGGCTACGGTGTCTTTGTCGCCCTGAGCTCGCTGGCAGCGACCTTGCTGCTATGCGTGTTCCCGCTGATCAAAGGCACTGCCGGCGCCTTTATCCTTATTGTACTGCTGGGGCTGGGCATGTCCGGGATCTTCTCCATCGCACTTGTTTTTGCCAGCAAAATGATGCCAGGCACCGAAGAATCCACCACCAGCCTGCTTATAGGCGCAGGTGGAGTTGGAGGAGCTCTGCTGCCTTTATGGCTCGGAAATAGCATGGATCGTGGTGGAGCAGTCTCATCGGCGTGGTTGCTGGCAGGATTCGCCTGCATCCTGTGTCTGCTTGGGGGCATCTTGTACGCCCTATATGTGCGCAAAAAGCGGCTTCAAACCGCTTCATCATGATACACGTCTCTACTGGCGCCTTTGTCTGTTCCTTGGTTATTATCCAAGTGCACATTCAAAGGTGCTTTTTTACATACTAGACGAATGTACCTTGTACAGCAGCCTGTTTTTAGTCAAAATAGATCGTTTCCTATGGATCACAGGACAGATATCCATGCCTCTTCTAGATGAATGGAGTAGTATACAACAAACCATATGGAGGTGTTTGTATTGGGTCATCCTGAATTAAAACGAAAAAAAGGCCGTAAAAAAAATGTTTTTGTCCGTGCCTGGTTTGATAAGTTAGAAAAAAAGTTTGAGGAAAAGCCCCCAAAAAGAAAAGGCCGCTCGAAACGGAAAGGGTTCGGGAAAGACATCATCGTCAAAAAGCAACTTGTAAGTGTGAATATTAATCATGGCGCTTTAGGGCCTGAAGGGGATTCTGGAACCATAGGTGATTTAGCGCAGTTCGGTTATATTTATAATGTGAAGTCCCAAGTTGTTCCGATTGAAGGGGATGTCATTTTGGATACAAACGGTATACTTACACCTGGAATTGCTCATGTTCCAGGAACTACACAGATTGCTGTATCCGATGCTGGAAAATATGAAGTTCACTTTTCGGTGTCCGGTGTGGAACCTAACCAATTCGCCCTCTTTATTAATGGCGCACTGGCTGAGGGAACTGTATACGGCTCAGGAGCCGGGACACAACAGAACACAGGGCAAGCCATCCTCGCTCTGGCATGCGGTGACGTCCTTACTTTGCGAAACCATAGCTCTACTACTGCTGTTACCCTGCAAACACAAGCCGGAGGAACTCAAGCCAGCATAAACGCTTCTGTCCTCATTAGAAAATTGAGATAGGCTTGAACTCCCGCAAAGTCTTAGTGTACTAAAAAGGGTTTATCCATACAGCGAGGATAAACCCTGAATATTTTAAAAGGCCATAATGATCCCTTTGTCATTGGCGTACATTGAACTAATCCCTCTGGTGGACACAATATGAATATCTTTAAATTGATAGCGTTTCTTTAGCGCATTCATTAATTTTTCCGCCAGCCCAGGATTATTGCAGTGAGTAATGACGATGCTTTCCCCTTCGGTAGCCCGACCACTTTTTTCAATAGTATCTGCCAGCTTTTCGATAATTTGATTCTGACCGCGTGCTTGAGTAAAAAATGCGATATTCCCGTCACCATCCGAGCCTAAAATAGGCCTGATATGCAAGAGTGAAAGTATCTTTCCAGTGATTTTATTCATTCGTCCGTTCTTAACCAAATTATCCAGATTTTCTAAAACAAAGTAGGTTTTCATCTTGCTGATAAAGCTCTCCAAGGAAGAAATAATTTCGCTTTTATGATATCCCTCGTCAATTAACTTGCGTAGTTTTAGAGCTAACAAAAGCTGTCCAGCCGAAGCGCTTTTCGAATCAAATACATGAACATCCGCCCCTTCTTCTTCCGCCATATCTTTTCCTACCAATGCACTGGAATACGAACTGGACAGGTTGCTGGATAATGTAATGGCAAAAGAAGTATGCGCACCTTGAAAGGCTTCCTTATACAGCATAGGTGACGGTGATGCGGATCCAATTTTGGTTGTACAGGCTTTCATTTCTTCCATAAACTGAGGCAAGTCCAATGTGTCATCATCTACAAAGCATTTATCTCCCAGCGTCATATTCAACGGAATCGTAGTAACTTGCATCTCTTCTCTAAGCTCTCTCGTTAAATCACAGCAGCTATCCACTATTATTTTATATCTCACCCGGTACACCCTCACATTATGTTATTTTTCAATAGAACGCGCATTCATAATACTCAAAGAAAGCTCAATTAACCGTATAAATTCCTTCACATTCTTCTCACCCAAACCTACTACAAGCGCTTCAAAATAACCTTCAATTCTCTCTTGCTTCTGTTTGATCAAGGATTCACCATCTACTGTGAGCCTTACACACATTCGTCGTCTGTCATGCTCAGACATTTCCATAGTCACATAGCCTTTTTTTCTTAATCCCGTAAGCGCTGCCGTAATTCTTGATCTGGATACATGCAGATGATCGCTGAGCAAGGACGGATTAATTTCATCATCCCGATGCTGAACTAAATATTGAAGCACATGGTTTTCCCCCTGAACAAGCTCCGTCAGGCTACTGAATAATTCCATGCCATAAATCCGGTTAACGGATTCTCTCAATTCGTCCCTTAGTTCATAATCTTTCATAGTGAACCTCCGCAACACACATAATACATACAGTTAACTATTAATACTATGTACTATAATGAATTGCCCACAATAATAACAATGAAATATTTGTGAATTTTAATACAAGGGTAAATGAGCTCAGCGTCGAAAAAGAAAAAATACGCTTGATCACCTCTTGCCAGTTTACGGTAAAGGAGTTGTTTATATAACATGAAACGGTTTACTCTTCACCAAAACCGTCGAAAGATCATAGAGTCATGCTTCAACACACCCTTGAATTTCCAGTTATATCTGCCCCAAGATGCTATTACAAATTCAAAGATCTATGAACCGGGATGTTGAAGATATATAAGCACTATAAGAAAAGGCCAACCACTAAATACGGGTTGACCTCATCATTTAAAGAATGTCTTACGTTTCTAAGAGAACATAAACTGACTTTACAGCACCGTTTTAACCGTATCTTGGACTTGCTTCAGCAGTCCTTTATAGCCATCTTCATCAAGGTAACCAATACTTCCAAGCAGTAAGTGACCGACGGATTCAATTCCAACGAAATCAAAAATTCCCGTATCTGATGTGATCTTCAATCCTGCGGTCATACCGATTTCATCGTAGATCGCGTTGGGAGTGCCATGTGTATTTACGATAAAACCTTTTTTACCTCTAAGCAGCTTATTAATCCCTTCTGCACCAGCCGTATATGCAAAGCCGTATGCAAATACACGGTCAACGTAACCTTTCAGGATAGCCGGAAGACCTGTCCACCAGATGGGAGAAATAAAAGTAATCGTATCCGATTGTGAGATGTATTCCTGCTCGACTTTGATATCAGCCGGGGTTTGCCCTGCTCTCATAGCGGCAGTATCCTCAGGTTTTAATACAGGTTGAAAATCAAGGGCATATAGATCGCGTACAACGACTTCGTCACCTTTTTCTTTCAAGGTATTTACAACCGTTTCGAGTATCGCATGATTAAAGCTTTCTGCGTTAGAGTGAGCATAGATGATAAGATGTTTCATTTTAATAACCTCCCGATGTTTTATTGTTATTTTGATATTAATATAGATATCTATACATTTACTTAAAAAAATTTATAATCTGTTTTTGACATGCTCCAGCAAATATTCCAGCTGTTCTTTTTCTTCATCTTTAAGACCACCATAGATCGTTTCTTGTAATCTGTTGGAGATCATCTCAAATATAGGCTCTATCTCTCTTCCCTTATCGGTCAGAAATATCAGGGTAACTCGACTATCCTCCCTTTCTTTTTTTCTTTCGACATATCCCAACTTCACTAGCTTGTCGATCAAAACAGTGACAGTGGGTTGCTGCCGAGAAATTTTTTGCGTCAATTCCTTAATGGAAAGCCCATCCTTTTGATAAAGGAACATTAGAATTCCACCATGAGTAGGAACAATCCCTTCAATTCCATTCGCTTCAAGCTCAGACACAATCAATTTATTGATCAAGTCTCTAATGGTTCCTATCAGTGCAGCTGCATTATTTTTTAACATACAAGCATTATTACATAGACATCTATATATATCAAGTATTGGTGTCAGTCTGATCTGGTTTTAGTATATGAATGATTTCAAAGAACTAGGATTAAGTCTGTTATAATGAGATCTAAATTACCCAAGAAAAGAAAACTTTAAAGCAAATATGACTTAATCTAAAATGGTTCATGATGGACTACTATCGCAGACGCATAAAAAAGCCAAAATACCAAAGTTCCTTACCTCACTTTGAGTATTTTGGCTTACAGTGTTTATTTATGAAATGAAGTGGTGTTCAAAGTATGATATGTTTTAGTTGAGCGTTTGAAGTACCTCAGGTGTAAAGGTTTGAAGATCATGAATTCGGCCTTCACGTATTTTCGTAGCCCAAGTAGGATCTCCCAGAAGCGCACGCCCAACAGCTACCAAGTCAAATTCATTGTTGTCCAGCCGTTCCAGAAGTTCATTAATATCTTGGTGTCCTGCCCCTTTCCCTTCCGTATAACTTACAAAATCCTCATCCAGACCTACAGAACCAACCGTAATCGTGGTTTTTCCAGTCAGCTTCTTCACCCATCCGGCAAAGCTCAAATCGGAGCCTTCAAATTCAGGTACCCAAAAGCGACGTGTCGAGCAATGGAAGATGTCCACGCCCGCTTGTACTAACACATTCAGTAGCTGCCCCAGTTTATCCGGTGTATCGAACGGCTTTGCGTTGTAATCATTCATTTTCCATTGGGATAGACGCATGGCAATAGGGTAGTCAGGGCCAACCTCAGCACGAATAGCTTCCACAAGCTCAATGGCGAATTGTGCACGTTTTATGATATCGCCACCATAGCGATCCGTACGTTGGTTCGTTCTCTCCCAAAAGAATTGATCAACCAGATAACCGTGTGCTCCGTCAATTTCAACGCCGTCAAAGCCCAGTCGTTTTGCATTCGCCGCTGCATCGACATAGGCGCCAATGACCTTGGCGATTTCTTCTTCTGTCATCGGCTCGGTCACTTTATTACCATCCAGATCCAGCCCCGATGGACCAATCGATAGTGCTTCCGGATTCGGCTGAGATCCCAAAGGACGAGCCATTCCCATATGCCAAAGCTGTGGGAAAATTTTACTACCAGCTTCATGAACCTGTCTGACCACTTCAGCCCAACCGTTTAAAGCCGCTTCCCCATAAAAATTAGGTATCCTCGGCTCACTTGTTCCAGCCGGATGGTCAATCACTGCGCCTTCAGTAATAATAAGACCTACATTATTCTCTGCGCGACGGCGATAATAAGCGGCTACATCCGGTCCTGGCACACCATTGGGTGAAAAAGCGCGGCCCATTGCCGGCATTACAATACGAGACTGTAAGGTCAGATTATGAATGGTATAAGGTTGAAATAAAGCTTCTGTTGAATGGACATTTTGCGGTTGATTACTCAAGGCTTGTACCTCCTCATTTTCTTTTATCGTTTTAAAAGGATTATATAGAAGGCTCGTGCATCATCAAACGGGGTGCAAGTAAAATGTTAGCAATGTTTAATTTATCATTCAACCGACAAAATGTTCTTTCTGTTGCTTAACCAAAAGGGTTATGAAATTGTTGTATATCTAAATTCACTTGTTGACAAAACAACACATGTTTATAATGGGGAAATCATTTGATTTACCTGAAAGGAGTGTCTTGAGGATGCCTGGTGTAACTTCACCCAACCCAAACGATCCGCGCGTCATTCGAACACGTAGATTAATTCTCGACGCATTCGTTGACCAATTAAATAAGAAAGACTTCTACACGATTACGATCAATGACATTACCCAAAAAGCCACCATTAACCGTGCCACGTTCTATGCACATTTTCAAGATAAATATGCACTGCTTGAAACCCTTTTGTCAGACGTATTTTTGGAGTATGTTATCAAGAGGATTGATGCTGAGGCACGTTTGTCGGAGGAGACCATTCAGAAACTTATTCTTTCGTTATGTGACTATCACGACTCAAGTAATCAATGCGTTCATAAATATAATTCAGTGGCACCGATCCTGGAAGAACATATTAAGAATCAATTAGAGCAATTCATACTTCAACTCATAACAAGAGAAGCCAATAATACAGACCAAAGAACGTTAGAACTTGCCGCGAACATATTAAGCTGGTCCATTTATGGTGTAACCTTTCGTTGGAATGCGGAAGGAAAAAAAGAGTCTCCTACAGCTTTAGCCGAGAGAGCTGTGCCATTAATCTTCAATGGGGCTGTCTTATCTCTAGTCTCACAAATCTCTTAGTAGAAAATGCAAATAAAAAGGGCCGTTCCCAGTATTCTTCGATCATTTCCTGAGACAGCCCTTATAATATTTAACACAATAATTGTACCTTTTATTTAAAGAATTTTCTTAAACATCTCGATAACTTGTTCTTTGCTAGGTATGAACGGATTGCCCGGAGCGCAAGCATCCTTCATTGAGTTCTCGGCAAGCAGATCCAAATCCACTTCATTTACACCCAGTTCAGAAAGTTTGGAAGGAATTCCAACTTCCTTCGACAGGTCTTTGATTCTTTGGATTACATAGTCTGCGCATTCCTTATCCGTTTTCCCCTTATCTTCAAAACCGATGACCTTAGCGATGGCACGAAATTTCTCTGGTACATGCTTGGCGTTCTCCTCCTCCACAATCGGCAGCAGCATGGCATTGCAAACACCATGAGGTAAATCGTATACGCCGCCAAGCTGATGCGCCATTGCATGAACGTAACCCAATCCAGCATTATTAAATGCTAGTCCTCCCAAGAAAATAGCGTATACCATTTGCTCACGTGCTTCTATATCATGACCGTTGCTCACCGTACGAGCCAAATGATTAAAAATAATCTCTACTGCTGCCAATGCAGTCGCATCCGTTACAGGATAGGAGCCTGGCGTAACCAAAGCTTCAATAGCGTGAGTCAAAGCATCTAGTCCTGTAGCTGCCGTTAATGTGGCGGGTTTATCTACCATCAGTTCAGGGTCGTTGACCGAAATCGTAGCTACACTATTCTTATCCACCATAACCATCTTGACCTTGCGCTCTTCGTCCGTAATGACATAATTAATCGTGATTTCAGCCGATGTTCCTGCTGTGGTATTAATAGCCACAATAGGAAGCGATTTATGCGTGGATTTATGAACGCCCTCATACTCGGTTATATGTTCCCCATTGGTAGCAATAATGCCGATTCCCTTAGCCGTATCCTGTGGTGATCCTCCGCCAATCGAAATTAAAAAGTCACATCCGTTTTCTTGCAGAAACTGAACACCATCATGTACATTTTTACAGGTCGGATTTGGTTTTACTTCATCGTATACCGCATAGTTCAATCCAATATCATCCAGCAAAGATGTAACCTTGCCTGCAATGCCACTCTTCATCAAAAATTTATCCGTAACGACTAGAGCTTTGTTTAAATTTAGTTCTTTTATATACGGCCCAACTTCATGCAAACATCCTGTTCCCATAAGATTGATAGATGGTACAAAAAATACATGTGCACTCATAAAAAATCGGCCTCCTAAGAATTCACTTCTTAATGCCTCGCTAATTATGGAATCAATCTCTAAAGTGAAATATTTCACAAATATAATTTTATCTTTACTTTATTTTGATGTCAATAATAAAACACAGATATTTTTTTGTTTTATTTTTGTTTGTTTTGTTTTTTTGAATAAATCCAATATTTGGTGTACAACTAATCGGAGGCAGTCTCGTACAACTTAGATGAACACATTCACAATGAGGTGATAACAGCATGACAATCAACAAGAAAGTATTGCTGGCTCTGCTGGCGGTATCACTGCTCCAAGCTCCCCCCTCTTATGCAAAGTCGGTACGGACGACTCCGGTGACAACCGTTTATGTAGATGACCGCCCGCTTCAGCTTGCCGTCCAGCCGCTGCTGCTAGACGGGACAACGCTCATCCCCATGCGCCAGTTGTTTGAGGCGCAAGGAGCCAGGCTTTCCTGGGATGGATCCGACAAAACCGTAACGGCAACCAAAAACGACACGGTGCTGACCTATCGCATCGGGGAACTCGCTGCCACCTTAAACGGCGATACGCTGTCCCTGAATGTTCCAGGACAGATTGTTGAGGGCAACACGATGATTCCACTGCGTTTTGTAAGCGAAGCACTTGGGAGCACAGTAAAGTGGGAGGCCTTGACCCGGACCATCCGAATTGCCTCCAGGGACGATTTTTTCACAACGGTTCTTTTCGGGGTCAACCTGCGCAGCAAACCGGATTCATCGATAGCTTCCTCTTCCCTACGGCTTATTCCAGCCGACGAAAAGGTTCATGTCATTCGCGAGGTCAATGCTCTCTGGCTGGAAGTGCGCACTAAAGACAACCTGACCGGATATATATCGGCTAAACCAAAATACAGCGATTATACCAGCCCATCCCTGGTGGAACGACAAGGAGATGAACTGATCGCCTACGGAGAAAAATTCCTTGGTACTCCTTATGAATTCGGAGCAGCAAGCGGCCAGACATCGACCTTTGATTGTTCTTCATTTGTGGAGGAAGTGTTCCGGCATACGCTCTCTATCGACCTCCCCCGTGTCTCTTACGATCAGGCTAAAGAAGGCCGGAAGGTCGGGCTGAACGAGCTGCGTAAAGGCGATCTGCTGTTCTTTAGCGCACGCGGCCTGGAGATCGGCCATGTGGCGATCTATGCAGGGAACAACACATTGCTGCATACCTTCTCCAAAGAACGCGGCGTTCATTTTGACACGTTTGATGATAAATGGCAGAAACGTTTCGTCACAGCGCGCAGGCTGTTTTAGGACGAACCAGATAGCCAATAACAGGAGGATTCCAGTACCACATTCATTAACTTCTGATTGCGGTTTGCGTTCAGGCGGCAAAAGGTCTGGGTTCATTGTTAAATGGAGGTCTAACGTTTAAAGGCTACGAATGCATAAAAGATTGGATTGAGATGTTAATCGTTTTAAAATACTAAGTAGAGTCTGTTGATTATAGACAGGAGGAATCGTTATGCAATTTGAGACAAACCGGCTCATCATTCGTGATATTGGCAGATCCGATTGGGAAAGTATACATACCTACACGTCATTGCCTGAAGTTACTAGATATACGGCCTGGGGACCGAATACAGAAGAAGATACAAAGGAATATATAGAACAAGTTCTAGCTTCACAGCAGGAACAGCCACGACAAGACTATGAACTAGCCGTTTGTCTGAAAAACAATGGAACCCTGATCGGCGGTGTTGGTATTCATGTCAAAGATACTAATGCAGAAATCGGTTATGTTTTGAATCCAGATTATCAAGGGAAGGGTTATGCAGCAGAGGCAGCACGAGCGTTACTAGACTTTGGATTTAGCACACTTGCTGTCCACCGTATTTATGCAACATGTCGTCCAGAAAACAAGGCTTCTGAGAAGGTTATGCAACAGATCGGAATGCAACGTGAAGGTTTGATGCGTGAACACTGGTACTACAAAGGCGAGTTTCATGATTCATATTTGTACTCTATTCTTGCTGAGGAATATAACAGGACATAAAAGGTATTTTTTTATATCTAAATATATTTTTATATTTTTCAACAGACAATTACTTCTTAAGAAACATGTTGCTGCGATAAAATGATAGTTAAACCATTTTGACTATCTAGTTTGAAAATATATATAGTTGGAAATAGGTGTTGTTAAGAATCTGTCTGAGCCATTCTGTGAGGAGTTTTAACGACAAATAGGTTTGAGGAACTTTTCTGAACGATATAATTTTTAATTAAGGAGGGAACAACATGGAAGCTTTTACAGAATATTTAGCGCATATTGAGAACCCACAACATCGGGCTCGAACGCAAGAGGTTTTGGCTTGGGTAACCAAGAAGTTTCCAAATTTAATGGCAAAAATTGCGTGGAGTCAGCCTATGTTTACGGATCACGGCACATTTATTATTGGCTTTAGCGTAGCCAAACATCATTTGGCCGTTGCTCCTGAAAAGGCAGGGATTAATCATTTTTCTGAGTTAATTGTGCAGGCTGGCTATGATCACACCAAGCAGTTGATACGTATCCAGTGGGATAGTCCCGTTGATTTCTCATTACTTGAGAAAATGATCGAGTTTAATATTTTGGATAAGGCAGACTGTTCAACCTTTTGGCGGGGATAAAAAAAGGTTCCTTTTCTCTAAAACTATACATCGAGCATCACAAATAAGTATGTTTCTTCTCTCCCCTCTACCATCCTTCCAAATCCATCATGCTAATGACCCTTAAAGTAACACTATGCTATAATGTGGAAAGTATGGATTGTTACATGCACAGGAGGATTGGAGCAAAATGATTGGGAAATTTTTAATTTTCTCTCTACTATGGAGTTTGCTCGGCAACCCGTTTTTGGCAATGCTCGTACTCCTAATCGTGATCTATATATTGGATCGCAGCTTTGTCGGTGTACTGCCCAGCATCAGTAAACCATGGAAAAGAAGACGCAATGCCGCTCGATTGCGCCAACAGATTACGCTAAACGCCAACGATGTGGCTGCCAAGTTCGATTTGGCTCGTATCTGGATCGAAAGCAAGAAATATCATCAGGCTTTGGAGCTATTATTGGAAATTCAATCCCGTTACGAAGATTCAGCAGACTATTGGAACGCACGGGGAACGGCTGAAGTACACACAAACCATCTGGAGGATGGAGAACAGGATTTACTGAAAGCACTGGATATTAACCCGCGGGTGAAATACGGTGAGCCTTATTTGCATTTAGCCGCTGCTTTCAAAGAACGCGACGTAAATAAGTCACTTCATTATCTGCAGCAATTTCAGGAAATTCAGTCTTCTTCCAGTGAGGGCTATTATCTGACAGGCTTGATGTACCGTATGCTGGGACGCAAGGATGAGGCCATTGTAGCCTTTAACCAGTCCATTGCCGTCTATCGCTCTCTGCCCAAATACCGTAAACGAAGTGAGCGCAAGTGGGCTGTACGTAGCTTATTCCGTAAATTAATCGGCTAAACAGCACGCCTACTAATGCAAAGAAAGAGGTTCATGATGGTCAGTTGCTACTGCCATCATGAACCTCTTTCTCTAATATACTTTGTCCGATCCAAAGCATCCTCTCACGCTCACCGTAACGGCGCATAACCAAGCCGATTCAGCTCTTCCGCAATCACGCGATAACCACGACTGTTCGGATGCACCCGATCTAACGAAAGCAGTGCCCGTTCATAGCCCTCAAATGCGGGATAAATGTTCGCCACCCGGTAATTTGGTCCGCCCAATGTATAGAGAAACGAGTTATACTGGCGCACATATACTCCCGCCTCCCTCACCCCTGGAAAAGGATTATATAATCCCACCATTCGGATGATAAATGGCTCACGCTGACCGGACTTTATCTGATACAGGGCATGTACAATTTGGCGCACATGTTCTTTTGTGTGATTCAACGCTTGCGGAATGGAAGAACCCGACAAGCCGGAACCTCCAGCAAGGGCGCTGATGTATGGGCGCAGATCATTTCCGCCGATCGTTACGGTTATAAGTTCAGCCCGGCTGAGCGCCGACCGAAAAAGCGGATTGTTGCGGACCATTGACAGCAACTCCTGCGATGTCAGCCCATTGATTCCCAGATTCTCGTAACTGACTGGCGTACGGAGATGTCTTTCTGTCATTCGCCGATAGATAGGTACAAATCCGCCGCTCAGCAACGTCCCTGCACCTGTTGTTAAAGAATCTCCAATCGCTGTGTAATGGTACGCCAATGAAACTCACCTCCCTCTTTCTACATAACATATCTTATGTAGAAAAAGGGACGCGGGACCCGGAGATTCGCTTATTCTTCGTCTATTTCATATACACAATGGAATTGCCCACCCTCTGGCAAATCCTCTGATCCATAGACGGCAAAGCCCACGTTGCGGAAGAAATCTGCCCCCTCCGCATCCGTGTCCACAGTAAGCCGTTTCGGATTACGCTCCTGAATGAGCGTAAGCAGCATACCTCTGGCATATCCTCTATGACGGTTTTCAGGCAACACGGCCAGATGACGAATTACGGTTGTCCCATCCTCCTGCTCCTCAAAGCCGACAATACCTACAATAAGTCCTTCATCTTCTACACCGAACAGCTTCCAGTCATCCGAGGCTTGATAGGTACGTAAAGCTGCTTCTCCGCGTTCAGGGTGATCCAGCACAGCGTAGGTTAACAGCTCCAGAACCTCCTCACGATCTGAATCTGTTTTTATATTTTTAAACATTGTTTGTCGTCTCTCCTTAATATCCTGAAATTAGGATTACACTCTAATTCTCCATAATAAGCAACGGCCAGTTATCAAGCCATTGCTTCTCAAATACACGCTGACGAAAAGCCGTTGTGTGACGAAACAAAGGGCTTTGCCGTACCCGCATATCCAGTAAATCTTCCAATCCATGCGGACAAATGACCTCTATTTGATCCTTGTCATTCATTCTAACCGCCACAGCCGTTGCCGTCTCTGGCCAGCGGCTCATCGCATCCTCTACCGAGGAATACGGAGCCTCACCGTTGCGAATATGCATCCGAGCCTGATTTTTGACAGACCAGTTACGTCCGGCCTGCTTACGGTTCAAGGACAATTCTAGATACTCATCTCGTTCCTCTAGCGTATTTTTCGGGTCAAAATAAATAACATCAATATCGTTTAAAGGTGTAGCAGTTGTATAGCCATGGAGCTTGTCCCAAACCCGGTTACGTACATAGCCTGCGGCAATACATCCTTGTGGCAACTTCAGCTCTCGCACATAGCGCAAGTCTTGCAGTACCTGCGGATCATTCATATATTGTATGATTCGTAGCGCATTTTCTTCCGACTTCATCCTGCACTCAACTCCCTTTTTATGATGACAGTTGCTGCACCGATTTTCCTCCCTGAGCCGCGATCCGTGCTGTACGCTGCACCAGACGGCGGCGTGCGACCAGAAGGAATGGAATACCAATCACAACCGACAGGGCAACCGGAACAAAAACGGCAAGCGGCGCCGTTTGACCATAGATATCCAGCAACCAGCCACCAAATAAAGGAGCCAGCACGCTTCCCAAATTATTAAAGCCGATTGTACCGAAGTAGGTCCCTTTATATTGAGCATCTGCAATTTGGTCAATCAATACGTCCAGCATCGTGAACAATAACACTTCACCAACCGTAAACAGCACCATATCCAGTATAAACATCCAGCCTGAGTTTAGCATACCGCACAGCAACAGGCTGACCGCAATACATATATTCCCTGCAATCAAAGAATTCACCGGGGAAAATCGGCTTGCCAGTCGCACCAGCGGATATTGAAATGCCAATACACAAACCGCGTTGACCGTCAGCATGTATGTAAACCATCGGGTTCCTTCTGCGAAGGATAAGGACAAGAATTGAGGCATTGTGGAATTGGAATGCGCATAGCCCATCACACAAAATACCGTTCCCAGCAAAATTGGCATAAACACCGGGTCACGGCTGGCTGTACGGAATGCCTCACCCATTCGCAGTGGAGCCTCTCCCGCTGTTGTACCTATATGCAGATCCGATGCATACCGGGCAAATTGGATCAACAACAGTACCCCGTACAATGCGTACACACCAGCAGCTACCATAAACGGCGTACCCGTGGATGCAGATCCTAGCATTAAACCAAGCAACGGCCCTGCCACCACCCCAACATTAATGGCCGCATATCTCATATTGTAGATAAGCAGTCTTTTCTCCTTCAGGGTTACATCTGATAACAGCGCCCGTGAGGTTGGCTCGAACAAGGATCTGCACAGGCCATTCAGAGCATTAATGACAAAAAAGGCCCAGGCCGCTTCCGCCAACGCAAAAGCAACGAATACAAGCGCCCAGCTCGCAATGGACACCAGCATCACCTTACGCCGTCCGATTCGATCTGAAATATATCCACCGTAAAAACTGGCAAAAATGCCGACCAACGAGCTGACCGATACGATCACCCCCGTATGAAAGGGGGACACCCCTAAACGGGTGGTAAGGTAAATAGACAAAAACGGGATACTCATGGATGTCGCCATCCGCCCAAAAATAGTACCGACAATAATCGTCCAGGCCAGCGGGTGAATAGAACGCAACTGTTCTTTCATATATGTCTCTTACGTCCTCCTTCCGTATGCAAGTCTAACAAGGGGGAAACCTGGCTAGCACTGGTGAATATAACGTTCCAGTTCTGAACACGTTGCTTGATAGACAGATTGGAGCGCAGACAACTTCGCTTTCGCATTCTCGAGTCGGTTCTCCCGTGCAAGCTGTTCAATATCGGACAGCAACGAGGACAAACGTCCGACACCCAGACTCACGCTGCCTGATTTCAACTCATGAGCAGCCTCTACTACTTTTGTAACTTCGCCCGCAGCAGCCAGTTCATTTAACTTATTGATTTTGGCAGGTGTATCACTCGTATACATTTCGACCAATGACTCCAGTAGTCCCGTGCTGCCATCCTCGTCCAGCAGCATAATTTCACGTATAACTTCCTCATCCAAAATCGGCTCGGTTTCCGGCTTTGGAAGCCATTTTACAAGCTTTTCAGAGAGCTTTTCAATCGTTACTGGCTTCATCAAGTAATCGTTCACTCCAACCTCCTGGCTCCGTGCCTGATCCTCCTCGGATACATTTCCGGTCAAAGAAATGATCGGTACAGGGGGTTGCTGGTTTTCTGCTTCCCGCTGGCGGATCGCTTTTGCCGCATCATGACCATTCAGCAGAGGCATATGATGATCCATTAGAATACAAGCGTAGGATCGTTCGGAGGCCGCTCTTACAGCAGCTTGTCCATCCTCAGCAAAATCAATATGCTGGAATCCCAGGTGGTTAAGCTGTAATTGCACCACCTGCCGATTCACCCGATTATCCTCAGCTACCAAAATAGTTTGAGAATGACTATGCTCACGCAGCAACTCGCTAAATGCCTTCAAATCACCATTTTCATGCTTCTCCATTTCGTCTGCTTGCTCCGATCCTTTCATGAGGGGAATTTCAAACCAGAACGTAGAGCCTTGGCCTTCTTTACTGACGACCCCAATTTTTCCCTGCATGAGTTCCACAAATGAACTGCATATCCATAGCCCTAAACCCGTTCCTCCATATTGGGAGGCGCTGCCTTCACCGGCTTGTACATAAGGCTGAAACAGCTTATTCTGATCCTCCGGTGAAATACCAATACCCGAATCCTGCACCTCAAACCGAACACGTTGGGAATCTTTTGTTTCCTCCACCAATTTTGTTCGAATGATGAGCAATCCTTCACTGGTAAATTTATTCGCATTGTTCAACAGATTGAGCAAGATCTGCATGATCCTTGCCGAATCTCCCTCCAAATGCTCTGCCACACCGGAATCGGTCTCTATACTCAAACGGTTACCCATCTGATAGATTTGTGGCTCCAACAACTGAGCAACGTGGCTCATAATCGCCTGCACTCTGACGTTTCCGATCTCCAGTTCCATCTGTCCTGCTTCCACTTTAGATATATCGAGCAGATTATTAATCATGTTCAACAACAGAGAGGCTGACTCACGTATGACATCGATGGCCTGCCGTTGATCTGGGGAAAGTTTGGATGAACCTAACATTTCAATCATTCCAAGTATTCCGTTCATTGGCGTTCTAAATTCATGACTAACCACAGCCAGAAAAGTGCTCTTTAGGTCATTAGCCCGTACCGCTTCTTCCTTCGTCCGTGTTAATTCCGCATTGCTTTTGGCAAGTTGACGCTGCAGATTGACCAGCTCGTTGTTCATTGATGAAAATTCATTCAGCAACTTTTCTTCCTCGGCCTTGCTTTTCACAATCTCATCCGTTAATTGTTCGACCGTTTTCCGCAGGACAGCCATTTCTGCTGTCGGTTCCTTCATATTAAAAGGCCCCCTTTACAAAATGACTACAGGTTCACATAACTAACCTTATTTCCTGAGCGAAAGTAAGTCCCCTGCAACCTCCAGCGCTTCCTCCGCACCTGGTGCGTATCCGTCCGCCCCTACTTCCTGCCACAAGTGGGAATCGAGATTAAAAGGCAAGCCTCCGACCATAATTTTCACATGGCTAGTCGTTGGGTCTTGCCGAATGAGAGCAATCAACTCTTTCACTAGATGGACATGGTAAGCCATGGTAGCTGAGATAGCCACCACATCCGCCTCGTAACTCACAATGGCCTGAAGCAGACTCCGATTAGGTACATTGGCGCCTAAATAATACGTATCCCAACCATCCATTTCAAATATATCAGCCAGCATACGCAGACCAATTTCATGCTGCTCGCTGCCTACACACGCCGCCACGAGGCAGCGTTCCTTATTTCCATTTCCCATCCATCGGGGGTACAGGCTGGAAATAATAAATTGAGTCACAGCAGTGCAAAAATGCTCTTGACCAACGGTGATTTTGCCTTCATGCCATAGACGACCTATTTCATATTGCGAAATTTGAAAAATATATTTATACGTATGTTGAATAGAGATACCCTCATCCAGCAAACGGACGATCCAATCCAAAGCCTGTCTGCGATTACCTGAGAGTAAATGTTCCAAATATTGAGCCACGTCAGCAGCATAGGGATTATCATCTGTAATAAAAGAGGCATACTCCTCTTTCTTCCCTATTTGCTGTATCCCCAAATCCAGATGCTCCAGCACCATAGCTTTATCTGTATGATCGAAGTGCTCTACCAACGTCTCCTGGATTAATCTGAAATTGATGCTCAAGTCTTCTTGGGTTATGCCGAAACCCTCCAGAAGCTTTTTTAACCAAGAAACATACTGTGTAAATAAAATAGGGCTGTTCATGATTACACTTTCAGCTAAATAGTTCAAACTATATATAGAATCCTGTTTTGTCTTTATTTTACCGTTATCCCCAAAACGCTGCAAAAGATCGGGCTGTAATTCGTATTGCTTATGGGTAACTAATTCAGCCAAAGCTCCTGCTTGCATCAATAGCGATTCACCTGCGGTATATTGCTGTATACTCATGTACAGCTCCTTCCCCGACAAGGTTTTGTATTCGAAACAGGTACTAGGAATTTGTTCCGGACGTGACTATTAGATAATTATACCTGATTTACGCCTCTACATTAACCCTACTCCCCCAAAATACGACAAAAAAATAAAATACCGAGAAGTCGGTATTTTATCTAAAGCAGATTTAACCTGCACACGCACAATTTATGATCCGTTACTCTTCTGTCCCTCAGCCGTGAGTCCAAGCTTTTTTAACAGATGAATAGCCTGCTCCTTCTCTTCCACAGATAAGCCATCTACGGTCTCCATAATGACACGATGATGCTGCGGGAATATTTGCTCAAAGAAATGGCGTCCATCATCAGTCAATTCTGCATAAATCACACGCCGATCATCTTGTGATGCACGACGGGTAAGCAAGTTTTTTTTCTGAAGTTTATCTACCACGTACGTAATATTCCCACTAGAGATTAGTACCTTTTCTCCAATCTTCTGCAAAGGCTGTGGTCCCCGATAATACAGCAGATCAAGCACTCCAAATTCTGTTGTATTTAAACCATGACTATGAATGTCCCGATTCGTACGGGACGTGACCGAATTATAAGCACGAGCCAGAACAACGAACAAATTAAGCGCTAAGTCCTGATCATCTGGTTTTACAGACATATTAACAGCCTCCGTTACTCATATCTTTATTCCAAGATATCTTAATTGTGCACTTTTGTCAAGTTTAAGCGTTCCTTCCCCTGCTCCTACGGCCTATAAATGGAGGAATTACCGTCTATTATGTGAAGGTTACAGTTCATTATGTAAAAAAAGCCCGCTCTCAGTCAGTCTTAATGCACTGATCCAGAGAGCAGGACGATTATGTTGTAATCCCTAACTTCTTACGTAAAAACACGTAGGCAACACGGCCGCATAATACTCCCAGAACGTTCAATATGATGTCATCTACATCCATTGTACCTGCGCCCAGCAGCATTTGGGACACCTCAAGAATGACCAGTGCGATCACTATCGTTAACAACAGACTGCCTATACTTCGCATGGACACCCAAATGATAGGCACAAGAATACCGAAGGGAATGAATACGCCAATATTGCCGAGCAAATTAACACCCCATACCCGAAAAGGAAACGACTCCATTGCCCGCCAGTATTGCCTGATCGTATCAAACGGAACAATATTATACGAATACGGGGGTCCTGGCCGTAATGTACGACCAAAACCGAGAAACATCCAATATAATAGAAGTCCTGTATATAAAATCAATAACATCAACGCCACATGATGAAGCAGGCGGGTCCTAAACATTACTTGTTACGGACGTCGATCTGTCCATTGGCCCGTGCGATAATAACCTGGTCCGCCATATTAATGAACAGTCCGTTATCGACTACACCCGGAATTTGATTCAAGCGGATTTCCAACTCCTGCGGATTCTCAATCGTACCATAGCGACAATCAGCAATATAATTACCGTTATCCGTAAGGAAGCGCTCGCCGTCTTTCATACGCCACTCCGCCCTACAGCCTGTCTGCCGCAAAGCCTCCAACGTCCATTCACTGGCAAAGGGTACGACCTCAACGGGTAAAGGAAATGCACCCAGTACCTTCACATCCTTGGACTCATCGACAATAATAATTAATCGGTCGCTATTGCTTTCCACAATTTTCTCTCTCAGCAGGGCTCCGCCTCCACCTTTCACCAGCACCAGCTGCTCGTTCACCTCGTCTGCACCGTCGATGGTAACGTCAAGCCTTCCAATCTGATCAAACGGAATGATGGGAATTCCCAGCTCCCTGGCCTGATCCTCCGAAGCTTGGGATGTAGCTACAGCCTGTATATGTAATCCTTGCGCTACACGCTCACCAATTTTTTGAATAGCCCAAAAGGCTGTCGAGCCTGTACCAAGTCCTACTTTCATGCCGTCCTGAATCGCCTCAACTGCTTTTTCGGCCGCTTTTTGCTTCAAATTCATTATCATCTCTCCCGCTATATAGGCTAGTATTGATCATCATCCATTTTATAAGAGAACGCTTTATAATAACAGAGACAGCTTTTTACCATAACAAAGGCTGTTTTCATCGTGTTCATACTCCCCAAACCGTTCAATAGGTTCATATCCCCGCTTGGTATAGAGAGCAATCGCTTCAGGTTGAGCCGCTCCGGTCTCCAGTTTAATCCTTACAACTCCCCGTTTGCTGGCTTCCTCTTCCAAAAAAGATAATAGGCTCACCGCAATTCCTTGTCTGCGATAAGAGGAATCGACATAAAATCTTTTGAGCTCCATTTCTTCCGCATCTATAGGCCTAAGCCCTCCACAAGCCACCGGTTTTTCGTCCACATACACAACAGCGAAAACCATTTCTTTAACTTTCGGATTGGAAAAATCAACCAAGTAAATTTCGTCGGCAGGATACCTTTCTAGCAAGTCCTCATCCAGCCTTTGAATCAACTCATGCAGATCCTCGTGATGACTCTCAACCTTTAAAATCGTAAGCTTGGACATTCTTCTTATCCCTCTTCTCTTTGCATGGATATAAGGACTCATTTCGCAAACAATTCACAAAAACCGCGATAAATCAAGCATTTTCAACGTTAAATATGAAAAATGTCCCAAATTGATAAGTGCATTTGACTCTATTATAAAGTATGATGGTTTCTGTTGAATAGTTGCTTATGGACTGTAATGAATTCGAATTTCAAGTTGAAGTATAAATTGGAATATACTGAAACACAGACAGCGTTTACCTATTAAAAATTAATTTTTTATTGTGTAAGGTATTCATTTCAAGGGCTTTTCGTACGACATATATATAGGGATATCATACTTGTCTATAAAAGGACTTAAGACCTATTACGTAAAATTCAAGGGTCTATTATCTCTATTATTATGTTTGTAAGGGGGACTTGATTATCTCATTCGATAAGCGGTTCAACACCATATACAAAAATACAACCAGGGAGTGGAACATTTTGAAAAAGTGGAGTAGCTTATCATTCTTCACCAAAAACTTATTATTATCCTTCTTCAACATCGTATTGATTGGACTAGTCCTTATTGTGTCCAGTTATTTGATCCAACGTACGATTTTGATAGACCAATTGCATGGGCAAGTGGAAAAAATCACATTGAAGTGGGCCCAGGGCATTAATTCCGATGAAGTAACCCAAGCGGTTCAAGAGAAAAATTATGATGGACCCGTTCAAACCAAACTCCGCACGTACCTAGATAACATCATGGCGACCAATCCGAATATCTCTCATGCCTATATATTCGGGACGGAGCTCGAAAACGGCAATCTAACATCTATTGTGGCGATGCCAACGGATCTCAGAGAAGCATTTGAAAAAGATAAGCTGCTCGTTGGCTCTATGTACGAGCAACCCAATGTCGTGGCAGTCGGCGTAACCGGTATGCTGGACAGTGGCAAACCAACATTTACCAGCTTCTACGATGATTCTTTTGGTACATGGACGACTTTGATGACTCCGATTAAAGATTCAAGTGGCAAAATCTTTGCATATTTTGCAGTCGATGCAGATGCTGGCGCCGTACCTGCCGGCTTAACCAAGCTGCTCATTAGCGGCGCTACCATTTTAGTGATTTTCCTACTAATCTGCCTGGCGCTTCAATATTGGGTTGTGAAGCGCACGCTGTCCCCGATTAAGCAACTGATGTACGGTATCAGTGAAGTAAGCAGAGGAAATCTGGATGTTCAAATTCATGCAGGTCATGATGATTTGGGGCTCGTAAATCAGAATTTCAACGATATGGTAAGTCATATTAACAGCATTATGACCAAAGTGAAGCAGACAACTGATGAAGTTAATGAATCTGCCAAGGAACTACTCGCAATCTGCGAACAAAACGGAATCAACTCCAACATCATCAATCAAAACATCAGTGAAATTACGGAGAATATCCGTTCGCAGGAAAAAGCAACAGGCGATAGTGCACGTGCCATGGCTGAAATGGCTTCGGTAATTCAAAATATTGCCACGAGTTCTTCCAATGTTGCGGAAGAAGCCAATTCGGTAGAAAAACGTTCTAACGAAGGCAATGAGATTGTAAGCAAGGTATCATCTCAAATGCACTTGATTACCGATACAGTCACCAATACTTCCCGTATCATCAAGTTGCTGGACAGTCGTTCGCAGGAAATTGGCAATATCATCAGTACCATTTCAGGCATCTCCAGTCAAACCAACCTGCTCGCTTTGAACGCTTCTATTGAAGCTGCGCGCGTTGGTGAAGAAGGTAAAGGCTTTGCCGTTGTTGCCAGTGAAGTACGTAAGCTGGCAGAACAATCTGCGGATGCAACCAAACAAATCACGTCCCTGATTGAAGAAATTCAAAGTGAAATCGGACAAGCTGTGAAGTCGATGGAGCAAGGAAACGTTGAAGTTCAAAACGGAATCGTCGTTGCCGGACAAGCAGGCGTGCTGTTCAATGATATTCTTCAAGCAACTAAAAATGTAGCATGGCAAATCCAAGAAGTTTCCAGCGCTACTGAGCAAATATCTGCGGGTACACAGGAAATGACCGCGACAGCAGACGATCTTTCTTCCACTGTAACCAAAACAGCCAATAACAGTGTTCACATTGTGCAAACGGTGGAGGAGCAAAAAGCTTCTTTGGATTCGATCATTGATTCATCCCATAAATTGACGTCCATGTCTGAAGAGCTTCAAGAAATTACATCTTATTTCAAAATTGCAGACACCAACCGTACCAAATCATAATAACCTTTATCGGCTCCAACATTTATAAGTAAATTATTCGGTAATGCCTCCCTCCTGTTCATGCATTTGAAGGGATCGGAGGCATTTACTGAGTTTACCATTTATATTAAGACATCATACATTCAGGAGGTTAGCGTAATGGCTTCATTACTACAAAACAGCACACAGACAACCCCATCCCCATTCCTAGTTCCCTTGGATTGTGCACGTATACAACGCAAGCATACATTCTCTACTTATCAAGTAGAGTTAGAAGCGTCCATCTCGGAACAATTAAATCAGCAAAAAACTGCGGAAGACAAACAAACGTTGCTTTTATCAGCATATACTGCATGGGTATATCGCCTATCCGCAGAAGAAGAAGTTTCTTTTTCTACATTTGTGCCACAAACCGGTCTGCTTACAGCTTCGCTGACAGTCGAAAAGGAAACGACTTTTCATGAACTAGCAGACTTATTTCAGGAGATGCTCCGTGAGCCTAATGCATACCTAGCGGAACCACAAGCCGATACTTCATTTTCGGCAAATCTGCCTACGGACAGCGGAGTAGAATCCCGTATTATGGACTGGGCTGTTAGTGAACACAATGGCACTTATCAAATACAGATCCGATATGATCAATCACTCTTGCTGGAAACAACGGTTGTCCGATACGCAGAATACTTTGAAACTCTTTTGCGCGGCGCGCTAACCAACAGCCATGCACTTGTGAACTCCATTGATATATTATCAGATGCAGATCGAGCTGCTCACGAAGCTTTAAATAATACAGTCGTGAAATATCCTGAGCATCAAACTATTCATGGAATGTTTGAGGAGGCTGCTTCACAATACCCTGATCGTCCGGCTATTGCTTCCCACACTGGAGAGTACACGTACCGTGAGTTGAACGAACGTGCTAACCAAGTCGCACGTGTCTTGTTATCTAAAGGTCTTACCAAAGGTGAATTCGTGACTATCTTCATGGAACGAAGCTTGGAGACCGTTATTTCCCTTCTGGGTATCCTGAAAGCCGGGGGAGTATATGTGCCTGTTGATCCCGCCCACCCCGCCGACCGGAGCAGCTACATTGTCGAAGACACGCGTTCTCCTTTTGTCTTAACAACTTCCGCACTCATGGAACAAGCGACTGAACTGTGCGGTTCCATTGAGACGGTAAAAGAAATTTTAGCAATTAACGGACCACTGGCAGGCTATACTGCAAGCAATCCAAACGTTAATGTAAGTCCGGATGATCTAGCTTATGTCATCTATACATCCGGCTCTACAGGCAAACCGAAAGGTGCCCTGATCGCTCACCGCGGTGTCGTTAACCTAGGAGCTGTCGTGCAACGCGATTGCGACATTACACCTCAGGATGTATTGACCCAATTTGCAACCTACAGCTTCGATGCATCCGTTTGGGATACAATTGGAGCCTTGTTTTACGGTGCAAAATTGTACTTGCTGTCTTCCGAAGAACGTGTATCTGTTGAAGAATTCGCTGAAGCCATTGCACGTACAGGCACGACGATTATTACCATTTTGCCGACCGTATTCTTTAATCAGCTATCTACGTACTTGTCAGACGAAGGTTATCGCAAACTCGCTAAGGTACGGATCGTTACCGTGGCAGGCGAAGCGCTGTACGGCTCACAAGTTCGAGCGTTCCAAAGCAAATTCGGTACAGATACCGACATCGTAAACGTATACGGACCGACCGAATGCACCGTAGCGACGACGACCCATCGAGTCCGTGGTGCCGTGCCTGAGCATGTCGTCAATATTCCGATCGGCAAGCCGATTTACAATTACAAAGTGTATATCGTTAACGATGATAACAAGCTTTGCCCTGTCAATATTCCGGGCGAAGTATGCATTGCTACGCCTGCGTTGGCCCATGGCTATCTCCATCAGCCAGAACGTACAGCCCAATCGTTCGTGGACAATCCTTTTGTTCCGGGTGAAAAAATGTACCGCTCGGGTGATATCGCCAAGCTGCTGCCAGACGGTACGATTGAATATGTAAGCCGCAAGGATTCACAGCTCAAAATTCGGGGGAATCGGATTGAAATTGGAGAAATTGAAGACCATTTTTCCAAACATCCAGGTGTTCAGGACGTCGCTGTAGTAGCCGTCAAAGATCACACAGATCAGAACATGTTAGTTGGCTATTTTACCACTTCGGATGGACAATCCATTCCACAAGACGTTATTCAGTCTTATATTGGGGGCAAGCTGCCTTCTTATTTTGTACCAAGCCATGTCGTTCATCTAGAAGCCATGCCAATTTCACCAACTGGCAAGATCGATCGCAAAAAGCTGGCCCTGCGACCACTTCCCGAAGCGTCTGATCTTTCATTTGGCGGGGAACCTCTCCGAGAAGGAACCGAAACACTCATTGCCGAAGCATGGACTCAAGTGCTTGGTAAAAATAACATTGGCGCTACCGATGATTTCTTCCTGATCGGGGGCGATTCGCTTCGTGTCATTCATGTGCTGGCTATTCTAAAACCGCGCTATGGCGCGTTGCGCATCGGAGATTTTTTCCGCTACAAAACCGTTCGCGAGCTTGCTGAATATGTGGAACAATTAGGTACGGAACAAACGCCACAACGCAAGCCACTCGCGATTTCTCAAGAAAAAATGGACTTGAATGAGCATCCTATTGAGTTGTCTGGTGCTTCTGACTTAGCTGAAGTCCGCGACTTGCGCGTGATTTTGTTGACCGGTGCTACAGGCTATCTGGGCTCGCACATTCTGTATGACCTACTTCAACGGACAGAAGCCAAAGTATACGCGATGGTACGCCCTTCTCAGGACGGTCCATCCGGTATCGAGCGTATTCAGTCCGTATTGACGGGATATTTTGGACAAGATATCTCCAGCTTGATCGAAGGACGGGTAAAAGCTGTCTATGGGGATCTGGAGCAAGCTGATCTGGGTCTCTCTTCCGTCGACCGCCATATGCTGGAGCACCAAATCGACGGCATCATTCACAGCGCCGCTGACGTTCGCCATTTTGGTGATTCGGTAGCCTTCGATCGCACGAATGTAACCGGAACACTGGAACTGCTGAAAATCGCTCAAGCCAAGCCAGGAGTATCCTTCCATCATGTCTCTACTATGGGAATACCGGAGGATCTTGCTAACGAAGGAAAATGGGAGTCGGTATTGGAGCTTTCTGCCTTCCCAGAAGAACTGAACGTGGACAACCTGTACACGAACAGTAAACTCTCGGCGGAGAAGCTGTTGTTCCAAGCAGCTCAAGCGGGTACGCCTGTCTCGATCTATCGCGCAGGCAATTTGACAGCCCATTCGGCCAACGGACGCTTCCAGCGAAATATCGACAGCAATGCTTATTATCGTATGATGAAGGCGATGCTGCTGCTGGGCAAAGCGCCACAAGCCGATTGGCATACGGACTTCACACCGATTGATTACGCCAGCCGTGCTATCGTAGAGCTGTCCGTTCATCAAAAAAGCGCAAACCGCATTTTCCATATCTGCAATCCGAACCCACTGCCATATGATGAACTGATCGCTATGGTAAACCAACTCGGTTACGCAGTAGAAACTCTGCCTTTTGACGATTACAGCTCTTGGCTGCTGAATCCGTCTTCCGGCATTCAGGAGGATGCCCTTCACCTTGCTATGGGACAACTGGAAGGTGACGGAGCCAAGGATTCAGCTTACCGTTACGGATGCTCTGTAACCGCAGCTCTGCTGGAACAAGCTGGCGTTCAATGCCCGGTAACCGACCTTAACTTTATTCGGAACATGATCCAGCATGCCGTCGAGATCGGTTACTTCCCGACCTCTTCATCGGTATCTGTAAAAGCAACACAGAGGTAACAAAGTTGTGATATTTCCCCCGCATGTTTTCGGTATGATAGACTAGATTTTGCTAGTTTTATATTTAGTATAAACCTCTATACTTTCAGAATTTTTTTGCATGCGGGGGATGTCATTCAATGAAACACACTTTTTTTAAAAGAACGTTGCTAATCATAAGTTTGTTGGCTATTTTAGGGATTTTGGTGTATGAAGCACGTAGCATATACCACACCCCTACAGTTAAAGGGACTCATCGTACACGTACAGCTCATGCAGATCGACTGGTACGCCATTTATTCTCACTGACGCCTACACCAGATAAAGTATATTACCAAAACAAAGTAATTGTCCTGATGTATCATGAGGTGACCAAGACTCCACCTGATCCCGGCGCTCTCAAGCTTAGTAATTTAACGAGGCAGTTGGACGAAATGAAAGCTAACGGCTTCCACTGGATCACGATGAAAGAGTATACGGACTTTATTTTACATAAAGCCAAGGTTCCTGATAATGCAGTACTTATGACATTCGACGACGGATATGAGTCCTTTTATACGGACACTTTTCCTGTGTTGAAAAAGTACCAGGTACCGGCAACCAATTTTCTTATCACGTCCACGATCAGCAATCCCAAACATATTGGAATTCCTAAGCTGACATGGGATCAAATTCATCAGATGCATGCCGAGGGTATTGATTTTTACAACCATACCAATGACCAGCATGCTTACGGATACTCCAACACAGCGCGCACCAAACAAAAGCCACTTCTGATGGGTCCGGTGTATTCGAAAAAGCTGGGGCGAATGGAAACCGAGAATGAATTCAAACAGCGGGTTTATACAGACTTGGGCATGGCTGACAAGAAGCTGTTTAAGCATCTACACAATGATCAGAATGTACTTGCCTTCCCTTATGGTGGGTATACCAAGGAGACGCTGGAAGTTTGCCGTTCCTTGGGAATTGACGTTACGTTCACGGTGAAACGGGGGATTAACTCGCCCGGGCAAACAAACGGCTATCGCGTCAATGCAGGTGGAATACATAATATTCCAGAAGTGTTGGTACAATACATGAAGGAAGGTGCTCCCCTTCGCCCACTTCCTTTTGCCCAAGGTCCCAACAAGGTATCCTAAACGTTGGCTAGCTTAATAAAGGAAAACAAAAGAACCTTTAAAACCATTTATGTTGTGGTTTTAAAGGTTCTTTTGCTGTATAAGATATAGATTAGGGCCAGATACGAATTGCCGCGATAACAGCCAGATGTACCGGGTAAAAGCTACGCCACAACCAGCGCGGTACCCTATTATAAAATCCGCTTTCTCCAGTTGCAAAACATACGATCAGAATGCTGGACAGCAGACTAAAGTGTTGGAGATTCGCGTGATGCACTAAATCATACACTACGTTCAACATAAAATGGGCTGCAATCATCATATATGAACGGGTGTATCGATAAATGAGAACCAACAGCAGTCCATAGGCTCCGTAATCCATCTGGCTGAGCTCCATAACCAGAGCTGAAAGGACGTACAGAACCATTACAGCCGTCCAGTGCTTCAAGCGGGATGCAGCAGCCAGCGCGGACAATGAGGCCAATAGCGTCCAGATTACGTTCGGTCTAAGCACATCAAACGCTAGCATATAGGGAACTTGAGATATCAGAGCCAGTCCGAGTAGACGGAGCATATAGCTCCGTATGTCTCGGGTATGAGTATATCCCAAATACAGCGCGTACGCGTAGATTGGAAAAGCAAGCCTGCCGGCAATTCTCCAAGCCGGATCCGTCGGAAAAAACACAAGTCCGACATGGTCAATCAGCATCGTCAGCATGGCCAACCAGTACATACAAGGCCCCCTTATTCAATGTTTTACGTTTTTTCTTCTGTCAAGCCCAGAATGGCATTCATGATATCCGTTTTCGTAACCCGTCCTACCAACCCCCGAATTGGAGTTGAGGAGCTACATTGCTCGTCCAAAACTGGAAGACAATTGACCTGATGCCGAATCAGTCTCAATATCGCTTCCAGTAAAGTGTCTTCTGGAGCAAGCGTCGTCATTTGGGCCCGGCGCGTCATTGCCATGGTCACCGGGACAGTGTGAAGATCGGTATGCCCCAGCATGACCTTCAGCAAATCCTTGCGGGTAACAATCCCAATGAACTCCTGCTCCTCCCCTGTGACCATCAGCGTGCCTGTATTTTGCTGAAACAACATCAGCACCGCATCATAGGCGCTCGTGTCACCGGAAATCAAAATCGGATCGCTAAGTATATCTGCCACAGTCAGCTTTTTGAGCATGTTGCCGATATGACTATCATATTTAGGATAACGTCCTGGCAGGTAGCCTACCTTCGGCTTGGCATCCACCAGCCCGAGCATAACGAGCAGAGCAAGGTCAGAACGGAGAGTCGGACGCGTCAGTCCCAGTGTTTTAGCAATTTTATCCCCCGTAACAGGTGCCAGACGCCGGACAATTTCAACAATTTCCCGCTGTCTTTCAGACAGTTGAATAGTCATTACCTCCTTATGGAGTGGGGTAGTATACATTATAGACGAGCATAGATCGGTAAATTTCAGCTTCTTCCGACAATTCATCAAATTTTAATCATACACAGCTTGTTTTCGAATTTAAAATGTGTCACAATTAAGAATGTAATACATACTAATTATAAGTTTAACGTGTGCAATATGCTACATTTAAATGAACTATTGTACATCGCATGTGATATGTATTATGTATTATATAAACCTGAGGAGGAAATCAAATGAAATTTTTCTTGGATACTGGTAACATTGAAGAAATCAAACGTATTGAACGTTTGGGTCTGGTTGATGGTGTAACAACGAACCCTTCACTGATCGCTAAAGAAGGTCGAGTGTTCAAGGAAGTCATTCAGGAGATTTGCAGTATCGTTGAAGGTCCCGTAAGTGCTGAGGTTATTGGTCTGAAGGCTGAAGATATGCTCAAAGAAGCTTATGATATCGCCAAGTGGGCACCCAACGTGGTTATCAAGCTTCCTATGACCGAAGACGGCTTGTACGCTTGTAACGAGCTGACCAAGAACGGAATCAAAACGAATGTAACACTGATTTTCTCCGCGGCTCAAGGTTTGATGGCAGCCAAAGCTGGCGCTACTTTTATCAGTCCATTCGTAGGACGTCTGGATGATATTGCTGTTGATGGTATGAAGCTGATTCGTGAACTGAGACAAATTTTGGACATTCATGGTCTGAAATCCGAAATTATCGCCGCATCCATCCGTAATATTAAGCATGTAGAAGATGCTGCTCTGTCTGGTGCACATATTGCCACCATTCCAGGTTCCTTGCTCCCTTCTCTGTGGAAACACCCGCTGACAGATAGCGGTATCGAACGCTTCCTGAAGGACTGGGAAACTGTACCTAAAGCTTAATTCGCCAGTCATGGCAAAACGATACTATATCAACCCAAACAGCCCGTATTTTACGGGCTGTTTTTTATTTTGGCTTTAGTGATGGCAGAACCCAAAACGCTGAACAACTTTTTTTGACAAAATAACTTGTTGTTCATATAATTGTTATAACAACTAATTAATTTAAAAGTAATTTATGTACGGGAAACAGAAAGGAGTATCTATGAATAACTTGCCTCCCGATTGTTCCATTGGGATGTTGCTCGGGATTACTCACCGCAAAATGAGTCAGCAGCTCTTGCAGCGCCTCAAACCTTATGATATTTCCCCAGAGCAATGGTCGGTTCTGTACCAAATCTATCAGGCTGAGGGTTTAAATCAGAAAGAAATTGCAGCTAAGGCCGTGAAGGACCAGCCTACCACGACTCGAATTATTGATTTGTTGGACAAGAAGGGCTGGGTACGGCGTGTCAATAGCCCACAGGATCGTCGGGCCTATTTGCTTCATTTGACTGAAGCAGGCCGACAGCTTGTGGAGGAGACTCTTCCTGTCGAACGTGATGCCAATCACGATTTTGTAAAAGGAATTTCCTCGGCCGATCTGAAGCAATTCCGCCAGACTCTTTTACAAATTCACGCCAACATGACCGAATCAGAAAAACAAGGAGAGAACGATTAATATGCAACAAGGCAAGCAACCTCTTTGGACCAAGGAATTTATCGTTCTTACGGTTTCCAATTTATTTTTGTTTCTGGAATTACAAATGATCGTTTCTTCTATCCCTTCCTATGTGAAAAATGCATTCCACGCCAGTTCCGTTCAGGTCAGTCTCGTTACCACCTTATTCGCTTTAAGTGCGATTGCAGCACGACTCTTTTCAGCCCGTATGCTGGAAAAAGGACATCGCAGCACCCTGATCTTCATCGGACTGCTGTTTGCATTAGCAGGAACACTGGGATACAGCGTTTCACCGACGATTACAGTGCTCCTGCTCATGCGGATGTTGTTTGGAATCGGCTTCGGTATGAGTAGTACGGCCTTTCCAACGATGGCCTCTGACGTCATCCCGCCCAAACGTCTCGGTGAAGGAATGGGTTTTTTTGGTCTTTCCACCAGTTTAGCAATGTCAATTGGGCCAACCATCGGCATTTCGATGCTGCAATACGGGAGTTTCAACCTGCTTGCCTATACGACAGCAGCTGTAATTGTTGTGATATTCCCGTTGGCTTACTGGCTGATTCGTACACTACCTAAGGGGCACATCGAACCACCTATGGTTCCTTTGGAAGATGGGCGAAAACCGGCATTTAACCGTAAATTGTGGATTCCCGCCTTGTTGAACATGCTGATGTCTATCACATATGGTGGGTTACTCGGCTTTATGGCGCTTTACGGGGATGAAGCAAATCTGGCGCATCCTGCCTACTTTTTCCTGTTTAATGCGGTATCCGTGCTGATCGTGCGTCCCTTCTCGGGCCGTATTTATGACAAAAAGGGGGCAAAAGCACTGCTCATCCCCGGCTCCCTGTTTTTAATTGGCGGTCTGATCCTGCTATCCTACGCGCACAGTGATGTCTTCATGTATATGTCTGCTCTTTGCTACGGTATCGGGTTTGGTGTCATGCAGCCGACCCTGCAAACCTGGATGATTCAGGTCGTGTCTCCTAAACAGAGGGGTATGGCAAACGGAATGTTTCTCAATTCCCTCGATTTTGGGGTTGCAGCCGGAGCGCTTATACTTGGCATTATCGCCAAAGCAAGTGATTATGCGTGGATGTACCGTCTCTCCTCGCTGTTTATTGTACTGTTCTTACTGATCTATGTCATACAAATCGTCGCAAGCCGTAAGCCTAAGACACATGTCCCTCTAGAAGGGTAAGTCTATGATATACAAATGAATATTAGTTTATACTTGCTCAGTTTTCAAAAACACCCGTTGCCATAATTTCATGGACAACGGGTGTTATTTCTTATTTCACAGGAGCTTTGCGTCTTAGCTTGGGAGAAAGAGGCTTTTCTCGGGACACATCGGTTAGCCCCTTATCCACATTAGGGTCAGTGGATTTGTCATCTGTGGGTTCATCCTGCTTGGGTCTGACCGCAAACAGCATCAGCATAGCTGCAATGCCTCCCACTGCGGCCATCACGCCAAAAAGCAGACCATGTCCACTGCGACCCAGCAGCAATGAAACAACCGGAGGGCCTAACGATACCCCGACAAAGCGCATGCTGCTATACAACGAAGTAATGGTTCCGCGCTCCTCTTTTTCAATTCCCTTCGTAATGAGGGAATCCAAACAAGGCAGTGCGAGCCCAATCCCGCCGCCCCCTAACGTAAACAATCCGATCACCGCATAAATATTTTGGAAAAATCCGAGAATGGCAAAGCTGATCGTCAATACGGCCAAACCACTGAAACCGATCCACTTCATGCGCTTTTTGTGCTTGCCGATGATCTTGCCTCCTACATAAGAGCACAGACAGAGGGAAATCAGCGGAATGGCTAACACAAAACCTTTCCACACTCCATGGAGGTTGTAACGACTTTCCAGTATGTCAGATAAGTAAAACAGGACGCCAAAAATGACAAACATACAAATACCGCCCATTGCAAAAATAGCATAGAGCCAGCGTCCTTTTTCGGCAAGCACTTGCTTCACATTTCCCACAAATTCTCGAAACATAATCGGTTGCTTCTTACGCTTAGGCACATGGATCAGCCAAAGCACTAAAATAAGCGAAATCAGACAGAGCCCCGGAATCACCGCCAATGGCAAAAACCATAGAACAGCTCCTAACGCGGCACCGAGTATCGGACTTAACACTTTACCAAATGTGTTGTAGGTCTCAACTACCCCTAGGTTTTTGCTGGCCTCATCCTCGTTTTCGTACAGATCACCCACAAGTGGAATGACTATAGGAAAAGCCCCTGCCGCTCCCGCACCCTGTAGTAGACGGCCTGCAATAATGGTCCAGTAAGCTGCCAAGTCGTGAAGCAGCCATGCTCCCACAGCAGAAATCCCCCCTCCAATCACAGTCAGAATCAGACAGGGAACAATCACCGCCTTACGGCCAAATCGGTCGGAAAGATAGCCCGCAATCGGTATCAGTAAAATGGCCACCACCGCATATACTGTAATCAACATGCTAATCTGAAAAGAGCTTACATGTAGCTTACGTCCGATTTCCGGTAAAACTGGAATCAGCATGGAATTACCCAGCGTCATCATCAGCGGGATGGAACCTAACGCAAGCAGATTCCCTTTATTTTGTTGCATCCCGTTACCACCTTTGCAAAGTAATAACACAGCTGTTCTGATTCGTTCAACAGATGTTATTGTGTTTACATTGGTGGCAATTTATGCGGCTACACTTTAAATCCACCGACCCTTGCATTCAGAAGTTGCGACATATCCGCCAGTGTATGAATGGAAGACGCAATTTCCTCCATGGAAGCCAGTTGCTCTTCAGCCGCCGCACTGACACTCTGGGTTCCCCCTGCCGACTGCTCTGCTACTTCACGAATACGTTCTACTGCTTCCACCATTCGCTCGGATCCGCCGGACATTTGTTCTACAGACCGATTTACACTATGAATCTGTTCGCTGACCTGTTGAATGGAACTCCCAATCTGACGAAACGCGGTTTCTGCGGATTGCATGACCCTTACTCCAGACTGCACTTCAACCGTACCTGTCTGCATACTGGAAGCGACATTTCCAACATGCTCCTGAATATTTTGCACAAATTGTGTAATTTCTGCTGCTGAAACTGATACCTGCTCGGCCAATCTTCTTACCTCAGAGGCTACAACAGCAAATCCTTTCCCCTGCTCTCCGGCTCTTGCCGCTTCAATCGACGCGTTGAGCGCTAGCATTCCTGTCTGTTTGGCTATTCCGGTAATGACAGCTCCAATCATGCCAATCTGTTCGGCCTGTTCACTAAGTGAACGCACAGCACGTGCAGAGCTGTCTACACTTTCGCTTACCTTTTCCATCTGACGCATAGCCTGACCTATAGATTGTTCTCCTGCTTCTGCATCTTTAGCGGCTGTATCAGATAACTCGTACACCTGCTGGCTCGTAGCTGCAATATGCTCCAGTTCGTGGGCTAGCTCTTTCACGGTATCTGTAGTTTGTGTAATATCATCGACCTGATGCTCCATACCAGCCGCTAGCTCTTCCATTACACCGGAAGTATGACGATTGGCCTGATTCATTTCCTCTGTACTTACGCTAACCCGCTCTGCGGTTACGGTTAATGTACGCGCCGTATCTTGAGCATCCACTATAATACTGCGGAATCCCTCAATAAGCTTGTTGTAGGAGCTTGCAATCATACCGATTTCGTCTTTGGACGTAATATCCAGTCGGCTACGCAAATCTCCCCCACCTTCAGACATTTCCAACAGCTGCTCATTCATATGGTGTAATGGACGAATGGAACGAATCAGCACGATGGATTGAAAAATACTGTAAATGATAACTAGAAGTCCTACAACACTCGTAATCAAGGATGTATTCGTCATCGTTTGGTGCGCTTGCTGTATTTTCACCGTCACCATATCCTCTTGAGCTTTGACAAAGGCTACTACCTTGGTATCCAGTTGCTTCCGCAACACCCGTTCGTTTTCAAAATCATCGAGCAAATCAGAAAATGGCGGGAAAGCATCATCTCTTGTACTCTGATATCCCGCTGTAGTCAGTAAGCGATGAACTTGATTCATATAGGTATTAATCCCCGTCTTGAGATCAGTCATCTTTTTCTTAGAATCCTCATTGCCTGTACTAAGCAAAGCTTCTGTCTCCTGTAGCAACTTTGCAACTTCACTCTGCTTGTTTCCGATCTCTCGCCCGTACTGTTCGTCACGAGTTAGCAAATATGCCCGCTCATCATTAGATATGCCGTTTAACAAAAATTGAAGAGACTTCGAGTTATACGCAATAGCCTCTTCACGATTCATAATGTCCTTGTACTCATTCTCACTATGTACGCTTAAAATGTAATTGGTCAGCAGCATGGCTGCAATCACACTCGGGATCAGTATCGCGCTAAGAATCATTTTGGCCTTAATGGTTAAATTCATGAATCGGTCCCCCAGTTATTTCTGAATAAAATGTCCAACTTACTATATATCGTTTTATTCGACAGTTTTTTTGAATGAAACAGAAAAAGTGTATAGATTTTTAAATATATTTGTGTCTATTCAGTGAACATATATATCTTTTTTAATATCAAAAAACAAAAAAATTCTAAATTAGGTAAATGAACTGTTTTCCGTTTGTAGCCTTCGAATTATAGACTATTAAAATGATATACTATGTATTGGTATGCCATAAGCCTCAAGGAGGATCCGCATGAAAAGTCTGGAACTCAATCCACTTATTCACGTGCTTAACGAGTTGGAAACCCGCAGCTGCCTTATTGAGCAGCAGGGTAACATGATCATGAATTATTATCGTGAACCTCAAATTGCTAACGAACTCTATAAAATAAATTCCTGTACCAAAAGCGTGATTTCTGCATTAGTTAGTATCGCTATGGACCAGCAACGGGGACCGAAACCGGAGACGCCAATCCTCGAATTCTTTCCCCAGTTGGCCACAGATAGTGATTCTCGAAAGCGTGATATGACGATTGAACATCTGCTGACGATGTCTGCAGGCTTTAACTGGACGGAATTTGGCGGGCAAAATTCTTTTCCTACCATGAGCAAAACGTCAGACTGGGTGCAATTTGTGCTTTCACAGCCATTATCGGATGTGCCAGGGACGCGAATGGAATACAGTTCTGGCTGTTCTCAACTTTTGGCCACCATACTACGTAATGTTTCTGGACAAACAGTTGCTGAATTTGCCGAGCAGCAATTATTCCAACCGCTCGGTATCGAAAGCTACCGTTGGGAGACCGATCCTCAGGGCACGCATACGGGTGGATTCGGACTGCATCTCAGGCCGATGGACATGCTCAAATTCGGGCGGCTTTATCTGAACGAAGGAGGCTGGGAAGGACGGCAGATCATCCAAACAGAGACAGTTCGATATTCAACCCGTCCGTTTCTTCCTGCTGCCAAACCACAAAAGGCATTTTACGGCTGGCACTGGTGGACTTCTTCCTTTTCAGATGAAACAGAGACAGGAACTGAAAGGGACTATTTTTACGCTCTCGGCTTCGGTGGGCAATACATTGTTGTCGTCCCGTCGTATGACATGGTTGTTATCGTTACCGCTGATAAATTCAAAAAGAAACGGGCTCCTGTGGATATTTTTCGGCAGTATATTGTACCGCTGCTACTCCAGTAGAATGGATAAGGAATAGATACCGAGCTAAAAGTTGCAACTGGCTCTAGCAAAAATCTGCATCAAAAAGGGCCTGCCTGTTGGATCAGGCAAGCCCTTTTTTGCATATAATCGATACATTATGACATACTTCATCCACTATCTAGAGCCTTACTTAGCCCAAGTGAATCGTAAGCTCTTGCTGTCCGCTGGAAGCTGGTGTAATGATTACACCCTGTTCTCCCGACTGGCTGCTGCCTTCCTCCACTTGAACAGCCTCGTGGATACCACGCAGAACTATCGACCATGGTTTAACAGCACCTTCTGCCTTCACCGTAATAACAGAATCCTTGCGGCTGGCAGTAACCGTTAGCTCTTCTTCACCTGACGTATTCACGATAACCGTTCGAGCCTGTTGCCCCTCTCCAAGCTCAAACAAATGAAGCTCCACTTGATCTGCATAATCATAGTCCGGACGACTGTCCTCATGACCAATTGCCAACAGTGTGTTCGGCTTCACGAGCACAGGCAAGGTTGTAAAATCATGATACTCGTTGACCCAACGACCACCAGACATGCTCTTGTTTGTTAACAAATTCGTCCACTGACCCTCTGGTACATAATACTGTACACTGCCTTCTTTATTAAAGATCGGAGCTACCAAAATGGAATCTCCTAGCATGTACTGTCGATCGAGCGTTGCACAGGTTGGGTCCTGCGGGAATTCCAACACCATAGCCCGCATCATCGGCAGTCCCTTCACCGAGGATTCCACAGCAGAAGCATACAGGTGTGGCATCAGCGAGCATTTGAGTTTGGTAAAGCTGCGTACCACGTCGACTGACTCTTCGTCAAACAGCCAAGGAACACGGTACGACACGTTTCCGTGCAGTCGGCTATGGGAGGATAAAAGTCCAAACTGCACCCACCGTTTGTATAAGTCCGGCGCAGCCGTTAGTTCAAAGCCGCTAATATCATGGCTCCAGAAGCCGAAGCCGCTCAAGCCAAGTGATAATCCGCCCCGCAATGATTCTGCCATCGACTCATACGTCGACGAGCAGTCTCCGCCCCAGTGAACTGGGAACTGTTGCCCCCCGGCCGTAGCAGAACGTGCAAATAACGCTGCTTCATTTTTACCCAGCTTTTCCTCCAGCACTTCAAACACTGCCTTGTTATACAAATGCGTATAATAATTATGCATTTTCATTGGGTCAGAGCCATCATGATAAACTACATGTGTTGGAATACGCTCACCAAAGTCGGTTTTGAAACAGTCCACGCCCTGATCGATCAGCACCTTCAGCTTATCCTGGTACCATGCGACAGCAGCCGGATTCGTGAAGTCAACCAGCCCCATCCCTGCCTGCCACAGGTCCCATTGCCAAACGCTGCCATCAGCTGTTTTGACCAGGTAGCCATTCTCCATGCCTTCATCGAACAAAATGGACTTTTCTGCAATATACGGGTTGATCCATGCGCAGATTTTGAGGCCCTTAGCCTTCAATCTCCGCAGCATGCCTTCTGGATCTGGGAACATATCTTGATCCCACTGGAAATCACACCATTGGTATTCCTTCATCCAGAAGCAGTCAAAATGGAATACCGAGAGTGGTAGATCCCGCTCAGCCATCCCGTCCACAAAATGGTTCACGGTCGCTTCATCATAATCTGTTGTGAACGAAGTGGTCAGCCACAAACCAAAGGTCCAGGCTGGTGGTAATGCAGGCTTACCCGTCAGTTTGGTGTAATTGTCCAGTACCTCTTTAGGGTTAGCTCCACCAATAATAAAATACTCTAACGATTCGCCGGAGACGCTAAACTGAACCTTTGATACATTTTCCGATGCAATCTCATAGGATACCTTTTCCGGATGGTTGACGAACACACCATACCCTTTATTCGAAAGATAAAATGGAATGTTTTTATAGGCCTGCTCACTGCTAGTCCCGCCATCTTCATTCCAGATATCGACCACTTGGCCATTTTTTACGAACGGGGTGAAACGCTCTCCGAGTCCGTATACGTACTCACCGATGCCCAGCTCCAGCTGTTCTCGGAAAAAAGGCTGATCCTGCGGGTCTGTAATATAGCCTGGTCCCCGATGTCCGCTGCCTGTGACTTTACGATCCTCGACATAAAAGCCTACATCCCAGCTCTTCCCACGACCGACTCGCACACTCAGATCGCCGCTTTTCAGTACCGCTGCGTCCTCATCCACTGTAATATCTACCTCTGTTGGCAAGGTGTGAATTTCAAAATTTGGCCCCTGATGCACCCGTCCCTTATGGTGGTTCAGACGCACCTGAATGACATTCGGCATAGGCGAGCTGTAGGTCGCTTTCAGCAACGCTCCGTTCAGTGTATCTCCTTTGTGCTCGATCCGGTGGGTCGCTGCATATACCGTCATAGAAGCATCGTCCGTCACAATATCACGGATATCAGCAGGATTTTGTATTTCATAGCCCTTGCGAACCATCCAATAGCCATCAGTAAATTTCATCTGTTACTTCCTCCGCTTCAATCTTTATTTCTTGATCCCAAATCGCTTGTTGGATTTTTTCGAAATCCTTACTATAATAATATTGATTTATGTAAGGGTTTACTTCGTTTATTTTGACGTATTGTATCAATATTTTGATGTTTTCTATATAAATCAGTTTGCAGAAGAGGAGTCGTTGAAATGCAAAGGGAAATGTTGCGGGAAAACCGCATTCACGGCAATCCCATGTACCCAGTCAGCGTATATCCGAGCGTAGAGCAGTTGAACGGAAATAGTATACTGGAGTCTCATTGGCATGAAGAGATGGAGTTTATCGTAGTGGAGCAGGGAAGCGCCATTTTTCAGACGGATATGGTCTATACGGAGGTGAACGAAGGTGAAGCTCTTTTTGTCAACAGCGGCGAGCTTCACGCCGGTTATTTACAAAAAAGCCCTCGCTGCATATTTTCAGCGGTGGTGTTTCATCCAGACATGCTACACAGCCGCACGCAGGATACGGTACAGACGCAGTTTATTGACCCATTTATCAGTAAAAAGCTTGTCCCTCCCCCTCACATTCGAGGCGTGCAGCCCTGGGAGCAGGAGGTGCTGGTTGCGTTGCGACACATTATCACCAGCCATGAGCAGAATGCGTCTGCCCGTGAATTGGCGACCAAGGCGCAGCTCTATAGCATAATTGCCTGCCTGTTTCCACACATGACCCCTGCTAACGGAGAGGATGTGATTATGGCGGGTCAACGCAACAAAGTTGAACGGATCAAAAAAGCGCTGGCGTATATCAATAGTCATGCTCATGAACCTATACGTTTACGGGAGATCGCAGATGAGATTGGAATGAGTGAGGGGCATTTTTGCCGTTTTTTTAAGCAGATGGTTCAGAAAAGCCCGGTAGAATATATCAACTATCATCGGATTCAGAAGGCTTGCAGGTTGCTGGAGCAAAGTGATCGCAAAGTGGTTGATATTGCGCTGGATGTTGGTTTTGACAATTTAAGCTATTTTATTGCGACCTTTAAAAAATGGAACGGCCTGACCCCTTCGCAGTACCGTAAGCAGCACGAAGCAGATCAGGCGCTTGCTGTCCCTTATATAACAGACTAATATGCCATAGGGTAAATCATTTATTCTTTTTGGGCTTCAAAAGTACTAAAATTATTTTTCTTCCTCTTAATTTAGTAAATATGTAGCCAGCTACACCTCCTAAAACAGAGGGAATTAACCACCCTAACCCTACATTATATAATGGAAGAAGATGAGTGAAAAAGTCATTAATTACATTAATTTTTATTCCAGCAGCATTCAAGCCATCAAATAAACTAACGATAAAGGTTAATATCAAACTGCCTTGATATACTTCTGGCTTTCCTTTAAATACGGGATGTAAAAAAGTTAAAAATATAAGAGAAATAGCAATAGGATATATTGCCATTAATACTGGCGTTGAAACCTTAATAAGCTGTGTTAAACCTATGTTGGCTACAAGAGCACTAAATATAGATAACATGAGAGCAACTCTTTTATAAGAGATTTTTGGAAATAATCCATGAAAAAAGGAAGAACAGGAAGTGATAAGCCCCACACTTGTCGTTAAACACGCTACTGTAATCATTAAGCCTAATAGAATAGAACCATAAGATCCAAAATAATAGGAGGAAACCTTAGCTAACACCTCAGCGCCATTTCCCAAAACACCCAATTTTTCAACGCTAGAAGCTCCCATGTATGAAAGAGACGTATAGATAAAAGCTAAGAGTATAACCGCAATTGCTATCGCTTTGGCACAAATGATCATCAACTCTTTTTTTGTAGTAACCCCTCTATCCTTAATTGCATTCACAATGATAATTCCAAAAATAAAGGCTACAAGAGCGTCCAATGTTAAATAACCCTCTTGAAAGCCTTTGAAAAAGACATTCGATGTATAACCTTCCGCAGGTTCTTGGAATTTTCCTATTGGGTGAATAATAGCTACAATCACAAGTAATCCAATGAATGTCAATTTAATGGGTGTTAGGAACTTTCCGATAACATCAATAATTTTTGTAGGATTAAGCGATAACAAGCATGCAACTGCAAAAAAAAGAATAGTAAATACAACAAGTGCGACAGGATGATCTGCATTGTTAGAAAAAAAAGGCTTTACTCCAATTTCAAATGACACACTACCGGTTCTAGGAATTGCATATAAAGGCCCGATGGCCAGATAAAGAATTGTTGTAAAGACAAGGCCGAATACAGGATGTACACGACTCGCTAAAGTTTGCAAATTGCTTTTGCCCGAAAAAACAAAGGCTGTGACGGCTAGTAATGGTAAGCCAACTCCGGTAACCAAGAAACCCGCATTGGCTACCCATACATTCTTTCCAGCCATTTGCCCAAGCATAGGTGGAAAGATTAGATTCCCTGCACCAAAAAATAAGGCAAATAGCATTGAGCCTATAATGATAATAAAGGACGAAGAAACACTTTTCGACATAATAAATCCTCCAACTACGAACTCACAACATTTTGTTTTATTCGTTTTCTTTTTAATTTATAAAATATATGTTAATAGAGCCTAGTGATAACCCGCGCCTTTAGGATGAGTGGGTTTCGTCTTAACTCATCGTTACACAATACTCTATATACGATCAGTATTTCAAGTAACTTTGTACTTGCAAAATGAACTTAGTGAGCTTAATGAACTATAAGAGAATTTTACACTTAGGACTTATTTCTTACAAGATGTAGATATAGTACTATTCTTCTTCAACATATTTAAAATAGTTTGAGCCCCCATTTAATCCATATCAGGATCTGCTGTTTTATCCGAATTCTCAACTGATTGAAATAAGCACAGGAAATCTTGGGAAAATGCCCTATGGAAGCGAGTGAATAATCCTTACAATTAATAGTACAGACAATACATATTGACGTTGGCAACACATTGAGCGGCTACAATTTGAAGGGGTGCTTAAACATGATGAATTTGGCAAAACGCAACTATTGGTCTCTGAGTATTTTTAACTTCGCTTATCTGTTTACATGGTCTGCCGCCATGTCTTTTTTTGTCATTTGGCTGGGACAAAGCCTGGGAATTTCAGAAACCTACACGGGATTTCTATATGCGGCTAACTCAATCGTGGCCTTGATTATGCAACCCCTGTTCGGTTACTTATCCGACAAGCTGGGTCTGAGAAAACATCTGCTGTACATACTCTTTACAATTCTTTTGCTCGTCGGACCCTTTTTTATCTATGTGTACGGTCCATTACTTCAAACGCAGTTCGTCATTGGTGCCATTGTTGGTGCGCTATTTATCGGCCTGGTATTTAATGCAGGTAACGGTGTCGTCGATTCGTATATGGACAAAGTTTCGCGTAAATACGGCTTTGAATACGGACGGGTTCGTATGTGGGGTTCACTTGGGTGGGCGGCGGCTACTTTTGTTGCAGGACGGGTCATCAATATCAATGTAAACCTGACCTTCTGGATTGCCTCGGTATCTGCCGTTGTTGCCATGATCTGCATCTTTCTGACCAAAGTCGAAATTTCCGGACAGGAGCAGCAGAAAACAGAATCGTTGAAGCTACTCGATGTGCTGCATCTCGTGCGTACCAAAAAGTTCTGGTTTCTTATGCTATTCATGGTTGGCGTGACCCAAATCTATGAGGTATATGACCAGCAGTTTGCCACATACTTCGTATCGCAGTTCAGTTCCAAAGCGGAAGGAAATCAATTCCTCGGTGATTTAAGCGCTGTGCAGGTTTTCCTGGAATTTGTGTTCCTTTTCGTTACCCCTTGGTTTGTGAACAAAACGACCGCCAAATGGGCATTAATTATTGCCGGGTCGATTATGTCTCTGCGTATTATCGGCTCTTCGTTGCCATTCGGTTCCATATGGGTAGCTGCAATGAAGATGATTCACTCTCTGGAGAAACCGCTTATTCTGGTAGCCATCTTCAAATACATTACCGTTAACTTTGACCAGCGCTTGTCCTCCACCATGTACCTGCTGTATTTATTTATGGGCTCCCTGGTGGTTTCCATTTTCTCGCCCATTGTGGGACATATGTATGAAGTATTGAATTTCCCGATAACTTATGTAATTCTGGGTTCCATTGCAGGCCTGTTCACCACCATATCCTGCTTTACACTGACAGCAGACAAGAAGAATGGGGAGCGGTATCTGGAGGAACGTCGTAAACAGGATCTGAAAAGAGCAGCCAAAAAAGCTGAAGCCGTTCATTCGTAATCTAATGGTTTGAGCTTAACAAAACAGCGGCAGTCTAAGACTTTTTTTCTCGTCCAAGGCTGCCGCTCTTAACTCCACTTGATTTGAAGCTTATTTTAAATCTTGAATACCGACACCGTTTGATTCATCTCTTCCGCTCTCTTGGCAAGCATGTTAGCACCTGCAGACACTTCCTGCATGGATGCGGTAGTTTCCTCGACTACGCTTGCGACTGTTTGAGTAGAATCTGCAGCACGTTCGGAGATTTCAGCAATTTTCTTCATCGATTCAACCATAGAAACGGTTCCTTCATTTACGGATCTTGCTTCTAAAGCCGCCGTGTCCACCTCACTACCCACTTCTTCAACGGCACCCACAATCTCAGAAAAAACGTTACCTACACCTTCGACAAGCATCATGCCTTCATTCAGAGATTGAACACCTTCATTCATTGAAACCACAACTTCATCTGTTCTTAATGTGATTTCGTTGACCAGCGAAGAAATCTTGCCCGTTGCTTCACTTGCTTGTGCCGATAAATTGCGTACTTCATAAGCGACAACCGCAAATCCTTTTCCCTGCTCTCCCGCTCTTGCAGCTTCTATACTCGCATTTAGTGAAAGCAAATTGGTTCGGGCTGCTATATCACTGATCATAGCTGTGATCTGTTTAATCTCCGCCGACTTTTCGCCTAGAATATTTACCACTTCAGCGGATTGAGTTACCTTGGTATGCACATCTCTTATTTGGAAGACAGTCGAAGACATTTGGGTTTTCCCGTTGTTTGCTTTTTCTTGTGCTTGGGTTGTGAGATTAGCCACATGAACAAAGCGATTGGTTATGTTGTCTACACTTTTAGAAACGTCTACCGTGTAATTCAGCGTTTCAGCTATATCTGCAAGCTGTGTCTGAGATCCCTCTGCGACTTGTGTGGCACTTATAGCTATCTGCTCGGTAGCGATGCTTGTCTGTTCCGCACTGGCCGTTAACTGTTCAGCCGTAGAGGCAACCAGTAAGGAATTATCCACAACTTCCTTTAAAAGGTTGCGCAGTGAATCGCACATTTCATTAAAATCGGATGCCAGTTCCCCGACCTCATCTTTTGACCGGACTCTAAGGGGCTCCACTTGCAGGTCCCCCCTCGTTACCAGCTTTATCTGTTCCGCAATCTTTAATATGGGCTTAGTGAACGATTGAGCCAGTAAAAAAGAACCGATAATTCCTAGGATCGTACATATGATAGTCAGAGAAATCATCAAAATTCTACCTGAATGGTAAGATTGACTCGATTGATTAGCGGCATCAGTAGCGTACTGCTCATTAAGTAACTTCAGTTTATTTACATTGTCTAATGCTGCCTTATAAATAGAAGAATTTCCATGAATGATCATGTAGGCCATCACTTTGTCGTTTTCTTCCATAGCAGCGGAAACCACCTTTAGATGGCGAAGATACATTGCCCACTGACCATAAAAATTGGTGAACAGTTCTTTTTCCTCTACTGTCGAGGCTAAACTTTGATATTCATTTACACTCTTATCCATTGAAGCTGTAGCTTTGGTTAATTCTTCTTGATAAGTGCTGCGAACAGCCGCATCCTCTTCAAGTATCAATCGAACGGTGAGTCTATCAATTTCTGTAATCTGCTTATCCATACCTTGAAGAAGAATAACCGCGGGTAAAGACCTGTTATTTACCTTATCAGAAGCCTCACCCATTTCCGACATCTTAATGACGCCTATAACACTTGAAAGGGACAGTACGATAACCAGTATGAGCGCTGCACTAATTATTTTTTTCTTTAACGTTAATTTAAACATCTTTATCTTCCTCCCGTAACTGGTCTCGTATCATCACTGCTGAGCTTTCCAGTATATGCGTATTTGGCGCAACAGCTCAGCCTTATCTATCTTTCCACTGAGGTAGCTTTGGATAGATGCTCCTGTGATGGCCGCATGATCAGGTGGAAGGGTTGCCATAAACGGCAGTGTCTTTCCGGTCGAGATATACGACTTGATCGATCGTCCCAAAGGATCGGCAGGCTCTAAATCAATATTTTTGAACGCAGGTACCGTATTAGCCTTGTTTACCAGAAAATCTTGTCCGGACTTGTCGTATACCAGCCAGTTCAGAAACTTCTTTGCTTCCTCTTGCTCCTGAGGTGTGGTAGCTGTGGAGTCAATGAAAATATACTTTGTTACACCGACTGTAATTTTAGCATTGTTAGGGTCATCCGTATTATCGCTTAACGGAAGAGGCAAAAAACCGTATTCCTCATTTGCTGTATCATTGCTCTTTATCCCAGCCCAAGCCCAGTTTCCCATAAACCAAAGCCCCACTTTTCCCTCTCCTAATGCTTTGGCTCCATCGTCATACGTGCTGTCCAAAGGCGAATTCTTATTGATGCTGTTATCCTTGAGCAAGTCTAAAGTTTGTACCCATCCAGACATTACATTATTTTGGGACATGTCTATGTTATCCTGCATACCCTTAACAAACTCCGGAAACCCCCCAGGTTGAACAGAATAAGACAGAGCTAAAAGATGAGAGCCGAGAGACCAGTCCATTGGTGAAAGCATGACCGGTGCTACTCCCGTCTTCTGAATCTTAGCCATTAATGAGTTCAGGTTGCTTCTACTTTTCACCGAAGAAGGATCAAAAGAACCCCCTGTTGCCTTGTCCAATACTTTCTTGTTATAGATTAATCCGTAGCCTTCCACTGCAAATGGGAATCCCAGCACAGCATCGTTTTTCTTAACTGCATCAAGTCCATTTTCTATCGTATCGGCTACCCACTTCTCTTTACTTAAATCAACGGCTTTATCCAGGAATGTCTGCGTGTCGCCCGGGTCAAGCATCGACATCGTTGCTGGACTTCCTGTGCCGTACATCGACATCAGCTTTTGATATGCAGACGACCCCTCAGGAGCGGTTATAATCTCTAAAGATACTTCAGGGTGCTCTTGATTGTATTGTTTTGCTACTTCTTCTAATTGGGTTTTTATTTCTGATTTGGAATTCAAAAGTGTAATCTTGGTCGTCTGCTGTGATACTGGTGAAGCTGAACAACCTATAAACATCATTAAACATACTAGAGAAATCGCAACTTTTAGCTGTTTTCTCATTAACTTTCCCCCTAAGGATTTACTTTGATAAATTTTATGAATAATATTCAATGTTATCGACATAATTCTCCAGGAAGATTAGTAATTTTTAGTTGGTAAATATCGGAAGGTAATTAAATAGTACAAACTGGTTGTTACGTTAAGTTAACGGACAGGACAGCGCAACGTTTTTTTATCCAGTTGCGTCTTCATATGGGGGAAAGTTACTGCGCAACAAATTTAACCGAAAAAGGAGTAATCATTTATGAAAAAAGCATTCTTTGCGGCTTTTCTTGCAATTTTTTTATTTATTTCATCGTCCACTACTTATGCAGCACAAAATCAGATCAAAGTTGACGGTGTGACTATTACATCCGATGTGAAGCCCGAAATGAAGAATAAACGCGCCATGGTACCTCTACGTGTTATAAGCGAAAGTTTGGGGGCTAGTGTCGAATGGTCCGATTCCGAGGTTATTCTCGCTAAAAGCGAGATGAAAGTAAAATTAGCAGTAAACAGAAGCATAGCGGAGAAAAATGGTAAAAAGATGCTGCTTGATGTAAAACCATATACGAAAAATAATCGCATATATGTTTCACTTCGTTTTATTGCAGAGGCGTTTGGCTGCAATGTTAATTACAGCAACTTTGCAGTGACTGTTGATACTAAACCATTGTTCATAAACGGTGTACAAGTAAAAGCACTTCAACAGGAATACCATATGACTTTGGGCGGCGTAGTTCAGCAAATTCATGGCAATGCATATAATGAAACCATTTATAATATTTTTGCAAAAAACAAAGGTGAAAAGGTCGAAGCACCTGCAAACTATTCTTGGAGCTTCACTATTGACACACCTGGATCTTATTATAAAAATGCACAATACGATTTTTTAGACCAAAAGGGGAAAAGCTTAGCTCGTTTTGATGTGTATTCTTTAATTAGTCCTGTTCCATCTGAACTTTCAACAGAATATCCAGAGATTTTGATTCATGACGTATCGAAAGATGAGTGGTATTTGTTTAACGATACCGCAAGAAAATCCATTAATCAGTTAATGGATACCGCTGAGAAGAACGGTTTTCTGAAGATTATAAGTAACACAGTTGTATAATGTGATTTTTTCTTATCACACTTTTTCGTCTCCAAAAGATAAAAGGCGAATTCCCAGCTGAACATAAACAGCACAGGAATTCGTCTTTTTAATCGTATATAGGATGAACTCTTCATTTTACATAGAAATCGGAATGACGTTATTTTTCCATCTGTAGCATTTCTGACTCATAGGACTGAAAAGCATTTTCCATACCCATCACTACATCTTTAATCTTCATGTATCCTTTGGTATACGGCTCCGAATCGCGAATTTCTTCCCACATATAGTGATATTGCTTCATGTCCTCCGTTTCGCATACGACGAAATCAGTGTAGTCCTTTCCAGGCAGTGCTTCTGCATCAAAAAAACGAATCTGAACATGTTCGCTATATTTTTGAATGGTAGCCTGCAAGGCCCCCGCATGTTTTCGACGTTCCTCCCGAGGTAGAGCCAGCCAGGAAGGGTAGAACTCCAATAATACAATCATCATATAACGCATATGCCTTATCTCCTTTTTTGGTGAAGCTTGAATGATTTATCGTTATTGTACGCTGCTTGTCTTCTAAGCCGCATTAACATAGGTTAATGCGGATCACTACGCAGCAAACGACTAAGTGATACGGGGGAGACGCCTATGTACGAAGCTATATGATATTGGGCAACTCGTTTGTCCAATCCGGGGTATTTGAGAAGAAAAGCATGATAACGCTCCTTAGCGGAAAGATACAATAATTCGCGCTCCCGTTCCTCTTTTCGAATATAAAGTCTTTCTACACTTTTACGGACGAATCTTTCCCACATATGGCTTGTATCCATAAGCTCCTTCAACACGTGATATGGAATTTCAATGACAACCGAATCTTCCATGGCCTCAATCGAAAAAGTGGATAGTTTTCCTTGGATCATAGCCCCATAAGAGGTTACGTAATCATCTTCTGGCGAAAAACCAACATTATATTCTCTGCCATCTGCTAATGTATAAAATAAACGAAATAATCCCTCTGAACAAAAATAGGCACGTTTCACAGGCTCACCCGTTTCAATGAGAACCGTTCCCTGCTGAATATGCTTCACACAGGTTTGCTCTACAAACCTGTTCCAATCCTGCTCTATAATCGAGGCATGATGAGCCATTTTTTCTAATGAACGATAATAGGGATGCATCTGCTCACCGCTCCTTGACTTTTATAAAGGAATCGAAGATATTTTTTTGACTTCGTGTATGAAAAACAGAGGTTATCCCTCAGGTCTGGGCAGACCTGTAGGACAACCCCCAGCGACGTGTTCTATCAGACTTCCGCAGCATCCTCTTCCACAAAAAGAGATACCTTGCGGATGCCATCCGCTCCGATCACGACAAGCCCCTGATCCGACAGACGAATTTCAGGGATAACCACCAGTGCGAGCAGTGACAGTGTCATCAGCGCGTTGTTCAGCATGCAGCCGGATTGCTGAAGCGCCCGGCTGATACTTTCGGACTGCGCGGCTACCTCTGCAAACGGAGCTGGGGACATCAGCCCGGCGATAGGCAGCGGGAAGCGCGTCTCACCCGAGGCGGATACGACCACCACGCCGCCACGCAGGGCAACAGCCTGCTTCGCCGCCTGGGTCATGAGCTCGTCATCATTACCAATGACGAGCAGGTTGTGGCTATCATGCGCGACGGTCATGGCAATCGCAGCCGGCTCGGTGAAGCCGACACCTGTCACAAGTGCCACCGCGTGACTGCCACTGGCATGATGGCGCTCGAAAACGGCTATTTTGCACAAATCCTGTGCAGGATCTGCCGTGACTTCTCCATTACGGACCGGAACGGTCATTCGCACTTCCTTCGTGTCCACGTGGTTTTCCGTAACACGAATCACCCGTACAGGTACATTCCCCTCCTGTACTGGAGCCGCAATGCGAAAATCTGCAGCACTCAGCTCTCGTCCCAGATGGACCGTGTCCATCACTTCCGCAGGATAAACGAAGCCGTCCCAATCGGCGACCATTTGACCGTGCTCGGCCACCAGCTGGCCCGCTGCGATGGTAGCCGTCACATTCACTTCGGCCAATCGGCCATCAAGCAAAATAATGTCGGCAATCGCACCCGGAATGATCGATCCGATGTCCCGTGCCACGCCGAAGCGCTCTGCCGTATTCAGCGTGGCCATCTGAAACGCGGTTACGGGCTTGACGCCCTGTGCAATGGCATGACGCACGACGAAGTCCATCTGCCCTTCATGGAGCAAGGATTCTGCGCTGCGGTCATCCGTTACCAGCATCATGCGGCGCGTGTCGAGACCCATTTCCGTGCTGGCTCGGATCGTCTCGGCCACATCATGCCATGCGGAGCCTTGCCGCATCTTGGCATACATGCCGAGCCGGATACGCTCGGCTACATCCTCGGGCGTGACACACTCGTGGTCGCCCGTAATTCCCGCGGCTGCATAGACCGGCAGCCGCCAATCATCGGAGGCCCATGTAAAATGGCCATCCGCCACCTTGCCCGCGCGCAGCGTGGCCTGAATTTCACCGATCATCACATCGTCTCCATAGACGACACCAGGGAAATTCATGACTTCGCCCAGCCCGATCATATCCGGGCCCCAGCTTAACGCCTCTGCGACTTCCGCCGGGCCGAAGGAGGCACCCGTCGTTTCCAGCTCCGGACCTGTGGACGGGACGCAAGAAGCCACCTGCATGTAAGCAGCCAGCGGTGTCGTACGTGCTTCGTCCAGCATCAGACGAAGCCCTTTTAGACCCAGTACATTGGAAATTTCATGCGGGTCAAAAAAACCACCCGTCACTCCCAGCGGCAGTACAGCCTTAGCGAACTCCGTTACGGTCAGCTGCGTGCTTTCGATGTGACAATGTCCGTCCAGTAACCCCGGTGCCATATAGCGGCCTTCCGCTTCAATGATTATGGTGTCTTCTCCAATCGTATGACTGACGTCCCTACCGACGTAAGCGATACGAGCACCTTGCACAGCAATAGACATGCCCGGCAGCAACTCGCCCGATACCACATTGACCAGTGTTCCTCCGCGGATCACCAGCGATGCCTTGCGCTCTCCTCTAGCTGTAGCTACCAACTCAGGTACACAGTCCGCTAGCGGCGGGCGTTGAAATACACTCTTCATGTCCATTACGTTTGTAACCTCCGTTTATGCTTCTTACCTGTTTTGCTTATTTGCTTATGTTACTGGAATACGCTCCATAATGCCAGCCAACTCTACATCTATTCAAGTATCGCATGGGTTCCTAAGGCATTGGTCCCCGGCTGATTGCCAATGTCCTCTCTATAGAACACGATCACTTTCTTCCACTTTGCGGGTATACGTATCCGAATCCCGTAAACTCACGAATGGCGTAATCTCCCCTATGCTATAAATATGCAGCAGATGCATCGCTCGCGTACAGGCGGTGTAGAACAGCTTACGCTCACTCTCACGCTGGTATTGTTTCGCTGATCCGTCATAAATCAGAACCGCATCGAATTCCACGCCTTTTGCCAGGTAGGCCGGAATGATATGAATCCCCTTTTCAAAAGCAGGAGTTGTTTTCTTAATTAGTTTTGGCTTCACTGACAGCTGTCCTTCCAGCGCTTCGTAGGCTGCCGCGCTTTCGTCAGCATTTTTACAGATCACCGCGATGGATTCATAGCCTTCTGCCAACAATTCTGTAACATTCCCAACTATCAATTGATGCAACTTTTCAAGCGAACGCACCTCAGTAACAAGAGGCTTCTCACCTTTACGGTTAAACGGTACAATGTGCTCTCCCCCAGCGACCATCCCCCGGGTAAATTCCACAATCTCCTGTGTTGAGCGATAGCTGCGTGTCAGGGAAATCATCTCGGTCTGATCTGCACCATACAAGTCATACAATGGCTCTGCATCCTGAAGCACCGAGGCATGGGCATAGATGGCCTGATTAAAATCACCCAGTGCCGTCATTTTAGCCTGTGGAAATAAACGCTTGAAGAACGCCAGCTGGAATGGGGAATAGTCCTGTGCCTCATCAATAAACACGTGACGGATGTTGCTATTGGAACGAAAGCCCAGCATCAGCTCACGCAAATATAAAAAGGGTGTTACATCCTCATACGCTAACTCCCCAGCCCGAATTCGTTCCAGAGTTTGTCGACTAATTTCACCCCAGCTGACGGGCAGCTCTGCATGATTCGCCAGTTGGCTCAACAATGCCTCATTCATAAACAGCTCGCTGTAGAGCCGGGTCGTATCTACGAAGCGAAGCGCCTTAATCCATTTGCGCAGGGGCTTTAAGCGCTCACTGACCACCATACGCGCCAATATTTCTCTTTCACGCGTAAAATCGTCGAAGGTATCGCCCTTATTCTTGGATTTACGGCGCATACGGTTATAGGCACGCTGATAATCCTCCGGCTCCATCAGATCCATCTGTTGATCCACCCATGGGGCGGAGCATTCTTCCTTACCAAAGCGGGCCAGCTCTTTGAGCATCCAATCCCGCAGCAGTTCCAATCGGTTCGCCAGCCGCACCGTAGAGTCGAATTCATAAAACTTGCGTGTCATTTGCTCCACTGAAACCACCTCACGTCCCTGAAAACGGATGGGTTTAAAACGCATTCCCTCCTGTTCCAAATACGTCTTGTAGCTTGTAATCACATGTAAGAACGTCTTGGACGACTTAAAGCGGATACCCTCCATCCTAGCTTCATACCCAGGCTGTAACGATGCTGAAAGCACATATTCCAGCTGTTCAAATGGATCTTCTAACTGAAACTCCCGGCCCAAACGCCGCTCCAAATATTCCTGAAACGTGGCCTGAAGCATATTTTCCTCACCTAATTCAGGCAATACTGTCGATACATAACTGTTAAACATCGGGTTAGGCGAAAATAGCACTACCTGATCCGCTCGTAAGCGATCCCGGTACTTATACAGCAAATACGCTACTCTCTGAAGCGCAGCAGAGGTTTTGCCGCTTCCTGCCGCCCCCTGAACAATGAGCATCCGGCTTCGATCATCACGGATGATGCGATTCTGCTCCCTTTGGATGGTAGCGACAATACTTTTCATTTGAGCATCCGAGCTGCGGCTCAATACTGCTTGAAGAAGTTCGTCTCCAATCGTCACCCCTGTATCGAACATAAAACGGATCTGTCCATCACGAATCGAGAATTGGCGCTTAAGCGTGAGTTCCCCTTCCATCTCCCCGGCCGGGGTCTTATATGAGGCAGGCCCCGGCATGTTATCGTAATAAAGATTGGAAATAGGCGCGCGCCAGTCGTAGATCAGAAATTCCTCATCTTGATTATCCAGCAGGGAGGCAATCCCCAGATAAACACGTTCCGCAGTCTGTCCTTCCTCAGCAAAATCAATTCGTGCAAAATACGGTGAATCAAGCAACTTTTTCAAACGACCTAACGCCTCTGTGGAATGCTTGTGTCTTCGTTCCCGCTCAGACAAAATCTCAGACTGCTGACGCAAACTGGTGGACGTCTCGCCCACATCGTCCGCCTCACTGAAATTGATCGTTACCTCATCCCAGAAGTCTTTACGCATATCGACGACATCTCCGCGCACAGAACCAACCTCTGTCTCTAGCTTCCGAATACGCCCGCTAATCACTGCGGTCACATCTTCTACTCTTCGTTGTTCTTCATTCCATTGCTGTTCAGTAGTCACTGGCATCGCTCCTGTTCCGTTTCCTCCTGCTCATGCAGGGCTCCCTTGCGTACAAACTATGCTCTATTATGGACCCGGGCATACTCGCGGCATCCCCCTGATCCGGGAAAATTGACTAATCCTTTGAAGCATGCTATAATGTAAAAAGAAGTGTAATTAACAACTTATGCATATGGTTTCACCATAAAACAGAGCATCCTCTATTGTAGCAAGTTCAGTCCCTGTTCGCAACCAGCGGGCTTTTTTTGTGCGTTCTGGCAACCATCTATTAACCTGTTCTTACATACTTGAATTCATTACATAAAAAAGCGACCGTCCATCTGATTGATGAATGCGGTCGCTTTTCTTTAGGAAATTCGCCTATCTGCTCTCTTCTACAGGATGAATATGATCGGCCAGTCTGCTCAACCTCTCCAGCTGATGACCATAATCGTACATCGCCGCAGCGACGATGGACAGCCGCAGCATTCCTTCTTGACAATGGTCAAAACGTGTAATCGCATGCTTCATAAATTCGCCGTTGGCTTGCTGAAACAATTCACTTTCGTCCTCATTCGGCTTTAGCTTATCTTCGAATTTCAGTAGAGCATGCTCATGAAAACGAATCAGCAGCTCCAGATGACTGTCAAAAAAAGCATCCGTTCCCTTTGGCCGTAAAGACTGGAAGTAGTGTCTTTCCACCGCATCCAGTACCTCATATCCTTTGTGTAAACTTCCGAGCATTTGTTTGTATACTACCATTTGTCTCGTTTGACTAAACTTGGAGCGCTTGAGCTTCTTCTGCTCTTCCTCGAACAAATGATATTTGTCCGACAGCGATTTAATGGCTCCCTCCAGATTTCCTTTTTCCTCTTTGAAGACAGACTCCTTAATCTCATCGGAAATGGCAGTACGCAGCAGCAAGGACATGCTGTTAAATACATTTTGAATCTGATTAATAAACTGCCTTTTCGGTTTCGGGGGAAAAACACTAACATTGATGACAAAAGCAGACACAATCCCAATCAAAGTGAGCGCAAAGCGGGTCACCGCAAATTTCCAGTCCCCTGAGGCTTCCATTACAGAAACAACGGTCACGAGTGTCAATCCAACCGTATCAGCCATATTTATTTTCAGACATATCATAAGTACCAATACACATACCAGTCCAACTGCAATCGGCTCATTCGAAAATACCATTCCGCCCAGCAACGCCATGATTGCACCGAGTGTGCTTGTTTGGAGTTGATCCAGAAAATAACGCCACGACCTATATATCGACGGTTGCATGGCAAAAATAGCGGCTATCGCTGCCCCCACAGGCGAATGGGTGTTCAAAAGCGTGCTCAGAAAAAGGGCGAGCGTCACTGCGATTCCCGTTTTTAACACCCGTGCTCCAAAAGCCAAAGCCATCCCTCCTGCTTACCTTTCAAATTTATTCATACCGAATTACTATAATGAAAATTCAATGTAAAGTCCATGCTTTATTATTACCCAAAACAATCGGAGATCAGGAATATTTATGAAATGTACAGTTCCTGCTAGAATACATATCAACAGTATTAACTTATTTGCAACACGTCACAGGAGGAACTCATCGTGCCATGGATTAGCAAAATGTTAGAAGAGCCCCGAAAGTGGCCGCGTAATATCCGATTGTTTTTTATGGCCAATCTGTTGTACCAGATGGGCACGGGAATGTTTTCTGTACTGTATAACCTGTATATCCAAGGGCTTGGCTTTGATGATGATATGAACGGTCGGGTGGTCAGCATGCAGGCGCTGGCGACGGCGTTGCTGTTCATTCCGGTCGGATTTTTGGGGGATCGGACGAGCCGCAAAAATATGCTGGTCATCGGCGCGTTATTCAGCGGCCTGGCCTTTCTCGCCCGTACCTTTACAGATACCAGCGGAAGCATGTTGGTATTTGCCGTAATCTCAGGTGTATTCGCCGCCTTTATTCAGGTGCTGGCTGTGCCTTTTTTAGCGGAAAGCATAAGTAAAGCCCAACGCTTAAAAATATTCAGCTATTACTCAGCTCTTGTACTGGCAGCCCAGGTTCTGGGTAGCTTCGGGGGTGGCGTACTCGCAGATGGGCTGCAGACGTGGGGAATCACACCGCTATCCAGTCTGCGGGTTGCTCTGTTCCTTGGAGGAATGGCAACATTGACTGCTTTTATTCCTCTATTGTTCATCACAAAAACTACGGCAACCGTAGAAGCACCAGCTCCTGCCGAATCTTCACCTCAAACAGAACAAGTACATACACCGCACAGTACATCCGATATCCCTGCCTTGGAGACGCCTGCTGCTTCTTCTGATCGCCGGGTTATTGGACAATTTGTTCTTGCCCAGTTTTTTCTTGGGTTAGGTTCAGGTCTGGTCATCCCGTATCTTAATTTGTATTTTACGAACCGCTTCTCCGTATCGCTCAGCGCAATGAGTTTACTGATTGCACTCGGCCAGCTTATGACCATCCTCTCCATGTTGATCGGGCCTACCCTCGGCAGCCGGATTGGACTGGTCAGAGCTGTAGTTGGCTTCCAACTGCTTTCGCTACCCTTCCTTCTCATTACAGGCTTTACGAACGTGCTATGGATCGCTTCCATCAGCTTTCTATTCAGGCAAGCGCTAATGAATGCAGCCAATCCGCTGCAAACCGCCATTCTCGTCGAACGTGTGTCAGATAAAAATCGCGGCATTGCCAACTCCATTCTCCAGACGACCTGGATGCTAGGCACCGCAGGTATGGGACCTGTACAAGCCTATTTGGTTACAACATATGGAAACTACTGGGGCTATGCCATCACATTTAGCATGACAGGTATTTTCTATATTTTGTCCTCCCTCGTCTATTACAGAATGTTCCGAGAAAAGCGCCCGTCCGCGGGCCAGCTTTTACAAAACCCGGCAAGCCCGTAAACAAAATCATGACACAATAAAAGCCGGAGCCTCCAAGCGGACTCCCCTGGAACGTCATAGGATAAATGAGAATGGCGGAGGAGGAATGAAGGCATGCTTCGAGTTGCATTATTTACGGACACGTATACGCCTGACGTGAATGGCGCTGCTCTGACCTTGGAACGATGGATTGGCTATCTGGAGACACATGGAGTATCTACGCTCGTCTTCGCACCGGAGGCAGACCATCATCTGCCTTCTGGGCCGGGTGTAGAGCGATTTCGGAGTATTCCCTTTTTGTTGTACCGGGAATGCAGACTTGCGATCCCCAACGCCAAACAGATCAACGAGCGTCTGTCAGCCTTTTCCCCGCATCTGATTCATGTCGCTACTCCATTTAACCTTGGCCTGTATGGAACAAGCTACGCAGCCAAACACCATATTCCACTCGTCGCCTCATATCACACCCATTTTGATAAATACCTCGAATATTACAAGCTTCGCTGGCTTGAACCTGCGTTATGGAAATACATGCTCTGGTTTCACAGACATTGCGAAAGGGTATATGTCCCTTCTCAATCAACCATGGAATTGTTGCGCAATAAAGGAATGGGACAGCTCGAAATCTGGAGTAGAGGCATTGATACTGACCGATTCCAACCAAAGGTGGACCGTAATGCAGTTTGGAAGAAATGGGGCGTTCATGCAGATGCATTTGTTATTTTGTATGTAGGCAGGCTTGCACCGGAAAAGGGGATAGACACATTACTGGATTCCTATCTCCAGTTACCCGATGACGTCCGCGCAGCCTCTGTGCTGGTCATTGCAGGAGGTGGTCCATTGTATAAGGTCAAAACTGCAGCGGATCTAGGGGTGCCGGAGCATGCAGTCCACTGGCTTGGTTTTGTGAAAGGGCCGGAATTAGCTGAACTCTACGCCGCAGCCGACGTATTTCTCTTCCCTTCCACCACTGAAACCTTCGGTAATGTTGTACTGGAGGCTATGGCGAGCGGTACACCTGTGGTCGGTGCCAATGAAGGCGGGGTAAAAGATAATCTAATCCATGGAAATTCAGGGCTATTGTGTCCTGCTGGGGACGCCGCTGCCTTTGCCAAAGCTGTACATCTGTTGTACGAGGATGCCTCACTTCGTGATGCTATGTCCAGAGCTGGTAGAGCCTACAGCCTGGAGCAGACATGGGACCGTATTTTTGAACGGCTACTGGACAGCTACATGGACGCAGCAACCCTACACCTCGACAGCCGTCCCATGACGCGAATGTAGCCTTCAAAAACAGCGAAATTTCAGATAGCATGATAATGGCGGGATAAATAAATTCTGCTAATACCTTAATTGCTTCAGCAGCTTGTTATGTACCCCACTCAACAAAATCACTGCGGTCAAGGCGCCGATGAACGCAAGAAGCATATCCCATTGGGTATCCCATACATCTCCCTGTGTGCCTAAAAAGGCTTCTGCTGCCGTTCCGGTTGCCTTGGCTACAGCAAACTCAATCAGCTCATACACAGCGCTGATCGCAAGACACACACTAACCGTGAGGAAAGTAAGCCAGCTCCCGCTTCCCAAGGCCGTTTTACGCAACAGCACTTCTCTGACAATGAGTGCAGGTACAAAACCTTGTACAAAATGCCCAAGTCGATCATAATAATTGCGCTCCAGTCCGAACGTATCCCGAATCCAGTTGAACAGTGGCATTTCGGCATAGGTATAATGTCCACCGACAATCAGGATCAATGCGTGCAGCCAGATTAGGGTGTATACCAGATTGGTAAACCGAAATCTACGGTACAAAGCCACCAGCAGCACAGCTCCCAAAACTGCCGGGAGAACTTCCAGTACCCATGTAAAGTAATCCGCCGGGCGAATTAAAGACCAAATGAGGGCAAGCACCAGCAATACAAGTAAAACAAGCGGGTAGCGATCATTTTTAGACCATGCCGTTGCCTGATTCATCTTCATTCCTCCTCAGCCAAAGCTCTATCCTTCGTTCGTTACGATATGTTTGACACGCCCAACCTGTCCGTCTGTCAAACGCACTTTGATTCCATGCGGATGACGCGGGGAATTGGTCAAAATATCTTTCACCGTTCCTCGCGTCAACTTACCAGTAGACTGATCCTTTTTAAGCACAATATCCACCTGAAGACCAGCGCGGATATCGGATCGATTCTGTCCGTTCATTGTAGCTATTCCTCCTTTGATTTTACATTTTTTGATGATATTCAGCCACTCAGCTGCAATCAAATCACCAGCGACGCCATTCGTCCTGGCGGTTGTTCCCCATCCAGACTACGCACATCGTGGATACATAGCTGACGAGCAAAATGACGAATAGCATCCCACTAAACTCCACAAAATGAGTACGTTGCAAGGAGTCTGCCCATATGGAAGATACCTGTGCATACAGTTGAGAGGGCGCAGAAACAATATCCCATGTGTTCCCTCGAAAGAAACGGCCAATGTAAATACCCAAGCTGCTCAACAAGAGTACCGCCAGCATAAACAGCCAACTAACAAGCCCACCACGTGCACGTTGTACCAACTGTCGTACGGATTCGAGCGATACAAAACCCATTGTCAGGCCAAGTACGGCTACCAGCAGCATTCCCAGTACATGATTCCAAAAGTACGGATTGCCCCAGAAACGTTGCTCCCCGAGAAATGGATATCTGGCGAATACATGCAGCAAATCTGTGATCAAGTAGGGTGTATTGGGATAAAAGAAAAGCCATGCCGCCCCCATAACCCAGAGTAAAAATGTCCTCGTTCCCCGCCTCCACGAGCTGTACATTACATCAAGCAGTAACGTCAACAGCATAGGAATCCAGGCCAACATCATATTCCACCAAATAAAAAGATAAGGGCGGCCCCCTGAGGGCAGTCGCACGTTAATGATCCACAATGTACTGATTACGGAGCATAAGGCCAGTGCTAAGAAAACATAGAGTTTTAGTGGATAATTTAACGATCTTAAACGGGCATACATATGTGTCTTTCCCTCCTTGTAACCGTCCTGCCTTCCTGACGTTCCAATTTACACCTGTTCTGGACAGTGTACACCACAATGGCTTCAAGCTCAATGGAAGCGCTCTACCTCTGCATCAATGAACACAAAAAAGCATCTGTTCTCCGGGAATGGACTTCATCCCCGAAAAATAGATGCTTACTGTGTTTTAGACTTCACTCACAGGTAAAGGCGTAGCTCCGGTAGTTTTAATATTCGGGCAGCATGAATTAGCGTAATATCGCTAACGGCTTATAAATTTCGTCACTAACCCCGTCCATTCGCCATCCAGCGTCCGGAATGCACAATTACCGCATTTGCTCCATAATGATGCGCATATTCCACAGATTGCACCAGCAGCTCTATCACACGTTGTCGCTTGCTTTCATCGTCAAACCCGAGCAGAACGGAATTCGTGCCGTAATCCGGATCTGGTGTATGAGGAAATGTATTGTGCACACTCGATATGCCATTGTTCCCCGCTCAATCATAGGTTCAAACGTCGTTAGCATTTCCCGGGTAATGTTATAGTTCAGCTCCACCCTGCTAAAGCCCAACTGACGGATTTCCTCTACAAGTTCTCGGCCGACCGTATGCTTTTTTTATATTCCAACAGTTAGAGGCTAAATAGATAGATTGATTTCTTACAAATGATCTGTTATCACTTAACTCCCAAGTTCTCTTTTGTTATGTATATTAACATTATGAAGACGCTCTACATATCATAAAACAAATTTATATTATAAAAAAAAGCTTATCCATCATCTACTTAAAGACGGATAAGCTTTTACTGTTGTCTAACCTTGTATCCAATTGACCAACGAATGTACTGTCAATGTACCCGGCGCAGCTGTCACAAATGCTGATGAACCGTTGCGCATGGCCAAAAATTCCACTGTCTTCGGAATACCAGGAGCCAGATCCAGATGGTTGTCGCTGAAAATACCTTCCTGCTCTGCCGATAACCACACGTGTCTAGCAAGTACATCCGAACACAGCATGAATCTGCTGCCCCCGCTTCCCTGAATCTCTGTCACTTCAATTTTTGCCTGGGGTAAATCCATCTCTTTCGTGTCTGCAAAATAAATTTCACCAGAGGCCACCTGTTCACCATTCTGCGTTAGACGCGCGACCAGCATATGCTCCGCACGGTTCAGGCCACTCAGCCATTTGTCGATAGGCAGTATATGTACAATTCCTGCACCGCCTGCTGGTTGCTTTACCTTAACGTTCTCTTCATGAATTGCCTGGCTGCTACGAATATGCAAAAGAGTCAGCCGCAGCGTACCTGATATCGGCTCTAGTGTATCGTTGACCAGATGCAGGGCCTTATTCCCCTGTTCTGTATCTGTTGCACTCAACAGCACATCAGCAAAGCCGCGCTTAGCCGTATATTGGAGCGCCTTCCAACGCCCAAAATAGTCCATACTCGACCAGGAGGCAACGGGCCAGCAGTCATTCATTTGCCAGTATAATGTTCCCATGCAATAGGGCTTGTGACGACGATGCGCCTCTATAGCTGCTTTCATTGCTTCTGCCTGTAAAATTTGGCTCATGTGAAGAAAACATGTAAAATCCTTTGGCTCTCGCATGTATCGCTCCATATATTCTTTAATCAGACGATTGCCCGCATCGTTCTTCTGATGTGCCAGCATCACCTCAGATTCCAGCTCCAAATCCTTCTCTTCCGCATAAGTACGAACAGACTTGTATTCAGGAAAGGACTGAAAACCATATTCACTCATAAAACGACCCACATGTACATGATAATTCTCAAACGGCTCAGACGCGTGCCATACACCCCAATAATGAATATCACCTGCAGTTGAAGACCGATGGGCATGCTGGTTCCGATCTCTGGTCAGGTCAATCAGCGGGGAGGAGGGCCAATAGGCTGTCTGCGCAGACCAGGTGTGTACCGCCTCCGGTAGAATCCGATGAAAGAGTGTTTTATAATCATTCCATAGGCGTTCCCGTTGCTCAGGTGTGTAGTCCTTTTTCCAGCCCCAGCCTCCATTCTCTTCATAATGCGCCCATGCAGAATCGATCTCATTGTTGCCGCACCATAAGGCAATGCAGGGATGATGACGCAGCCGCTTAATATTGTCCTCGGCTTCCTGTGCCACATTGTCTATAAAATCCTCATCCCCCGGGTACATACTGCAGGCGAACATAAAATCTTGCCACACGAGCAAACCGTATTCATCACAAAGCTCATAAAATATGTCTTGTTCATAAATACCGCCACCCCACACCCGCAGCATATTCATATTCGAGGCGGCTGCACTGGCAATTTCATACCGATATCGTTCCATCGTAACTTCAGTGACAAAGCTGTCATTCGGAATATGGTTAGCCCCTTTTGCAAATACAGGAATTCCGTTCAGCTCAAAATAAAAGCTCTCTCCTGCTGCATCCCGTTCACGTACAAGACGGATGGAACGCAGTCCCGTTTTTACTGATTTTTCCGCGATTACAGCTCCTTGTTCTTGCTCCACCAATTCGGCCACAAACGTATATAAATGCGGCTCCCCCAGTCCACGGCACCACCACAGCTTCGGCTTCTTCATCTCCAGCTCCAGCTCGACCGTCTGCTTCCCCTTCAGCAGCCGTACCGGCTTGGACCACACCTTCCCGTCAGCGGAAATACGCAACTCGGCATCTCTAATCTCATCTGCATTTTCGATCTCTACCACTGCCATGAGTTTAGCCCCTACCGAATTCACCTCGTCCTGTCGAATAAACAAGTCTCTCACGATTAGACCGGACCACGCCTCGATCCGGACCTCTCTCCAGATACCGCTCGTCACAAGCCTCGGTCCCCAGTCCCAACCATAGTGGTAGGGAGCCTTACGTGCGAAAACGCTTACCTTTTTGTCGGACAAACCACCGATCTCGGACTGATCATTGGGGGCAGGGAGTCCATAATCTAAGTTTTCCAGCTTGGGTACATCTTCAGCAATCGGAGAACGAAAACTGATTTCCAGCCGATTTTCCCCTTGCTGAACAATTGCCTTCACATCCTGTCTCCATACCCGAAACATATTATTGGCTGACAAGACATATTGGCCATTCACTTTTACATTCGCGTATGTGTCCAGACCTTCCAACACCAACTCTACACATTGACATTGAAGCTGATCTGCATTTATCTCAAAATGGGCTTCATATATCCAATCCTGCTTATCAATCCACTGTACCTCCATCTCGTTCATACCAATAAACGGATCAGGAATTTTGCCATGTCGTAAAAGATCAGTATGCACACAACCCGGCACTTTCGCGCTGAGCCACTCATCACTTTGTGCTTCCCTAAACCTCCAGCCATCCAACCCTATCACATTAACCATCGTTACAAGCCTCCTATAAGCACGATTGGGAACATCTGGATTCGTCAGTAACATAACAAAAATAACATTAAGCTAACAAAATAGTCAATTGTTTTTTAGAACAAATGACAAAATACAAAATAAAAGTCGCCCTCTGCCCCTAAACAGGCTAAAAGCGACCTCCTTCGTCTTCACGGTGTATGGTGTCATAACACGTATCTGGACATTAACTATATGTGATTGTGCTGATGGGACGCTCACGGTCATCATTTTCCCGACGGATCCGGGGTGCATGAACTTCCCGTACGAATAGCTCAGCATGTAGCAACTTTTTCTCGACAGGCGAGTTCGGGTTCGTTATGCGCCATAACAACTGGTCCACTGCACGCATTCCCAGCAATTCCTTATCCACTCTCACCGTGGCATAAATCGGCATTTGTTCATTCGTATCGTCAAACCCGGTCACTCCGCAACGCCTCGGAACGTCAATCCCCTTTTCTTTCAGCACATCCACGACTTGCGCAGCAGTCACATCATTAGCACATACAAAAACCTCAGGCAGTTCGTCCTCGGACAACTTTTCCATTTCCTCAGCAAGCGCTTGCGCTCCCCTGTGAAGAAGAGCTTTAATCTGCCGCAATTCTACTCCGCTCATTTCCAGTGTGGAACGATATGCTTCCCAGCGTTCGTAGAAACTGTGAGCGTCATCAATATGACCCACAAACTGAAAGCGGGTATAGCCCCTACACAGCAAGTCCTTCATTAATTCACTCATGCATGTGCGATTATCTGTAAACACCGTATCACTTAAAAATGCAGAATCCCAATGATCTACCATGACGACCGGAATACCCATCCGATAAATGTTCAGCAACAATGAAGTTGAAATCGTCCCTACCGTGATAATCCCTTTAATCGACTCTGGATTCAGTAAAGAAAACATGTCTTCAGTCGAGGGCTCCGTTAACGTGATCATATCCATACCCTTACGGTTCAGACGCTCGGAAATCCCTTCAAATACAGGCCCCCAGTATCTGGATTCCCTGTTCTGGTACCTAATATTCGGAAATAACACTAGCACGGTACCCGACCATTCTCTGGTATCTGTGTCCCGAGGCTCTACCCCTGTCATTTTGGGATGACTGCGAAAATAGCCCATCTGGGCGGCAAGCTTGACCAGAACCGCCCTTGTCTCTTCACTTACACCGGGTTTGCCTGACAGTGCACGCGAAACAGCGAACTTTGAAACACCCGCCGCATCCGCAATTTCTTGCAACGTTACTTTTCCACGCATCTTCTCACCCAACCCTATTCGGAATCTTTTTCTACCTTAATCTTTCTAATACACGGGTGTACCTATAAACTGGTACCATCGTAGCATACTTTGTTTTAGATCATCAAATGATAGATTTGTACAAATCCACACCCTCCACCAAAATATGTTTGCTTAATAAAAAAACAAACCGCATAACAAGCAATTATAAATTACTTGACGTGAGGTTCTTTATTTCCTACAATTTACTATTGAAAGCACTTACATTGTGTAAATCATACTTATTAAGGGGGATTTGCAAATGTTCAAGAACAGGTCGGTACGACAGAGTTCCATTCTACTCCTGTCTTTGCTGCTGCTCGTTACAACGGGCTGCGCGAATGGAACAGACGGTAAGGCAGAAAAGGAAGATCCTAATGACACCAGTCCCATTACTCTTACTTTCTTTGGCGGTGATTCTAGCTCTAACTGGAACAACATGAAGGATGCTGTCGGGCAGGAAATTATCAAGAAAACGGGTGTTACGCTAAATGCCGAACATGCTGTCAATGGTCGAGGCGAGGAAAAATTTGCTTTAATGGCAGCAAGCGGAGAGTATCCAGATCTCGTGTACCCCAAATCAGACATTGGCAAGTTGGTCGATGCCGGAGCACTCATTGACTTAACCGACCTCATTGACAAATACGGCCCTAACATTAAAAAAGTGTATGGAGACTATTTTAATCGTATTAAATATAGTAGTGAAGATCCAGCCATCTATACGATCCCGACCAATTTGGGTGTGGATCACATCGCGTTTGATGCACAAGCCGGCTTCGAAATTCAGCATCAGGCACTTAAGAAGCTCGGATACCCTAAAATCCGCACCGTTCAAGATTTTGAAAAAGCACTTAAAGATTATGTCGCCAAATACCCTACCACCAATGGCCAGCCAACCATCCCCCTATCACTTGATGCCGAAGACTGGAAAATTCAAATTACAGTGACAAACCCGGCTGTTACTGCTACAGGTGGACCCGACGATGGCGAATATTATATTGATCCTAAAACACACAAAGCCATTCTTCACTACAAGCGCCCAGAAGAACGCGAATATTTCCGTTGGTTGAACCATATGTACAATGAAGGACTGTTGGATAAGGATACTTTTGTGCAAAAAAGTGATCAGTACAAGTCCAAAATCGCCGCAGGCCGTGTCATCGGACTGATTGATCAGGAATGGAACTATCAAGATGCCGAAAATGCGCTCAAGGCAGCAGGTAAGGATGAATTCACTTATGCCCATTTTCCAGTCACTTTAAATGAGAAATACGAGGACCATTCCCTCCAGCCCATTGGCTTCGATACTGCATCCGGGATCGGAATTACAACCTCATGCGAAAATCCGGTGCGAGCTATCAAGTTTCTGGATTTTCTGGCCTCCGACGAAGGACAAATTTTACGTAATTGGGGAATTGAAGGCCAGCATTACAACGTAGAGAACGGCAAACGAGTCATTCCGGCGGATGTGCAACAACGTAAAAACACCGATAACGCTTCTTTTAGCAGAGAGTCAGGAATCGGTTTGTACTGGATATGGGGGCCTCATTATGGCGATAGCGTGAAGGACCCTTCTGGCAACTATTACACAACCAATTATCCGGAAATGATTACCGAAAATTATAGTCAAGCCGAAAAAGAGTCCCTTCAGGCATACAAAGCCCAGACGTGGAAAGACCTGTTTCCGAACGAAAAGGATTTTCCGGTAAAAGAGTGGGGTGCTGCCTACAACATGCCTGTTCCGACCGATACGAATTACAATGTTATTTATCAAAAGTCGCAAGACATTGTACGCAAACGGATTCCTGAGGCTGTACTCGCCAAGCCAGATCAGTTCGACGCTTTGTATGACCGCATGCTCCAAGAGCTGGATCAGGCAGGTGTGCCAAAGGCTGAAGAAATCTATACTGGCCTAATCCAAAATCGGCTGAAACTGTGGTACGGTGAAAAATAAGGTTTGCTTTTTAATAAAATATTATAGGGCTGGCAGACCATGCTGTTCAGCCCTTCTAGATTAACTTTTACATTAAATATTCTGTTTGGTTTCTTTTTCTTTCCAAGAATTACTTTTCCCTGAAACACGATGGACGTAAAACAATAAAATGATTGGAATCAAGGCAATCCCGCCACACATCACCCAAGATATTTGAATAGGTGTTTGATCGGAAGACAAATCCGTAAAATTACGACTGATGATCCCTGTCACGATTAAACCTACGCACATGCCTAATTGTGAAATCGCAGAATCCAGAGATAGTAATGTGGAACGATACTCATTCGTGATTCTTTTGTTGAGAAAAATTTGTTTGGCAACCGGGTACATCCCGCGCCCAATCTCATAGATTAAAAAGGTAAGCAATACAGGATAAAATGTGTTGAACGCACCGGCTAAAATGAGCCAGACCCCTATCATGCCGCAAGCATACACGAGTATATGTACATCACTGTATCGTGCGCCTAGCTTTCGAACTAGATAACTTCCCAAAGTCATACATAGTGAATACCCTGCCTTGATAAACCCCATAATCCAAATTCCTTGTTCGGAAAGGCCAACCAGACGTGGCTGTTGAAATGTATTCCCCGCTGAGTTCGAAAAGCTGATAAATAAACCAATCATAAACACAATCCAGATGGACTTATTTTCAAAACCGATACGGACGCTTTCTCCGATAATCGTTTTAATGCGAGTAGTAGACGTCTTTCGATGAGCAACATTCTCCTCATCCATATAAAAGGAACATAGAAAAATGCATACAATAATAGATAAAATACTGACTGCCCATGGAAGTGAATAGTTATAGGTTGCGAGAAAGGCCCCCAACAGACCACAAATAAATCCCGAAATGTACTGTATACTGTTAGAGGTTGTAAAAAGAACTTCCATGGGCTTATCACTGTTTTCCACAACCCAGGATTCTAACGAACCTGATTGTAAACATATAGCCAGACCCCCAAAGACTTGCGCAAACACAAGTACCCCGATATGATCTGTCCAAACGAACAACACACTGTAGACTAGAAAACAACAAAGTCCCAAAATAACGGAGATTTTTCTTCCATACTTATCTGCAATCGCCCCTGTGGGTATCTCAAACAAAAAAATACTTACAAAAAATACAACCAGTAAGAAGTTCGCACTTTGCAGAGAAAGTCCTTTAGCTAATAGAAATAGGATGAGCGTAGTCCCCGTGATTTCACTCATAAAAAATTGAAGAAAGCTGACGGAGTAAAATAGCTTATGAGGTTGCACTTTCAGGATTCCGTCGCTTGCTCTGCAGCCTCGTATTCACTGCGCAAAATCCCCATCTGAATGATGTCATAGTATTCCCCTTCCCTGAATAGCTTTTCCCGTAGCCGACCTTCTTCCTTGAAGCCGCAGGCCAGATAGCAACGGTGTGCACGTTCATTGAACGCATAGACCTCCAGCTCCAGACGATGCAGATTCAGCGTATGAAATGCAAATTTCTGTAACAGCCGGATCGCTTCCCGTCCGTAACCTTTGCCCAGATCACCGTCACGCCCGATCACAACACCCAGGGTGGCGTGCCGATTCACCCAGTTGATTTTGAATAAATCCAGTTGTCCGATATAGTCCAGTGTGTCTTTATGCGCAATGACAAAACCTTTGATCTCGGGGTTGCCGTCAATCATCATCTGTACAAAGGATTCGCTATTCACCTGTGAATGCGGGTAGATAAACACGTCGCTTAAACCACGTGTGATTTCCGGGTCATTGACCCATTTTCGGATATCTGGTATATCTTCTTGACGGTATTCTCTCAATACAATTCGTTTTCCAATGATATGCGGCATCGTAATCTTCCCTCCAAATTATGTATTTGTTTTGGCAATACTAACTCCCCTCCAACACCTTTATGCTTCCATTACTCTTACAAACTCCAGAAAACGTGTACCTTTATAATGAAGCTCCCCACGATCCCCGATCACAATCATACCAAAATCCGTATCCTTCACCTCCAGCTCCATACGCTCACCCCCGTCAAACTCAAAGGTGATATAATAATATGTCGAAGCTGAAAAATCGCCTGATCCCCCACGCACTCTCGTCCGTTTATCCACAACCTTACATGAACGTTGTACCCGTTCGGCTGCTTGATTGGACAGGCCTGCTCCTATCGTTTTGACAATTCCCATAATGATTACAAAAGCAATGAGTCCAAATACGATAAAAAAGATCATATTAAACGATTGAAATTCCATAAAATCACTTCCCATTCACTTCATCCTTTCTACAGTAAAATGTAAATTTTCCATTCTATTGCCCATTGACAAATCGTACATCTTCACCCTCAAAAACTCCAATACTTTTTTAACATACTTACGAAAAAAAAGTTCTTTCGCTCTTTTCCGCACCCCGCTTGGACTTATACCCGATCTGGGTCCTCTGATCCCCTCTAGACCGATTGACAAAACTATATATAGATATAAAATAGAAAATGTACTCTAAATATAGTGTAAAAAACGTATTTATGCCCGATATCTTGAAGATACAGGTATGAAAATACATGTAAATATAGAGTCAAAATCTTAAATGGCGCAGCCAGCAAGGGATTCCATCTATAATAGATCCCAGGCAATGCGTTTTCTTTTTTCGTTAATTGTTTAAGGAGGTTGCATACCATGCTGATTGCATATGATTCGAAGACCGGCAATGTAAAAAGATTTATAAACAAGCTCAAGCTTCCAGCGGTTCAGATTGAGGAGCAAATGACTATAGAAGAACCTTACGTACTTATTACATATACAACTGGGTTTGGGCAGATACCTGAGAGGGTATCTTCCTTTTTGAAAAAGAATGCTCAAAACCTTGTTGGTGTAGCTGCAAGCGGCAACCGTAACTGGGGTGAGAAATTTGCCAAAAGTGCGGATTTGATTGCCGATCATTATAATGTCCCCGTGATTAGTAAATTTGAATTATCTGGAACGTTCGGAGATGTAGAGCGTTTTAAACAGGAGGTGAGCCGAGTTGCGGCATATTGAATTGAACAACATGTTGATGAAACGCGATACAGACGGCTTTTTCCAATTGGAAAAAGACCAAGAGGCTGTAGCAGAGTTTATGAAGGAAGTTCAGGAACGGAGTTTGAAGTTTGCTGACACAGCCGCTCAAGTGCTGTATATGATTGAGAATGATTATTACGAAAATTTCTATAACAGCTACACGGCTGACGAAATTAATGATATTTTCCATATCACTCATAGCTATAATTTTAAATTTCCTTCCTATATGGCAGCATCCAAGTTTTACACCGACTATGCAATGAAGAGTAACGACCGGAAAGTCTATCTGGAACATTACCCTGACCGGGTTGCTGCTGTCGCGCTGCATTTAGGACGCGGTAACGCCGATACGGCACGCCTGTTGTCCCGCTCGATGATGGAGCAACGCCTCCAGCCAGCTACACCAACCTTCCTGAATGCAGGCAAAAGCCGCCGTGGGGAATTGGTATCCTGCTTCCTGCTCGAAATGGACGACTCCCTGAACTCAATCAACTATGTGCTGAACACCTGCATGCAGTTGTCCAAAATCGGGGGCGGTGTTGCGGTCAACCTGTCGAAACTGCGGGCACGCGGCGAAGCGATTAAAGGCGTAGAAGGCGCAGCAAAAGGCATTATGCCTGTGCTGAAGCTGATGGAAGACGGCTTCTCCTATGCGGATCAAATGGGGCAACGTAAAGGCTCTGGGGCAGCCTATTACAACATTTTCGGATGGGACGTGCTTGAGTTCCTGGATAGCAAAAAGATCAATGCTGACGAAAGAGTACGTCTCAAGACACTTTCTATTGGATTGCTGGTGCCAAACCGCTTTTACAAGCTGGCTCAAGATAACGAACCGCTGCATGTATTTGCTCCTTACAGTGTGTTCAAAGCCTATGGAACGCATCTGGACGACATGGATTTGGATGAAATGTACGACACGTTACTCGCTGACGATCGGGTGAAGAAAAAAATAGCGATGAGCGCACGTGACATGCTGACGAAAATTGCCATGATTCAGTTGGAGTCTGGTTATCCATATATCATGAACAAAAGTAACGCGAACCAGGCACATGCTCTTAAAAACGTGGGTCAAGTCAAGATGTCGAACCTATGCACGGAAATCTTCCAGTTGCAGGAAACTTCAGAAATTACAGATTACGGCCAACAGGATACCATCCGCCGGGACGTGAGCTGTAATCTAGCTTCTCTGAACATTGTAAATGTGATGGAACATGGCAAAATCCGCGAATCCGTTCACGAGGGTATGATTGCTCTCACCTCGGTCAGCGATATGACCCAAGTCGCTAATGCACCGGGTGTTGCGAAAGCAAACCGTGAAATGCACTCCGTCGGACTGGGTGTTATGAATCTGCACGGCTATCTTGCCAAGAACAAAATTGCGTATGAAAGCAATGAAGCGAAGGACTTTGTCCGTACCTTCTTCATGACGATGAACTATCATTCCATCGAAAAAAGTATGGAAATCGCGAAAGCAGCTGGACAAAGCTTTTATGGATTTGAGGAATCGGATTATGCGACAGGCGTATATTTTGACCGATACCTGAACACAGATTATCGTCCAACAACTGCACGTGTACAAGAGTTGTTCAAAGACATCTATGTTCCGACTTCAGCGGACTGGGACAAATTAAAAGCAGATGTGATGAAAAATGGTCTGTACCACGCCTATCGTATGGCGATTGCGCCGACTGCTAGCATTTCGTACATTCAAAATGCAACATCCAGCGTCATGCCGATTGTTGAGCAGATTGAAACCCGTACCTATGCCAATTCGACGACCTACTATCCAATGCCTTATTTGCAAAAGGATAACGTGTTCTTCTATAAATCTGCTTATCAAATGGACCAGTTCAAAGTGCTTGATCTGATTGCAGAAATCCAGCCGCACGTGGACCAAGGAATTTCGACCGTGCTTCATGTGAACAGTGACGTGACTACGCGTCAGTTAGCACGTTGCTATCTGTACGCTGCACACAAAGGACTTAAATCGTTATACTACACACGCACCAAAAAGCTGTCTGTGGAAGAGTGCCTTACCTGCTCCATCTAAAGCATAAAGGGTAACAAGCTGTAGTATAAAAATTAGATTTTGAATAGATATAGATGCTTTGCATTAGAAGCTGTATCCAGCGTGTGGTTCAGACCTTTACGGGACTGGACAGACCCTCGCGGATACAGCTTCCGTATGTCAAGCATATGATGATTCGCCTACACTATTTCAATGTGTGTTTCCAGGGAATCTCGCAAGCTGAAGGGAGAATGCTAACAATGACAGGTATAAAAGCTGTAAACTGGAATCGCTCGGACGATGATTTCACACTGATGTTCTGGAACCAGAACATTATGCAATTTTGGACGGATGATGAAATCCCGTTGTCTGACGATAAAATGTCCTGGGTAACCCTCAGTGATATCGAAAAAGAAGCCTACATGAAGGTGCTGGGCGGATTGACGCTACTGGATACCATTCAAGGCGGCGTGGGTATGCCGCAAATTATGGAGCATGTGGACGGACTGCAACGCAAAGCCGTACTAAGCTTTATGGCGATGATGGAACAAATTCATGCCAAGTCGTACAGTAGCATCTTTACAACGCTAGCTTCCACGGAAGAAATTGACGGTGTATTCCGCTGGGTGGAAGAAAATCCACATCTCCAAACCAAGGCAGAAACCATTCGTCAGTATTATATGAATATCCACACACCGAAAGACCTGTATCTCGCGATGGCAGCGTCGGTGCTGTTAGAAAGCTATTTATTTTATAGCGGCTTCTTCTACCCTCTTTATCTGGCGGGCCAGGGCAAGTTGACATGCAGTGGAGAAATTATCGATTTGATCCTACGGGACGAAAGTATTCACGGTGTGTACGTAGGTGTACTGGCACAGGAGATTTATGCAGAATTGGATGAGGAAGAACAACGTGATCTTTACCAGACGCTGGTAGGCTTGTTGCGCTACTTGCACAATAACGAGGAACAATACACCGAGCAAATTTACACTCCTATTGGACTCGTAGACGATGTGAAAGTCTTTTTGCGCTACAACGCCAACAAGGCCATGATGAACTTGGGCTTTGATCCACTGTTTGAAGAAGAGGAAGTTAATCCCATTGTATTCAACGGCATCAGCACTCACACTAAGCAGCATGATTTCTTTTCTAAAAAAGGAAACGGCTATGTGCGGGCGATGAATGTAGAGCCGCTGACAGATGATGATTTTAATTTTGGCGTATAAGTACAAATACGTGAAATTAATTTAGCAAGGTGATACTATGAAGAGCCGTCCGCATGCGGATGGCTCAGACTGTAAAATAATAGGGTTTCAGAACTTGTTCCTAAGTTCTGAAACCCTATTATTTTCTTAAAACTACCTGCTATGCAGGTGGTTCCGGAAAGCTTCGAGCAGTAGTTTACATATTCACATGCGTTCTCTTATATAAAACTGGTATGGCCACTGCTATAAGAATCATACCCATAAAAGCGGGTGCGGCATGACCAAGTGATACATAGATTTGACCTCCAATGATAGGCCCCATCATTCTTGCTAAAGCCTGAATAGATTGACTACCTCCTTGAATCCTTCCTTGTTCACTAGAATCAACAGACTTGGAGAGCATCCCATTGAATGAAGGCCCAAAGACTGAATCACCAAAACCAAATATAAACATTCCAGCGATAAAAAGAGGATAGAATGAGAACAAAGCAGATAGCGCAATAAGACTATAGCCTATAATCTCCGAAACCATTCCAAGAATGGCTATCTGTTTATCACTAAGTTTTCTCAAAAGCTTTGGCATGATGAAACCTTGTGAGATAATGTCTTGGACACCCATAATTGAGAACATAAGTCCGATTAGTGCAGGCTTCCAACTATAAGTATCCATTGTAAATTGTGAAAAAACGGCCTGTAAAGATCCGTTGGGTATCCAAAGTAAGAACGCCGAGATAAGTAGCCTGTTTAAGTTTTTCATGGAAAGCAGGTTTGCAAGCTGTATGAATGGATTAAGTCTTACAAAAGTAATTTCTTTCAGTCTATGTTTCTTGTCAAGGCTCTCAGGCATAAAAAAGAATCCATATATAACATTCACTAAAGTTATAATTGCTCCAAAATACATGGGTACAGAATAACCAAACTTGGCAAGTAACCCGCCTACAGTTGGGCCAATGACGGTACCTACACCTACAACCGCACTCACCCATCCAAAGTATTTAGTTCTCTGTTCTGTAGGAATGATGTCTGCAAAATAGGCGAAGATCGTGCTTATGCTCCCACCTGTTATACCCTCTATTATGCGTCCCGCAAATAGTACCCATAGAGCTCCTCCTATGCCAAAAACCAAGTACCCAATTGCGGAACCCAAAAGGCATACTAAGAGCAATGGACGACGGCCATATTTGTCACTCAGAGCTCCAAGCACGGGGGCCGCAAAAAACACGCAGAAGGCATAAACAGAAGTCAGCAGCGTGACAACGATAGCTTGTTCTCCCGGATTGCTTATATAAGGCTGTACTAAGAAAGGGACGACAGGTGCTATGATACTGAAGCCTATTCCGCAAAGAAACACAGAGATAAGACCGAATATTAAAGCGTGTTTATCTACGGTTTGTTCTGTGTTCTGTTCATTGTGTGATCTAAATTTGAACATTAAATTCTCCCCTCAAAGGCTATGTTTTTATTTCCTTGGAAGCAAAAACATCGTATCACAATTTTGCTTCCTCGGCAACAAAATAATAGCAAAAAAAAGGCAGCCTGTTCTCAATAGAGCCCGGCTGCCTGTGATTTGATTTTCATTATTCAGATTTATTCCGACTTAATATCTATACCCTGTTTCTTTATTTCCGCATCCAAATGCCTATTATACTTTTCCACGAAGCTAAGCATACTATCAAATTGTTCCTCGGTTACCTGTTCAAACACGGCTTTATCTCGCTCTTGAAACTCTTTATGCAAGTCCTCATGGATTTTATAGATTACTTTCCCTTGCTCCGTAAGCCGAAAATAGATTTCTTTCTTGTTATCCGGCTTCTGGTAGCTTTCGATAATGCCTTTTTTTATGAGCTTCTTAGTTATTTTACTTATGGCACCGCTAGTCATATAAAGGGACTCCGCAAGTTTTGTCACGTTGGAATCTACATTTCTTTCAATGTATTCGATGCAATGGACTTCAGAAGACTTATAACCCTTAAGACTGTCTTCCATCTTATCCTTATTAAGCCACACCATCTTGTTATATAAGTCCCTGAACCCCATCATGACCTGTTCTTCTTTGTTCATGGCCTGTCCTCCCACCCGTTGGTGCATTAACAACATAATATAATATATTTTTGTTTCTATTTCAACAAGCGTCTAAGCATTCAGTAAATAAACCTAATCTACTAAACGGCAAGCAGGGTAAAAAAGATATCACTCCCCATGCTGTATGTATATTTATTCTTCAGACGAGGACATACACGCAAAAAAACAGCCAGATCGCTAAAGTAGCGGAATCGAGCCGTTTTCCATTTCTTAAGACCGAGCCTCTGTGAACATTTGAAAGGTGACACCAAACTTGTCTGTTACATTCCCATAAGCTGGACTAAAATGGGTTTCCTGCAAAGGCATTCCCACCTGTCCTCCTTGCTGTAGAGCATCAAACATTTTTTGAGCTTGCTCCACACTATCGGTTGTAATACAGATGCTCACCTGATTCCCACTGCTAAACGGTGATCCGGGAAAGGTATCAGAAAACATGAGCTCTGTCTCACCCACTTTAAGGGTAGCATGTCCCACACGTTCCTTGACCTCTGCGGGAATGGGAAAATCGGGGTTTTCCGGCATTTCCCCAAAGGTTTGAATAAAAAGCAGTTGAGCATCCAATGCCTCTTTATAAAATTCGATTGCTTCTTTTGCATTTCCATCCATCGTGATGTAAGGAATCAAACGTTTGGACATCTTCAACACAGCTCCTTTAATTCGAGGTGATTAACCCAGCATTTCTCCTGTATTATATACAAAACTTGTCAAGAAAAACAAATCTGTATTCTTAGCTTTCATGCACTTGAACGCCAAGCTGCTTTAGCTCCTTTATCGCTTCCGTAACGTTACGCTGTGGATGAAGCGCAGAGATCATCTGGGCAGTGATCGGAACGCCGTTGAAAATCTGGTTTACCACCCCTAGAGAAATCGGCAACTCATAGTAACTTTCAGCCCAATCCTGATATTCCTCCGGTGTAACTATAATTTTCCCCAGCAAAAAGGATGAGCCATCGTCATATCCCTCAGGAAAGTTCGCGTTGCCCATACGCCACTCCTCATCTCCCGCTTCCCTCCACATACAAAAGGTAACGTCCTCTTTCTCCAACGCTTCATCTTCCAAAAGCTCCATCATATCATCAGGCACACCGTCGTACATGCCCGGCCAGACCTCATATTCGTCTCTCGCATGAGGACTTACAGGGGATTCGTGGTCAAAACCCTTCAATAGCATACCTCCACGCGTCCATAGCATATGAATCGTATCTCCAGCGCCGTTGTTCACCTCACCTAGGCACACATCACCAGACCATTCAGACTGCATACGATACGTGCGTAACCAATCTTCTGGAGACAATATAATGTCCAGCGCTGACAGCAGCAGCATTCTGTCTTTTAAGCCATTCGGCGTTACCTGTGCATCAAGCATCATATTCTTCATCATACCTCCACCTTGTCCATGCGTACTAAAATTCCATTTGTCTCTGCTTTTGTCTTTCAAGCTTTGCTTGCTCAACTATCTGCCGAATGAAAGGTCCCTTGGCTTCGGTATACGCTGCACGGTCATGTTTGAATTGATGCGCCAAATCTTTTTTTAAAGTCTCATACGCTCGCAGGCTCTCAGGATGCGCTTTCAAGTAATCTCTGAACAATAAATGGTTTTCCCAATGTTCTCCTTTATACTTGTAAATATGCAAATGATGGGTCCCAGCCCCCCATTCTCCACGGCGAAAGAAAGCTCGCTCTGAAAAATCAGGCTTATGTACATATTCATATTTAATACCTAGTAAACGCTGTCGCTGTTCGGATTGAATAATAGCCAAATCTTCTACTCCAACCATAATGTCGATAATAGCCTTGGCTCCCAGACCAGGAACGGATGTACTGCCAATATGCTCTACGCCGACACATACGTCTCCGAGAGCCTCTACAATTTTCCTTTTCTCTCGCATATACTCTTCAGCCCACTGCGGGTCATACCCGGATATTTCCACCTGCGAGGACATACATGAACACACCTCCACTAGCTTTCTAAAAAATGCCTTCTAATCGTGCTTGGCACACCTCAGAAGGCATTCTCTTGTTCAAATTAAAAATCATTTAGTTGCTTCATCCCTATGATTTGGCTTCTCAATCACGATCAGACAGGTACTGTCTGGCAAAGGAACCGGCTGTCCCTGCTCATCCATGAACTCAACACGACTGGACAGCGCCTCGGCATAGCCCTCCTGCAAATAGTGGCGACTCACCCGGATAATCGCTTGTGAACCAAGTGTGTTACGAATACATTCTTCATACTGTGACGGAGTAAAATAACCAAACTGCTCCTGCACTTCATGCACATAGGCTTCCGCTCCCCATGTATAGGTATATAGGAATTCCATTGCATCATTTACCGGCAAAACAGCCTCATGCTCACCTATACGCTCTATTTCTATGGGACGACCCGCAAAATCCTGCGCATACCGCATCAGCCATTCCATTCCGTCCGGCTCCAAGAATCGAATTCGTCTGCGCTGCTCTACGGGTTCGGTCATAATACCGTCTCGAATGATAATGCGTCCGCCGGGTGCAAGTACACGATAAGCGCTTTGCAAAGCAGCTTCCACTGTTTGTGAGTTGAACCTTTTTCCATCTCGTTCGATGTAGGAATACAGCTCGTGAAGAATCGAAGAGAAGATAACCGTGTCCATACTCCCCGTTTCCACATATTCCTCCAACCGAAGCGCATCTCCTTTGATGACATCCCAACGATGGCGCTCCAATTGCTTTTTACGTTTAAGTGCCTCAATGACATTCACAGAAATATCAAGACCTAATGGCTTCGCATCTGGTCTTTCCTGTTCGATCAGATCCAGCAGCACGCCCCCGCCGGGTCCAATATCCAGTATGCGGGTTCCAGTCACATAATCCAAAATGACCCTTTTGTAATCTACGGTCTGGTTCATATCTGTAAGATACGTTTCCTCATTGTGAAAGCGATCATAAGCATCGCGCCGTAAGCCGAACAGATCAAACAGCAGCAAAACTGCTTTGTCATACAGAGGCGTCTTTTCTGCCTCAATACAAAAGTCGATCAGTTTTTCAGCAGCTGATGAAAATACAAAATTGAAAAATACGGTACTTGGCAGCTCCTCTTTATGCTCTACAGTTACACTCAAATGAGGATTATGCTTCCGTTTTCCCTTTGAAATGTCCTGCCAGGACAGTGAGCTTAAGTATTTTTCTATCATTCGTTTTTTGTATACGTTAATTTTCTTAACACCACGATAGTCATAATACATCGTATTCATAAGCGATTCAAAACTGATATGCCGTACCGTTGCCGGCTGTTCCTGTCCTGTACCATCCCTCAGTGTGAGTAAGAATACCTTGACCAGTTCTTGAAGTGAAAAATCCTGCAAAGCGGATTCTACATACCAAAGTGTCCGATTCTCTAGCGGAGCCAGCGCCTTCTCTACATTCAGCTCCCGCTCCAGCTCGGCGTAAGCCTGCTCAAACGGCTCCCCTGCATGTATCGAAACCGACCGCAATCTCTTCAATCGTTCCTTTACACTCCAGACTACAGGTGCGTTGTCCCATGCAATCCAACCGATTAGCTCCTCCACTTCCCCGCGTACTTGGTCCCATAATGCAGGTTCTACCCCGGCGATAATACATTCGTTCAGAGCCCGTAAAACAAGCTCCAGTTCCTCAGGGCTCAGCCAGCCCTTACGAGTAATTTCAAGCAGCAGTCGATTTTCCGCAAAAGGAATTTCTCCCCGTATATATTGCCCAATCAATCCATGCGTCTCAATCAGAATTCGGGTCATGCTATTGCGCGGGTAAGCAGGGGACTCCGCTTGGGCCTGTCTAACATACAGTTGAGAGGAGCCGATATTATGTACAAATAAATTAATGCCCTCATGCTGCCAACGTAGCCGTTCGCGGACTGTGCCTCCTTTGGCTGTCTCAGACCATACCAAAACATCCTCCAGTAGCTCTTTAACCCAGAATGACAATGGAAGTCCGTCCAAAATAAGCAACGTACGCTCCACGTAATCCAGTACAGGATTGGCATCCTTTAACTCACCTATGGATCGAATGCGTTCCAAATTTACAATACGCTCCTCAGCCGAAACAAGCAGCTTTAGCCAAGTCGGTGTATCCCAGGCCAGATCATTTTCTTTCCTGTAATTAGCAATGGCTTTTAACGATTGCAGCATTTTTCTCACCTCGTGTAATTCGGATTCGGTATGCACAGGAGACTTTGGATAGGATATTTGGATAAAACCTTGTATATAGTACACTTTACCATACATTTGTAGCTTCCATCTCGTGGAAAATATTAAACATTTGTATCAATTAATCGCTTGACATATTCTAGGCTTCACATAACCTGATTTAAAGTTCCCATAGTTTCCGAGACGTCTCTCCCTCCCAAAAGCAAAAAGATACCTTCCAGCCTAAGGCCGAAGATATCTCATTGATATTGTTAGACGCAGCAAAATCATTTCTCTGCGATGTTTTATAAAGTTATAGCGTCGCTATGTGACGCGTCAATCGTCTAGCATATATTCTGCTTAGTTATTAACGGAGACGCCATCTGGCACTGGAATACCAAAATTAGGTGTTCCATCTTCCTTCCAGTTGAACGGCTGAACACGTGTATGACGATTCGGGTCATACAGCGGGTCGCCTGTAATTTCCTTGTAATTCCGGGCGTGATATACGATTACATCGCTACCGTCAGCAGCAACCGTAAAACTGTTATGACCTGGCCCGAATTGTCCTGTTTCCTCATTGGTGCAGAATACCGGCTCAGGTGATTTCGTCCATGATTTCGGATCAAGTAAATCCGCATTCTCATCTGCTGTCAACAGGCCCATGCAATAATTGTGGTCTGTGGCGCTAGCTGAATAACTGATAAAGATCCGCCCGTTCCGTTTCAGAACCGCTGCTCCTTCATTCACCTTAAAACCGATGATTTCCCAATCATATTCAGGAGTGGAGATCATGACCTGCTCACCGCGCAGCGTCCATGGATTGCTCATTTCAGAAATATACAGATTGGAATTACCGACGATGTCAGGGTCCTTCTGAGCCCACACATAATACAAAACCCCATTATGCTGGAAGGTTGTCGCATCGAGAGCGAACGTCTCCCAACGGGTTTTGATCTGTCCTTTTTCCACCCATTCCCCTTCCAGAGGATTAGCTGAATCATTTTCCAGCACGAACATCCGGTGGTCGAACAGGCCTTCCTTCGTTTCCGTTGTACGAGCTGCTGCAAAATAAATGTACCATTTGTCGTTAATATAATGAATTTCAGGTGCCCAAATGTTCGCACTTAACGGGCCCGTTTCATATTTGTGCCACACTGCGACAGGCTCTGCTGTACTCAAGCCTTGAATAGTACTTGCTCGTCGAACCTCAATGCGGTCATACTCTGGCACAGATCCGGTGAAATAATAGTATCCGTCACTATGCTTGTAAATCCAAGGGTCTGCCCGTTGCTCAATGACCGGATTATTAATGGGTACAGATTGATTCATGGTTATTCTCTCCTCTATGTGTAGTATGTAGTTCAAACAAATTAATCGCTGATACGTTTTCCCCAAATGGAAATTCCTTTTTCATTCATACCCGTGAAAATTAAAGTATGGCGACCAAGCTCCCAGTCCCATGAAGGAAGCAATAACAATTCTTCCTTTGTTCCTGCGGATGTATTACTCCAATCCATTGTTAGAGTACGCTTGCCATCAAAACTCCAGTGACCTTCAAGAGAATCGCTGGTTGCCCGCCCTCCATCTTCCAGACGGAGCGGTTCAGCTTCCACCTGGCCGTCTACTTCCTGCCTGATCACGATGCGCTCCCAGTTGCCGGATAATAGCCTTTTGGGTATATCCTGCTCCTTTTCGCCCGCATAGCGCTCCGGAGAGACGACCGGCCAGCCCTCTGCCGTCCACAATATTTTGCGTACATGCAGGTACGGCCAGCTCTTGTCCGTTTCTCCCCGCGCATGATGTACAATATAATAATCCGCACCGTCCTTCAGGACAGAATTGTGACCTGGCGCAACCCAGCCTTCTCCTTCGCTGAACCGATAACCGCCCAATACCTTGTTTCCAATCTCGTATTGAGGCAAATAGCTGGTATCTGCCATATCATGTCCATTCATGTCCACATAAGGGCCTGTGATCGAATCTGAACGGGCAACACGAACATTGTAGTCCTCAAACAAAGAATCATACGAGACGAACAAGTAGTATTTACGGAACATTGGATTGTACACAATGTAAGGCCCTTCTACAGCACCGTCCTCAGTTGCCCGATCTCTGGCAGCGATATTTTTACCATAGCCAGATTCTTTGAGCTTTCCAGTCTGGGGATCAAGCGGTGTAATATAGATACCGCCGAAAAAAGAGCCGTATACCATCCATGGATTTCCCTCTGCATCCAGCACCGGATTGGCATCAATCGCATTCAGCTTGTCATGCTCTCCTGTTTTAACGACCAGCCCCTCATCCTTCCAAGGGCCTTCCGGGGAGCTGGATGTCTGCAATCCAATCGCAGACCGTGTGCTGCCAAAGGTAGAAGCGGAGTAATACATCCGATAGGTATCACCCACCTTGATGATGTCCGGTGCCCACAGATTGGTTGCCGATGACCACGCCTCTGCTTCCTTTGGAATGCCGGGGAGTGCATACTGAACCCAGTTCCAGTGAATCAGATCAGTCGATTTGCGTACCATGACACCAGGTCTCAATTCTCCACCTGTCTTTACATCCGTTGAGTAGACATAATAGCCTTGATCTGTTTTTATAATCGCCGGGTCATGTGCATTGTTAATGGTCCAGCGCTGTTCATCATTAATCGTACTCTGATCATACAAGTGATCGGGAGGCGGAGCCTGCGGATACACAGGGTCCGGAGTGTTATCCCCACAGCCGGATAGACCCAGCATGAGCAGCATAACCATAACTGTTATTCTCCTCCTTCCTTTACCCATTACATATGGTGACTGCCATACATCATTCATCCGTCCCCTCCAAGTGTCAATTAGCCTTTGACACCCGAAATGGCAACCGATTCAATAATTTGTTTTTGGAAGATCAAGAATATAATCAGTACAGGTAACAAGGCTATAATCGATGCTGCCATAATAAGCGGATAGTCCGTCTGAATGGCGTAAGTCGCATTAAAATTCGCGATAACCAGCTGCAATGTTTGCGTTTCTGGTGAGTTCAAGTAAATAATCGGTGCCAAATAATCGTTCCAAATCCCCATGAACCATAAAATAAGCTGTGCCGCAACTGCCGGCTTAATGAGCGGGAATGTAATCGACGAATAGAGTCGGAAATAAGAACTTCCGTCAATTTTCGCAGCTTCGATAATGGCATCCGGTACGCTAAGCAAGTACTGCCGCAGGAAAAAGATCATAACTACATTTCCGAACAAACCTGGAACGATCAGAGGCAAAAGTGTATCGACCCAGCCAAGTTTGGAAAACATCATAAACTGTGGAATCATAACCGTTGGGTATGGAATCATCATAGATGCGATGAGTGCCAAAAACAGTTTGTTTTTATGAGGGAATCTCAGCTTTGCAAATGCAAAAGCGGCCACACTGGATGTGAAGGTACCTACAACGGTAACACTTACAGCCACAATCACGCTGTTCTTGATCCCGCTTAACAAAGGTCCTGCTTCCCAAATTTCCTTATACTTGCCAAACTGGAACACCTCTGGTATCCATACTGGTGGAAGAGCAAAGACATCCTGCTTTTCTTTCACCGAAGTGGACAGCATCCAAAGCAGCGGCGCGATCATCACAATCGCTCCAATCGCTAGTACAATAAAGATAATGATATTGGTAACTTTCGTTTTTTGACTATGGGACATAATCAGACTCACTCCTTTCCGCGAAAATCAATCCCCATCAAAGGACGATTTTTCATTCATTTTAAATTGAATCAAAGTTACGATAAAAATGAAGATGCCGAGAATCATAGCCATCGCGGAGGCATATCCCATTTGCAGGTTTTTAAATGCCTTATCCCAAATATAAAAGACGATTGAGGCGGATGAGTATTCCGGACCCCCTGTAGGTGTCATAATGTTCATTTCAGTAAAGATTTGCGAACCACCAATGATATTAGTTACGACTAGGAAGAAGGTTACTGGTTTCACCATTGGCCATGTAATATTGCGGAACATCTGGAATCCGCTAGCTCCATCTAGCTCTGCTGCTTCATAATAAGAGCGAGATACGCTTTGCAGGGCTGCCAAATATAGCAGCATCGTATATCCAAGACCCTTCCAGACGGTCATGAGAATCAAGGCCGGTTTGACCGTATCTTTATCCATCAGCCAGTTAGGACCCTTAATACCGAATATTTCGAGGAATTGGTTCACCAAACCATAGTCTCCGTTGTATGCCCAGTTCCACATAATAGAAACGGCAGCCAACGAAGAAATAACCGGGATATAGTAAATCACACGAAATGTTGTCGTACCTGGAATCTTGCGATTCAAACCTAGTGCCAGCAGTAAAGCTAGTACAAGACCAATCGGAATACCCAGCATTAAGAAAAGAGTATTGTACATCGATTTATAAAAGAGCTCATCGCTAAATAAATCTTTAAAATTGTCGAGGCCAATAAAGTTCATTTGTCCCAATCCGTCCCAGTCTGTAAAAGAGCCGTATAACGAATAGACAAACGGGAATAACGTAAAGATTAGCAGACCGAGAATAGGTGGAAGAATAAATAAGTATCCATATACCTTCTCTTTGCGGTAGAGATTAGATTTGGTTATCACAGGGCTCACCTCTGTTTCTAATTTGGAATGAAGATGATGTTAGCAGCATGATATTTAGCCACTAACATCATCCCTTTTTCCTCTATTTACGCATTATTTCTGTGATTTTTTCTCTTGCTCCACCGCTTTATCCAGCAGTTTCTGCATCTTCGGTTGTTCTTGTTTCACATAATCTGCCGCCGTAATTTTACCATCCAGCACAGGTTGAATATCTGTGAAGAAAATATCGTACCATTCTGCATTATACGTATAGTTGCCTGGTAATGAGCGTCCATAGTCATTCACGATATCAATAAACTCTTGTTTATTGTTAGGCTTGGTTTTCGTATCTTTGGACCATTCATCAGCCATGTCTAACAGATTCGGAATTTGTACCTTGGCATCTACGAGCTGCTTCATACCTTCTTTAGAAGTTGTCAGATAGTTAACCAGTTCAACAGCTTCATCCGGGTATTTTGTTTTAGAGGAAACGCCGATACCCAGAGAACCAATCCATGTTGCCGATTTACCAGTCGATCCGGCTGGGAACGGCAGCAAATCATATTCAAATGGCAGTTTTTCAAATGTACTCATATCCCAAGGACCTACCGGGAAGAATGCCATTTCGCCCTTCATCCAACGTTGGTATGTGTCCAATGTTTGTGATTGTTCAATACCAGGTGTGATTTTATATTTATTTTGCATATCAGCAAAGTACTGAAGCGCTTCCGCAAATTTCGGATCATCAATCGTTACTTTAGTTTTGCTCTCATCCAGCCAATCCGCCCCATTACTCCATACAAAGGCTTGCAATGCCCACTGAACGTTAAAGCCTGTACCGTATTGATCTGGCTTGCCGTCACCATTGGTATCCTTGGTCAACTCTTGGCTAACCTTGATAAATTCATCCCATGTATACGGTTTGTCTTTGTCAGGCAATGGAACGCCCGCTTTTTCGAACATCGTTTTGTTGTAGCCGAGTGCGAATGGACCTAAGTCCTTCGGCATACCGTAAATATCTCCTTGACCGGCCATTTTGCCGTCATAGCGATACAAATCTATACCATATTTCCAGATGTTATCCAGTTTAATATCCTTGTTCTTCTCAATGTAAGGAGTGAGATTCTTCAACACCCCACTGTTTACATAAGCTTTCACATCTCCAGGGGCAAAATAAAAGATATCTGGGAGGTTGTTTCCTGTAATCGCAGCTCTAAGCTTTGTAGCATATTGATCTGCTGCCGTCACGACCATTTTAACCTTTACGCCAGGATGTTCCTCTTCAAATTTCTTGATTACTTCCTTATAAGCCTTTTGTTCATCTGTTCCACCACGGAACATGAATGTCAGTTCCTTACTTCCATCACTACTGGAACTTCCCCCACTACAACCAGCCAGTGCAGCCACCATTAACAACAGAACAACCATTGTTATTGCAAAACCTTTTTTCTTTATCAACGCGACCCCTCCTAAATTTAAATGAAACCGCATACAATCGGTGCTAAAATAACTTCATACCACTCGGCCTAATCTTTAACTGTGCGGTACACAACCCGTTGTTGATTGCCGCTGTGATTATCATCCCTCTCATGTACCGTATAATTAACATTTTTCTTTATCAATAATGAATTCGTTTACAAACAAAATATAGCATGCCTTTCCTCGGTTCGTCAATGTATTTTTCAATCTTTTTAAATAGTTATAAAACATAGGTTAGAGTAACATGGAAAGCAAAATTAAATCGTATTTAAGTTTATTCACATCAAAAAAACTAGAAATAAATCTTAAATACGATTTATTTATGAAGTAATCCCTAATTTGGAGTTCAATTCGCTCCCCTCTTGGTTTAGTAAAAAAAATTTACAAAAAAGCAGTTTACTTCTTTTTGATTTTATTTTAACATAAATCAAAGTAAATATATAAGCGCTTACATTACAATTTTTATAGATAAGGATGGTCTATAGCTATGATTTATATTAAGAACTTAATATCAGGGTTAGATATTTTTAAAGCACTGGGTTCAGAAATCCGCATTCAAATTCTCGAGTTACTTGCTTACCAGGGACAAAGTATGAATGACATTGCCAATAAACTTAATTTGAGTAACGGTACCATTACAATGCATATTCGAAAATTGGAAGAATGCGGTCTTGTGGAGATCAATACCGTGAGTGGCAAGCACGGTACCCGAAAAATGTGTTATTTGAACAAGGATAAGCTGATGGTAGATTTGCGCAGCAGAGAACAAAAAAATGTGTATGAGGTTGAGATTCGCGTAGGCCATTACAGTAACTATCAAGCGTTCCCCACTTGTGGATTGGTGACCCGAGACAGCATTATCGGCGATTTTGATGATCCACGCTATTTTGCAGATCCCGGGCGGCTGGAGTCGGAAATGATCTGGATGGCCGAAGGCTTTTTGGAATACCGCATCCCCAACTATTTGAAAGCGAATCAATCCTTTAAAGAAATTCAATTCTCCGCAGAACTAGGCTCAGAAGCACCCTGCTATTGTGAGGAATATCCCTCCGACATTTGTTTTCACATTAACGGTATTTCTATTGGGCACTGGACCAGCGCCGGAGATTTTGGAGAAGTGCCGGGGGTTCTCAATCCAGATTGGTGGCCACCGCATTTAAATCAATATGGTATGCTCAAATTAATTCGCATCAATCAGCAAGGCAGCTTCATTGACGGGTGCCGCATTTCCGAAGTCACAATTGACGATATTAACCTTAACTATAAAAGCGACATTACACTCCGCTTATCCGTAACCGATCAATCGGAAAACAAAGGTGGGCTTACTATTTTCGGCAAAAGATTTGGGAATTTCAGTCAGGATCTGCTTGTGCGTGTGCTTTATGATGTGCACGGAGAGGACAACGCCAACTCCTGACACGCCACATGTAAAAATAGGCCGAAGCCTGTATTCATTGAATACATGTCCTCGGCCTAAATATCCTGATCCTCACTTAAAGAGATGTAGATCAATAAATAAAAAATGACTGCTATCCCAAACACCAACCAGCAAAAGGACAGTAAATGAAGCCTTGGTACTGCATGTACTCCCCATCTCCAAATATCCGTAAGGAGCACCAGTGGCTGCAATAATATGTCCCAGCTATTCCAGCGAGCAAATCTACCAATATATACGCCTATGCTGGCTAGCCACAACAACACAAATACTACAGCCCATGCGAGCCCACCTGAACAAATCCTCCTCAGCATATGGTGGATCACCAATACACAAAGGGATGTAAGAAAAAGGCCAAGCCCTGCTGCTGAAAAAGACGTAAATAAGATTAACCAAAATTGTGTGTTCAACCAAAAACGTGTATCAGGATTCACATCGTAAAAACGAAACGCATGAAGTAACTCAGTCACCAAATAAAGAGCATTCGGCAGAAAAAACAACCATACAATTGAGGAGAAAAATAAAAGAATACTTCTCACTTTTGTACTTCGTAGTCGGGTTAAAGCCATCATTCCCAGAGTGATAAAGACCGGAACCCAGGCCAGGAATATATCCCAATACAGAAATTGATACATCCTTGTTCCGCTTGTGGACTGTAAATACATAATGAGTCCGAAACAGCCCAACGTAGCTACAAGCAGCACTCCCAACAAACTGGGCAGCTTGTAACCCTTCCTTCTTAACAGCAAGTTTCCATCTACCTCCTGCCTAAGTATGCGTATATACGTCTTCTTAAGCCCTATTTTATAGCGCTTTCATATTTAGAGAGGACCTTTGTCTATTTACTCCACGTTTCGTATGTCCTCGGATACATGGGTTGTTATCGTCAAGGCATCAAAGGTAACAGCACAGCCCTCCCCCACCGGAGATTGAGCAACAACTCCGACTTTGAGCTGGTTAGGAACATTCATACCAAAATATCTCGCCAGCTTCCAATGCTGACCGTCTGATGAATAATGAAATGCAAAGCAATTTCCAGCTCGTGCCACTCGTAAATACGGATTGGACACGTCCATCGCCCCAGAGACACAATCATCGGATGTATCCCGAGTGACCACACTAAGAATAGATGGAGTGCTTTCAAAATATTCAAAACACAGCTTAGCCCAGTGGGTATCATCCGCCATCATCATCAAGCATCCTGAATCATAAGGCTGCTTCATATCAACACGAACCCTCGTCCATATTGTAAAATCACCTTGAAGCGTTGTATGCAAAAAGGGTGCGGACGATTTTACCGTTGCGCCAGACGGATCTCTAAAGAAATCTGCCTGTGAAGGTGCAGAAATTTGCAAAGACTTGGAATCATCGAATCTCCATTCAGCCGGCTCATTGATCCAACTCCAATCCGCCGGCAAAACTTTACCGCTAAAGCGTTCAAATACGTTCATATGGATACCATTCCTCTCTGGCAATATAGTCATATAACACATTGAAATCTGGGGCACAATCCCCTTGATACCACTATATACGTTATTTTCCAGTCGTCAATAATGATGATCTGTCTTTAAGGTTTATAAAAAAAGACTTGCCATCCTGAAATGTTGTGCTTATAATTACACCTAACTTGATACGGTAACAAATTTCAATGACGAGAACGAGTAAGCTATACAGCGGATTTGCAGAGAGTTGGGGCAGGTGAAAGCCAACATTCCGAGGGTAGCCGAATGCCATCTCTGAGAAGCGGGCTGAACCTGAAGTAAGCTCTGCCGCCTTTCCAGCGTTAACCGGAACACGTATTGATGGATACGTGAACAGAGTGTCATTTCGTATGGAATGAAACTAGGGTGGTAACACGGGTATAAACTCGTCCCTTTTACAGGGGCGGGTTTTTTTGTTTTTCAAAAAGGAGGAAATCATCATGACAAATGTATCGACAGCAGTATCTATAACCGATTTTTTGACTCCAGCTGTACGGGAAATGCCACCTTCAGGCATCCGTAAGTTTTTTGAATATAGTACAGGCAGAAAAGATATTGTATCGCTTGGTGTCGGTGAACCTGACTTTGTAACCCCTCAACATGTCAGAAAGGCCTGTATCACAGCACTGGAAAATGGTAAAACATCATACACACCGAATGCTGGACTTCCTGAGCTTCGTGAGGAGATTGCCGGGTATCTGGAGAGCAGCTTTAGCACATCCTACAACCCGACAGATGAAATCATGGTTACCATTGGAAGCAGTGAAGCACTGGATTTGGCACTACGCGCTTTGATCACCGCACACGATGAAATACTCATTCCGGCTCCATGTTATATTTCGTATTCGCCCATCACGTTTCTGAACGGAGGACATACCGTAACGGTTGAAACCTCTGCGGATCAGCAGTTCAAGCTAACAGCTGAGGCACTCCAAGCCAAGCTGACTCCACGATCCAAAGTGCTTATTCTCTGTTATCCGAATAATCCGACGGGTGGGGTAATGACCTATGAGGATTGGTTGCCGATTGCCCGCCTGGTTGAGGAGCATAATCTTGTCGTTATATCAGACGAAATATATGCTGAACTGACCTATGGACAGAAGCATGTAAGCTTCGCTTCTCTGCCGGGAATGAAAGAGCGTACCCTGCTCATTAGCGGCTTTTCCAAAGCATTTGCGATGACAGGCTGGAGGGTCGGCTATGTGTGTGGCCCAAGAGAGTTGATTTCAGCTATGCTGAAGATTCATCAATATACCGCCATGTGCGCTCCTATTATCGGGCAAATTGCCGCTATTGAATCCCTCCGTAACGGGCTGGAGGAAAAAGATCGTATGATGGAATCTTACAATCTGCGTAGAAAATGGTTCGTTGAAGGCCTATGTCAGACAGGACTGCCATGTCACGAACCAAACGGTGCCTTCTATGCTTTTCCTTCCATTATGCACACAGGGTTAAGCTCAGAGCAGTTTGCCAAGCGGTTGCTGGAAGAAGAAGGAGTCATTACTGTACCCGGTTCCGCATTTGGCCCAGGCGGCGAGGGCTTTATCCGCTGCTCGTACGCGTCATCGCGAGAACAGCTGGAAATGGCTTTGGAACGCATCAGCGCATTCTTGAAACGTCTATAAATACGATTTTCCTATCACGAAATGAACATGAGTACTGGATGAACACTATTGTAGTAGCTTCTGAATAAGCTTTTTCTGGTGTGCTGGCAAGCCTTCCGGCCATTCCCCTACACGGCAATAACAAATGTCGGAGATTTCGGCGCTTGGTCGGAAAGTACCCGGGAGTCCGGACATTCTAATCTTTAGGATGTCCGGTATTCAGAACGTTTTGCACAAAATCAGTCTTGGCCTCCGTGTACGCTTCACGATCATGCTGATTTTCCATCGCCAGCCGCCTTTTTAATACATCATATTGCTGAATCAGCTCAGGCTGTTCACGAAGTCGGTTCCGAAACAATAGCTGCCGATCCCAATGCTCATCAGATTTCAGTATGAGATGCAGATGTCCCTTTCTTTGATCCTGTTCCACTTTAACCAAAAATCTTCTCCATTCCCGACCGTCCAATTCAGGCGGAACATAGTTCCAGCCTGCTGGTTGTAAAGCAGACACGATCCGTTCCAGTTGATCCCAAGATTCTAATTTTGCCATTATGTCAATAATGGGCTTAGCGGAAAGATTGGGAATTGCCGTGCTTCCTATATGTTCGATTTCCGTCACCTTAAACGGCAGTAATAACTCCCGCAACTGGTGAATGATCTTTAAACCCTGCTCTGACCAGGCAGGATCAGGATTCACTATTTTTACAGGCTCCGTAGCCCACACCGGCCAATGTTCCTGGTTTTGCTCCTCATGCATTCATGATCCCCCCTAATTTCTACTCCTGTATTCTCTCATTCAACTGTATCTTTTTGAATATCGTTAACACCATCTTGTAACTTACGGCTGTATAACTGAGCATTTTCCGCATCAAAACAAACAAAAACAATCTCATTCAAAGCCGCATGTTCACGTACAAAACGTGTCACTTCCTGTATAGCAATATCCGCCGCCTTTTCTTTCGGGAAACGGTAGATGCCTGTGCTGATATTCGGAAAGGCAATGCTTCGTGCATTCAGTTTTAAAGCTAATTGGAGTGCATTATGGTAGCATTTCGCCAATAGCTCCTCTTCCCGATGGTCGCCACCATTCCACACAGGGCCGACGGTATGAATAACATGTTGGGCATCCAGCTTGCCAGCTGTGGTATAAACTGCCTCTCCTACGGGACATCCACCCTGCTTGTTTCTGATACTTACACAATCTTCTAAGATAGCCGGACCGCCAGCCCTATGAATCGCGCCATCTACACCACCGCCACCCAGCAAGCTTGTATTGGCTGCATTGACAATAATATCCGCCTTACAACGGGTAATATCCCCTTGCATCACACGTATTGTCACGTTTAATAGTTCAATTTGGGTATTCATTAATCCTCCTCCTCTCGTAAAAAACAACTTCGTTATATAACCATTTTATAGTCAGCACAAGCAATTTCTACGATATCGTCATAGGTTTTCAGCATATAGTGCTTTAGATTTTTCCCCCGCGCGCTTGCTATTGTAGCTAATAATGGCGTATCTGTAAGCTCATCAAAGCTGCTGCCCTGCGTATATTCCCGTTCAGACATGTGCAAAGCGACGTCTAATTCAATCATGTTGAAGTAGTAGACTTCTGTAAATATCAGTTCATAGGGCACAAAATCATCTGCTGCTTCCGTTGCCAGCCCCCCATTAATTTCTCCCTTTAAAACCAGCTCCTTCTTCGGATAATTCATATGTACATGGTCCAAATAGACTGCATCACGTCCATACAATGCTCCAATTGAAGTTTGAACGGCCTTTATCTGTGGCATCCCTGCTTCCTCCCTTCATTTCTATTTTCCATCGAGTAATATAAGTAAAGTTGTAACCGACTGATCCACAAAAGAGCGCGCTGGACGTGATTTCATCATCACGGTAATCCCAATTAACAAAGAGACCATCGTATGGGCCAGAGCTCGTGCGTCCATGCTAGCCTCCAGCTCTCCTGATCTTATACCACGCTCGAGGGTTTCCTGAAAGACGGCAGAAAGATACATCTGATGTTCTCTGGTTAAAATCTCAAATTTCTCATCATGAGGGGCTAATTCTACCATCGTATTAATACAAAAGCATCCTCTATTAGGCCCATCCTCGTACTCTTCTGCCACGACTCCTCCAAAAAAATTGTAAAACGCTTCTTTTACAGAAGAATTGCTTTGTAGTCTAGAGCGTACATAAGCAGCGTGGGATTGCGTATATTTGCGCAGCGCGGCTTCAAATAATTGCTTCTTGTCTCCAAAGGCAGCGTAAATGCTAGGGCGCTGAATTCCCATTTTGGAGGTTAAATCACTTAAAGATGTAGCCTCGAATCCCTTTTCCCAAAAAATTCGCATCGCTGCATCCAACGCTTGATCTTCATCAAATTCCCGTGGTCGAACCATAAGCAGCTCCTTCTTTTCATATCGTTCAGTATATTAAGATTGTATGATCACGATAAGAAACTGTCAAATATGTACATGATGAACTCTTGACATTTCATATATACACGAGTTATATTGACCTAAATTCATTACATACCAATCGGTATATTATATTCAACGGTATGTAAATTACAGAAAGCGACGTGGTATGTGAAAATGAAGACGTCAGAAGAAAAAGCGGTACTCCTCCCTCATCAAACGGTAGCAAATGCTGCCGAAACAGTCCCCATTCCCTCCCTGTCCCGATCTGTGGCACTCTTGTTTGCCATAGCCTGCGGGCTGGCTGTCGCTAACATTTACTATGCACAGCCATTGCTGGATGCGCTGGCAAACGAATTTGGCATTACGCACTCATCGGTAGGCATGGTCATTACTATCACGCAAATTTGTTATGCGTTGGGATTATTGCTGCTCGTCCCGCTTGGCGATCTTTTGAATCGACGGCGACTGATTACAGGGCAAATGCTGCTATCCGTGCTGGCACTAATTGTGGTTAGCTTTGCTCCTACCCGTACAATACTGCTTATAGGAATGGCAATGGTTGGTCTGCTGGCTGTAGTCACTCAAACACTCGTGGCTTTCGCCTCTACCTTGGCTAATCCGACTGAACGTGGGCGTATCGTAGGTCTGGTGACCAGTGGAGTCGTTATCGGCATTCTGCTGGCACGAACCGTGGCCGGTGTATTAACTGATCTGGCAGGCTGGCGTTCAGTTTACCTTGTTTCTGCTATACTTACGCTGTTTATGGCTGGAACTCTGTTGCGGGTGTTGCCAAAGAACGAACCCACAAGTGCGACACTTTCCTATCCGCAGCTGCTCCGATCGGTTATCGTGCTATTCTTGCAAGAACGAATTCTGCGTATTCGTGCTGTCCTTGCATTGCTCATTTTTACGGCGTTCAGCATATTGTGGACTTCGCTTGTGTTACCTCTCAGTGCACCCCCATTGTCTCTTTCACATACTGCTATCGGGGCCTTTGGACTGGCTGGAGTCGCCGGGGCATTAGCAGCAGCACGAGCAGGGCGTCTTGCCGATCAGGGCTTGGGACAACGGACGACGGGTATCGCACTAGTTGTGTTGCTGCTGTCCTGGTTACCTATCCGCTACACCGAGCATTCTCTGTTCGCTTTAGTTCTTGGCGTCATTCTTTTGGACTTGGCGGTACAGGCTGTACATGTCACCAACCAAAGCTTGATTTTCAATGTGCGCCCTGAGGCACGGAGCCGACTTACTGCAGGCTACATGATATTTTATTCCATTGGTAGCGCCACCGGTGCCATTGCTTCCACTCATATGTACATCTATGCCGGATGGAACGGGGTGTGTCTATTAGGAGCTGGTGTCAGTGCTCTGGCTCTCATCTTTTGGGCTTTAACTCGACGTTCAACTTGATGGGGAGACTGCTATTGATTGAATCAGAAAAAACCGCCGGGTCCACGACAATGACCGGCGGTTCTCTTCTGTCATGACAAAATCATCACTTGATTGCAATATAAATCAAAACAGGTTCATCAGGACTGCCATACACTTCAAAATCACCTGTGTATGTCCGCTCCCCTTGTCCCGTGGCAGCCCACTGCCAGATCGTCTGCCATACACGGAAGATAGAAGAGGGTTCCTGAGTTGCCTGAAAAATGGCGTAGCGTGCAGCCGGAATGACAAGTTCCTGAAGGTCATCAGGAGTCTGGAAATCCTTATCCGCTTCCTTTCCGATAAAAAACGTATACTCGCCCAAAGCTCCATTTTCATAGTCAGTATAGCAACCATAGACAGAAGCATGTCCTGCTTTTTCCTTTATCCGACCAGGCACGTCCTCACTCCAAAAACGTTCCCACATGTTTGGAATGATCCCGTGAGATGTTTGTTCCTTCTGATTATTTGTACGTGCTTTCAACCCAATTAAATGGATTTCACCTCGGTACTCCTCCCGAATGGGTCCATCAAGTTGAAGCTCTGTATCCTCTGGGGACCGCCATCGTTTTAAATACGGTAGGTAATTGCGCAGCATCGAAGTCGCTTCTTCTGCCTGCATCCCTTCCTCTACTAGGATAGGCACACACTGCTGAATCATTCCCTCCATAGTCAATTCAGGCTGTACAAATTCGCCTTCCTTGTAACAATACTTGCAATACTCATCCGTTTTATGATGTTGTGCATCCGTTCCATATTGGTCCTCATGCTCTAGCGGCATCCCGCAACTTTGACAAGCTTTATCCATCCTCGTAAATCCCCTTTCGCTAACTGATATTAGGTATGCCACCAGTATAACGAAACAAACCTGACAACTATGGGTCAGGTTTGTTTTACTTTAATCTAAGATTTCCTTTATGATTCCCGAACTTCTTCATAATTAGATGCAATACGCAGCGCCATCTTATGAATCTTGTCCCGCAAATGGGCTGGTTCTTTGACAACCACATCCGGTCCCAAGCTTAAAATAAATCCGTACGCCCATGCATCCTCGGGGAACGGGACCGAAACCGTATAGATCCCTTCCTCCTGCTCGGTCAATGCTTCTACACCAAACCAGTCCTCCGCCAAATGCCTTGAGTTACGGTTAAATTGCAGCGTAAATGGTTGTACAGCTCTGGATACCTCCATCCGCTCCTCATTCCACGGCAGCACTTCATAAGAAAGATCCCTGCGAGCAAAAACGGTCTTTGTAACCACAGGGTCACTCATGCGCGAAAGTTTGAATAGACGAAACTGCTCCCTATCGGGACAATATGCATATACAAACCATTGTTGTCCTTTCAGAACGAGCGTATGCGGTTCAACATTCCGTTCTGTTATGGCTCCCCCCGCATTTCGATAGGTAAAGGCGACAGTACGTGCTTGGCTCATTGCTTCTTTCACCTTTATCAATTTACCTTCCTGCGCAGCCCGATTTCCCCATCCCGAATGATCGACGATAAACTGTGTGGTATGGACACTAAATTGCTCTTTCCCAGATTCCGGTATAATACTTTCAAATTTATGAAGTAACCGCGACACATTCGGGCCGCCCAGCGACGAGGACAAACTCTGCAAACCCATCACGATATCCTTTATATCATGATCCGTCAGCATACTGCGATCCAGGCGGTATCCTTCCATAAGACCGATTCCCCCGTTGGCTCCCTGATAAGTGACCACCGGAATACCTGCCATACTAATCGCTTCAATATCTCTATAGATCGTCCGGATCGAAACCTCATATAAATCAGCCAGTTCCTTCGCTTGTATTCTATTTTTCTTTAGCAGCAAAATGACGATAGAAAGCAATCGGTCAATTTTCATTTTTTCAAAACCTTTCGTCATTAATAAAAATAAGCCATGAACTCCTCATCATATCCCTGACCGTGATATTCCAAAGCATTCTTTTCTATACCATAGGTTTCAAATCCCAATTTCTTATACAGCTCAACAGCAGCTTGATTGGTAGTCACCACACTCAGGTTGATTTGCTTCAAACCTTCCACTTTTCTACCTTGGCTGATCACTTCCAATAAAAGTTTTTTAGCGATCCCCTGGCCTCGATAGGTCGATGGTACATAAACTCCCCAAATTGCTCCCTTATGCTACGTCTTTATTTTCTGCTCTCTTCTAAACCCGGTCATGCCAACCAGCTGATGATCCTTTGTAAATGCACCAAGTATGTAATGATCTCGTTTATTTTGTATCTGCTTCACCACATCAGATAGCGGAACTAGTGCGGCTTCCTCATAGGAGGTTCCAAAAGCTTCGGGGTTCATTTGTAGGGCTTCCAGTCTCAAATTCCAATAAGCCTCAGCGTCTGCTGGTTGTATGTTCCTGATTAAAACCATGGCTTCCCGTCCCTCCAAATGTTTTCCTTCATCTTACTCTATCTCTTATCTAAAATGAATCTGTTATTCTTCGATTAAAATAACCTCAGGTGCTCTATCCAGCCGGATAGAATGCCTGAGGTTTGGTTTCAATAACTCCTTACATATTATGACTCGTAGCGCTTCAGCACAATGACCGCATTATGACCACCGAAGCCGAAAGAATTAGATAGCCCAATATTTAGTGGAGCCTTGCGCGCTTCGTGAGGCACATAATCCAGATCGCAAACCGGGTCCGGATTGTCCAGATGCATCGTTGGTGGAATGATGCCTTCCCGTAGGCTTTGCACAAGCGCAATCGCTTCGACCCCGCCCGCAGCTCCCAGCATATGACCCAGCATGGACTTATTCGCAGTAACCGGAATCTGATAGGCATAATCACCAAACAGCTTATGGATTGCAAGGGTCTCAGCGGCATCCCCGACAGACGTACTCGTTGCGTGGGCGCTAATCACGTCCACTTCTTCAGGGGAGATGTGGGCCGAATGAAGGGCTGCTTTCATCGCCAAGTAAGCTCCGGTTCCTTCGGGATGCGGTGCAACCATGTGATAAGCATCCGAACTGGCTCCATAACCGATGACCTCACCATAGATTTCCGCACCACGGCGGATAGCGTGTTCCAGTGACTCCAGTACCAGAATACCTGCACCTTCGCTCATGACAAAGCCGTCTCGATCCTGATCAAAAGGTCGACTTGCTATAGAAGGCTCCTCGTTACGTGTGGACAAGGCAGTCGCATTAGCGAAGCTTGCCAAGGCCAATCTAGTCACCGCCGCTTCAGCTCCACCAGCAAAAATAACATCCGCATCTCCTGTTCGAATCGTCCGAAATGCCTCTCCGATTGCTGTATTCCCAATAGAGCAAGCCGTCACGGGTGAAAGCGTAGGTCCCATCGCTCCAAACGCGATACTAATTTGAGCAGCAGCCATATTCGAGATCATCATGGGTACCAGCGTCGGGCTAACTCTACCCGGTCCACGTTGTAGCAGAACATCTACATTGTCCACCAACGTATCCAAACCGCCGACTCCCGATCCCACATAGACACCTACACGCTCCAAATCGGTGTGATCCAGTTCCAGACCGGAATCCTTAAGCGCTTGTTCTGCCGCATATAATGCAAACTGAGTAAACCGATCCATTCGTCTAGCATCTTTACGTCCCCATTGCTTTTCTGCATCAAAATCCTGTACCAGTCCAGCAATTTGTGCTTTCAAATCGGACACATCGAATGTATCAATTTTACGTATACCTGAATTGCCTTCCAGCAAATTCTTCCACAACGTGTCCACTTCATTACCTAGTGGGGAAACGACACCCATACCTGTTATCACTACTCTTTGCATAAGCTATTCATTCCTCCTGCTCGGTGAGTTACTTATAATCCTCATTTTACCCTTGTCTTATCCTATTACAAGTGTTTGTTTATCCTGGTATAATGAACACTACTATAGTAAACGCCTTATTTGCTCACTTCGGATATACCCATTGAATGGAGAGAAAATACCTATGAAAACGGAAGCACGTCTGGAAGCACTATCTGTTTTTCTAAAAACAAAAAGGGCCCGCCTACACCCACATATGGTCGGTCTCCCCCAAGGATCACGTCGCAGAACACCAGGCTTGCGCAGAGAAGAAGTCGCTCAGCTGGCAGGTGTCAGTACGACCTGGTATACCTGGCTGGAGCAAGGACGAGATATTAAGGTGTCCGCCTCTGTGTTGGATGCTATTGCTGCCGCATTGCAGTTGAACACAGACGAGCGCAAATATTTGTATGATTTGGCGATCGAGGCCGGGTCTCACAGCCTTCCTGTTCCTGCAGAGCAGGCCGTCATTTCCCCCTCTCTGCAAAAGATCGTACAAGAGCTACACTACTGCCCTGCTATTATTTCAGATCGGCGTTGTCATATTGTCGGCTGGAACGCCGCTGCTGCTCATGTTTTTATGGATTTTGCCGAGCTACCACATGAGCAACGCAATATGATTGAACTGCTATTCACCAAAAAGGAGTTTAAAAGTCTAGCCGTGAATTGGGAACACTTTGTAAAGGGGTTCCTTGCAATTTTCCGCGCTTATTACGGACAATACGTAACAGACCCCTGGTATGCACAATTTATACAAAATATGAGTCAGACCTACCCAGAGTTTAACGAGCTTTGGAATCAGAGTGAAGTAAGCTCCGCGCCGGAGGTGCTCATTGAATTTCGTCATGCCAAGGCTGGCAAAATGCTATTTGACCTGACTTCTCTTCAGGTACAGGGCAGTGTTGATCTCCGTTGCAGCATCTACACGCCTATTGCGCAGACCTCTACGGAAAGTAAACTCCAAAAGTTAATGGAAGGCAGCTAAAGGATTTCATCCCTCCTGTTATGAAGATATCTTTTTCCGTCCATACTACATCTACGATCTGTGCTAAATAGATGCCACATATGTGACAGAACCAAGAGCTTCAACTGTGCTACTACCAGGAGGGAGGGAAATCATCATGAAAGCCAAATCGACAAGTTCCCCGCACATACCTAATCAAGCGCCACTGCCTGTTCCGGTGCAATTTGATCGAAGCTGGCAGGATGAGCTGGACCAGCGGCTGCGCAAAGGTGGCCCTTGGGGAGATTGGAATCTGTATCAGCTGGCCATTGAGGCTGAAAAAGTCAAACTGGTGCCGAGCTTTGATGAGCTTCAATGTCTACAGCATTTGCAAGACCTCACTCCACTACCCCATCAGCTGGATACCGCTCGAAAGGTACTGTTTCAAATGTCCGGACGTGCCATTCTTGCCGATGAAGTCGGCCTAGGCAAAACAATCGAAGCTGGAATGATCCTAAAGGAATATCTGGTTCGCGGGCTGGCTTCCAAAGTGCTTATTCTTGTACCCGCATCTCTGGTCCTACAATGGGTGCGTGAGCTGAACAGCAAATTCGGTATTCCCGCTGTCGCCCAGAAAAAAGCGTATTCTTGGTCTTCCGAGGTCGTCGTGGCCTCTATGGATACCGCCAAGCGGGAGCCCCATAGTAACATCCTACTAGATACCGATTATGACCTGCTCATTATAGACGAGGCTCATAAGCTGAAAAATAAAAAGACATCCAACTACCAGTTCATTATGAAGCTGCGTAAAAAATATTGTTTGCTCCTGACAGCAACACCCGTACAAAACGATCTGTCTGAGCTGTTTAACCTGATTACACTGCTCAAGCCTGGTCAATTGGGAAGACATGGCGATTTTTCAGCCAACTTTGTTGTAGATAAACGTCTACCCAAAAATGAAGATCAGCTCAAGGATGAGCTATCTAAAGTCATGATCCGCAATCGTCGCGGAGAAGGCCCGGTTCAATTCACCAAACGAAATGTTTCCAACATTCACTTGGAACTTTCGCCGGAAGAGCAAGCGCTGTACGATGGGGTGACTTCTTTTGTGAAAGAGCAATACCAGGCGAATGGCGGAAATTTAAGTAGTATGCTGTCTCTCGTCACCCTTCAACGGGAAGTGTGCAGCAGCCGGGACGCTGTGTTCGTGACGCTGGTCAACTTGTCTAAAAAGATGGCCCCAGACTCTCCCCTACGCGATCGTGTCTGGGATTTGGTTGCACATATTAAAGCGATCAAGGCTAATTCCAAAGCAGAAAAAGCGCTCGAGCTTATCCGTCAGATGAACGAAAAAGTGATCATTTTTACAGAATACCGGGCCACACAGGAGTATTTGCTGAATTATTTCCGTGACCGTGGCCTATCTGCTGTTCCTTACCGAGGCGGTATGAACCGTGGACGCAAGGATTGGATGATGGATCTGTTCCGTGGGCGCATTCAGGTCATGATTGCCACCGAAGCGGGTGGTGAAGGAATTAACCTGCAATTTTGTCACCATATGATTAACTTCGATTTACCGTGGAATCCCATGCGCGTGGAGCAGCGGATCGGACGGGTACATCGGCTTGGACAGACGCATGATGTTAATATTTTCAACTTGTCCACAACCGGAACGATTGAGGAGCATATCCTGCATCTGCTGCATGAAAAGATAAATATGTTTGAGATGGTCATTGGCGGATTGGACGTTATTCTTGAGAAGTTTGAGAAAAAAGAATCCATTGAAAAAAGTCTGTATAAGATCATGCTTGAATCCAGTAGCGATGATGAAATTCGCAAAAAAATGCAAAAGCTGGGCCACTCGCTGGATTCCATCAAGCAGGAAATGGAACAACTGCGCACAGACCAGCCAAACACCGAGGATTTATTAGGCCTAGCAGGCAATACGGTTCCTCCAGGCAAAGCTCGACGCAGTGTGAAGGGAGGTCGCTAGTTTGACCATGAATGCACAGCAAGTCCAGCGTTTTGTACACACCTATCTGGAAGCTACCGGATGCAGTGTCATTGAGAGGTCGCCTCATCATGTAACCGTCAAGCTTTCTCCAGAAGCGGATAAAGCCTTAACAAACCGCCCCTACTATTGGGGATACGTAGAGCGTACTGGCGTTCCAGCGCAGACGATGTCCTTCACTTTCATCTTTGATGGGGAAGCCTATCGCACAGAACAGGAACGTTTAGCAGATCATACGCCACCAACTCCAGCATCATGCAACGCAGCACAAGATCAGGTCATGGGGCGTTACTTCGGTCATGTACCGACATTACCACAATTGGGACCTGGACGTATTTTGCAGGAGGAGCTTCGATATGGAAGCCGTCGGCTGCATCAAATTTTTGAAGCCGCACGAGATGGAGGGAAATATGTTTATTTGTTTGAACAGCCTGATGCCCGTCAGCTGTCTGCTCGCTCTCCCGTAGTCTATGAAGCTTGGCTCAGCATCTGCTATAAGATTGAATTCGCCTGCGATTTGAAGCGTGAGGAACTTCAGTGGCTAGGTATTTCGCTTAAAAGCGGCACCATTGTAACCGATTTTGGCGCCATGCTCGAAACTCGGCAGCTCAGCCCGCTGCTGGCGGGTAATATGCATGTGCAGCCTGCCGAGTTATCTGTCCCTGAAGCTTCTAGCTCGCTTGAAAGCTATCTCACCGAACAGCTCCGTCAGCAAGATTATGATTGGGCTGAGCAGGCGAAGGAACGATTGCGCGAGGAATTGGAGGTTATTGACCACTACTATGATGATCTAATCAATGAGCAGAAAGAGGAAGAGGATAAAAAAGAAGCCTTATCAGAGCAGCATCAAGCCCGCCGTAAAGAAATGGTATGGCAGTATGAGCCCAAGGTACTCGTATCCGCCATTAACTGCGGGATATTTCATCTGCGGTAACCGATATCTCTTGCTCCTTCGCAGGAGAGTTGCAGAGGTATCGTCAGCTTGTAACATCTTGCTTCAGCCTACACCAGTTTCCGCTGCTGTAACCACAAGTTTGGTTAAACATGTCTCCTATGTATCGACAGCAAAAAGCGAACCTGGATACGACATTTGCGCCGACAAGGTGCAGCAGTCTTTTTATCGGACAGGCTGTATGCTGTATAAAAAGAATGCCTCCGTCGGGCAATCAAGCCGACAGAAAGGTGGATTTCATTGAAGAAGAATCATTCCGGGCACTATAGCATAGGTATGATCGCAGCTGTTCTGATCGGCCTGTCCGCAGTCTGTCCGTTCGCTTCCATTCATGCGGCTCCCTCAGTCGCACAAGGCAACAATTTAAACTTGGTGTCTCTCTACAACGAAAGCTCGCGGGTTCCTCCATTGAACTCCACGAGTCCTGCTACTCCTTCCCCGGGTGACGTTTCAGCAAGTTTTCCTACTGAGGAGCAAGGCGTGCCCGCAGACGTAAAACAGACTGCAGACAACATGGTACAATCCCTATCGTCGCAGCCCCCTTTTGCCTCGTGGAAAGATGCTGAGCTTAGCTATCATCCGCTCGGACCTGGAACCCATAGTTGGCTTGTTCAAGTAAACCGTGCGGGAGAATACATCGGCTACCTGATTATCGGATCAGACTCAAATGGCGTATATCAACTCAACGAATATGGGAATGGTCCGGGTGGACCTTATAGTATGGATATACTTCGCCAATCTCTGGTGTCGCTCACAGAAACCGATTTTTCATCTATCGACAAGCTGCAAATCACACCTATGTATGAGGAACCGCTACTAGCCTATTGGCTGGTGCGTTCCTCTACAGGCAGCAAAATATGTATTGATGCTGTAACTGGCGATCCGTTACCTGAAGAAGTGGCAGATGGGAGTTGGAAACATAAGCTCCAAAACAATGTGTTCTCTTCATCTGTACCCTTTTTGAAAACACAGGCGCAAGCAGTTACGGTCTCGTCTGCTCCTTTCGATCCCTATGACGATCTGGGTTGGCTTCAACCCAAGCAAAAACTTTTTGTCCGTAACACAGCCCAATTTATGGATACACTGAGTATTTCACCGCGTATTATATTTTCTGCCACAGGTATCAATTTTGCCTTTGGAGGTCCCTTATCCATTAGTGGGTATCAGTCCTGGATATCCCCAGATCATCCGTCCCAGCCCAATTTATATGCGTTAACCTACCATCATGGACTTTCACGATTTGTACCACTAAAACAGTTATTGTCAGCTGGCGAATTTTATCGTTTGGACTCCTAGTTATTAAGAAACACGAAAAGATTGGAATGATCCCTACAACATAAAAAGAGACCTCAAATGGCATACCCTATGCCTCTTGTGGTCTCTTTGGCGAGTTTAATGTCGCTCCCTTCGCCCTCTGCGTGTGGATTTCATCCACATTTTCAGAGCGAGAGGCAACATGCCAAACCATTTGCTCCCCCACGGCTCTCTGGCTTGTTTTTGACTGCGCCGAACATCACGCGGCGTTTCCATATAGCGAACAATCCGCTGCGTAATATACGTCACCAGTTCGTCACTCTTCGCCATCCTCCATGACCTCCTCCAATCTGCGCCTATTGTTTCCACTTACGTTGCTTGGAAATATCGGATTCACACGTTAGGTGCAGATAAAACTAGCTTGCTCATTTTCCAAAAGGTCTAACCCCTGTGGGAATAACTATGCATGGTTTACCTTAAATGGAACATACTATCTTCAACATAACAGTTACCCCAAGGCTAATTGTCATATTTGAAGGCAGCTACGCTGCTTTAGGTTTGACGCCTGTTATGCATGGTTTTTCAGTAAATAATCAATTCGTCCACTGGGGGAATAGAATGTGAGGAAAAAAAAGTTAAACAAAATATGGCTGACATGCTTGGGGTTCAGTCTATGCATCCTTTGCAGTGCTGTATTCACCCCATTTACCTATATAGCTGCTCAGCTCGACGAGAAAAGTAACGAACCGAACAAGTATATAGATAGTCCATCCAACGTACATTCGTCCTATCACGCTTTTGCTAAGCCCGTTGTCCTGATTGATGTAGGCCATGGCGGTGTGGATGGTGGAACAAGTCACAAAGAAATTTTGGAAAAAGATATCAATCTTGCCATTGCTCAAAAGCTGTACTTGATTTTACGCTCCCAGGGATATCCTGCTGTCCTGAATCGGGACAAGGACTACGCACTGAGTGACGACAACCGTTGGCTGCAGTCCAAATCCCGGCACCTTAAAGACCTCGCCCAACGTAAAAGCCTAACAGAACAACTGCCCACCGCTTTGGTTGTAAGCCTGCATGTCAATTGGAGCAAACGTACCGAAAAACGGGGACCCATTGTACTGTATCAGGATGAAGGCAGCAGCTATCTGTTAGCTGAACGGATTCAGCATTCATTGAACCGCTTATTTTGCATGAATAGAAAAACAGTGTACGGAAAACCCTTTTATCTTTTGAATAAAATCCAGCATCCTGCTGTAATTGTTGAAACCGGATTTATCAGTAACGAACAGGACAGAGCTATGCTTTCCGAGGATCGTGGTCAAAAAAGCATTGCCGAAGCTATTGCCGCAGGTATTATTGCGCATCTGACGGCATGGTAGTGTTGATGGCTGGGTCTCCCGTCCATCCCCATACAGCTCGTACCAAATCGCTAATACCCACAAATTTGGCGTGCTCCTTTAGCTTGGGAACCGACGAATGAAGAGCGGAGGATGTGTACATACCAGACACGCCGACGTGCCCAATCGTTACGCAGGTGTTGTGCTCATCCAGCCATTCAACCACTTTTGTAAGTTGCCGATTCACATGGGGAAGGTTATGGACATCATCCAGAAAAACATCATTTCGTACTGGTGGCATTCCCTTTTTAGCGGCAAGCTCAGGGATCACTGACCGATAATTAGTACGGCTATCGACAAAAAATAGTCCATGCTCCTTACAAACATCAAGAACAATGGACATAATGCGCTTATCCGAAGTGACCTTGGAACCCATGTGGTTGTTCACCCCTATCGCAAAAGGAACATCCTTAATGGCTGCTGTCACCTTCGCATGTACTTCTTCATCCGTCATATTAGCCTTAATTGCCCCAGGCCCAAGCCATTCGGGCTTCCCCTGCTTTGGCTCCATTGGAAGATGGACGATGACATCATGACCGCGCTTATGCGCTTCCATAGCGTCCTGCTTGGTTGTAGGCAGGAAGGGCATCACAGCAACGGTAATCTTAACGGGTAAATTTAAAATTTGCTCAGTTCCTTTCATATGGTTTCCCAGATCGTCAATAATGACAGCAACCATCTTTTGCGGATCGTCCTGTTTGTCTATTGCTTCTGCAACACCAGTACTACAGACCATGAATAACATGCATACCGAAATACAGAGTACTACGGTTCTTCGCATTTTGGAGCTTGAATGGAATACAGGTACATAAGCTGGCTCTTTCCGAGCGCGAGATTCCTTTAAAGCCTTTTTTATTATATTTCTCATGTGCAGCTTCCGTCGTGTACTCATTGCGGGTCAGCCTCCTTCTCTGTCCCTTCATTGTGTGAGTAACGTCGTCTAAATATGTATAAGGCAGATTCATGGAATACTCCCTGATCTGCCTTATCGTGCGTAGAAACGTATAATAAAGCCGCTTACCAGTTCTTATCAATAAATTCATCACGACCTGATTGGGCCCGATCTTCCTTATAGTGCTTCACGTTTTTCTTGTGGTAATCCTGATGATAATCCTCTGCAGGATAAAAAATCGAAGCAGGAAGAATCTCCGTTACAATTGGCTTATCAAAGCGTCCACTTTGTGCCAACTGCTCCTTGGACTGTTGTGCAAGCTCACGTTGCTGCTCTGTATGATAAAAAATTGCGGGTTTATACTGTGTACCCCGGTCCTGAAATTGACCTTCCCCGTCGGTAGGATCTGTTTGCGGCCAATATAATTCGAGCAGCTTTTCATAAGGAAACAGCTCAGGTTCAAAAGTAATCTGCACCACCTCGTAGTGACCTGTAGTTCCTGTTTTAACCTGCTCGTAGGTCGGATCGGCAATCGTCCCTCCAGTGTATCCTGACACAATGCCATGAATGCCCGGCTGTTCTTCAAACGGAGTCACCATACACCAGAAGCATCCACCTGCAAAAGTCGCTTTCTCCATCTTACATCCAACCTTTCAATAACTTCATCATAAAGTGCGTTATTTTCTATCATATCTTAAAAGATAACCTTATAAAAGAATTGTTTATGAACTTGAGGAATTCGCAAAAATTCCACCTAAAAGAAATCAAGTAATTTGTCAGAATCCTTTATGGAAATCCATAGTTTTCGGGAAGACAAGAAACGTGTTCAGCTTAAACTATGAGCAAATCCCCAGAAATATAAGAAAAAGGCCTCTAAAACTGCTACGAGAGCAATTTTATAGACCTTTTCTAATAGATGCGGTCGAGAGGACTCGAACCTCCACGGGGGGTTAGCCCACACGGACCTGAACCGTGCGCGTCTGCCAATTCCGCCACGACCGCATATAAGTTGTCGTTTATCCTCGAAAGATCAATCTTTCTTAGCGACAAGATAGATCATACCATGCTCATATCGAGATGTCAAACCTTTTATGTTTGTTAATTTCCTCTTGATAAAAAAGGAATAATAAACTAAAATAAGAACATAAGTTCTTGGGAACGAAGGTTCCTTTTCTTCATTCGGTTATGAATTATCATCACATTTTCCTAAGGCGGTGAATGGTAATGATCTCTTTAGATACTACTCAGCATGAATGGTCTCTTGTGAAAAGTTATCTGCTCCTTACCTTTATTCAAAAAGTATTTGAGCGGGACAGCCTAATTCTTGAAGAAAGCGGTATGCTGAAAACCCCTGATCTTTATGTCGAAATGGTTAACGCAGGTGTAGATCGTACCGGGATCCTGCTGTCTGAAATAAAACATGAATTTAATAAATATCACATTCAAGTTCTGGACATACAACAAAACCACTCCGGCGTTCACGCCACCTATATAAGTAACGGCAATAAAGAGCAGTTCAGTATGGCAATGCCAGCATTCCGCAAAGAAATGTATGAGCGGATGCGAGCATATCTCGGGCTCTCAACCTCTATGCCCCATACAGCTGCCCTTCCTTTACTAGAGAAACATCGCCCCGAATTACCAAACAATTCAACATCCAAACCTCTACGCAACGTTGAACGAAGTTTGGTTACATCCTCTTTGGCTTATAAGCGTAAAACGTCTCGCCCTGCTGCTTTTGCCGCAAGCAGAAGAGCATAATCCCCGCACAACCAACACGCAAAAGAAAAAAGCTTCCGCAGACACCAACTGGGCGCGGAAGCTCCTTTCCATATTCATCATATATCCAAATCGATCTATAACCGCTATGACGAAGTATAAGCTCATCAATTAATGATTCGCCTTATTGCAACGCCTTCTGTACACGCGTTACCCCTTGGCTTAGAGCATGTCCTCCACCTACTGCTGCGGCTACAGCAATGGTCTCCATAATTTCCTGATCACTGGCTCCTTTGGACCGCGCCTCGTCCACGTGATAAAACGTGCATACTTCATTGTTGGCAAATAAGCCAATGCCTAGCGCAATCAGTTGCTTGGTTTTCTCATCTAGACTGCCGGCTTGAAAGCACTCTCCGGTAAAGCGATGATATGCATGAACTACCTCGGGCAACTGATCTTCCAAATGGCTGATTTGATCCTTGTATGCATGTACTTTTTCGTCCATAACCGTCATTGACACAGCACGTCCTCTCTGTTGAATTTCCCTTCATTACTGTGTCCGATTTAGAGTTTCTGTATGCCTAATGAATCACCCAGTTATTTTTATCCAACACCCATTTGAGAACCCATTCCTAATCCAGATCTATCGGATTGTGACGCGGCTCGCTGAACGACTGGTATGTATAGCTGCGATCCAATTTGACCACACGTCGATTCTGGCGACGAATAAGCACCTGTTCCTCATCCCATGCCAGTACAATGCCCACAACATCGTTGGACTCCAATCCATCGCGTACGACACGCACCTTTTCACCGGAGAGTCGATAAGCATCCAATTCTTCGTCCATAATCATCCTTGTCCCCTCCTTATTCACTTTTTTAACATAACGATCATGGTTCTATATACATGAAAAAAGTTTAAAAAGAGACCTAAACGAATCATTTAGGTCTCTTCTCTCTTACTACTTATATGGATTGCCAACAGAGCGACAAATTATCCCGACTGATTCACACTGTGATCATGTTCTTTTGTATCATTCTTCTCATACCAGAAGTCCAGCACTTGTGCAGACAACACTCGCTGATCTACATACTCCACTTGGTGAGCAGTAAATTCTTCTTTCCAAGAGAAGGACAATTCTTCGCATAGGTTAACCAACGTCAACAACTCAGACCAGGCCACATAGCGTTTATACCAAAAAAACTGAGGATGTTCAATCATATAGGGATACAAATCGTCGAATTCCGTATGCTTACAATCCAAGGCACGCTCAAAGTGTACTTTAGCCGCTGCCAGTTTTTCCAGAAAAAACTGTTCGGTCAATTGTTCTTTCCCCATGTTGCTGCCTCCTCTCCAAAACCTTATCTATATTATAAGCGAAATTGAAGCTCATGCAAAGGTTATTATTAGAAATAAGGATCAGGAGTTTTGAATTGTTACTATTCAGCAAACTCAATCTTGCCGTCAGCTAACGACGAAATTTTGACCAATGACTCTACACGAATACCCTGCTCACGGATGGTTCTCGCTCCGGCCTGAAAGCTTTTTTCCACCGCGACACCAAATCCAACCAACTCCGCTCCAGAGCGTTGAATGATTTTAACCATACCTCGCGCCGCATCACCATTAGCAATAATATCATCAATAAACAGAACACGGTCATCTTCGTGAATAAATTGACGAGACAGCATAATATCCGTAACAATTCCTTTTGTAAACGAAGGTACGCGTTCACACAGCGCGTCTGGATCAGCTAATAGAGTCTTTTTGCGACGAGCAAATACCAACGGTACACCCAATTGCAATGCTGTCGCAAACCCGATGGCAATGCCTGAGGACTCCACGGTCACTACTCTGGTAATCTTCTCTTCTCGGAAACGTGCTGCGAACTCTCGTCCCATTGCCATTGTCAGTTCTGGATCAACCTGGTGATTAAGCAAACCATCCAGCTTCAGCACCTGATCTGATGCAATCACGCCTTCATTTAAAATTCGTTTCTTTAATACTTCCATTACATGACCTCCCACGGCAATCCTATGCGGTAAAAGTACCATACTTCACCCGCCGCTTTCAAGCTATAGCTACTTTCCATGCGGTCATGTGACATTTTTTTTACGCTTGTTCCAGAACCATGCGGTGATTCCTCCCGCAACGATTAAAAGAATAACGACCAGCCCTACCTGATGCGTCACCTTCTCCATTAGCTTCGCCACCTGCTCCCAATGCATGCCCACCGCATGTCCAATCCCCAAAAATGTACCGCACCACAGCAAAGCTCCTGCTGATGCATAACTGATATAGCGAAAAATGCCTAGACGGGTTGTACCTGCCAGATATGAGGATACATGTCTCAAGCCGGGGACAAAATATCCGAACAGGATTCCCCAGGTACCATAGCGCCCAAACCAATTTTCAGAAGAGGCAATCCTAGAAGGCGTAAGCCTCACCCATTTTCCGTATCGATGCAAAAGTGGTTTGCCCAACAGACGCCCCAATGTGTAGCTAAGCATCATACCCGTCATACTACCGAAAAATGTGACTGCCAGTGCAGCAATGAAGTTGTAGTGCCCTTGAGACACGAGCCCGCCGAAGGCGATCATTAGCACTTCGTCGGGTATCGGCATACCCGCTACTCCAAGTGCAAGCAAGCCGAACATTGCCAAATATCCGTATTCAAGTATCCATGCAAGGATTTGACCCATAAATTACGCTCCCGTCAAGCTATTCATTAATTCACTTTAATTATTTTCAGTCTCATCCAGTCATGTCCTATTTCAGTTGAACATAGTTTGTATTATATGCTCGCTGCAGCGTTATTCAAGCAGGCAAGGAGGGACTGGGGATGAAACGTAATATTCATGTTTTTCAAATTGCTTTTACATACATCGGTACAATCGTCGGTGCCGGATTTGCTACCGGACAAGAAATTCTGCAATTTTTTACGCAGTATGGTCGTTGGGCTACACTCACTATTATGCTATCCACAATCATATTTGTATGGTTGGGTACGAAAATGATGCTGATCGCTCATGATATTTCGGCCAAATCCTACGAGGACCTGAACAAACATCTTTTTGGTGCCAATGCCGGGAAATGGATTAGCTGGTTCACACTCATCGTGTTGATTGGCGTAAACAGCGTCATGCTGGCAGGAGCCGGCTCTGTTTTTGTAGAGCACCTTCACCTGCATTACCAAACCGGACTGCTTATTACACTGATTGGTACTTATTTGCTGCTAAGTAAAGGCATTAAGGCCATCTTGCACATGAACACCGTGGTTGTCCCTCTGATGATCATCATGTCTCTTCTGCTCGTTCACAGCACGCTCTCCATGCCCAATCCTCAGAGTTTTATTACGAATACGACAGATCACAGTACATTTCGAACCTTGCTCTCTCCACTGCTGTACACGTCCTTCAACCTAACTATGGCCCAAGCCGTGCTTGTACCACTTGGCAGCCAAACCTTTTCCCGAAGAACCATCCGCTGGGGCGGAGTTTTGGGCGGAGTTGGTGTCGGGTTTATGCTGATGGCTGCACACTTTGCCATGTCAGCACATATGCCGGGTATTCAGCAATTTGAAATCCCTATGGGAAGCATTGCTTACCGTCTGGGTGCCTTTGTCGAAATCATATACATTCTACTCATTTTCATGGAAATCTTCAGTACCTTTGTAGCCGACATTTATGGAGTCAGTCTGCAAATTCGTCAGCATGTCCAAATTTCGCCCAAGCTCATCACACTATTCATTATGCTCACCTGTTTTTTAATCAGTCAGTTCGGCTTCAGTTCACTGTTATCTGTCCTTTATCCTATTTTCGGAATGCTCAGTCTGATGTGGGTTAGTAAACTGATCATAGCAGGACGCAGGAGACCTTTCCGTTCCTCACGTCCTCGCTCCAGCTTTCGGCATTCCGATTCCAAACCAGGTGGTACCCGTCATAGTTAATGTGGAAATTTCAAATACATTTTCTTCAACTCGTTAACCGCCCGACTTAAAGAATAGCTTGATTTAGCTTTATCGCAGGCAGATCTAGCCAGCTCATAACGATAGGCAGGGTCAGCAATGACCTTCTCTAATGCGTCTGCCAGTGCCCTCGGATTGTCGGGTGGCACGAGCAGACCATTTACCCCATCTTCAATCTGCTCCGGTATTCCTCCCACTTCTGTACCTACCAATGCCAGACAACTTAACGCTGCTTCCGCAAATACCGAACCAAAGGCCTCCGCCCGAGAAGGCAAGACAAATACATCAAAGAAAGGCATAAACTCTTCTGGATGAAGGGTATATCCATAAAAAATCGTCTCATGGTATATATCGAGCTGTCGCGCCATCTCTTCCAGCTCAGGGCGAACCGGGCCGTCTCCAATAATATGAAGCACAAAATCCAGATTTCTTTTTTTAAGTTCAGCACAGGCCCGCAATAAAATATCCAGTCCTTTCGCCGGAACAAGGCGACAAACGGTTATGAGCTGTGTCACTTCATTTTCGTGTGGAATGGGTTTGAAGCGCTTCTCATCATATCCATTCGGAATGATTGCAATGTCTTGCGGATTCTGAACGTAAGGAGTTAAGTAATGCTGAAAAGAATGAGATACCGCTATCAGGCGATCCGCCTTCTGCTCCATTTCGCCATACAGTGACACCAAGAATTGGTGTTCAGGCCCGTTCTCCTCTATTTTCCCGTTTAGAATTAATTCCTTCTCATAGGAAGAGTGAATCGTCTGTACGAGCGGAATGTCAGGAAAAACAGTTTTCATGGCGATTCCGGCAATCGGATGATGAGCGTGAATAAGGTCATAGGGCTTCTGAATACGAAGCCGGGTCCACCACAAATAGTCGCGGTACGTCTGAATATATTTTTGAACGATTGGATATTGTTCATATCTCGTCCAGTCAAAGGTGTCAAAAGTTACTTCGTCCCTACCCTTGTTACGAATCCGTTTAGGGATTGAAAATAGCTCCATTTCCCAACGGGGGGATGTAAATCGCTCTTGCAGATATGGAATCATGGATGAAACGCCTCCCGGTTGCTCGGGTGGGAAAAAGAGAGCCTGTAGCAATTTCATGACGTGCTTCCCCTTTCAAGCATTAAACTGCCCGGATCACAGATTGTATGTATAGGTTTCCGGATTTTCTGAAAGATGATATATTGAGAATAAATGTTAGTCACAAAAGAAAATTATAACATTTTAAATAGGATAAATCCTGTCTATTGTATCGGAACGATATCAACCGTTCAATAGATTGACTATTCTTGCAAATGGAGTCGGTGATGTTGACGTTGTTGTCCTTATCGGGAACCTTGGGTTTCCCATCTCTGGCCGGGGCCGTAAGTGCAGCCTGCGGTTTGTATATTATACTCATGATGGCACTGATGTGCGTGATCATATATAGCAGACAACGAAAAAAAGCCTATATCCTTTTTTCGGTTGCCGCTATTATTATTATGACATATGAAGCCATGAATCTCTATTCAGCAGGTGGAGGCAAGATGCAACTCCAAGGAATCGTGTGGAAAAATGTGCTGGAGGCGTCTGCCTTCGTGCTCATCAATGCCGCCGTATTTCAACTCTACCGGAAGCTGAAACGTGCGCAGACATGGACCTTGCTGCTGCTGGGTGCGTTATTGATATTGCCGGTTATTGCCTGGACTGCAGGTTTGTTGCCCGCTTGGATCAGCGCAGCGAAACTAGTTGGGTTCACTCTGTTTTATCGAGTACTGGTACTTATACTGAGCCTTGTGTTCATCACCCCACGAATCGGACAGCCAAAGAAGTATGTAGCCGGCTTATTCATGTATTTGCTCTGGCTTGGCTATTTGTGGCTGCGAAATGACATCCCTGCAGAAGCTGGAAGATCAAACACAGTCCTATATATGTCATTTTTACCATTGCTGTACTACACTACGTTATTCCTCATCCTGTTTGAACGGATTGTGGAGCTGCTCCAAAGGATTTACCGTTCTTCCATCACCGATGGCCTGACAGGGCTATATAACCGTAAATATTTTTCGGGACGACTACGGCGATATATGGATCAAGGAATCCGCGTGTCGGTCATTTTTTGCGATATTGACAATTTCAAAAAGTTGAATGATACGCAGGGCCATGCTCGTGCGGATGAAGTACTCAAACAGGTGGCACAGATTATGGAGGATGAACTGGATGAAATCGGACTGACCGGACGATACGGTGGCGAGGAACTGGTCGCAATGGTTGTGGATCGACGTGCCAAGGTTGGACATGTTGCAGAACGTATCCGCGAGCGGGTCGCGGAAGAAAGCATTGTCACCATCAGTGTCGGACACAGTACAGTGAAGAAGGAAATGAACCCGGATGAACTGGTCAAGCAGGCCGATCAAGCGATGTACATATCCAAAACGACAGGTAAAAACAAGGTTACAGCTTATACAGCAGCCGAAGTGAAAAAGAGTCGGGCAGCACGCGCACAATAATTCGTAAACTGCGATTCAGTGTTGAACGTTGAGTTTGAATAATTCTCTGTCTGGTTGTCTATATCATAAAATGACGCACAGGAATTTCATAAGAGCCTGTGCGTCATTTATATTTAATCTGCCCATCAAACTTCTGACGTTGCAGATGCTATATCCCGGCCGATCCATGCCAGTTCTTCACTGGTCAGCTCTCGATAGCTGCCCAGTGGAAGCTGTTCATCTAGCTTCAATGGGCCCATAGCTATTCTTTTTAAATAGGTAACCTTTTTACCAACCGCTTCGAACATACGCTTCACTTGATGAAACTTTCCCTCATGGATTACAAGTGAAATATAAGAAATGACTTCCCCATCTGCCTGGTGCGGATGTTCATGGCGAAGAATGGTCAACTGTGCAGGAAGGGTAACATACCCATCATCCAGTTCCACTCCTGCTGTAAATTGATGAATGTCCTCCTCCGTGACATGACCCGATACGATAGCCTCATATGTTTTAGGGACATGCCGCCGTGGAGAAAGTAGTTCGTGCGCTAGCTTACCGTCGTTGGTCAACAACAATAGCCCTTCTGTATCTTTGTCTAAGCGTCCAACTGGAAAAGGCTCAAAGTGTCGTTCCTCCGCGCTCAGCAAATCCAGCACCGTCCGCTCCCTTGTATCTTCGGTTGCAGATATAACGCCCGGTGGCTTGTGCAGCATGATGTAAATATACTCCCGAAAAACAACACGTTCCCCGTTCACTTCAATCTGATCCTGGTATGGATGAACCTGTAAGCCACTATCCTTGATGATCCTCCCGTTTACCGTGATCATCCCTTGCTTCACCTGTCGCTTGATATCACTACGGGAGCCATATCCCATATGGGTCAAAACTTTATCCAAACGTTGCGTTTGTCTCCCTTTTCCACTCATACCGATGTCCACCTCCAACCTGTAGGGTATTCATTTTTGAGCATGCCGTCCTGCCATTTGCCCCACCCAGCCGAATAACCATCAATGCACATGAGAGTATAGCCTTTGGGCTGGACTTCGTTCCGCAGTGCCATTCTCTCAACGGGGATGGACAAGGTCTCCCCTTTTAAATACCGGATGGCCTCAGCATCTGAACTGGAGAGATTGATGCTTCTAGCCGCCTCTGAAGGGCATAATGCCACCGCCAGCGGGTGTGAAGGCACAAAGCGACCATTCTTGTCGGTACCCATAAACCAGCCTGGTCGCACTACCTTAAGGCCGTCCAAACGATGGTATGCCAATGGCGACTGATAAATACGATCTCCATAGACCACCGTATAGCCTGTAAAGGACACCTCCAGCTGATCCTTCATAAATTGGTGATAGGACTCCAACACATCTTGTGGGGAGCGTGCAGCAGATTTTACATTCTCTTTGCCAGAACGAGACTTATTGCCACCCAAGCCGCGCGCGGACTTTCCTTTACCGGACCTCCCATCCATTCCTTTTCCACTTCGTTTAGGCTCCCCAGTCGCATGCCTTCCTTGACCGCTTGGCGTCAGTGCTTCCTTGACGGACAAAAACTGCTTCTTCCGTGGATACACTGCATCTATGTTCAATGCCCTGTCATTCTTGCCCTCAAATGGAGTCAAATCCCCGGATTCAGTGTGATCTTCAGTCCCAGTGACACGACCACCCTGGTGTTGCAACACAGCGATAAAATGGCCTTCTCCCTCTACGAGATGCGGCCAAAGGCGTGCTGTTCCCCGCAGTTCGGGATGTGATGCCGCGACCTCTTCACTCATCCATTCCGGGTGGCCTGGTGCAAAACCTGCTTCCGATGGAACAGGGACTACGTCAAAATCGGGATGAGCCTCCAGAAATTCTGCGATCATTCCTTCATTTTCTTCTGGCGCAAAGGTGCAGGTCGAATAGACAATTCTCCCTCCTGTGCTCAGCATCGAGGCCGCTACACGCAAAATGTCCCGTTGCATGACTACACATTTATCCACCGAATGCGTTTCCCATTGTTTTGCCATATCCTCATCTTTGCGGAACATACCTTCTCCCGAGCAAGGTGCATCAATTAGTATCTTGTCAAAAAAATGAGGAAAGGCATCGGCGATTCGATCCGGGCTTTCATTCAGTACCACGGCATTACGCACACCGTACAATTCCACATTTTTAGCCAATGCTTTGGTTCGGTCCGTGCTAATATCATTGGTCACCAATACGCCGCTTCCTTGTAGTTTGGCAGCTATTTGGGTCGATTTCCCGCCCGGTGCAGCGCACAAGTCCAATACAGCTTCATCTTGAGCTACGTTGAGCAGTTCAACCGGAGACATTGCACTCGGTTCCTGTATATAGTACAGTCCCGCATGGTAGTAAGGATGTAACCCCGGTTTCGTACCGTGCGGAATGTAAAAACCCGTGGCACACCATGGAATTGGCCGCAGTTCGAACGGAGAACGTTCCTTAAAGTCCTCCACCGGAATTTTTAACGTATTGACGCGAATCCCGGCATGGGGCGTGTGGTCATAGGCGGTCATAAATGCTTCAAATTCGTCGCCGAGCAGTTGCTCCATGCGCTTTACAAATGCTGTGGGGAAATGTACACCCATAATCGTAATCATCCTGTCCTTTTAAAATAAATTTTATTGTACCATATTCAACCTGTTATCCTGCAATATCGGTGTGATTTACGAACTTTCACTACAATCTGTAATGTTGTATAATAATGAGATTCATAGCTACATATTTTGAATTTTGATAGGAGAGATTGCATTGAACGCACAAAAATCCAACAAAAAAAAGCTTATACCTGTCATCGGCTTTTTTGTTGTGCTGGTCATTTTGCTTGGAGTGCTGCTCGCTTTAAATTCAGGCACTAAAAACAAGCTGTATGGCGTTTCCACAGCCTCGTTAAATCCTGCTACTCAAGAGCTGCTAAATGACCCGAACTATCAGCAAATTATTAAGCCGGAAGATCTACAGAGTAAAATTGACAAAAAGGAAAACTTCTTCGTCTATCATTTCGCGTCCGACTGTGTGCATTGCCGCGCCACTACCCCTAAGCTCTTGCCTTTGAGCAAGCAGGAGAACATTACGATGCACGAATTTAACCTGCGTGAGTATGAGGATGGCTGGGACAAGTATAAGATTGAGTATACCCCTACGCTCATTTATTACGAAAAAGGCGTGGAAAAGGAACGTATGGTAGGTGGATTGAAGGAAAGTCCTTCGGACAATGGGTATACACTCGACGATTTCAAAGCCTTCTTTGAGAAATATAAAAAGAACGTAACCTCCTAGTCAAACGTTCACACACCTGAAACGATCAAGCAGCCCGATCCTCATGAAACGGATCGGGCTGCTTGCTTATCATGCGCTTCAAACTCAAGGCGTATCCTTCGTTTCCGCCGAGACAGAGCCTGAGCCGTCAGCGGCCTGTCTTCGCCTAATTGAAGCTGCCAGCGCCTGCTGACGCTGCTCATGCTTTTCCCCACGCCGAGGACCTCTCTGCTGCGGGATGTTGACTGGAATGGACGACGATGCCTTCTCCACGGCCCGGCGCAGCCCGGGCTCGACGATTTCAATCGTCAAATCCCGATAAACCGGCGGTTGGTGCTGAAGCTCTTCCGTACTGGTCATAACTGCTTGAGCAAGCTGACGGGCGCAAACGCGCGCCTCGTCCACCAGCTTCGCCATATTAATGCCCAGCGCCTGCGAAGGAGCATGCTCCAACCTGTGGACCGCACTATTCAGCATCATATGTCCACCACGATAGTTACCATTCCGGAAATGATACAGCCCTACAGCAACTTGAAGCAAACCTTTATATACAGGGTCACGGTCCAGCTTAAGCCACAGCTCTTCCAGTACCTCATGACATTCAAAGTAATCCCGATCCCGATTGAAGTATACCAAATAAGTCACGTACAGCGGTTCGTAGGAAAGGTTTTCCATTTAATACTCATCCCTGTCTTCTTCCTTGGTAGAGGCTTCTAGCATCTCTTTGACCTCATCGTGAAGCAGCTTGATTCCTTCCATGTCGTGCCGTTCCCACAGTTCATTAAATCTGCGCTGCGCATCAATCGTTTCACTGATCTTATGGTAGAAATACAGCCGGTGCATACCTGTTAGCACTTTAGAAACGATATTGGCTTCATCCTCGAACTTTTTCTGCGCTTCCAATATTTCAAGACGCATAGAAGACATCTCATTATCCAATACAAAGGCTGCCTCAGCTGCCTTTTTCAATCGTGTGCGCATATTATCAGGCAAGCTTTCACGATACTTATAGCTAAGAGAATGCTCTATGGTTGCCCAAAAATTCATAGCCAAAGTACGGATTTGAATTTCTGCTAGCACAATTTTCAGCCCCACTGCTGTTTGAACCGGATACTCCACAATCATATGAAAGCTGCGATAGCCGCTGTCTTTATAATTGGTGATATAGTCCTTTTCATACAGTACGGTCAAATCCTTACGTCTTCTGATATATTCGGCCACCCGCCGAATATCCTCTACAAATTGGCACATAATGCGAATGCCTGCAATATCCTCGATTCCCGTCTCCAGCTGATCAGAAGGAACCTGTAATCTCTTTGCCTTATCGAGGATGCTTGATATTTTTTTAACCCGTCCGGTTACGAATTCGATAGGAGCGTATTCCTCGCGCTTTTTCAGCTCCGCACGCATTGTTTTGAACTTGACCTTAAGCTCTTCCACCGCCTGATCGTATGGCAGTAAAAATGTTCCCCAGTCTCTTCCGTCCATCCCCGTACCTCCTGTCTCTTCCGACAACACTTTTTTATCTGTGATCTGCACCAACAGCCTCGGTAATGTGTCTAAAGCCGTCCTTTCGAAGCAGCTCACGCAGGCCAGCATGTATAGCCCTATTTACTTCCGGCCCTTCGTAGATCAATGCTGTATAAATTTCAATCAGGCTTGCGCCTGCTTTAATTTTGTCATAGGCATCACGACTCGTGAAGATGCCGCCTGATCCGATAATAGGCAGCTTACCTTCCGTCTGGCGGTACACCCGTCCGATGACCTCTGTGGAACGGTCACGCAGCGGCTTACCACTCAGCCCTCCTGTTTCACTCGCATTTCGGTGTGTCAGACCAGCTCTGGATATTGTTGTATTGGTCGCAATAATGCCGTCTACTCCACTGGCAGCAATCGCATCTGTCATATATTCCAATTCTTCATCCGATACATCTGGCGCAATTTTAACCAGTACAGACTTGGCATTGCCATACTTTTTCGCCTGAACTCCCATCTCTGCCCGAACCGCTTCCAATAGCGACTTCAGTTCATTACCATGCTGGAGCTTTCTTAAATCCGGCGTATTCGGCGAGCTAATATTCACTACAAAGAAGTCCGCATACGGATACAGTGCGGAAATACACTTTTCATAGTCTTTATGAGCATCCTCATTGGGAGTGATTTTATTTTTGCCGATATTAACTGCGACCGGAACAAGTCGATGTTTGAGTGCAGCTAGACGTTTGGCCATGCTCTCAGCACCCAGATTGTTAAAGCCCATCCGATTGACTAACGCCTCATCAGGAGGTAGTCGGAACAACCGGGGCCGATCATTGCCGGGCTGTCCCACAGGTGTCACCGTTCCCACTTCCATAAATCCAAACCCGATGGAAGAAAAACCAGTAACCGCTTCTGCATTTTTATCCAGTCCTGCAGCCAGTCCAATCGGGTTGGGAAAATGAATGCCAAACAGATCAACGGCAAGATCCTCCGTTTCCTTGACTCCGTACATCCCTCGCAGTGTCGCTGCTCCACCAGGGAATGAGCCCGCATGTTTTAAGCCGTCAATGACTACATGATGGGCCGTCTCTGGACTCATTTTAAAAAAAACAGGTTTCGCAATCCTTCGATACAACACGATTCATCCACTCCGTTCTATGCCCTTGCACAATCCTAAAAAAACATCTCTACAAAATAGTTTAGCTTTTTCCATACCAAAAAGAAAGTAATTTGCGAGGTGTAGCTCCAGAACAATTCAGTTGTCATGGAGATGTCATTGAAAATGTATAATCAAACCATTTACAATGGACATAGTAAGACAAGACCTTAGCCCGTTAGAAAAGAGGGATTGCTGATATGAAGACCAAGCGCAAGCCGCCCAGTCTGCAAAAGAAAAAGGATGAGGTGAACAAGAAAGCGATTGTATGGACCGCCGTCAGCTTTGTTCTCCTCATCATTGTGATTATTCTGGTCATTGTTTTAGCACAAGCAGGAAATCGTTAAACACCAAGTAGCAATAACATCAAAACGTTAATTTAGCCAGTGATAGGTTTTGCGGGAATTCGTCTGGTCATGCTGCGGCTCACTTGTAAATCGAGAACCAGGCACAAGCACTTGATCAGGCAATTCCCCGTTACCAATAACTACCTCCGTACCCGAAGGTACTAGTGCAAACAATTCCTCCACATCCTCTTTACCCATTCGGACACAACCCAACGACTCATTTTTGCCAATGCTGTCCGGCTCGTTCGTGCCATGAATGGCATAATTCGTTGCAGACAGTTGCATTCCACGACTGCCAAACTCACCGTTGGATTTGCCGTTCGGATTTACTACTTTATCGGTAATCACAAACTTCCCTTCTGGTGTTTTCTCTCCGCCCAAACCGATAGGATAATTTCGAATAAGTACATTCCCACTCACCAGTGCGAGCCTGTGCTTGGATTTGTCCACCACAATTCGCAGCGGTTGCCCCAGAAAAGGTCGTCCGTGCAATGACGATGCCAGTAATGGACTGCTTTCGACCGACGAGTTAGCGTCTAAATCTACTGCCTTCCCTGTTCCCTGTCCTGGTGAAGCAAGTAAATTACGCATAGGTGTAAAAGCCTTCTTCATCCCGTCTGTCGTACCGTAAATCGTGTTAGCGGGAAAGTCTCGTGTCAGTTCATCAAGACTCTGGGGAAGACGGTGATGCTGTGAGCGAAAAGCATGCATGGAGCTATTCAACACAGCTAATTCCTCCTGTCCAGCAGCCCATTTCAGACCTGCTTTGCGAAGATTTTCACTGTCTGACGGCTTGCAAGCACACGCAGCGGCGTCGTAAGACTGAACAGCTAATCCACCGTTTCCTTTGTTTTGTACACTAAGTAATGGCTTCATACCCTCTCTCCAGAGCAGCCATGAGCCCCCTTGCTCCATACCCAACACCGTAGTCTTGGACGGCAGTCGGCTAGTCTTAGCCAACAAATCAGTAAGCCCCGTTCCAGCTCCACTCCCTTTTCGAGCTTGAGCCGTAAACACACCACCAACCACACCGATCTGGGCCATCTCCTTCGGATCAGCAGTGGCCACTTTCGTAACTTCAATATTATCAATTGCTACCTGCTCAGTTCCAGAGGGATCAGATGCATTTTCATTTGAAGGTCTCGGTGAATTGGCTGAAGGAACCCATATGAGCAGTAGTACCATTAACGCAGTTAACAGGTGGCGTGTTCGAGCCGTCCTTCGATCCTTCTCCTTCGACATTTGAACCAGTTTATCCTGATATTCCATCCATACGTCTGCCGGAATCTGTTTATGCTCGAAGGCTTCGAACACTTCTCCTGCGCGATTAAAGCAATAATTTGCTTTGCCCTCTTGACCGCTGCTCTCATACTCTTTGCCGAGTAAATACCAGGCCATTTTATTATCAGGGTGTTTTTTTACATACGATTTAAGATGAGGCGAATGGTTCATCGGATCCTCCTGATCGTGTAATCTTGCATACTTCCTATTATGTATATCGGCAAAAATAGACTCGATGGACAGCACATAAAAAAACGTCTATCGACGTACTCTCACGGAAGCCAGACCGCTCTTGGCAGAAGTCTTTCTTGCGATTATAGGATAGTTCAGCTCCGCTGAACCATTCTATAATCTAAAAAAACAGCACCAACAGCTTACTTTCACCGTTATACGGCGAAGGGAGCTGTCAGTGCTGTGCCTATCGAAGAAGCCTACGCTTAACCTTCTTTATTGAACGGCTCGTCTGCTACTTTGATGGAATCTGTAGGGCAACCGTCACAAGCATCCTGCATATCATCAAACAAATCTTCTGAGATCGCCTTGATGCCTTGGTTTGCATCCCCTTCAAAGATCACTTCTGCCAAACCTTCATCATCATAATCATAAATGTCTGGTGCTGTAGCGCCACACGCTCCGCAAGCAATGCATGTATCTTTTTCTACCCAAGTGTATTTAGCCATAACTTTTCTCTTCCTCCTATACAGTCAAACAAACCAGCTTTTGCATTCTATTCACATATTAATACAAACCCAATATTATTACAAATTATTTTCCTTTATCCTTCATGCAAAAAACACTTATAACGTAAGCTTCTGATGTTTGCAATAAATCACCCAGAAGTTCACTCCGGAGTTGGTAGATTGTCTTTTTGCAGCGAAGTTCCACGCAACTTGGAGTTGCGAAGAAGTACCGAAGGATCATCTCCCAACATCCCAGCGGTCAAAATTGCATTTTCACCAAACTTATCGCGCAGTGCATCCATCGTCTTCAATAAGCTTTCCTTCTTAGGCTGATCCTGGTATTCAAATAGATCCATTTGAACGGCCGCTTCCTCCTTTGGAATGAGCTGCTGTAGCGTAATCCCCAGCAAGCGCACTGGCTTATCCTCTCCCCAATGGCGACGATACAACGCACAAGCTTCCTTATATATGTCCTCTGCACTTTCCGTAGGAGTACTCCTGACCTGAGAACGCGTAAAGGTCTTCATATCCGGCGTCCGAATCGTCAATTGTATACCTCCTGCCAGCATACCGTGTCGTCGAAGCCGCCGGGCTACCTGATCACTAATGTTAAGAAGTACCCGTTGGGCCTCTTCCAGCTTTACCACATCCATAGGCAGGGTAGTCGTGTGACCAATGGACTTGTTTGGCTCCCGTTCAGTGCTGACTGGAGAATGGTTAATCCCATTAGCGGCCAATTTTAACCACGAACCCGTCACACCAAATACGCCAACCAGCATATGCTCATCAGCTTTAGCCAGTTGTCCAATGGTGCGAATGTTCATTTGTAGAAGCTTATCTGCCGTTTTGCGGCCCACACCAAACAATTGACCACAGGGAAGGTTCCACAAAATGTTGGGTACATCACGCAAACGTAGAATAGATATCCCGCGTGGTTTTTTCAGATCAGAGGCCATTTTGGCCAGCAACTTGTTGGGAGCAACTCCAATTGAACAGGGCAGACCCAGTTCGTCCTCTACTCTGCGCTGGATTTCCTCAGCAATTTCCATAGGTGTTCCAAACTGTTTGGATCCAGAAATATCCAGATAGCACTCATCAATTGAAGTTGCTTCCAGCATAGGCGTATACGAATAGGCAATACTCATAAATGCCTTGGAATAACGACGATACAAGTGAAAATCAGGCTGTATTACGATGAGCTGCGGACAGATCCGACGAGCCTGCTGAACGACCATCCCTGTTGAAATGCCCAATCGTCGAGCTTCATATGAGCAGGTTACAATTACACCTTTGCGCAGCTCACTACTGCCTGCCACCGCGGTAGGCAGTCCCTTATATTTCTCCGGCTCCTCCGCTGCATGAACGGAACAATAAAATGCATTCATATCCACATGCAGAATAACTCGTCCACCAGCCGGATAATAAGCACTGACATCTTTCATGCTCAACCCTTCTTTTTAACTGTAAATTCACCCGTCATTGCGGGAATATGTGTTTTGATTTTATACTTGAAATACCCTTAAATGCTATTTCTATTTTACATAAAAAATAAAGGTTTTGCGGCTAAAAATGATAATTATATATTACAATTGAAGTCATAAGTTGATATAATCGACTAACATACGAACACGACAAACTAACGCTTTCCTGTTTTTAAGCGTTAAACAACTAAATTAATGTGCTTAAAAAAAGCAGAGCATCACCAATCTGAGCAATCCGCAAAGGAGGAGTCCCTCATGTCCACCGCTATTTCTATCTTTGACACAACGCTGCGAGACGGCACTCAAGGAGAAGGAATTAGCTTGTCTGCTGATGACAAATTGAAAATCGCCAAAAAACTCGATGATCTCGGTGTTCATTATATTGAAGGCGGGATTCCCGGAAGCAACAGCAAGGATATCGAATTTTTCAAACGGGTACAAGAGCTAGGCCTTCAGGCAAAGATTGTCGCCTTCGGCAGCACGCGCCGCAAAGATAGCATCGCAGCACAGGATGTCAATCTACAACGAATTCTGGAATCCGGCGCTCAGGCTGCTACACTTGTGGGTAAATCATGGGATTTTCATGTACACACCGCCCTACAGACGACACTGGAGGAAAATCTGTCTATGATTTACGACTCCATCGCCTTTTTAAAGCAAGGGGGCATGGAGGTTATTTTTGATGCCGAACATTTTTTTGACGGATATAAAAACAATCCCGAGTATGCAATGGCCGTTATGAAAAAAGCAGAAGAAGCAGGCGCGGATTGGCTCGTGATGTGCGATACAAACGGCGGTACCCTACCGCATGAGATTCAGGAAATTGTCACTATGCTGCAAAGCCAGATAACGAGGTCGCAGTTGGGTATTCATACACACAATGACTGCGAATTGGCAGTAGCGAACTCTCTAAGTGCTGTACAAGCAGGCGCAAGGCAGGTTCAGGGTACCATCAACGGCTACGGTGAACGGTGTGGTAACGCTAACCTGTGCTCCGTCATTCCTAATTTGCAGCTCAAGCTGGGCTACGACTGTCTAGATACTGAGAAGTTAAATCAACTCCACAATACAGCCCGCTTTGTGAGCGAAGTCGCCAACGTCAATATGCCTGTGAACCAGCCTTATGTAGGCAATGCAGCTTTTGCCCATAAGGGGGGCATCCACGTGTCAGCCATTCTGCGCGACTCGCGAACTTATGAGCACATCGCTCCTGAACTCGTGGGGAACAAGCAACGGGTCTTGGTCTCCGAACTGGCCGGGCAAAGCAACGTGGTATCCAAAGCACAAGAGCTGGGCATCACCCTTGACCCATCTAGTGATGAGGCACGTGGCGTAATTAGCCGCATCAAGGAACTGGAGCATCAGGGGTACCAGTTTGAAGGCGCGGATGCTTCGTTGGAACTGCTCATTCGTGAAGCAGGTGGTGAAGTGAAGGAAATGTTCTCTTTTGAATCCTTCAAAGTGCTGGTAGAGAAAACTGCCGGCCGCCCGGTCGTATCCGAGGCATTTTTGAAACTGAATGTCGCAGGGACGAGTGTCTATACCGCAGCTGAAGGCAACGGTCCTGTCAACGCGCTCGATAACGCACTCCGCAAGGCTCTTTCTCAATATTTCCCTGCCTTGCGGGACATGCATTTGGCTGACTACAAGGTACGTGTGCTTGACGAAAAGGATGCCACTGCCGCCAAGGTACGTGTGCTCATTGAGTCTAAAAATTACGAGGACGTCTGGAGTAACGTAGGTGTATCTGAAAATGTAATCGAAGCCAGCTGGGAAGCTCTCTTGGACAGCTTCCGTTACGCATTATTGGAAGCACCGACTCCAAAAAACGATCAGGCAGAGCTTACTCATCATGGATTAGTTAATCACTAATCAGGTGCTCGCACGAGCTTATAAGGTGTCTTTGGGGTCTAGTCTACTCGGCTCCCAAAGACACCTTCTTTTTTTCAAGAGTTTCTATTTTGCGTTCCAACTCCTGCTCACTGAGCATGCCGATTATGATTTCGCGGACCTGTCCATGATGATCAACCATTACATGGGTTGGAAAAGCCACCCCTCCAAATCGTTCAAACAATGCTCCTTGCTCATCAAGTAAAATGGGAAATTTGAGATCCAAAGAGTGGGAAAACTTTTGTACATCCTCCAATCGATCATAGCGAGTTACATTGATACCATACACATCCACATCATCTTTGTACTTACTATACAACTCATTCAGCATAGGCGCTTCTAATCGGCACGGATCGCACCACGAAGCCCAAAAGCTAATAACCAAAGCTTTATTGCGCGTGGCCCCTACATCGTAGGTCCTGCCATTTAACCCCTTTAAAATCATAGAAGGAAGCCGTTGACCAGGCTTTATCATTTTCATTACCTCTACCGCATCTGTTTCATCCTCTACCTCTTTCTCAGCTTTAAGTCTTTCTCTACCGTATTCCTCTTTTAATGGTGCATTTTCCATGGACAGGTTTGCTGCATAAGTTGTGTTTTCAATAACTCCCCACGAAGCCCCAACCACAACCAGCATAACCATCGCTCTGATGAAAAGAAATCTTTTCACAGTCGTATCACCTGTCTTTCGTCTAAATAACCCTTACCTTCTCCATAGGATGCCCATACTGTTCCCACCTCTAACCTTCTAAATCTGAACAGGACGAAAAAAAAACAGCAAACCCACGAAATCGCGAACTTGCTGTTTTTATGCTATGCCTTGTACTGAATCAGGCATGACTTAAATGCGCGTAGACATCTGCCAAATTGGTCACATTACGCTTCAACATTTCCTGAACATAAGCAACCCACAGCTTAGCCGTCATTTTCGCATCCTCTAACGCATGGTGCCGTCCTTCAATCGGAATGGATTGATAGGTCAACAATTCATCCAAACTGTAGGTTTGATGTTGCTGTGGCTCAAGCCATTTGGCAAGCATCATCGTATCCAGAACACGGTGAGTCAATTGAACTTTAGATGTTTTCCATAACGCAGCATTCAAAAAGGCCTTGTCATGAGCGCTAGCATGTGCCACAAGTACTCGCCCACCTACAAAGGACATAAAGTCGTGCAGTCCGTTCATAAGCGGTGGAGCTTCATCCGTCATTTCCCGGGTAATCCCAGTTAGCTCGGTAATATGCTCAGGAATCACAGTCCGTGGATTAACAAGCGTATAAAACTGCTCTTTTTCCATAATCATGTCCCCGACAACCCTAATCGCCCCGAACGATAAAATCTCATCTCCATGCTGTGCTGAAAATCCCGTTGTCTCCAGATCAAAAACTACCGTCTCCAAACGATCCAGCGGGGTCCGCAATACTTCAGAGCGCCGTTGCTCCCGGGTTAAGGAGCGAATAAACGCCATCTGCTGAGCCGTAGGAGCCCCCATTACAGATGCGATCGCAGACGGCACTCCTCCTCTGCGGAGAGCGCTCCAGAAGCCACTTCCCTGCGCTGGTTCCTTCATGACCTTCTCCCTTCCATAAATCGCAACTGCCTTTGCAACGCACGATGCAGTCGTCGTACTGTCGAAAGCGCCTCGCGCAACTCATGCCAGCCTTTACTTTGTTTGAGCGGCTTTACAGCCAGGTAGCCATTGCTGACCAGCAATCCATCATTCTTCTTCACTGGAGTAGCCATTCGAAGCTGAAGCGCGATCCGAAAGGCTCGCTCGCAAGCATCGAGTAAAGGCAACGGCGCCGCTTCTAATGATGCGAGACGACTGAGCCTTTTGAGGGTGGAGGTTTCCTCTACACCATGTTGCAACGCCAAAAAACGGACTGCGTTCACCAGCGGAATGTACAACCCGTATTTCACATCAAAATCGCCCGCATGCTCACCGAAGCGCTCGGTAACAATCTGACCTAAAATATTAAGTGTCGCTTTATGCCTCACCGTGTTCCGAAGTACCGCTGAGGGTAAATCAGGATGTTTTCGGAACAACTCATAAAAACTTCGTTTCCAGTTTGCAGATAATTGCTCATCTCCAGCGATATGCCTCATATCAGACGAGATAATCAGATAACGGATCGGCTCCCAAGCAAAATCGTCCGACCATTTCGTTAGCTGTTCTTGCCATCCAGACAATGTTTGGCGCCACAACGGCTCCGAGCACATTACTTTCCCCTCACATTTGGGATATCCCAAATACTCTAACATCGCAGACACTCTGCGACCAAACTCTCTAAAATACAATTCTTTATTAGCAGATATTGTGTCACTGATAATCATACCGTTATCCTGGTCACTCCACAGCGTCGATTCCGAGCGCCCCATGCTTCCGAAGGCTATAAATGCATAAGGGACGGGAGGAGGGCCGAAGCCATCCTCAACCATCCCTTTTTCACACATTTGTACAGCTCTGGCCGCGATGCGGTCATGCATTTCATTCGCCGTTCGTAACCAGTCTGATAACGGAGCGGAGGCTTGGGAAGCCAGCAGCCATTTTTGAGAGTCGACCCTGGCCTGCCTTAGCGATTCAGGCGTATCTGCTTGATCAATCGCTTCAGCGGAACTCACCCAAGAGGCCATATTTTGCAGTTCCATACTTCCATCTCCTCCGCTCATCCATACTGGTTCTTTATATTTTACATATTAGTTCACAATTCCAGAACGCTTTTCAGCCTCGGCAACCAACTTCATTTGCTCAGGATAGCCGTACGTACCGTGTTCACTGATATCCAGTCCCATCGTTTCTTCCTCTTCCGTAACGCGGATACCCATAATCGCTTTCATCGCACCCAGAATAATGAAGGAAATGACGAACACGAAAGCCAAGGTGCCAATCAGTCCAAGCAGCTGTACTCCTAATTGGGTAAATCCACCACCATAGAACAGACCCGCTTGACCTACACCTGTTATTTTTACAAGCTCAGGAGTAGCGAAGAACCCTGTGGACACTGCGCCCCACATCCCTGCAACACCATGCACGGAGAAAGCATATACCGGGTCATCTACTCTTGCACGCTCGAACCATTGCGCTGTGAAGAAAGTGACGATCCCTGCAACTGCACCAATGACCAGTGCCGCCCAAGGGGCTACAAAGGCACAAGAACCAGTAATAGCAACCAAAGCCGCCAGCACACCGTTTAGCATAGCAGGAATATCTGCCTTTCCATATACCATCCAGGATACGAGCAAAGCGAAAACTCCACCTGCCGCAGCAGCAATATTGGTAGTCAAGGCCACATATCCAAAGAATCCGTCGTTCATAGCCGATACAGCACTACCTGGGTTAAACCCAAACCAACCAAACCAGAGAATAATAACACCCAAGATAGAGTACACCTGATTATGACCAGGGATAATGTTCGGCTTGCCATCTTTATTGAACTTGCCTAGACGCGGTTTGAGCAGCAGTGTAGCGACGAGTGCCGCCGTAGCGCCTGTCAAATGGACTACCGTCGAACCGGCATAATCCTGCATGCCTAACTTACCAAGCCATCCGCCGCCCCACACCCAGTGAGCTACAACCGGATAGATCACGATAGAGAACAAAATACCGAAGATAATGTATACACTTAATTTTGCACGCTCTGCCATTCCCCCACATGCGATAGAAAGTGATACCGCAGCGAAAGCAAAGTGGAACAAAAACATAATTGTAATCGGAACATCCAGACCTGAAAGAGCATCAAACGATGCAGCAGCATTCGTACCACTCATGAAGAAACCCGTCAGTCCCATAAATCCGTTGCCGCCATCATTACCAAATCCGAATCCAAATCCAAGTGCCCAGAAGGACAAAGCCGCAACACCTGTGGTGAGAATCGTTTTACCAGCGACATGGCCTGCATTCTTCATTCGTGTCGAGCCTGCCTCCAGCAATGCAAATCCCGCTTGCATAAAAAATACAAGTATAAATGCCAAGAACGTAAAGGCCGTGTTTAGCCCGGCTTGAAGTTGAATATTTGTCGGACCGTCAGCAGCAAACGCACCTACCGGAAAAGCTAATACTGTCAGCATGGCCAATAATACAACTAACCACTTTTTTCTCATGAAGCCCACTCCCTCGAATGTTAATTTTCTTTACATTTCGTGAAATTCTTATTGTCATTATAATCAGAATACATGAAAATTGACAAGATTTTTTTTATTATGTTAAAAAAACATGGTCCCAAACACTCCATGTCACATTTACTAACTATAAAAGTAGCTTGTTTCCGTCCAAAAAAAGCATGACGTTTGACTGTATGGTTGGGAATCATGTAAAATATTCTTTATATACACTCCGTTTGCAAATGCTAATATTGAAGGTTGAACGAAGAGCGCGAGGTGAAGACAGATGGGGATATGAAGCTGTATCGAATTGGTGAGCTAGCCAAGGCGGCTGGTGTCAGCGAACGAACTATTGATTATTACACAAAGCTTGGTTTGATCACACCTGAAGAACGATCATTGAAAAATTATCGTCTTTATAATGATGAAACCTTAAACAGGCTTGAACGTATTAACCAAATGAAACAAGAGAAGTATAGCCTTGAGGAAATCAGACAGACACTGATTAAATGGAACTCGGTCGCGGGGGAAGAGCACGTCACTGACAAACTAACGAGTCTAGAGATGCACATGCAGCGTCTAGAACGTGAAGTCAATGAACTACAGCCTCTTTTGGGGCAGCTCAAGCCCGTTCAAGCGCGCAAGTTGCTTACTGGTCTACTACCACAAAGCGCCGCTTGTATCGAAGCTCTGAAGTATCTGCTGGAGCATAGTTCTATGATGTAGATGCCCGGGCTATGATGAACAATAATGGAGGGTTGCTTTATGATGGGTATGTATATATTGATTATTCTTGCGTTCGGCTTATCCTTATGGGCGCAATTCCGTGTAAAAGGTACTTTTAATAAATGGTCTGATGTCCCAAATGAAAATGGGTTAACCGGTTATGATGCAGCTCGGCATATGCTGGATCGCAATGGTTTGCATGATGTGCCTATTGAACCAGTACCTGGTGCGTTATCTGACCATTATGATCCAATGCAAAGAGTCGTGCGGCTATCCGAGCCCGTTTATTATGAAAAATCGATTTCTGCAGTTGCCGTAGCTTGTCACGAGGTCGGTCATGCCATTCAGCATAAAGAGCATTATCCCATGCTAGCACTCCGTCATCGGATCTTTCCGATCGTAAACTTCGCTTCCGGGATTGCACCATTTCTGCTGATTGCCGGTTTCTTATTCAGCTATACGAACCTGATTGGCTTGGGTATTATCTTTTTCTCGGCTACTGTTGCCTTTCAATTAATTACATTACCGGTTGAATTTAATGCTTCCAACCGCGCCCGGGAAATTATGGTTTCCGAAGGGTTTATCCGTAGTGATGAAGAACGGGGTATCGCCAAAGTATTAAATGCTGCTGCATTAACTTATGTGGCTGCAGCTCTCGTTTCCTTGCTGGAACTAATTCGCTTAATCGGTATCTTTAACAGCCGGGATTAATTGCTTGTGTTGCAAAAAAGGTTGTTCCTCCACCAAGTTAACGGTAGAGGAACAACCTTTTTTTCTTTATCTAAAACCAACCAGCTATACTCACTGCCCTAAATCCGCTTTTGCACTTCCATTCGGAGTAGCAACACTACCTTTAAGACCAAAATATTGCAACAAAAAAGTCCGGAATGACTTTGCAACTAATGGTAGCTTGTCATCTTTGCGATGAATCAAGCCTATAGTTCGCGTGACCTCTGGATCAACAATTGACACTCTTGCAGGTTGAAGCGGGTTGGTCTGAAACAACGCCATTTCAGGCAAAAGACTGACTCCCATACCAGCCGCAACTAATCCGCGAATCGTATCTGTCTCTTCACCTTCAAAAGCAATATCTGGCGTAAATCCTGCCTCCAGACAAGCCTGCCAGACAATCGGGCGTAACGAATATCCATCTCTGAACAGGATGAATTTTTCTCCTTTAAGCTGACTCAGCGTGATGTGTTTGGCCGTGGCTAAAGGATGATTGGGCGGGAGAACAGCAAACAACTCCTCGGTCAGCACCACGTCCCCCTCTACATGATCATGACGATCTGGAAAAGGAGATACAAAAGCCAAATCCACCTCACCCGCTAACACATCACGAATTAAACTCGGGTACATCCCCTGTTTAAATCTGAATTTAACATTGGGATACCGCTTTCGGAATTCAGCCACCACCGTAGGAATAAGATGAATCCCCAAACTGTGCGGAAAACCGATGCGGATTTCGCCCCCCTCAGGGTCCAAAAACTCATGAACCTCCAAAACAGCTCGCTCTAGATCTTTTATAATCGTCTCAACCCGTTTGCAAAATAGCTGTCCCACTGGCGTTAGCTGCAAATTGCGACCCTTTTGCATAAAAAGATTAACTCCCAGCTCCTCTTCAAGCTGATGAATTTGCCGGCTTACCGCAGATTGCGCCACATGTAGCTCCTCGGCTGCCTGAGTGACATGTTCTTTTTGCGCTACCTTCATGAAGTATTGCAACTGTCGTAATTCCACTCCGATATTCGCTCCAATCTGTTTTTCAACATCCGGAAGAAGACGTCAATCGAACATCATCCTCTTTCTTACCCTGCTAACTTACGGTAAAACTGTCTTTAGTGACGTTTGCGTTGGCCAGTCAATCTGATCATTAATCCATAAAGGAAAAACCCACTGAGTAATCCCCCGAAGTGAGCCGTCCAGTTAATGTTCGCTACAGCGAAAGAAAACAGGATACCAAACCCAAGCAGCGTGTACAGCGTTTTGCGCGAGGCGTCATCCATCAGTGACCGCTGGAACAGGGCAACATATAGGAATGCTCCATAGATGCCATAAATCGCTCCTGAGGCTCCTACAGAGACTGTCGTTTCCGCCATCATGTTGTAATGCGCGATGGACAGTATGTTCCCTACAATGCCCGTGACCAGATACAATAACACATAGCGGAAGGACCCCAGCAAACGCTCCAGCGGAGGAGCGAATACGAGTATGGCGAAGGAATTGAACAGAAGATGATCAAACCCTGCATGTAAAAATATGGCTGATACATATCGCCACAGCTGATCAGTGAATGGCGCTTCATTAATCAAAGCTCCATATCGGATCAGCGTCAAACTATTTTCCGATCCACCCTGTACGGTGAGTACAATAAACATCACAATATTAATGAGCAAAATCAGACAGGTCACTGGGTAAAACCGCAAATAACTTTTCCAGTTCTCATAACGTAAAAAAATCAAGGCAATCCTTCCTTCATGGGTGTCTCCACCTTATTCAAATTGGACAATGTCTTTTATAAAAGATTATAATAGATTTCGGCAACGATAACCAATGCTAAAAACCAAGGAGGCTATTACATATGGCACAAGAACGTACAGGAGCTGCTACTTTTAAAGGCAATCCTTTGACACTCTTAGGTCCTGAACTGAAGGTTGGAGATCAGGCACCTGATTTCAAATTACAGAAAAACCTGCTAGAAGCAGCTACGCTCCAAGACTTTGCAGGCAAAGTCAAATTGATCAGTGTTGTTCCTTCTTTGGATACAGGCGTGTGTGACGCACAGACTCGACGTTTTAACCAAGAAGCTGATTCCCTTGGGGATCAAGTCGTGGTGCTAACTGTCAGCGTCGATCTGCCTTTCGCTCAAGCTCGTTGGTGCGGTGCTGCCGGTATCGACCGCGTATTGACACTGTCCGACTATAAGGATCATTCCTTCGGCGAAGCTTATGGTGTGTTCATCAAGGAATTCCATTTGGATCATAGAGCTATTTTTGTAATTGATCAAAATGACAAAATCGCTTACGTAGAATACTTGAGCGAAATGTCCGAACATCCTGACTATGACCAAGCGATTGCAGCAGTGAAAAAACTCGTCTAAATCAGACTGAATATTAAAAAAGCGAGTGAAGGGTTGCCTTCCTCGCTTTTTTTGACGTTTGTCTGCCATATCACTGCTCACACATCTACAATTACTGCACGACCTTATGAGCGGACAGCTTCTTGTCAATCACAGCGAACAGTTGCAAAATGATGCGGTAATTCGCGCCCAAGTCCCCTAGCGATCCGCGTGAAGCAGAATAAATATCCACCGCACTCCGAACTGGCGAGACGGACAATATGGAAACGGTAATGTCGACAGTTCTACCGAACGCCGTTCGCTTCTCTAACGTAATCTCACCTACGGATGCTACCTCATGGAGTACCTTGTAGCCAGGAATTTTTTTCAAAATAGATGATACTTCTTCCCAAGCCTTGTCTCTCGATAAGTTATAATAGCGTGTCTTCATTTGGGGGTCCTTGACCCGGTCGCTTGTACCTTCTTGGCTGCGCACAATCCCTACCAGAGTCCTCTTCAACGACAAGACATTTCCTCCTTCACGATAATCGTTGCCGAAATGCAGCACATCGGTTTTTTTGCTGCAAGCGCTTTATAAAAACGTTAAACAACAAAAAGTTAACCGACCATACCTGTGGTATGCGACCTTAGTACCTCATGTCTTAGTTTAACATTGTTGCATACAAAAAACACCCTGTTTCTGCACGAAGCATGAACAGAGTGTATTCATTATCTTTGGAGTACCCGCCGATGCCGTCCGACCATAGCGTCTTCTGAACCTGCTTTAGCAGGTGGGTGACCGCAGAATAAACTTTTGAAGTCCCCTTGTCAGGAATTGACAGGGCTTTTCAGCTATTCATCCGTATAGATCTCCCTAGACATTGTCATTGGTTCAAAACAACAAATGATCGTAACGTGCATCGCAGGATGTGACCTTATTATAGCGCTTCTCACTCAGAAAGTAAATGCTAGGAGAAATATGTTTTATTTTTAGGGGTTATCACTTTTTTTGTCTTCAATGCTTGCCGTATCTTCATCTTTCTGCTTCATCTTTTCCATTTGATCCTGCATTTTGAGGAACGTTCCGTAAAAATTAAAGAAAGCGAACCAGGCAACCAGGCTGCCAATGAAGAATAGGAAAAGCACAGGATATTTGACTCCGATAAATATAACAACAGCGCTGCCGAGCAGGGTAGAAAATACACGAAATGGTCGAATCAGCGTCAGTAACACCGCATTTTTAATAATTTGTCCGGTAGACATATGATAATGAGCCACCATCGAAAAGAAGTTAAACATAGACACAAGCAAAATAATGATAAGAATAAGCATAATTACGCCGACGATTTGCAAGTTGCTGAGTTGTGTCATATATACGGTATAATCCACATACATGATAACAAATAGCAACGTGTAAAAGATACCCCCGATCAAACTTTGCTTATAATTCTCTTTATACCCTTTAAAAAAGGTACGAAACACGCCTGTATCGGTATCTCCCATTACCCATTTGCGAACCACTGTGAACATAGCCGATGTGGCTGGAAATAAAGTAAGCGGTGCCAAAATAGCCATCGCCCAATTCATTTGTAAAGACTCATTAGCCAAATTCTGATTCATTACAAGTAGTTTCAGTATGAGGCAGAACACAAAAGGCGACGAACATAACACCCATAACAAATTTGTAGCCGCCAGTCGGGTAATCCACTCGGTCAGGCGGTAAATACCACCCATAGCTCCTTTAAACTCCAATGTCAGTCTCTCCCTCCGCAAGCCTTGGCAGTTCCAAGACTCATGTTGCTATGCCTATAAATTCCGGCTCTTGACTATATCATACCGTATTTCAGCCCTAATACGCCAGTGAAATCAATACGTGATCCATTAAAGCAGATCTCTAAAAGGTTCATACCTACTGATTAATCATAACAAAAAAGCCGAAGCTTCATCTGCTTCGACTTTTCATTATTTCATTTCTTATTCGGAAGAGGAATCTTCACGTCTTGCAGGACGACGAGTTTCTCCATTGCTACTCGGGCGTGGTTTGCGATCTCCACTATAGCGGCTTCCGGAATCACGGTTGTAGCCACCGCCTTCTTTGCCACGGTTGTAACCGCCATATCCACCTTTGCTTCCACTACCGCCGCTACCACCAGAACGGTTGGAATTGTAACCACCGTTGCTGCGACCGCTATAGTTAGAAGGCTTGCGACCGCCAGAACGCACGTCTGGTTTACGACGTTTTGCACGGATTGGATCTTCTGGAGTCAGTTCAATCGATGCTTCTCTCTTCTCACCAGTCATCAGCTTCAGAGCTGCAGAGAGAAGTTGTACAGAATCATATTGCTCCAGCATTTGAATAGCCAAACCTTTATACTCGTTCAGCTCACCGCTTTCTACAGCCTCTAGGAGACGTTCAGCAATGATACGTTGTTTACCTTCCAGAGCTTCAGCCAACGTTGGAAGCGGCTTGCGTGGAATGCGGTGACGAGTTACACGTTCGATAAAGTGCAAATGGTCAATTTCACGAGGCGTTACGAAAGACCAAGCTTCCCCTTCTTTACCTGCACGTCCAGTACGTCCAATACGGTGAACATAGCTTTCTGGATCTTGCGGAAGGTCAAAGTTAACAACGTGAGTTACGCCGGAAACGTCCAAACCACGGGCAGCTACGTCAGTCGCTACGAGCACGTCGATGCTTCCGTCACGGAATTTACGCATTACAGCATCACGTTGGTTTTGAGACAAGTCACCGTGTAAACCGTCTGCAGAATATCCGCGTTTTTGCAGAGCTTCAGCCAGCTCGTCTACCCGACGCTTGGTACGACCAAATACGATAGCAAGTTCTGGGGATTCCATGTCGATCAAACGGCTCAATGCTTCGAATTTTTGACGCTCAGGAACTTCGATATAGGCCTGATCAATCAGTGGAGCACTAACTTGTTTAGGAATAACTGAAACATGCTCAGGATTTTTGAGGAATTGCTCAGCCAATCTTTTAATATTAGGAGGCATTGTAGCCGAGAAAAGCATCGTTTGACGCTCGTCTGGAACTTGCTTCAGAATGGATTGAATATCTTCCATGAAGCCCATATCCAACATTTCATCTGCTTCATCCAAAACCACTGTGTTTACATCTTCCAGCTTGATGGTTTTGCGATTAATATGGTCAAGCAAGCGTCCTGGCGTACCAATAATAATTTGAGGTTTCTTTTTCAAAGCACGAATCTGGCGTACGATATCTTGTCCACCATAGATTGGCAAAGTACGAAGACCTTTGAAACGGGAAAGTTTTTCGATTTCTTCAGCTACCTGGATAGCAAGCTCACGTGTTGGTGCCATGATCAGGGCTCTGATTTTTTCGTCGCTTCTAGAAATTTTGTTAATCAGCGGAATACCAAACGCAGCGGTTTTACCAGTACCTGTTTGGGCTTGGCCAATCATGTCTCTGCCTTGCAGTGCAATCGGGATGGATTGGGATTGAATTGGTGTTGCTTCTTCAAAGCCCAGTTCTGTAATCGCCTGAATTACTTTCGGTTCAAGATCAAATTCTGCAAATGTCGTCAAATTTATTCAAACTCCTTCATAATGGTGGATGTGGTGGACAATCCACAATGTTGTCTGTATTCTTAAGTAGCGATATTATTGTATAAGTTTTCCCCAATACAGTGACAGTTTATTTAGACCTATAACTGTATCTTTCTGTAATGAATTTGGGGAACCTATCCGATACATCTTAAACGAATTTATCCTTTTTAAAACAGTTTAAATTTTAAGTGTTTCTCTGGACATAGGTCCCTACTCAAGAATATCCACATCGCATTATAGCACAGAACAATTCATGAATACCAGCAAGTTGCTTCCCGTATAATTTAAATGAGGTGAAAATAAGTTGTTAAAAATAGTGTTAAACTGCTTAACTGTCATTCTTGGAGCCGCTGCCATTGCATGCGGTTTTAATCTGTTTCTCGTGCCACACCACTTGCTGAGCGGGGGAGTAGCCGGTCTTTCCATGTTAATTGGCTACTTCACAAAATTTGATATCAGCGCGATGTATTTTATTATCAATATTCCGATGCTTATTGCAGGCTGGTTTATTTTAGGCAAGCGTTTTATTAGCCTGAGCATTTTATCCGTTGTCGTTACAACGTGGATTTTGGCCTGGGTGCCGGTGCAATCTGTCGTATCGGACCCCCTGCTAGCCTCCGTTTTTGGTGGGGTGATGATCGGCGTTGGAGCAGGAATTTCCTTTCGGGTAGGGGGTTCTACGGGCGGTTTTGACATTATCGGTTCCATCGTCACTCGTTATCGTGACTTCCCCGTAGGAACTGTACTTGTTGGCATGAATGGACTGGTTATTCTTGCAGCAGGATATTTGAACGATGATTGGAATATTGCACTTGCGTCCATGCTATCTATTTTTGTGACTGGCAAGGTATTGGATCAAATCTATGTCAGTCACACGAAGATTACCGTCTACATTATTACAGAACACACCGACAAGCTACTGGAGCGGATGTTGACCACACCACGCGGTGTTAGCAAAATAAAAATTGAAGGCGCATTTTCACATACCGAAAAGGACATGCTGATGACTGTCACGACACGCTACGAGCTAGTTGAATTAAAACGGATCATTAAAGAAGTGGACCCTTCAGCTTTTGTCAATATTGTGGAAACGGTTGGGGTGATGGGTTCATTTCGCCGAAGATAAGCACAAACCCAAGTGTCAAAATACAGTTTCTGTGGTACACTATATGTGCGCTGTTCCCATAGTATATAAAGACCAGCTTTACCTGCTATTTCACAGGCACTTTGCTTTTCCGAATCGTATTGAATGATTCTTTTGGAATGATTCCGAGCAGGAAAGGGTGATTTTTGTGGAAATGGAAACGGTAAAACTGTCCGACATTGTCTTAAGATGGTACCCGGAAATGCTCCCTTCTCTCAAAAAGGATGAGCTGAACTCGATGATTGTGCTTCGGGACGGGATGGCCATACTCAAGCCAACGGATGCGCTAGAAATTATTCAGTACAGTATTTGCGAGCATCAAGACAATAATTATCTTCAATAAATTTCTTTACCAAGTGCCGCTTCTTCCGGTTACATCTACAACCGCGAAGAGAGCGGCATTATTTATGCATTTTTATGGATTCAATGAACACAGGTTGGGTTAATCATGTAAGACTGTGCCTGATGATTCCAGTATTGGTTACAAGCGTGTTGTTTTTCGATACATAACTTTACGTATAATCAGGTAAGCGACATACATAAGGGAGAGAGTTAGGAAATGAATATGATTTGGGCAATTATGCTATTGGCGATGGGGATAGGCGGAAACGGCGATCAGTCAGCCAACGCTCCAAATGTAAAAGATACGGTGGCAACAACAATTAGTAGCGCCATGATCCAGGCTCAGCACAATAATATGAAGGTGGATGCCTCCAATCCCCCAGTTAAAATTGACCCACAACCGACGACTCCTGCTATCAAGGGCATCTATGTCACGGCTTATAGCGCAGGCGGTTCGCGTATGACTCAGCTGCTTGAACTGCTTGACAAGACAGAGCTCAATTCCATGGTTATTGATATAAAAGACGATGCAGGTTACATCACTTATCCAACGACCAATCCCGAGCTGCTCAAATTGGGCAAGCCGCAAAAATTCATTCGGGATATTTCCGGTTTGATGGACCGATTGAAAAAGCATAATGTTTACCCGATTGCTCGTATTGTCGTATTTAAAGATACGGTACTAGCTAACAAAAATCCCGAGATGTCTTTCCGTAACCCTGACGGCTCTGTCTGGAAAAACGGCAAAGGAGACGGGTTCGTCAATCCCTATAATAAAGAAGTATGGGATTATAATATCGCCATCGCTAAGGAAGCAGCCAAACTTGGTTTTAAGGAAATTCAATTTGACTATGTACGTTTCCCCGAAGGCTTTGAGAAAAGAGCAGACAAGCTGAAATATACCAAATCAGATCAATCCCGCTCGGATGCAGTCGCTGAATTCGTACAATATGCCCGTAAAGAGCTTGCTCCATTAGGTGTACGAGTATCGGTAGATATTTTCGGATATGCCGCATCCGTTCCTGCTGCGGAGGGGATCGGACAGGATTTCACTAAAATCTCCGAAAATGTGGATGTCATTTCGCCCATGGTTTATCCAAGTCACTACACCACAGGCTGGTTCGGTGTAAAAGACCCCGATAAGAATCCATACCAGACGATTAAAGGCTCCATGGCCGATACACACAAAAAGCTCGATCCGACGGGCAAGCTAAAGCCAATTATTCGTCCTTGGATCCAGGATTTTACCGCAAGTTGGTTGGGGAGCGGACATTATGCTAAGTATGGAAAAACTCAAGTAGAGGACCAAATTCGAGCGCTTAAGGATATGAAAGTGGATGAATATCTACTTTGGAATGCCACAAACCGCTATACTAGCGGAGTAACATACAAATAATTTATCTCTCGGGACTTTTTATTATTTTATATAAAATCTAGAAATTATATAATCATTTCGAAGGCTGTCCCGTTGTTTGGCGAACGGGAGCAGTCTTTTTTATTACTGTTCAAATGTATCGGTATCCCTTACAATAAATACTTACATGTTATGATACATACGAATAATCAATCCCTAGTAAATGAGGAAAACAAAAATGCAATTGACTCTAACAACGGGACAGAAATGGAAGCAGCTTTTCTACATTTTACTCCCAATCCTGATTACCCAGCTTGCACTATCTGCCATGACTTTTTTTGATACGAATATGTCGGGACACTTTTCCCCTGCCGATCTGGCTGGAGTAGCCATTGGAGTAAGTCTATGGGTTCCTGTACAAACAGGCCTTAACGGAATACTTATGGCTATCACGCCCATTGTATCTCAATTGGTAGGAGCACAGCGCAAAGATAAAGTCTCCTACTATGTCATTCAAGCACTTTGGCTCTCTCTTGCCCTGTCTATGGTCGTATTGATTGCTGGCATCATTTTGGTCAAGCCTATTTTGAACGGTATGAATTTGGAATTGAGAGTTCATAATGTGTCCCTGTACTATCTTTGTGCGATGGCTTTCGGGATTGTTCCTCTATTTGCCTACACTGTGCTCCGAAGCTTCATGGATGCATTGGGACAAACCCGCTTTACGATGTTCATCACGCTCATGTCGTTACCCATCAATGTATTGTTGAACTATCTCCTTATTTATGGAAACTGGGGTTTTCCGCGTCTGGGGGGTGTAGGCTCCGGGGTGGCAACGGCAACCACCTACTGGATCATCATGCTGGTCGCCGGTATCACTACGCATCGTGGAAGAATATTTGCCGAATACCGAATCTTCAGCAAAATATACGGGATTGCCGCTGGTGCTTTGAAAGAGCTCATCAAGATTGGCGTACCGATTGGATTTGCTATATTTTTTGAGACTGCCGTCTTTTCAGCCGTCACTCTCTTCATGAGTAGCTATAATACAGCTACCATAGCCGCACATCAGGCCGCCATGAACTTTGCATCTACGCTGTATATGATTCCACTCAGCATTTGCATGGCACTTACGATTCTAGTTGGCTATGAAACAGGGGCTGCTCGTCGGCGGGATGCCAAAGCTTATAGTGTAATGGGGATTAGCAGCGCAGTAGGTCTATCACTGATTACAGCTATTGTACTGCTTATCTGGGGTGAACAGGTCGCTCGACTTTACTCCACCGATCCGCAGGTCATTCAATTGGCACAGCATTTTCTAATCTATGCGATTTTCTTTCAGATATCTGATGCTGTCGCTACACCTACACAAGGAGCGCTACGCGGGTATAAAGACGTCAATCCAGCCTTTTTGCTCACATTCCTCTCCTATTGGGTCATTGGGCTTCCTGTAGGATATATACTGGCACGCTGGACTTCATTGGGGCCCTACGGCTACTGGATCGGTTTGATAACAGGGTTGGCAGTAGGCGCTATTTTACTTCTCTGGCGTCTGGTGAGAGTACAACGTCGTTTCGCCGAAAAAAAACAACACGCAGAGGCTATTTAGCCTTTGCGTGTCTCGATTACATATGCTGCGCCTAAAGTTATTCGTTTTTTCTCCACAATAGCCACTTCATTCAGCTTGGGAGGATATAGAAAGTGTCTCTCCACATGTTGTTCAATCTCTTCAAATGCCTGTTCTTCATTTTCAGCAGCGAGAATGACGGTCAGCGCTCCTTCCGAACTGTCCACTTCGATTTTGAATAGGTACATATATGACTACCTCCTGATAGGACTCAAAGCTAAAAAAATAGCGGATGACTCGGGTCATCCGCATAATTAATTTTGATCATTTCCAATATCAGAGCCGATCTATTTTACATAATGCTCTTATTATTGGGACAAACGCAAGGCCAGCTCATAAAGCTCCATATTGAAATCTTTTTTGGTATTTACAACCTTGTCAATATCTGTAGCTACCAACTTACCGTCGATCATTCCGCAAGCCTTGTCAGATATGCCCTCAATCAATTGGCGAACAGCAAAGTCACCCAAACGGCTCGCCAGGTTGCGGTCAAACGCTGTTGGTGTGCCTCCACGTTGGATGTGTCCAAGCACTGTAACACGAGGCTCATAATCCGGACAGTTTTCTTGGATAACTTGTGCTACTGTTTCGCCTTTGCCTACACCCTCAGCAACGATAATGATACTGTGGCGTTTACCATGCTTAAAGTTTTGTTTCATCCGGTCGGATACTTCGTTCAGGTCAAATTCTACCTCAGGCACCAAAATCGTTTCTGCGCCAGAAGCCAGACCCGCATGCAGAGCAATATCACCACAATGACGTCCCATAACTTCCACGATAGAAGAACGTTCATGGGATGACATCGTATCACGCAGCTTGTTGATTGCGTCCACTACGATACTAACCGCCGTATCAAAACCAATAGTATAGTCCGTGAAGGAAATGTCGTTGTCAATCGTACCCGGAAGACACATCGTTTTAATGCCTTGCTTGGTCAGTTTGTTAGCTCCTTGGTAGGAACCATCGCCACCAATCACGACTACGCCGTCAATTCCACGGTTACGCAAAATTTGAGCGCCTTTTTTCTGCCCTTCTTCAGTCGTAAATTCCAGGCATCTTGCAGATTGAAGTACAGTTCCCCCACGTTGGATGATATCTCCGACGCTTCTCAGATCCATTGGAAAAATATCGTCGTTCAAAAGGCCTTGATAACCACGTTGAATCCCGAATACTTCCAGTCCAAAATACAATCCGCTACGTACGACGGCGCGAACTGCCGCGTTCATCCCTTGTGAATCTCCACCACTTGTTAATACTGCAATTTTCTTAACTGCTGTCATGATTTATGACCTCCTCAAAATAATCATATAAGCCTTCTTATCCATCGACTGTTTAATAAGAAAAACAAACGCATGAGCGGACTATTTTTCATTAAACGTCTCGAAACAGCGCGAACGTCCTGCTGCTCGCTAACTTTAGGGTCGGATAAATATAAAGCCAGCAATCCCTCGATAATCATCCGGTGAAAGGAGCTGGCAGGGACATCTGCAATATCAGCCCGCGCCCGATTCACAACGTAGGCGATCCGGTCTAGCATCATGTCGGTATCTTCATAATAATTGCAAAAGTTAAGATCTCCGCCCTTCCGGTCTTCGTCTTGATCGATTAGATAATCCAGCAAAATATGAAGACTGCACACATGTGGAAAATACGATGCATGTATTGAGGCAGCCCCTGCATCTGTCAGATGCTGGTCGCTGGCAGCAAGAAACAGCATAAAGACCCCCAGAGTTGAACCGGTAGCCGCAGCAAACTCATTCCAGCGCAACTCTGGTGTACGGTCTTTATGAAGCGACCACCAATCCAAAAGCGCTTGTTCCCGCAGCTCGGGTTTAATATGCTTGTATACTTGCAAATCCGTGTATAATCGAGCCAAATCCTGAACGTAAGGCATAGCCGCCTCATAGCCCGGAAGCCTGCTTACACAAGACTGACAGGTTGTCACCAGCCTGGTCAAATAACCGCCATCCTCCTGCTCACGACGCAACTCATAATAATTCACTGGCCTAGCCGTCGGATTAACTGCATCCAGCATAGCCTGATGCAGTAGCCTGAAATCATCCGGGTCCATGGACGTACTGCGATCACACAGGTTGTCCAGATAATCACTAATGGTCTGATACGCTACGATCAGCGGAATTAGCGTCTGCCGGGCAGACATATTGGCAGCGGCATAAACCGCTCCACCCACGCAGTGAAATGTCTTATCCGCTATGCTCGCAAGCGCCTGGCTTCGCAGCTCAGGGTCCGGAATTTGTTCGGCCTTGCTCTTCCAGTTACTCAATTCTAGTTTCGTTTCAGGGAGAATGTGCTTGTACATTCGGCTCATTAGACCTATGGGGCCTCTCGGTACTTGATAACGTCCTTGCTCAACATAACTCAAATGACGGTGCCTCCACATTGTTGTCTACGTAATTATACCTATCCAAACCATATCCATTATAATATGATCGTCCTTTTAGCACAAATGAACAACCTCACTTTTTTCTTTAAAATTCAAGGAAATGAGCTATTCTTACAAAAAGAATTTTATACCTGTAATATTTTATTAGTCAAAAATAGTATAAATGGCCTACCTATCCCTTGTCCTCTGCGGGCTTCATGGCTTGGATTCCCTCTCCCATGCTTGCCTGCTTCCATTTCCCGAAAGCATAATAGTAAATGACTGCTACGGCAGAGATAGCAAAACCAACAGGAAAGCTCCACCATACAGCATCTAGACCATACTCATCGACAAATACATAGGCCAAAGGTATACGAATGCCCCATAATGAAATAATGGTAATTAAAAGCGGTATCATGACGGAACCCGTTGATCGAACAACACCTGTAATGACATTGGTAATACCGAATATAACAAAAGACCACAAGGTGATCATATTAATCCGCATACCCAATTCCAATGCACCCCCCGTAGATGGAAGGAACATGAGCAAGGCCTGACGGTTAAACACGTAAATTAATACCACAGCTCCACCTGTCAACACAAAATTATACACAATCCCAATCCAGGTTGTCATGCGCACTCGATCCCAACGTCCGGCTCCGATATTTTGAGCGGCAAAGGAAGATACTGCTGCACCTAACGCCATTGCTGGCATCTGCACATAGCTCGACAAATTATTGGCTGCTGTATAAGCTGCTGCTGCCACTGTCCCGTAGCCGTTTATAATATTTCCGTTGGAAGCGGCAGTCAATGCGGCTTCTCCCAGAAACTTCCCCACCCAGATCGAATTGATCGTTCCATTCAGGGATTGCAGAATGTTTCCGAACAGCATCGGCAAAGAGAACATAAACAGCGTTTTGGCAATAGGACCTTCAATCAGGGAAGGCTTACGACTAGCCTCTGCTGCACTCATTTTCTCAACTCCTTCAATTTGAAATGTATTCTGCCTAGTTTTATTACGTATAATACCCTATTCCTGCTCAATCTTCTCGTATCATAAACGTATTTACGCAAAAAAGCGCAGTCCCTTAAATTAAAGGAACTGCGCTCTCAATTCATAGTTTAACCGTAATATATAAGACATCCGTAGAAACGGAACCATTCTTACAATTCAGTTACACTTACAGTTTGATTACGTTAGCTGCTTGGGGTCCACGGTTACCTTCAGTAATTTCGAATTCAACCGCTTGACCTTCTTCCAAAGTTTTAAAGCCGTCGCCTTGGATTGCGGAGAAATGTACGAATACGTCCTCGCCACCATCCATTTGAATGAAGCCATAACCTTTTTCTGCGTTAAACCATTTAACTGTACCTTTCAAGTGAACAACCTCCTAAAAATACCGCCATCTATGGCGAATATCCATATTATACTTCATGCTTTTTCACAATGCAATTGATGTTTTTCCGGGTTTTTCGGGCTGGAATGATTTGCTTTTGCGGCGGAAACTGCGGTATCATGAACCAAAACATCTATAAAATCGGAGACATGCATATGATGAAAAAACACGAAATATACAAAAAAGACAATTGGAACATGATGACAGTCGAGGTGCAGGGCCGTTACATCGTTCTACGGGAAATATCCGATGATTGGGGCGAGGAAGCCCACACGTTTTTAAGCCGTCCGGCACTAATGCATTGGGCTCAAAATCGGTTTCCCAAGCAGTCCTTTCAAGATAATGAGGAAGAGTGGCAGCGGATCATGAACGCTTTCAAACAGGTCTAGCCTATTCATGGTGTCCAACAGCTATCTCATCTTCATTATTCTGGCCTTCACGCTGGGCGGAGTGCTGATCATGAAGCGTGATACGATACCGACTCCTCTCAAAAAGTGGATGGCCCTCACTGCTGTAATCATGGTTTGCCTTGCCTTTTATCTCATTGTATACAGCTCATTAAATATAGGTTCCAACCCACAGTAAGGAAAATTATACTTTCGGGCGTAAGAGGTCATACTATGGCATAACAAGCCATGGTATAAGGAGGATCTGCCGTTACATGCATCCTGTAAAACCTCTTGCCCTGCTGCTTACGGTAAGCGTGGCGGTTTCTTCGTTTTGGCATCCGTCCCTTACTGCCGCAGCTCTACCCCACATTACGTTCGATCAGAGGAGGCTCTCCATGAGTGAAATTGTAAAACGCGCTGATGCGCCAGTGGAAAATACATGGAAACTGGAAGATTTGTTTCCCAACCGCAAAGCATGGGATCAAGAATACGAAGAAGTCAAACAACTAGCCAAAAAGGCTGAACAATTCCAAGGCAAGCTCAATTCAGCAGAGTCGATTGGCAGCTGCTTTAAATTGGAAGATGAATTGTCGCTTAAAACCGAGCGTGTATATGTGTACGCACATCTGCATCATGATGAGGATACAGCTGAACCTACATACCAGGGTCTTTCGCAAAAAGCCAAAAAATTAGGCGTTGAGGTTAGCGAGTCTCTTTCTTTCGTGACGCCTGAAATTTTGGCATTGCCGGATCATCAGCTCGATGCCTTCATTGAAGATCCAAAGCTTGCAGATTATCGGTTTACACTTCAAGAAATGAAGCGGGAAAAGGCACATATTCTGGGCAAGACAGAAGAAGCGTTGCTCGCTCAGGTTGGCAATCTGGCTCAAGCCCCGCAAACGATTTTTGGCATGCTCAACAATGCCGATCTGAAGTTTCCAAAAATTAAGGATGAAAACGGCAAAGAGGTTGAGCTGACTCATGGCAGCTATATTCAATTCCTCGAAAGTCCGCACCGCGAAGTTCGCGAACGTGCTTTTAAAGCGGTATATGACACATATGCCAAAAATAAAAATACAATTGCTTCTACACTAAGTGCCAATGTAAACAAAAATATTTTTTATTCTCGTGTTCGCAAATACCCTTCTGTACTGGAAATGTCACTGTACGGTGACAATATTCCGAAGGAAGTGTATACGAATCTCATTGATACCATTCATGAAAGCTTGCCCCTGCTCCATCGCTACATCAAGCTGCGTAAAAAGTTGTTAGGTGTGGATGAGCTCCATATGTATGATTTGTTCGCTCCACTTGTGGACGAATACAAGATGGACATTACGTATGAAGACGCCAAAAAGCAAACAAAGGAAGGTCTTAAGCCACTGGGCGCGGACTATCTGGCTTCGTTGCAAAAAGGCTATGATGAGCGCTGGATTGATGTATACGAAAACGAAAACAAACGTACTGGTGCATACAGTTGGGGAGCTTATGGTACTCACCCATATGTGCTGCTGAACCATAAAGATAACCTGAACAGCATGTTCACACTTGCTCATGAAATGGGGCATGCATTGCATTCGTACTATTCAGACAACGCATTGAAGTATAGAGATGCACAGTACACAATTTTCCTCGCTGAAGTGGCATCCACAACCAATGAAGCGTTGCTAATGGACTACCTGCTGAACAAATCAACCGATCCGAAAGAGAAAATGTACCTTCTCACCTACTATGCAGATCAATTCCGCACAACGGTATTCCGTCAAACCATGTTTGCGGAATTTGAGAAAATTGTACATGAACGCGCTGAACAGGGAGAATCGCTTACACCGCAGCTTTTATCAGAGATTTACTATGATCTGAATGTGAAATATCACGGGCCTGGTATGAAGGTAGACAAAGACATTGAAATGGAATGGGCACGGATCCCTCATTTTTATAACAGTTTTTACGTCTACAAGTATGCTACTGGCTTCTCGGCAGCAACCAGTTTCTCGAAACAGATTCTGGAAGAAGGCCAGCCAGCCGTTGACCGTTACTTAGGCTTCTTGAAGAGCGGTGGCAGTGATTATTCAATCAATATTTTGAAAAAAGCTGGCGTTGACATGTCCTCTCCGCAGCCGATCCGGGAAGCGATGAGCGTATTCGAAGAAGTCATTACAGAAATGGAAAAGCTAACTGAAGGAAAGTAAACCGTGCGCACTTAAAATCCAGCATTGAAATGATGCACGGATAAATCCCTTGTCCATGGCGGGCAAGGGATTTTATAATGTAACGGGAGGAGGTGGCATTTTGAAAACACAATGGTCTTTGATCGCAGCTCTTGTTATTGCTTTGTTAACAGCTGTATTTGCTGTTATTAATGTGAATTCGGTTCAAGTGAACCTTCTATTCAGTATGGTTAGCATTCCTTTGATTTTGCTTATTCTTGGTTGCACTCTTCTAGGTGGACTTATTGTCGGTTCTTTCGGTATTTTCCGCCAATATAGGCTTCAGAGAGAGATTAAACGTCTGACTACTCAGCTTCATACACTACAAGAAGAGCACACATCCACGGTGAAAGCAAACGCGGATGTGACCTATGACACGACTGGTTCTTCCAGCACAGGGTCTACATTCGACCAAGATATAGAGCAACCGTCCTCTAACCCTGATCGGTTGTCCAAATGAGGAGGAGCAACAAATGACGATTCAATTAAATGAAGATTATATGATGAACTTTTTAAATCAGCTACTGAACACACCCAGTCCCAGTGGGTATACACACCATGTGATGGAGCTTATTCGTAAAGAAGCGGAAAGCCTCGGGGTGCAAATCGAATGGAATGCAAAAGGCGGTGCCATCTTGACTCTGAAAGGTCAGGAAACGGACCATACGGTGGCGCTGAGCGCACATGTGGATACATTGGGCGCAATGGTGCGTTCCATTACAGCACAAGGCACCCTACGTCTGACATCCGTCGGCGGCTTCATGATGAACAGCATTGAGAACGAATACTGCCTTATTCATACCCGAAGCGGACAAACGTATACAGGCACTATTCTGTCCAGCCATCCATCCGTGCACGTCTATGATGATGCACGGAGCTTTGAGCGCAAAGAGAGCCATATGGAGGTACGGATTGACGAGCTAGTCGGGTCAAAAGAAGACGTACTTCAGCTCGGTATTACGGTGGGCGATTTTATTTCGTTCGATGCGCGTCCAGTCGTAACACCCAGTGGATTTATCAAGTCACGCCATCTGGATGATAAAGCTAGTGTAGCTGCACTGTTTGGTTTACTGGAATCTGCTGTACATGGAAACTGGAAGCCTCGACATACCGTTAAATTGCTCATTTCTAACTATGAGGAAGTGGGGCACGGAGCGGCTTACATACCCGAAGGAATCAGTGAGATGATAGCTGTCGACATGGGCTGTATGGGTGAAGATCTGAGCTGCAAGGAAACGGATGTTTCTATCTGTGCCAAGGATTCCTCCGGACCTTATGACTATACTATGACGACCCGTCTGATTGAGCTGGCCAAAGAGCTGAATATTCCGTATGCGGTAGATATTTATCCGCACTACGGTTCAGACGCTTCAGCTGCACTTAGAGCCGGTAATAACATCCGTGCTGCGTTGATCGGCCCTGGCGTACACGCCTCCCATGCCATGGAGCGCACGCACAAGCAGGCCGTGGTGAACACTGCACGTCTGCTTGCAGCTTACGTGACCGTTTAATTCGAACGATAAAAACCGACCTGTTCCCTTGGAGAATAGGTCGGTGAAGGCTTAGCGAAAGGAAATCACAGCTATGGATCTGAAAAAACTACGTTACTTTATCGCAGTAGCGGAAGAACTGCATTTTAACCGTGCTGCGAAAAAACTGAATATTACCCAACCTCCCTTGAGCCAACAAATTCAAAGCCTTGAAGAAGAACTTGGCGTGAAGCTTTTGGAACGAACCAAGAGGCAAGTTCGACTTACGTCAGCAGGAGCGATATTTTTAGAAGAATCCAGAAACGTGGTTGCACAATTGGAAAGATCCATCAAGATCACACAGCTTGCAAGTCAGGGGAAATTCGGACAATTATCCATCGCTTTTGTAGATTCAGCCTCTGGTAGTCTGATGGTTAATGCCTTGAAGAAATTCCGAGAGCGTTTTCCAGATGTGAAGCTTACGTTATTTGAAATGACATCTGTCCAACAACTGAAAGCTATACACGATGGCAAAGTTCATGTAGGCTTCCTGCGCTGTGCAGATCCATCTATACATATCAATTCTCGTCTTTACACCAATGAATCACTCATGGCCGTTCTTCCTCAAACACATCCGTTAGCCCACCATTCAACCTTGTCTTTACGTTCTTTAGCGGACGAATTTTTTATCCTGTCCCCGCCTCATATGGGAGCTTCTTTTCATAACCTCATACTGGACTTTTGCGGACAACACGGATTTCAGCCTCAAATCGTACAGGAAGCCGTTCAAATGTATACGATCGTTAACTTGGTAGCGGCAGGTATAGGTATCTCCATTGTCCCCTCTTCCGTTTCTGTCTTTCAACGCAGTGATGTCGTATTTCGTTCCTTTCAAGAAGAGTCTCCGTCCATCCCACTTTATGCTGCATGGAAAACAGGTACACACGAAACTGTTCTGACTCATTTTCTGGAAGTGGTTGAAGAAACAGCTTGTAACGAAGAGTTAGACATGTAAATCTCCTTGATCGTATATCTTAACCTGTTTTTCTCGGATCACGTTCAACAATACCATTTAAAATGCTATCCAATTGTCTCATGACCTGCTCATCTAAACGGACACCCGCCGCTTTTACGTTCTCTTTAACCTGCTCGGGCTTGGAAGCACCGATAATAGCTGAGGACACTTGCGGGTTTTGTAAAACCCATGCGACTGCAAGCTGGGGTAGCGTCAGTCCGCATTCTTCTGCAATCGGCTGAATTTTCTTTACTGCCAAAAGGACTTCTTTACGTAACCATTGTCCAGCCAAACGTTCGAAAAATGGTGACCCTGCTGTCGTAGAAGCTCTTGATCCCTCGGGTAACGGCTTGTCTGCTGCATATTTACCAGAAAGAATACCTTGTGCCAGAGGTGACCAAACCACCTGCCCAATCCCTTCCAACTCACAAGCGGGAATCACTTCAGCTTCAATGACACGCCACAGCATGGAATATTGGGGCTGACTTGCCACGAAAGGGACCTTTAATTCCTTAGCCAGAGCAGCTCCTTGCTTTATCTGCTCTGCTGTCCACTCGCTTACTCCTACATACAAAACCTTCCCTTGCCGCACCAAGTCGGATAAGGCCAAAAAAGTTTCTTCAAGCGATACGGTTGGATCAAAACGGTGTGCATAATATACATCAATATAATCCGTTTGCAGGCGTCGAAGAGAAGCATGACAGGCCTCCATGATATGTTTGCGAGACAGCCCTTTATCATTCTGACCGGTACCTGTGGGATGAAAAACCTTAGTACATAATTCAATACTTTCACGGCGTATTCCCTTTAAAGAATGACCTAAAACCGTTTCCGCCATGGTATCCGAATACACATCAGCAGTATCAAACGTGGTAATCCCTGAGTCTAGTGCAGCGTTTACACAGGCTTGCGCTATAGTATCATCCACTTGAGCACCGTGGGTGATCCAGTTTCCCAATGCGATCTCACTTACCATTAATCCACTTTTTCCAAGTTTACGATATTCCATTTTCAATTCCTCCCTCCCATATGCAATCCATTATACCCACCGTAATTTAATATTAAAAATATATAATTCACGCACTTTTAATATGAAAAACATATTAATAATTCGATAAAAAAAGCAAGCCTCCACTCTGAATGGTGACTTGCTTCTGTATTATTAAGATTTACTTTGTTCAATCTGCTCGGCCAGCTCATTCAGGTAGGTCCAGCGTTCCATTTGATGCTCCAGATGCTGTTCGGCCTTCACTTGCTCAGCCATGAGCTCCTGTAGTCGTGCTGAATCACTGAAAGACTCTTCCATCTGTCGCTGAATGTCGGCCAACTTCTGTTCGGCTTGTTCAATCAGCTCATCAATTTGCTCATATTCCCGCTGTTCCTTAAAGGTGAATTTAAGCTTGGTTTTACTTGTCTCCTTGACTGAATCAGAAGGACCCGCAGACTTAGGCACGGAAGAGCGATTCGAGGAAGCCGTACTCGTAGAGACAGACGTATTCACAGAAGATTGAGCATTTTTACTGATCCATTCTGCATACTCGCTATAGTCCCCTACATGTACTCGTACCTGTCCATCCCCTTCAAACGCCAGTATTTTGTCCACTGTCCGATCCAGGAAATAGCGATCATGAGAAACAATAAAAACCACACCTGGGAATTCATCCAGATAATCTTCCAAAACGGAAAGGGTCTGAATATCCAGATCATTTGTTGGTTCATCCAGCAACAACACATTCGGTGCCGACATCAGAACACGAAGCAGATACAAGCGCCGTTTTTCGCCTCCAGACAGCCTGGAAATAACCGTCCATTGCGCGCTTGGTGCGAACAGGAAACGTTCCAGCATTTGTGCAGCTGTAATCGTCGAACCGTCTGCTGTACGAATCACTTCGGCTTCTTCCTTAATATATTCAATGACACGTAATGATTCGTTCATTTCCTGATGTTCCTGAGTAAAATAGCCAAGCTTCACCGTCGGTCCCAGCACAACGTTGCCGGAATCCGGTTCTATATGCTGCGCAATCATTTGGAGCAGAGTGGATTTCCCACTACCGTTAGGACCTAGGATACCAACACGATCACCAGGAACCGCAATGTAGCTCAAATCCTGTATCAGCTTACGAGAATCTACCGATTTGGACAGATGCTCGATCTCCAAGATCTTTTTACCCAGACGTGTGGAGGCGACGGACATATCTACAGATCCAGAACGAGCTTCCGGTTGCTGATCCCTAAGCTGCTCATATCGGTCAATACGCGCTTTCTGCTTGGTGGAACGAGCCTTTGCTCCACGGCGAATCCATGCCAGCTCATTACGCAACAAGTTCTTCCTTTTTTGTTCCGTAGACGCTTCCCGCTCCTCGCGTTCTGCCTTCAGCTCCAGAAAACGGGTATAGTTAGCCTCATAACGGAAAAGGCGACCATGATCCAGCTCCAACATGACATTTGCAACTCTATCCAGAAAATAGCGATCATGCGTGATCATTAACAACGCACCACGTCTTTTTTGCAAATACTGCTCCAACCATTCAACAGACTCATTATCAATATGGTTTGTAGGCTCGTCCAGAATGAGCAGCTCGCAGGGTTGGATCAAAGCCGCTGCCAAAGCCACCCGCTTACGCTGCCCGCCGGATAGAACGCCCATACGAGACTCAAACTGGGTGATCCCCAGTCGGGTAAGTATATTTTTGGCCTCACTCTCTAGCTGCCATGCCTGGAACGTATCCATTTGCTGACTTGCTCGCAATAGACGGTTTTGAAGCTCCTCGCTACCCGGGTTTAACTCCAACAACTCCATGGTTTCCGTGTATTCACGGACCGCTTTCATCTCAGGCTGGTTGCCATGAAAAATATGCTGGAGTACCTTCATTTCGGGATCAAACTCCGGATTTTGTGCCAGATACTGAATTCGCACATCGTTGTTCACTGCAATATTGCCATCATCTGGCGGCTCTAATCCGGAAATTACCCGTAAAAACGTTGATTTACCGGTGCCATTTACACCGACAACTCCTATTTTGTCACGTTCATCCATACCAAAGGAAGCATCCTCAAACAACATTTTCTCGCCATAGCTTTTCGTTATATGTTCAACGGTCATAATATTCATACGGATTCCCTACTCTTCCCCAATTTTGTGATGCATCCTGTTTATTTTAACACAGACACAGCCAATGATTAAAAAAAACCGTTACCTGAACGAAGTCAGTACGGTTTTTTAGCAACAAGATGTGTCAGGATTTTTGTATTCCGGCTTTACAGCCATGCATAAATAAGTTCGCCACTAATTCAGCCGTCTGATCCACGTCACATTCGCGGAAATCTTGATTCAATAAAATATCCATTTTTAGGCGTTCCAATATACCAATGAATGCCTTCGCATGAAACTCGGACTGCTGTACACCCTCTGACGACAGTTTATTGTTGACCAAATCAGTATAGTCCTGAATAAATCCCCGCATAAACTCCATTAGATCGGGGTCACTGTTGGGGGTCATAAAAAATAATTTAGTATGCTGCTTGCGCTTGAAATAGTAGTGCAGATGCAAATTCGCCATCCGCAGCAGTCCTTCTCCCAAAGTACGATTAATTAATGCACCTTGCATTTCGGCTAGGTATTGCTCGCAATCTCTACGTGTGACTGCTGTAAATAGCTGCTCTTTGCTTTTAAAGTACAAGTATACTGTGCCTTTGGCGACTCCCGCTTGTTCTGCAATCTCGGAAATTTTGCTTTCATAAAAGCCTTTGGTGCCAAAGACGGTGTAAGCTGCGTCCAAAATAGCTTCATATTTATCTCCGTGGATATCGCCCATCTTAGCACCTCCTTATACAAGGATTGAAACATGGTCAATTCTTATAACAGTTAATTCCTTGTAACGATCTCCAGCCCTGTGTTCAGAGTATTAAAAAAATACCTGCAAGAGCGACCAATCCTCCGAAAATAGAACTAATGCTATTCACTCGATCATTACTCATCCAACGCCAGCCTCGTACATAGACCGTCGTTTGTCCACAATGTGAGTCTACTTCTACTTCTCGTCCGCAAACCGTGCAGGAATGCATCATTTGCACTGTAGCACCTAGATAGGAATCAGCAAAGGCCCCCGCGCTACCGGATATACCTCCAACCAGTGCCCACAGCCATAACGGCAAGCTCGGGGTTCCTATGACGTGTCCAAAGCCCCATGCACCTATGCCGATCAGTACACCCCCAGCCAAGGCCGCAGCCGTTCCCAATACAGAGACTCCACCTGAGGTTCCGGGTGCCAGCACCTTCCCGTTAAGCACCGAACGAGGTGGCCTACGACTCAGGCTGCCAAATTCCGTTGCCCACGTATCGGATGTGACCGTAGCCATGACACCGACAAAAGCCAGCTGCCACGTAACATGGGGCCATATCGCATAACCCAGGCATAACAGCATACCTAATCCACCATTGGCCCATACTTGGCCTGCATCCCGGTTTCCGGTTTTGGCATACGATTTTTCCAGTTCAGCCTTGCGCTCCTTTTTGAACCTCGACAGAAGGGTCGACGTGATAAAGAACAAGAGCAATGTGCCGAACCAGAACAGGTTACCCGCCCCATAATATACAGTTCCCATCAGTACAGCCGCGGCAAAGCCAGATAAGGTTAAGGATTTTTTATAAAATGCAGCTCCGGCCACCACAGCAGCACAAAGCAATCCGATGATCCAGTCCATGATATACCCCCGCTTTTGAAATGAATCTCCGTTTTTCTTTTTTCGTTCTGTATACTATTGTACAACGCTCTACGCTTATATAAAAGCCGTGTCCCATGCTTTGGCACAGGACACGGCCTTCACAATGCTTATCTACGGGAATCTCTCTTTACTCCCCAACCACCAAGAACTTCCCTTTTTTAATCCTCTTCATGGATGCCATTCACAAATTTATGCGATGGTGAAGCTTCCCTGACGATCACTTCCCCAGAAAAGCTCAAAGCGGTCCCCACTTGCTGTAGGCCCTACTCCTGCTGGAGTACCTGTGAAAATAATATCTCCCTCGCCCAGTCCATAATGAGTCGCTATATATTCAACGATATGCTGGATAGAAAAAATCATATCCTTAACATGTCCACGCTGCACTTCCTGTCCATTTTTGAGCAAGGAAAAGTCCTGCTGCTCCAGCATGTCCAATTTTTCTAAAGGCAGGAATGGTGTCACGGGTGCAGACGATTTAAAGCCTTTGGCGGCGGTCCATGGGTGGCCTTTTTTCTTGAGAACACTTTGTACATCACGCAGGGTAAAATCAATCCCAAATGCAAATGCGTTCAGACATGTATCTGCCGACATGCCTGGTTCGTATTTACGTCCTACAGCCACAACCAGCTCAGTCTCAAAATGAATATCTCCTTGCCCCTGAGGAAGCTCCAGCGTGGCGCCATCCAGCGGCAGGACTGCATGAGACGGCTTCAAAAAAATCATCGGTTCTGCGGGAACCTCATTACCCAGCTCCTCCGCATGCAGCTTATAATTGCGTCCGACACAGTAAACATTACGAATATCCACGTTCATCACGATCCGTCACCCTTCCCGAGTATGTAGTTCAATTGATTAACGAATAAGTTTACGTATATAGTGCCACATCCGGTGCTTGGAAAGCAAAAAAACCTGCTCCCAGCGATCCGGCCAATTGGTGCAAATCATCAATTCAGGATGCAATGAGGACAATCTCCGCATTATACGGCGGTCATCCACCGTCCACGCCATAACAGTAATACCGCGTCCGGTGAGATCTTTCATCAGGTTTCGATCCAAACGCGGATAGCCCATGGATAAAAAAGTGCATTGTAGCTGCTCCAGTTGCTTTGCCAAGTCATCTGGACGCGCGTCGATAATCAATCCGGTACGGATTTCAGGAGACAGCTCCTTAGCCCGGCGTAATGCGGCACGCTCAAAAGAGGTTAATACCACCTCTCCCTCCATCCCTCTCATCACAATTTCACGGAGTACGGCTTTCTCCAATCCTGGATACATGTCACCAGCGGTTTTAAGCTCAATATTGAGCGATACGCGGCCACGACATAAATCCAGTACCTGTGCGAGGGAGGGGATCTTTTCTCCACGGTATTCTGCACTTTTCCAGCTACCAGCATCAAGTTGTTGCAATGCTTTCCAGTCCGAATCCTTTACTCGCCCTGTACCATTCGTCGTTCGCTCCAGCGTAAAATCATGAATTACCACCGGAACACCGTCCTTTGACAGCTGTACATCCAGCTCAATCCAGTGTACAAATGGTTGCTCCAACGCAAGCCGAAAGGCTGCCATCGTGTTCTCGGGAGCAATCCCCGAAAAACCGCGGTGAGCCACGCACAAATGATTCATCTTGTTATGACCTCCATCCACAAAGGAGTCCCTCATACGATCGTTCCGTCAATTCCCATATAAAAAATTTCTTTTCGAATTTCTATTGAGCGCTTACTGTACCATCCGTCCCTATCGAGACATTTCCCGGTGACAGTGCCGCCACTCTTTGCAAAATTTTGCTGGCCTCCGTATCCTTCAATGGGATTGGTTGACCTAGCTCCGCCCGGTAAGGGGTCAGCTTCATTTCGCAAGCACCTTTTCGGGTACAGGTTGCCTGAAATATCGCTGTATCCCAAGTGGCCGGCACCGTTGATTTAGAAAAAATAAAATTGCCTGTGCTGTATGCGATCCATTTACCTTTATATTGCTCCATCCCTTGAAGCACATGTGGATGACCGCCAATGACAAGATCAGCCCCAGCATCAATAAAAGCGTGCGATAACTCGGTTTGATGGGGCTCAAGTGCAATAGCGCGCTCCTTCCCCCAATGGGCAATGACAATCACCAGATCCGCCTGCATTCGTGCCTCACGGATGGACTTTACGATAGCGGTCGAATCATAGGCTCCTGCTACACCGGGCAGTTTGGCGCCCGCATTCCAGTTGGCTTCAGGCATGACACGTGTAGTCCCCAACAACGCAATTTTGATCCCTTTACGTTCAAAATAATGCGGCGCATACGCTTCTTTGGCATTACGTCCGGCTCCAGCATGGGCAATACCTTTTTCATCCAGATATTTCAGTGTATCCAGTAATCCGCCTGTGCCCTGATCCAAAATGTGATTGTTGGCCAAATTGACAGCGTCTATCCCTGCCTCAGCCAACGCAGTTAACGCCTTGGGCGAAGATTTATACACATACGTTTTATTTAACGCACCCACACCATTCGTTGTCACGGGCGTTTCCAGATTGGCCATCGTCAGATCGTCTTTATGAAACAAGTTTCCGAGATATTGATATGGAAAATCAAACCCATTCTGCTCCAATCGCTGCTCAACTTTACCGAAAAATTGCACATCCCCTACAAAGTGAAGCGTGACTGTCGGAGAATCTGCATCGTCTGTTTTTGATTTTTTTACATCCTCCGTTCCTCCCTTATCGGCGGATGGATTATTACCGTCGTATACATCCCTGGACATATCGTTCCCTGCCTGCCCGTCTTTCCCCGAGGATAATTTTGCTCCTGAAGAGCTGCCTTCGGGAGCATTTGTGTCAGACATTGTCGCGGGACGATGGCTTGTGTCTGAAGCAGCAGATTGCTTCGTTTCATCGTCAGCAAATTGCTTATCTGCATGGGGGCCTTCGTCCAGCTGTTTATTTGACAAGGCTGTATCATTTTCACTGACCGAGGGAGTAGACCTCTCTTCACTAGCAGATCCCGTTTGGATTTTCTTCTCCGTTTGCGAATACTCGGCATTTTCCCCAAGAGAGCCACTGTTGTCGTGTTCAAATATGTAATAATAACCGAAAAGACCTACGATCATAAGCAGTAGGACCAGATTCGTAAAGATCCAAGCCTTGCCTATTTTTGGTTTTCTTGCTTTCTTGCGACCTTCATTTCGCTGTGATCTGGGAGGGTACATTCTTCACTCCTTCTATGCTATTGCATTTGCATAACTTCTTTATTAGCTGGCGAATTTTACACCTTCTCCATTATATATCAAATTTCAATATAAATAGAACCCCTCGCCTGGATCTCGAAGGGTTCATCATCGAACATTTACACCTGTATCTTAACCGCTTCCTGCTGTGTCGTTTGAACGGCATTAGAGGCCCATTCCTTAGCCTGACGGATGCAATCCGGTAAACCAATCGCATCATAGCCAGCGCCCAAAACATACACTCCTGGCATGGCAGTGCGTAACTCTTCCCGCAAATCAACTATAGCCTGCGGGTGCCCTACCGGATATTGAGGCATGGAATTGCGAAGACGTGTAATTTCCGTGAACAGCGGAGTTGCTGTAACTCCCATCATCTCTTTCAAATCCTTACGTACCAGTGCAATCAGCTCATCTTCCGGTAACTCTACAGTGTCTTCAGCTCCTGCTCGCCCTACATAACAGCGCAACAGCACCTTATCGTCCGGGCTAGTATGTAGCCACTTGGCAGACGTCCATGTACAAGCGGTCACACTGCGTCCTTCTTTGCGAGGAACCAGAAAACCAGAACCGTCAAAGACGTTCTCAATATCTGTTTTATCAAAGGCCATGACCACGTTTGCTACGGAGACGTAATTAACGGCTTCCAGTGCAGCCACATTGACATGATCTCGCAATAGCGGCGCAGCAGCAAAGTTGGGAGTCGTTACAAAAATATCATCCGCCTCCAGCGTCTCTCCATTGTCCAGCATAACGCGATATGGGCTGCCTTCACTTTCCGTTGTCTTTGTGAATTCAGTAACAGCAATTCCGGTGCGTAAATCACAGTCATACAAATCATTCAGCAACGCATGCACCAAACTTTGCAAGCCTTGACGGAAGGTCAAAAAGGCGCTTTTTTTCGTCCCCGTATGTGTTTCAGCTGGTTTTCGACCTGTCATCATCCCGTGAATGAGGCTTCCGTACTGCTGCTCTACCTCAGCAAATTGTGGGAAGGTCGCCTGCAAACTTAGCGTCTTCATGTTGGCAGCATAAATCCCCGCCAGCAGTGGCTCGGTTACATTCTCTAGCACTTCTTTGCCCAGTCGGCGTTCAATAAAATCACCCAACGCCTCATCTCCCGGTACACGGCGAGGCGGAATGACAAAATCCATCATAGCCCGCATTTTCCCGCCTAAAGAGATCAATCCGCTGCGCAAAAAGGGTTTCAGCTCCGTTGGAATCCCCAGCACCAGGCCAGGAGGCATCGGATGAAGCTGTCCTTCATGCAAAATGTATGTCTTTTTAGCCTCAGGATTTGTGCTCACTAGCTCATGATCCAGCTCCAGCTCTTTTGCTAGGTCTATCATGGCCGTTTTACGGGCCAGAAAGGAATCTGGCCCCTTTTCAATTACAAAACCATCTTTATGCAGCGTTTCAATTTTCCCGCCCAGCACGGAAGCTTTCTCCACCAGCGTGATTTGAGGTGTGTAGCCAGCTTCTTTGTACATTTTTCGTGTATAAAAAGCAGTGCTAAGCCCGGTCAAGCCTCCGCCTACAATCACAATATTACGTAACTTTTGCTCCATTATGTCCTCATCCCTTTTTCCATTGGTCTATGATGACATCACTAAGCGTCTCCATATACAGTGGATCACTATTGAGTGAATCAATACGCTGAAAACGCATATCCAATTCCTTCGCCAACGCCTGTGCTTCAATATCCAGGTCGTATAACACCTCTAAGTGATCAGAAACAAAGCCAACTGGCGCAGCCAGCACATACTCCACTTGCTCCTCATTAAGGCTGTGCATGGTATCCAAAATGTCTGGCCCCAACCATGGCTCGGCTGTACGACCAGCGCTTTGCCACGTAAACTGCCAGTTGGTAATTCCCGCTTTGTCCGCAACAGCCTGCGAAGTCGCCATTAATTGCTCCACATAAGGATCACCCATAGCCAAAATCCGTTCAGGCAAGCTGTGCGCACTAAACAGAACACGAACCTCATCCCGCTTGGCTCCAGCTTCTTCAAAAAGCGCCAGTTTGGCGTTCACACGCTCAGTCAGCGTCTTAATCAACTTAGGATGAAGATAATAGCTCTCCACAAATGATATGGCCAGATCCAGTTCCTGTGCCTTAGCCTGCGCGCGCTTAATATAAGTGCCTACACTCATAACGGAATAATGCGGAGCCAGCACGACACCTACCGCTGCACGGATGCCATCTTGCACCATGGCTTCCACACCGTCCTCAATAAACGGTTTCGCATGTTTGAGTCCCTGATAACAGACAAATTCAATGTCCGGGTTGCGATTTTCCCGGTTTAAGGTTTCCTGCAGGTTTTGAACCTGCCGATCCGTATTCTGACGTAGCGGAAACACACCGCCCACAATAGCTTCATAACGATCCTTTAATTCCTTTAATTGCTCCGGCGAAGGAGCATTACCACGACGAATATGTGTATAATAGGCTTCCACCTGATCCAGACTCTCCGGCGTCCCGTAGGACATGACCAGTACACCCACTTTGGTTTTCATTAGTAGACCACCTCTTAACATTTCTAATGTATTAATTTTTTGACAAAACCGAACGGGAATACTCATGCACATAATTAGTAAGCTCTCTTAGCTTATCTAGCGAGGCTTCAGGAAATAAACCGTGACCGAGATTGAAAATGTAACCCGGCTCCAATATGCCTTCATCTACAATGGTTTTCGCATACTGCTTGATAACATCGATTGGCGCAGTAAGCACATAAGGATCCAGATTTCCCTGTACACCAAAACCGTTGCCCAAGCGACGACGTCCTTCAGGTATACTTACCCGCCAGTCCAGTCCAATCACATCGGCTTTTAACCCATTCAAGTGTGGAAGCAATTCACCAGAGCTTACGCCCGGGAAATAAATTTTAGGTACATCCAGATCAGATAATTCATGGAGAATACGTGTGATAGTCGGCAGCACAAAAGTTTGAAAATCATAAGGCGAGAGCGCACCTACCCAGCTATCAAACAATTGGAAAGCCTTACCGCCATTAGCGATATGAGCTCGCACGTATGTAATAACCATGTCCCCTAGCTTATCCATCAGGCGATGCCACAACTCAGGCTCTCCATACATCATGGCTTTAGTGCGAATATATCCTTTAGAGGGCCTTCCTTCTATTAAATAGCTTGCAATGGTAAAAGGCGCTCCAGCGAACGTAATCAATGGCACGTTCAGTTCACGGTCCAAAATACGAATCGTTTCCAAAATATGACCCAAATCGCGTTCCACATCAATCGGACGCAACTTGTCTACGTCTGCAGCTGACCGGATCGGATTATCAATAACCGGACCAATATTTTTGACAATATCAAAATCAACCCCTAGCGAGGCTACCGGATTCATAATATCAGAATATAAAATTGCAGCGTCTACCCCAAGCTTGCGCACGGGCATTAAAGTCACTTCTGCGGCCAGCTCGGGCTGGCGGCATATTTCAAGCAACGTGTATTTTTCTTTAATTTTGCGATACTCAGGGTCATACCTTCCGGCCTGCCGCATGTACCATACGGGAATATGATCCACAGCTTGCTTGCGGCAAGCGCGGATAAAAGTATCATTGTAGGTCATGACTTCAGCCTCCAGTTCGAATCATAAATACTATATTTTATTATGCCCTTTTTCAAGAGTCGTAACAACCGCAGCTCTCGAACAAACCATGACAAACCCATGACATTTGGATAAAGTTTCAATGAAGTGTGCTATACTAGAGAAATGGCTTTTTTAAAGCTCGGGAGAAGTTATGCTTTGATAAGTAGGATTTACAACAGGATGAGAATGGGCAGAAAGGAAGTGAAAGCACATTGAAAACGTGGGAGACATGGAAAATCAATCTCATTGTGCTTTGGTTCGGTCAGTTTCTGGTCAATGCGGGTATTACGATGATTACTCCGTTCCTCGCCCTGTATCTGGCTCAGGACCTTCATGTGAAGGGAGAGCACGATATTGGTCTATGGGCCGGAGTTATTTTTGCCGCTAACTTTTTGACCTCATTTATGTTCCAGCCTTTGTGGGGGAAGCTGGCTGACCGATATGGACGTAAAGTCATGCTGCTTCGCTCAGGCTTTGGTATGGCTTTGGTCATCGGATGTATGGGTTTGGTCACCCACCCGTGGCAACTGCTGGCGCTTCGCCTGCTGAACGGTACGATTTCAGGTTTCAATCCGGCATCGATTTCCTTAGTGTCGGGTACCACTCCCAAAGAGCGAACCGGATTCGCTATGGGAATTATGCAATCCGGTCAGATGGCTGGCACGATTCTCGGCCCTCTGCTAGGCGGATTTTTGGCTGACTGGGTCGGATTCAGACCGATCTTTTATATTACAGGCACTCTAATTTTTATAGCCTCGCTTATCGCAATGTTTCTGGTTAAAGAAAATTTCAGCAAAACGGAAGCTGCACGCATACCACAAATTTCGGTTCTTGCCGGATTAAAGGAGTTAAGCCATACGCCCCAGCTTCCGGCTTTGTTCACCGTAACGTTTTTGCTCCAGTTTGCCATGATCAGTACGGTGTCTCTTCTGCCGTTGTATGTGCAAAAGCTGTATGGATCGGCAGAAGGAATTGCGTTGATTGCCGGGTTTGTTACGGCTATTACAGGTGTATCCAATATGGTTGCTGCACCGCTCCTTGGAAGACTGAGTGATAAGATAGGCGCACACAAGATCTTGACCATTGCACTGCTTGGAACGGCGGTTATGCTTATTCCGCAGGCTTTTGTCAATGAAGTATGGCAACTTGTCATTATCCGTTTTTTCATGGGTGTATTTATGGGCGGTCTGCTACCAAGCGTAAATGCGCTGATTCGTACGTATACACCGGAAGGAATGGAAAGCCGTTCTTTCGGCTTTAATACGAGTTCACTGGCGCTGGGGAATATGCTGGGTGCTGTCATTGGCGGGGTGCTATCCGGGTTTATCGGCATCGAAGGACTGTTTATCATGTCAGGTGTCCTGTTAATCGTTAACATATTCTGGGTACGCATGAAGCTCTTTGATCGTAAGGCTACACCTGATTTCAGGTAAGATAATCTTAGGGTAAGACAAGCCTGCCTTAACAGACAAGAACCTCCTTGTTCACGCTGCTGTGGACAAGGAGGTTCTTTTTTACATAGCTATACATATGGAATGCATGCTATTTAACTCGAGCTAGCGCCAATCCATCGTAAGCTGGCAAAAGCGTGCTGACCAGCCGCGGATCTGTTGCTATCATTTCGTTAAACCGTCTCACGGCTTGAACGGCAGGGCCGTTCTTATCCGTATTCAGCGTTCGTCCGCGAAGGAAACAGTTGTCTCCCGCAATAATGGCACCCGGATTCGCCAGAGCAATCGCATATTCCAGATACACCGGGTAATTTTCCTTATCTGCATCTATGAAGAAAAAATCGAAAGTTCTTCCCTCTTCCTGAAGTTCCTTCAAGCTGTCCGCTGCGGGTCCGATACGGTATTCGACACGGTCACCGTAGCCGTTGTTTTCCATATGTCGATGTGCCAGCGCTGCGTACGCTTCTTTCAGCTCCAGTGACACAATGCGACCCTTTTCTCCCAGCCCACGGGCCAGACATAATCCGCTGTAGCCGCCTAATGCGCCGATTTCCAGTACATGCTGTGCGCCAGATACTTCAATTAGAAAGGTCAACAGTTTTCCGTAAGGGTGGGCAACGGATACTTCCGGCATACCTTCTTTAACGATAGCCTCCCTGATACTGCGCAGTGCTTCATCCTCTTGTACCAGCTGGTCTACATATTGTTCAGGCGTCATATTTGGTGTAATTTCCACGGTTCATCTCTCCTTCTTGCTTAATCATAACGTAGGTTGGACGTGGTGTCCTTCGTAAATTTTTCACCTTAATGATTTGTCTCTTCGAGTACAATGACCTATACTATAGGGATTGAACCAAGCTTACATGATTATGGGGACGGAGTGAATACGTTTAATGACTCAACTGCAACTAATCGCAACTGCGCCAATGGGACTTGAAGCCGTCGTGGCCCGGGAACTCAGAGAACTCGGGTACGAAGATCTGACCGTTGAAAATGGCCGCGTCGTTTTTACCGGAGATTATATGGATATATGCCGGTGTAACCTGTGGCTTCGCACATCAGACCGCGTGCTTATAAAAATGGGTGAATTTGCTGCAACTACCTTCGACGAGCTGTTCGAGGGTACCAAAGCATTGCCTTGGCAGGATTGGATTCCTGTAGATGGTGAATTTCCCGTAGAGGGACGTTCGCACAAATCACAGCTTAGTAGCGTACCAGCCAGTCAGGGAATCGTCAAGAAGGCGATTGTAGAGAAGCTCAAGGAAACCTACCACACAGATTGGTTTGCTGAAGATGGCCCTCGTTACGTCATTGAGGTCATTCTATTGAATGATCGTGCGTTGCTGACACTTGATACGACCGGTCCAGGACTGCACAAACGCGGCTACCGTAAGCTCGTTACAGAGGCGCCTCTCAAAGAAACGATGGCTTCTGCTCTTATTCAGCTTAGTCGCTGGAGCCCTGACCGACCATTCTATGACCCATGCTGCGGTTCCGGTACTTTGTTGGTCGAAGCTGCCATGCAAGCCTGGAACATTGCGCCAGGCCTGAGACGTACCTTTAACTCGGAAGACTGGCCTGTCATTGGCAGAGAATTATGGGATCAGGCTCGCGACGAGGCGATGGATTTGACCCGCGATGACATTCCTTTTGAAATTGCAGGTAGCGATATCGACCCAAATGCCATACAAGTTGCTGAGGCAGCTGTAAAAGCAGCAGGCTTTGCTAAAGACATCCCTCTTAAGGTGATGCCTGTAACTAAAGTCAGACTCGAAGGACAATATGGTGTGATGATTACAAACCCACCTTATGGCGAGAGACTGAGCGAGCAATCCGAGGTGGAAAAGCTGATCCGTTCACTCGCACGCACGGCAGCCGAAATGAAGACTTGGTCCTTCTTTGCCATCAGCTCCACCAAGCAATTTGAGCATTATTGGGGTCGTAAAGCAGACAAACGCCGGAAGTTGTTTAACGGCCGGATCGAATGCCAATACTATCAGTATCTAGGCCCTCTGCCTCCGCGCCGCAAAGATACTTCGCCGTTGTAGCCTTAAATATGATGAAGCCTAGGCCAGGAAACGAACTCTCTGTTCGTTGTTCTGGCCTGATTTGTGCTGTATTTTCTTTACTTAATCATTGAAATGCGCGAGATGAGCGCTATAATAATTAAAGGCATTTCGGTTTTAACATTACGTTAATATGTAGTTTATACTAGCCGAACATTTCTGCCAGAGGGGGTAAAGTGTTGCTTATTCGCACGTCCAGTGCAAGTCGCACTGGTAACACGTTCAGCAGAATGCTGCTGTCTCAATATTTTGGATTAGGTCTGTTTTTTGTACTTATGATCGGCAAGCTCGTACTGATTCACTATAACTTGCATGCCCAAAATATTGACATGAATCCGCTGGATTATGTCATCGCTATTGGTTCGCTTTTACTTGTGAGCTTCTGGACCTTATGGCTGCCACGTCGCGGACGTTTGATTGCTCTTGTGGTGCTCGATATGTTGCTCACCGCGCTCATTTATTCCGACATGGTTTATTATCGTTATTTCCAGGATTTCATTACGATTCCCGTCTTACTTCAAGCCGGACAAGTTGATTCTCTAGGCGGAAGTATCGCATCCCTTATGTACTGGTGGGACATTTTCTTTTTTGCAGACTGGATTCTATTCATTCCGTATGTCATATTTGTGGCTTCCTTACGACGTCGACTTACAACGAATGATACTTATTTAGAAGCATCCCGAAGCTCGTTCACAAAGAGATTTCTGCTTCGCTTCTCCAAAGGAGCATTGGCCTTCCTGATTGGCTATGTATTAACATTTGGGCCGATCAAATATTATACCTCCACATGGGCAACTGGCATATTTGTCGGCAACTGGTGGTCGATGGCCTTGTACAACGTAACCGGATTGGTCGGATTTCATGGATATGACATCTACCGCTATGGTCAGGATCACCTTGGTCCCCAGCCTACATTGGCTCAAGCAGAATCCGATAAAGATAAGGAATGGTTTAATCAGCACCAGAAGTTGCTTCAGGTTAAAAATGATCTATCTGGCAAGTATAAGGGCAAAAACGTGATGGTCATTCAAGCTGAAGCGTTCATGAACTTTTTTATCGGCAAACAGATCAACGGTCAAGCGATTACGCCTAATTTTGACAAACTGACGAAGGAAAGCATGTATTTCAACAATTATTTTCACCAGACTGCGCAGGGCCGTACTTCGGACGCGGACTTCTCTACACATGCTTCGCTGCATCCGCTCCCTACAGGCTCCGTATTTATCCGTTATGCGGACCATAAATTCGATACGTTACCTTCCATTTTGAAGGATACTGGGTATAGTCCCAATGCGTTTCACGTGTACGACAGCAGCTTCTGGAACCGTTACACCATGTATAAGGCAATGAACTATGACAAGTTCTACAGTAAAAAAGATTTTAAAATAGATGAGCCACTGGGTTGGTCCCTGGGGGATAAATCCTTTTTCCATCAAACGCTCAATGATCTCACCACCGAAGTTAAGCAGCCGTTCTACGCCTATATGGTCGGTATCTCGAGCCATCATCCGTACAACCTGTCACCTGACGCGGTAGATTTAGATGTTGGCGAGTTTGAAGGTACCATGTTCGGAGACTATCTGAAATCTGTCCATTATGTAGATGAAGCACTGGGTGAATTGGTAGATCAGATGAAGAAAGACGGATTGTGGGATGATACGATCCTGATGTTTTATGGGGATCATGACAATTCTATTAAAGACAAAGCACTGTATGAGAAGTTTTTAGACAAGCCACTTACGGATCTCGACATGCAGAAAATCATGAATCAGGTACCATTGCTTGTGCATCTTCCGGATGGAAGCCAGGCAGGCACGTATACGGAACCGGCAGGTCAGTTGGATCTGACTCCTTCCGTAATGCACCTACTTGGGATTTCAACAAAACCATATCATTTTATGGGAAACGATCTGTTTAGCGGGAAGCCTCGTATGGTTGTGCTGCGTACTGGTGCTTTCACCGATGGACGAGTGTACTACATTCCATCGGAGGACGGTACATTCTCCAAAGGGACCTGTTACAACCTGAGTACAGGCCAGCCTACAGATGTTAACGCCTGCGGACCGGGATATACCGAAGCCCTCAATCGATTGAACATATCCGATCAGGTTATCACATACGATCTTATTCGCGAATGGGAACCACAAACAAAGAAGTAACTCCTTCTGTATCTAATAGACTTTCTGTGGGAGGTTGCTGACATAGCATCCTCCCCGGACTCCTTTAAGGATGTCGATCGCTTAACTACCATGCATATAACAAAAAAGCACGATCCATCAGCTTGTAAGTGCTGTGGATCGTGCTTTTTTATATGGATTTTCACTCGACTGCGCTCGTTACCATTCACAAATGCTTAGGAACGCAACGTTTTTTTAGCCTCTTCAAGCCGTTGTACCTCTTCACCAAGCATGTCCTCCGCAACTTCTACTGCATCGTCACCAAGGCTATCCTTCGCCTGCTGTATGGCATGTTCCGCATGAGTACGAGATTGCTCCGCCTGTTCAATCAGTTGCTCAGCCGGATGTGACAATGCTTGAGAGACGGCATTGTGCAGCCTGTCCACCGAGTTTTGTGTTTGAGCCTCAACGCTGTGATTGTCGAGATTGGAATCATATTGGGCCATGAGTCACACCTCCTTCTGGGCAGTGTTCTACATCCATTAGCATGGATCAGAAGAAGGGGAACTATTCAAAATTGCAAATGCTGCGTACTGGAACTATTTGATAAAGCGCGCAGCTTTCTCCAATACTTCATCCTCTGTGGCCGCACTCACATAACGTCCGTTCACATACACAAACGCCCGTTTCCCACAAGGACCGCAATACGATTTGCAGCCGATTTTGATCTCGGCATCTGGTGCCATCTTTTGCAACTTGGGCAAGATCGTTTTCAAGCGGATATGATTGCATTCATCACATACGCGAATATCATTGGCCATCTGTCATCCCTCCGAGCTCCGGCTTAGTGGTCGCCGTGATTACCTTGGGAAGGGTTAGTAATGACAAATCCTTCTTCGGGGAAGTACAAGTAATCAATTTTTATACCATCCAGCAGCGGCTGGCCGTTTTCCAAAATGACGTCAATGCCTTTATCTGTAGATACGACAGTATCTGTTTCTTTAGGCGTGTCCAAATCCAGCCCGTAATGAGCATGATCTCCATGAGCATGAGTAATAACAACGCGCAGGCTCTTCCCTTGGTTCTCTTCCTTATCCAGTTCAAGTTTCAATACTTTAGCTGCGTTACGAGTAATTTTGCAGTTCATCAAACTTCATCTCCTTCATATTCATAAAATGTAATGTGGTTCATTGGATACATATCCACACCACACAACCTAGCGGGTAAAATCAACAACTCAAATAATTAGCCTCTATCCCAGAGGGAAAGAGGTACTACGGCGGCACAGCTGCGCCTGAAGCATCATCATGAGCCAATAGATCACAATTATGTTCAGCATAGCAAAAGGCAATATTCCTATTGTAAAGAAAATCGTGAAAAATCGCAATCACGAAATTCATAAGCTTATCTACCGAACACGTACATGCTGTTTTTCAAGCACATCTGGATATTTTCGTTCGGCACGGGTGACAAACCAATTCATAAGCAATAGCGTCACACCAATATCGTCGATGGGCATAAACGGCATGACATCAGGTAATACCCAATAGAGCAACACAGGCACCGCAAAGAGTAATTTTTCTCCCAGCGGAATCCTTGATGAAGTAATCAATCGGGGCATACGACGAAATACATGTGACCATTGACGGAGAGATAGTAGTCTTTTCCACTTCATAGGTTGTTCACTCCATTTCCAATGCTCCTAAGTATATATACCCCATTGAAGGGACATGTAAAGAGGAACACTTATAAAAAACGTGTTCCTCCTAATACGTGCAAATGATTCGATACGTTTCAGTAAGCCGAATTTTTTACCATGACAGCACTGTTGCCATTAACATACCCACTTCTGCTGCAATATCATCGTAATCACGCATGGGCAGCGGATTTACACCTAGACCGACTTCAACGGTAAACCCTGGTTTACCAAATCGCTGTATAAACCAATCCTTGTACCCTGCATCGCTACCACCCAGTTTTACTGCCCGGTACCCTGTTGCGGCAGCTAGCCGTAAGGCCCAATCTCGGCTCTCCTTAGGCTCTAGATCCCGATAATTCCAATAGATCTCCTGTCCCTGACTGTGTATGGATAACACCATGTCGAACTGTTCGCGCTCCGTCAGATCGGCAAGCGCCTTGGACTCTGGTTCAGACAAAGGTGCAGGTCCTGCATAGTCTCGTCGAGACGGACCTGTTTTACCGCGTCTGCGTACCTCTTCTTCCCAATATGCCGGAAATTGATCGTTGAGGTCAACACCACGAATATTGGCCTTCCAACCGCGATAATCAGCACGTCCTTCATTCCACTTTTTGAGGTCATGATACAACGGATGAGTTGGGAGTACACCTTGTTGCACCAGCTCTACCCCATCCGGGTTGACCATCGGGACCACCCATAAGGATGTATGCTCCAGCAAATCCCGCGGAGAACCTCCATACACCCATTGAGAGGTCCCTACATGTTCTTCAGTCCCATCGATCCCTTGTGCATATTGCTCTATAAAACGCAGCAAACAAGGCGTCGTCAGCCATTCATTAGCATGAACAGAAGCATTGGCATGAATTTTACGCGTTCCCTGCCCAATACGTACATAAGGAATATCCTTCCCCATGACACTGGTACCAATGCTGCCAACTTCAATAAATGGATATCTGTGGGCCAAGGCCGCTAGGTCTTCCTTTAAATCTTCATATCCATACTCTCCACGTAATCGTACAATCTGATCCTGATGGTCTTCAGGAATAACAATTGTTTTTCCTTCCGTAAAATCATGCTCCGCAAGTCCTGAATTGGCTAGCCGTAACTCATCAAGCTCCACACCAAACTGCTTGGCAATCTGTCTTGCATACTCACCAGGCTGAATAACGTATTTACGATCCGTAGACGGACGAATATATAACACTTGACCATTAATCAGATAGGGTTGCGTGGCGGCCCACGGATTATCTACGATTAAAGTATCCGCCGATAGTTTAAAAGCCGAGGCGACCCGGTGCAATGTATCTCCTTTTTGAACGATATATTCCCTCATCTTACTACGCCCCTTCCATCTGCCTTACTGCATGTTATGCAGACGCGGCGTGTCTTGATGTAGCGAAAAGCAAAACAACCGACTTCATTTGTCCAATGACAAAAAAAGTCGGTTGTCTCGTTAATCCAAATTGGTGACTTGCCAGACGACAGGCGTTTGGCGAATTTGCTCCCCGAGCCACTGTGCGGCAATGCGCTGGAACAATTCAGGATCGCCGGAACAAAAAAGCTGATGTACCGGCGTTTCGTCCCCAGCTTCCAACTTGCCTTTGTTATACAAAATGGTGCTCGTCTCACGCGCCGTTTCATCTGCCGAGCTAATGAGCTTTACTGCAGGTCCCATGACTTCTTGAATCGTTTCCTTCAAAAAAGGATAATGCGTACAACCAAGAATCAGACAATCAATCGGATACGTTTGAATAGGTCTCAATGTCTCCTCCACAACCTGCGATGTCGTCTTGGAGCGGAATAACCCTTGTTCCACTAATGGAACAAGCGCAGGACAAGCATGGCTCACCACGTCTACATAAGGAGACAATTGCTTGAGCGCAGCTGTATACGCTCCGCTTCGAATCGTACCGACAGTCCCAATCACCCCGACATGCCCGGTAGCAGTCGCGCTGATCGCAGCACGAGCCCCGGGGTGAATGACTCCGATCACCGGAATGGATACCTTTTGGCTTATATAGTCCAATGCCGCGGCAGTAGCCGTGTTACAAGCAATAATAATGACTTTCGGATCAAATTGGATCAGAAAATCAACCATTTGCTCTGTAAATTTTTTAACCTCTTCCGATGGTCGGGGGCCATACGGAGTGCGCGCAGTGTCTCCAAAATAAATGATTTTTTCCCGCGGAAGCTGACGCATGACTTCTTTTACAACCGTCAAACCTCCTACACCGGAATCCAATATTGCAATCGCTTGCTGCACGTGCACACCGCTTCCTTTTTTGTTCAAATATGAGTTGTTTCATCTCGGAAAGCTATCCGTTACTACATACCTTATGTCGTATTCGTGTAAAAGGTACCCCAAAAGATTACCCTAAAACGAGGAAGTGATCAATAAAAAGGCTCCATCCCAATGGGAGAAGCCACGAATTCAAACTGTATTCAGTGTTTCACTTACGTTTTACAGACCGTTACAGAGCATCTTTTTCCGTATCTTCTTGAACAGTCGCTGATGAAATACTAACCTCAGGAACAATTTCACCCTTTTTACGCCATTGCCCGATTTCTTGAATGACGGCTGAGGCTGTCTCCTTAATTTTGTCAGTATACTCAATTGAGGTGTCTGAAATTTTCCCCGCTAGCTCCTGTCCCTTATCACTTACGTTGCGCGCCTGATCTGTAATATTCTGACGCAGCTCACTACCTGACTTAGGGGCAAATAATAAAGCAGCAACCGAACCAACAATGCTGCCTGCCAACGCGCCTCGGATAAAACTTTTGCAGTTCTCCTTCATCATCATCTCTCCCTTGTGCCCGGGCGAATGCCCATCTGTTAGTGCATTATAAGCATGGGGAGCTTGTCATGATACAGAAAACAAGCCTGAAAAGTTTTACTTTTTTTTAGAGCGGATACGATACAGGCAACAGCGACCCCCATCCGCTAAACAATCCTCACGAACAACCTCGGCATCAAGCAGCTCCTCAAACATTTGCTGCTCGCATTCACAAGCTTTGCGGTAACGGCCTGCAATTTGAGAGATAGGACAATTGTATTCCACAATAGAGTAGCTACCATCCTCTTCCTCGCGCCACTCTGCCATATATCCGGAAGCATTTTGGATGCCCGAAAGCTTTTCCACACGTGAAGCCAGTGTAGTCTCCCCCTCCATGTGAGGGGCGTAGCGCTTCATCATTTTACGTTTTCTACCATCAAACAGCGAGTAAACAGCTTCCATTCCCTGTTCTTCATCCAGCTCCTCTAACAGTTCCAGTAACAGATGATCATAATTACGAGGAAACTGCTCGCTTCCCTGCTCGCTCAGACTGTATAAAAACGTCGGGCGTCCCATCGCCTGTCTCACGATCGTAGCCACGATCAGACCATCCTGCTCCATCAATTTGAGATGCCTGCGCACTCCCATTTCGGTAATGCCCAATTGAGCTGCCAAGCTTCCGACGCCCACAGGTCCCTGGGTTTTCAATAATGTCATGATCATGCGCCTAGTGGGCATTTCGGGTACGATATACTTATCCGTCACTTTTGCCTTTACACTCCCTCGGGCTGGGGACCCAATTCCTTATTTAAATAATCATGCACGTTAGATGCAAAAAGCTCCAGCAACCCAGGCAGCTTTGGTGTAAGCGGGTGAAGGCTTGTCCGGTCCCAATGAAAGTACTCCTGTACTAGGGGCTTACGTAAGCCTACCAGCTCTACTAGCGAATGAAATACGGTATCATCCAGTACACCTTCCTCATGAATGATACCTATAATATCCTCGTAGCTACTAGCGTCACGCATAATAAATCCGTCGATGATATAGCTTCCTACGTCCGTTACCGTCTCAATCGCCAGATGAAGGCAGCGCTCCTGCACTAGCCCCTGCAACAGATCACCGTTCCAGGCAGCAGAAGTCTGGCGAAGTCCGGCGACAATGTCGGGAACAGCCCCTAGTCGAAGCTCAATTTGTTCCCGGTTGACATAATACAAGGTCCTGCACCTCCAGTAATCGCTTTAGATTTCATAATCAACTGCGATAGATACATCCTTCACTTCATTCATGTGTACAATAATTTCCTGGTGCACAGGATGTACCTGATACGTTTGCAAATCCTCCAGTGTTTCGACAACAGCGGTAAGGGAAATATCATAAGAACGTTCCGAACGAATCACATCCGTACCTACTTCGAGTGACAGCAGCTCTTTGATTTTGCCGTTCATGCTGCGCAAAATGGATGCTGTATGCTCAATGCTTTCGGGGGAGCGGTCTTTCAATTTGAACAAAACAATATGTTTAATCATGCGTATAGGCTCCTTATCTTAAAATGTTCTCTTGAAAATTTTATCATAACGCCCCACATACGGAAAGAAACTTTGTAATTCTAGCGATCTTTTCCGCCATTTTTACCATCAGACTCCTTGTCCTTTAATAGGGCAAAAAAATTCTTGAGCTTGGGTGGGAGCGGCAGACCCATTCGTGAACAGTTTTCCGTAATAGAGATTAATTCATTGGATAAATAAAAATACGTCGCCGCCCCTTTCATGATTTCGGTACCCATCAGGAGATCCACATGATGTGCCAAAGAAATCACCATTAGCATTAAAGCCTTTCTCGCCAGCCCCCAAAAACCGGCTTTACTGCTTAAACCTTGCCCAGTCTTGATTGCTGCGGCGACTCCAGTCACATAATCAACAGCCATTGCAACCGTGAATAGCACCATTAGCTGATTCCAGCCGCCAAAGGCAAACGTAATAAGGGCTCCTGCGGTAGCACAAATCATACTAAACATACTCGGATTTATATTCATACCTCTCCTCCTCTCGGGGCGGTTACTGTAATATATGCAGCGACGTGGTAACCCGTAAAGTCGTATGCCCTGAGCATAGACATGAATTCATAGATTCATATAAAGCGTGCTGCAAACTTCACAATTCCGAGCGAATACAACAAAAAGACACCTTCAAAACCACTATATAAATGGTTAAAAAGGTGCCTTTTCTTTCATGCTATTCAATTAACGATGATCATTCCAAAAGTTAAGCGGAGTCAGGTTATCATTCAACGGCTCGAACGAATAGCCTTCTTTCTGCAAAGCGGCCATGATTTGTGGAAGCACCTTGATCGTAGATGGCTTATCATGCATAAGAACGACTGGTGTTCTTCCTTGCTTTTTCAATCTTTTAATATCACTTAGGACAGTCTGTACAAAATGCTCTGGATTTTTGGTATAGCGCCAATCATTGGAATCGATGTTCCAGTCCCAAATATGATAGCCTGCACCCGTCAGTTGATCGCGGTATGCTTTCTTCAAATATGGTTTGCTGCCATAAGGTGTACGAATCAAAGAAGTGCGTTTTCCTGTAGCCTTAAATAAAATTTCGTTATCCTGATTCATCTCTGCCAGCGCTGCTGCCGGGGATGCATAGATCTTCTTCACCTGATGTGTCATCCCATGTAGGCCCAAACCATGCCCTGCGTCTACCATTCTCTTCATCACTGCGCTATGTTGGCGAATTTCAGGTCCCAGCATGAAGAACGTAGCCTTGGCATTATATTTGTCCAGAATATCCAGCAGCTGCGACGTATGCGCTGTAGGACCATCATCGAAGCTCAAATAAATCGTACGGCTGGATGATGAGGCAGTTCCCTTGTTGCCTGTATTGCTGGCTTTGCCCGGTTTGACAGCTGCATACTGTTTAATTTCTGCCGCGAATGTATTCAAGAACTGAGCATCAGACAAACTAGCGTTTGCATTCTGAATTCGATACAGATTACTTGTAGGAACCGTAATAGTGAAGCCGAATGCATCGGTCAAAGTGCGAATTGGCACCATCGTGCGTCCTCCACGCTCGAACACATCCCCCTTGTTCAAATCCAGCGTAAAGCTGCGATTATGTCCAGTCAGCAACAATGTATTTCCATTGGCAGAAGTAGAAATACCCATCTTTTGCCCTAATGTAACGATAGGTACATACAACTTATCATTTTCCATTACGGGCTGAATGGTATTCGAATCTAGCAACACATCATTGACCCCCAGCAAAGGAGCCTTCGCTTGTGCACTCGCCGTATTCGTATGTATACCTAGCAAACCCAAACAACAGATTGCCATCAAGCATACAGCCATCCATTTTACTTTTAAAAGCTTCATTCATTACACCATCCTGTGCTGTATTTTATAATGTGCGGGAGCTATCTCTAGCTTGTCTATGAAGTTATACAGACATGACGATATAGACATGGCAATATAGACATTCACTCAACATATAGAACATATACGCATATGAACCGACTGAACCGGACGTCTTTTCGTTCCCCCTATATATACTAATAGATTACCAGACTATAGTAGGTAAATATAGTAAAACAATTTGAAAACAATCTCGCAACCCCCTGCCAGAGGAGGTTACAAATTTGTGAATAAATTGGCCGGAGTTACGAAGAGTACAAGCGATTAGTAGATTCTTCTGGTGGACTAGAACCTACCGAAATAAAATGAAGAGAAGGTATTTGGAGCAAGATACAGTGGTATCTGAAGATTCGGGGTTTCTAATAGACTATGGGATTGTCATAAAGGAGTATCATTCAACCCATTTACTTGGTATTAGGTGTTCATATAAAGAAAGACCTTGAGGATTTCCGCCCCCAAGATCTTTCCATTTGCCTATTCTATTAATGATACCTCGAACCTCTTTTTAACTTCATCCAGATAATTAGTAAGAAACAAATCCTTATTTGTAAATCCTAAATAATATTCGTAGTCTTGCTCATCAATAGACGAATAATATTCCTGATGGAATAAAACATTGAAATGTTGTTTAAAATCTGAACCCTTCTTAATGACAATACATCTAAATAAATTATCAATTTCAATTGCTTTAATAATTTCTTCTTTTTTCACCGCCGAAAACCACATTATTTTCGGCGGTGTCTGATTCGGTTCATCCCAATGAGGTATAGATTCCCCCCATGGCAATACCCACTCAGAATTCACAAAAACACACCTCTCTAAGATGAATTCCTGTATATTTACATCAAATGAATCCATATTCCTTTTGTAAAAGGAAAATAATATGATTGAATCCTTTTCAATAAATAAGCTTATCAAGTCAGCAATGTTCTCTATTGACATATTATGCTTAATAACACCATAAGGACGTTTAAAATTTATTTCCAAATTCATCATCCTATCATTCGAAATAATAGTAATCCAATGTGGTTCTACCTGTCTTAGGGTAAATGTATTAAAAATGCATTGGAACATATTGGTCAGGATCATAGATTTATTATCAGTCAAGAAGTTTTAATAACAAAGCCACAACACGAAACTATCTGGTATTGTGTACAGGCATACTAGAGGAATATTATACGGGAGCAAAGAGGGTTAAGTTCGTTTGGACTTAGCCGCCTCATTTATTTGGCACCGGGTGGCGGTAAAAGAAATACCTTGAGTGGATTTACTCCTCTCAAGGCCGTAAACTACAGTGGGTTCTAGGTCAAATTATACTATTAGAAATATCCACATTGATTCTTTTTAGCTGTATCGCCAAGTTCCAATCCAAAGGCTTGGTCTTTGATGAGCTAAACCAGTTAGCCCCCTCACTTAGCCACCTAATCCTATATTCTTCGATTGACTCTGGAATGTCCTTTGCATCATCATCAAATCCAGACTCAAATCCACAACAATTACATATTTCGTGAGTTGGAAAACCATGTTTATCCCATTGAGGATAATTCAACTCATTATAACCACAGACTGCACAAATAAATTTACTCATAATGACATCCTTATACTCCTTTTGCTGTTGTAATCCCCATGAAATAATTGTAACCAGCATTTTGGTCACTACTTCCAAAGTTAAGTTTATAAAGACTCCCCATGTGGTTAAATAATCCAAAATTCTACTTCAATACTTGTGCACTTCCAGCCTCTACATCTATTAAAAAAACTCTAGGAATCATACCATACTTACTGTTGTTATTTTCATCCAATGTAGACAACTCATATTAATTCGGTACTTTTGTCGGTTTTAAAATCTCCAATCCCAGCCATCGCTACCTCCACCGGTTGACACATTTTTCAAATGCAATTGTTCCCGACTGTTCCTCCGAAAAGGATTGATTAAGTCAATACGATATTCATATCCACTCTTTCTCCCTGAATAAAATCAAACTGTACAATTCAATTCTGCTATTAACAATGTAAAACAACTACTATGCCAACAACCTATTCAAAAATTATTTATAAAAAGAATAAAAATTACAATAGGAAACCATATAGTAGAATAATCTCCATTAGTCAGTTGATTTGAGTCTTGTATTAGTATCACCAAATTAATCGAATAGATTTTACCAGTAATGTTTCAATAAAAAAATATAATAAATTTATTGATTTTAGTACATGGCTCGCAAATATTGAAGTTCTGTGGTGCTGCCCCATAGCTCAACCGAGTAATGATATGGATTGGATACCTTCTCCAGCTAAGATGTTTTATCTCGCCAAATGTCATAGTTATGTTACTAGACTTATAGAATTATACGTGGACGTAAAAAAGCACCTGAAATCACCAAAGGGTTTCAAGTGCTTTATAAATTTATTTTAAGTTACTCAGACAGTTGTCCATTGTGGCTTTGATTGTGACACAAAGCACACTCGTTGACAACTAGTTATTGCTAGAACAAGCGAGAATTAATCTCGTTTTTGGTTTAATAAAGCCCCTTCTCGAAAAAAGGAATATTTCATCTTCTTTATTATTTGGTTTCAGGAAAATTATCCTTGATTGGTGGAGTAGAGTCCCAGCTTATCAGTTTAATATGGTACTTATCAAGTAATTCATTTGAATTGGAAAATTGAGTATTAATAGTCCTTCCATCATTTTCAAAAACCCTTCCATCTTTTTTAATGATAAAGCCTTCTTGTTCAATAAATATAGAGTCAGCAACAGTTTGCTTATACTCGTCAGTACTATCCAAATCACCCATATAGTACTCTGCAATCCCTGGATGATAGGATATTTCTATTCTGCCGTTGACTTCTAGTAAAGGTAGTAATCTATCCCCGCTGGATAACATTTCCCTCCACTTACGATATTTGCCGCGAGCTTCATTTGAACCAATGCCATCATATTCGCATATTAAAGTATCTTGAATAACCTTTCGTTGCCCGTTAATTTCATATTCCAAACGAAATGGAAATTTCCCATATGTGATTTCAGGGTGTGAAGGATTAGGTTCTAATTGATTCCCTATGAATATTAGAAGCCAAGGTAAAGCAATGAACAATATGATTGCAAATATCAACAACAACGGAATGCTTAGATATAACAATGTTTTTTTCACTTTCATTTATACCTCTTCTCCTTCAAAGCATTTATTACGGAGTCCATTTTATGGTTTCTGACCATTTGCCAAGCCTTATATGCTTTAGAGTGCCACCACTTAATTTTATACTGCGTAGGTAAGTAAACCGTTTTTCCAGTGCCTACTTCACCCAAAGTCTTGTTCAAAATTTCGTCCGTAACTACATAATTCGTTGCACTTGCAGTATAGTTCCTATCACTTAAACCATATTTACCTAGTGAAGGTACTGCAGGATTAATTGTAATGACATTTTTATTAGTCACTATAATCCTTACAATCATAAGAGAAGAACATATTACCTTCATTTCCATAAAAAATGTTACAATTTAATATATAGGCACCTTAAACTTCCATTTTTATAGGCCAAATGGACCTTATTTTCCATAAACCGGTTAAGCCCATGGGATTAAAAGAAAATCAGGAGAGGAGTCACTTGCAAAGCCCCCTTCGGGTATAGTAGTATGTGGTTAAAAAAAATCGGAGGGTATATGCCTAAACAACAAGATAAACATTCCATTCAGGCGTGGTCTCTGATCAATCGCAAATATTTGGGAAAAGGCGTGCGTGTCAAACGTTTTCGTAAACCAACACGCTGTCAAGTGCGCAATCGCGTTTTGCTTGCCGTTTTGATGGCTAATGACATTAAACTGTCCCAACTTGCCGAGGAGCTTTCCATTTCCTCCCGTAGTGTCAGTGCGTGGGTATATGAAGGTCGCATTCCCGGCAACACTAATCTGGAAAAGACGTGTAATACACTTGGTTATCCGCACCATATTCTATTTAATGAAGAGGTTGTCCGGCGTTCACCACTCATCTGTCAACCATCGCCGTCCCGTTTTATGAAACGGACTGTGACTCGTTCTCCGGTTAAAAATCGGATCTTGGCGGGTCTGTGCATGGTACATGATATTTCGGTGACCGATGTGAGTCATTGGATTGGCGTTCACCCCGGTACATTTCGGAAATGGTTGCATCAGGGTACCGTTCCTTCGCAAACCTTCCAGGATCAGGCGGAACAGTTTTTCCGTATTCCAAAATCCATTTTGTTTGCTGATGCCATGCTGAAAAAGTAAAAATGTCCGTAAAAACGAAACGATTGTAATTTCATGAAAGTCTTTGAAAGGAACGCATTACCATCTTTCATCCACTGAGACTTTCACATCATGTAATTCACAGAATATAAAATGCAAAAAAAAGCACAGTCTGCCGATTCCTCGGTGTACTGTGCTTTTTAGATAACAGAGTTTTAAATACTTCTTGCTTATATTTTGTCAGTTTCTTAAAAATGAATGCTTGCCGTTTCAGTTGAACGTCTGGCTTCTTCCTTGATGGTCTTTAGCTTTTTCATCACCGGGTTGCCTCCACGTCCAAAGTAGTCGTGAAGACGGCTGTATTCCTCGTACAGCTTATCATACACGGCCGCGTTCTCAGGGATCGGCTTGAAGCTCTCGTCCCGTACACGAGCCATATGAAGCGCTGCTTCGACGATATCGTCGTATCCTCCAGCTTCAGCTCCCGCAGCCACTACCTCCTACCGCCGATTGTCCAGCCTCATACCCGTAATAGCCCGGAATAATTCCGTTCTCTACAACGCCACACATACCCTCTACTTCTTTTTCTTCCTCACCGAGGAGCATATGGCAAATGGAAGTTCCCATTGCCATCACTAGCTTGCCTGGTGTGACGACGCCTACTGCCGGAACAGCCGCATGTGCATCCACATTGCCTACCGCTACTGCCGTTCCCGGATTCAGTCCGAGTTTTGCAGCCATATCCTCTGTTAATCCACCTGCACGGGCACCCAAATCATAAATCTCACCGCGCAGCTTCGTATCCGTCAAATTTTCTAAACGCGGATCGAGCGCTTTGAAAAATTCACGATCCGGATAACCCTCGCGATAATGGTAAATAGACTTGTAGCCAGCTGTACACTGGTTCCGTTTCACTTCCCCACTAAGCTGGGAAATTACCCAGTCGGTCGCTTCTACAAAGAGGTCTGTTTGATTATAAATGTCCGGTGCCTCGTTCAGAATTTGCCAAATTTTTGCGATCATCCATTCGGAAGAAATTTTCCCTCCATAGCGGGGCAGAAACGTCTCTCCGCGCTGGGAGGCAATGGCTTTAAACGATCCGCTTCATCCTGTGCTGCATGATGCTTCCACAGTTTCACCCAACTATGCGGGTTATCTTTCAGGTTCTCCTCAAAGCACAACGGTTGTCCTTGCGCGTCGATCGGCAGCATCGTGCATGCTGTAAAATCAATTCCGATCCCGATGATATCGTCTGGAGAAATGCCAGTCTCCTTCATAACGGCAGGTATAGAAATAGTCAGCACTTCAATATAATCAGCCGGATGTTCCAGCGCCCAATCCATTTCCAATTTGCGTCCGCTACCAGGCAGCACTTCATCCATAACTCCATGACGGTAAGGTGTTACATGTGTAGCAATTTCAGCTCCGTCAGATCCATACTTCCTTTTTCAATTGTTCTAATATGTATAAGACACACCTTTTACTATCATTTCTGAAATCTGCAATGGAGGAGGTGACTGAAACTAACTTCAAATGGAAAATTACAGGAAGGTCTTAACGACCCTTTATCCTTGGTTCCGCTTTCATTATACGATTGTATGTACAACTTGGCTAGTCTTTTTATGTGTTTCTTCGATAGATTTATGTACTCATTTTCAGAGAAAATATAGCAAAAACAGTCTATTTCTGCAATCCAGAAAACAGACTGTTCGGTATGACGAGAAACATGCCATCAAATATTAAGCGTTAAAGCTGTATACTTACTAACTTGTCCTTACATGTTAAGAAATAAAACCTACTGATCTTTTCAGCCTAGTGTTCTCCAGGCATGACCTGGACAGGCCCAGTAGATTCACGAACGATGAGCTCAGGCGGTAGAATTAACTGACGATCTTCTTCATGGTACCCCTTCTCTTCAATCATCGACAGCATGGTATCGGCAGCACGTAACCCCAATTCTTCCTTTGGATGCCGAATTGTCGTTAGCTTGATTTCCGTTGCTGTCGCCAAAAATGAATCATCAAACCCAACCAACGATAGATCATTGGGAATGTTCAGGCCCACCGAACGTACAATATCCAGGAGTCGAACAGCCAGCTCATCATTGTAGGTCACCCATCCAGTAGGACGCTCTCCCGCCTCCATCGCCAATAGCCTCGACGCACGTTGTAGCGGAATCTCATTTTTTTCTTCTGTCCGGTAAGTCGTTACTGCGTTCGGGTGTAATGTCACACCATATTTGCGGTGAGCGGCCACAAATCCCTTCATACGAAGAATCCCCTGCATATCATCGGTTTTGAAAAATCCGGCCAAGCGTCGGTGCCCCAGCTTAATCAGATGCTCGGCTGCCAAAAAACCACCCTTTTCATCATCTACTCGCAGACATGGCGCATCCATTTCCTCATAACGCGCATTGATCATCAAATAAGGGATTTGGCGATTTTCCACGGTTAAATAATAGTTCAGATTGGGGTTACGCTCTCCACTTTTGGTCGGTTCGATAATAATTCCGCTCAGCGGTTGACTCAACAGCATCTCCAGGCACTGACTCTCTTGCTCAGGGTCATTACCTGTGCTTGACAGCAGCATCTTATAGCCCTGACGACTCAATTTGGATTCGATTCCCTGTACAATGGATGGGAAAATATAATCCGATATATAGGTTGTAATGACTCCAATCGTCTTTGGATCTTCGGGCTGCTTACTATCCCGTGTCGCGACAAAGGTCCCCTTGCCTTGCATCCGCAACAGCCAACCTTCTTGCACCAGCTCACCCAGCGCCTGACGCACCGTTTGCCGACTAACGGCAAATTGTTCAGACATTTCATGCTCAGATGGAAGCTGGCTTTGTGGTTCCAGTTTGGATGAATGAATCCAGGACAAAATTTCCTGTTTAACTTGTATATATTTGGGCGCCATAATTTCCTCCGTACTTGCAATATCGTGTACCTGTTCATATTCCACGATTATAGCATACCGTTCATTTGTACATACAAATGTTACAGCAACAGGATATCGTCGTATTGCTGCCGGAGGTGTAAACCCATTCGCTTATCCCTTCCTTGCCACACATGAGTGGCTGAATATCTAAAGGACAATTTGTGTAGAGGTTGCACATTACGAACGAAGCAATTGATGTTCATTCATATACTTAAGTCCAGTATAGCGATCACGCAAGGTATAAGCTGTGCGCAATGCACGAGCAAGCTGTTCCTCCGTAACCCCCAGCTCGGCAATGGTAGATGGGCCTCCGACTTGAGCCAGCCATGCACGCATCTGCTCCGACGTAGGCAATTCCCGATACACCTTAAATGCCTCTACATCCTGACTGGCTGCTAAATCCCTGTACAGGTCAGACAGCAATGCGGATGCTACGCCCACTTTGGCACCATGCAAAACTTGCTTGCGTCCCTCTGCGATAAAATCCATTTCAATTCGGTGGGAAATATGGTGCTCTCCCCCTGACGCTGGACGAGAATGATCTATCATCAGCATCGAAATACCGGATGCAATCAGCGCATTCATCAATACCTCGACCCCAGCCTTGCTACCTGCCGCAATCTCATTGACATGTTCTATACAGGCACGCAAAGCCTCCTCGGTAATGCGATTAGCCACAGGTGAATACGGCTCGTTTCCCAAATCTCTGGAAACATGCCAGTCCGCTAGTGAGGTGAACTTACCGAGCATATCGCCAAAACCAGCCGCAGTCATCGTTTGTGGGGCGTTTGCCAGCACGGACAAATCAGCAAAGATCGCCTCTGGCGGAACTGCTTGGAATGTCTGCTTGCTGCCGTCCACAATTAGTGGTGCGCCTGCGGAGGTAAAACCATCCACCGAAGCAGCCGTCGGTACTGACAAGAACGGACGATTCATTTTATAACATACGAAGCGAACCAGATCATGAATCGTGCCAGAGCCTACAGCAAGTACGGCCTGACTCTTATCCACCACACCCAGCAGCACTTTCATAATGTAGGTTTCATCAGCAATGACATCCCCTAGAGCATTCGGAGGTAAGCGGACTACATCAACTGTCAAACCTGCCTCACGAATCAGCTCAGCTACTTTTTTTCCAGCCGCCACTGAAGTATGCTCATCTTCTACCAGAGTTACATGACGATAATCCTGTTGGTTCAGATAAGGAACAACAGAGTCCAGTGCTCCATCCCGTACCTCAATAAACAATTCAACCTTTCGGTGAGGATGATCAGCGTTACTAGCCTGCGCCTCTTCGTTCCAAAGCTTGATCTGCTCATTCATATTCATTTCATCTACCTCCTAAAAAAGGAATAATTTGCACAAGAATGATCCATAATGATTAATAGATTCCGTTTGAAAACGATTACTATTCAATTGTACGCACAAGTGTATGTCCAAGTCCAGCGAAAAAGTACAAGTTGCTTTTTAATTTATACATTCGAAAGGAACATGTTTATGAAATTTGGAACGGATATTGCCTGCGCACTTGGGTTACTGGCAGGTACAACGTTTGGCAGTGGTATTGCTTTTTTGTTCGGCTGGCAAGCTTATCGAGCTCTGACTTCTGTTGCAGTCTTTGGCGTTGTGGGGATTGTCATTACCATTGCCGTTTTTCGCTTGCTGCACCGTAAGTCACTTTCCACGTCTAATTCTCGATAAATACTGCCGGTGAAACGAGTGCAACTTGTTTTTTTGCCAATATACATAAAAAACGGGTCTCTTAAGCAATTGTATCGCTTGAGAGTACCCGTTTTTGTTTTACAAATATCACTTATGAAAGTGTATCACCCTATGGATTAACGTCTAATTCATAATCAATTTCATCAAACCCGAATCCAAATAATTGGAGGAAATCCAGACGGTATTGTTCGAGATCACCCAATTCAGATACGTTTTCTGTAGTGATTTCGGACCAAGCTGCTTTGACAGCCTGCTGCACATCGTCTCTCATTTCCCAGTTATCCAGCCGAATGCGTCCTTCTTCATCCGTTTCCACAGTGGACCCACTGTATAGCGTTTCGAACAGACGTTGCGCCTGCTCAATACATCCCTCGTGCAGTCCCTTTTCCTTCATGACCTTAAACAGCAAAGAAATATACAAAGGTACGACTGGAATAGCCGAACTGGATTGTGTAACCAAAGCTTTATTCACAGAAACGTAAGCTTTTCCATGATGACGCTCCAGTTGCTTTGTTAAAGTATGTGCTGTAGCTTCCAAATCATTTTTAGCTTGGCCAATGGTTCCTTTACGATAGATAGCCTCCGTAATTTCGGGACCAATATACGAGTAAGCCAGTGTGGTTACCCCTTCAGCCAGCAGATCAGCTTCTTCCAACGCTTTTAGCCACAAGGACCAATCTTCGCCACCCATTACCGTGATGGTGTTCTCAATTTCCTCCTGCGTAGCCGGTTCTAGCGTAATTTCTGATACGACACCTGTATTCGTATTCACTGTTTTATTAGAAAAAGACTGTCCGATAGGCTTGAGAACGGAATTAAAGGTCTCACCTGTATCGGGATGTGTCCGTCGCGGTGAAGCGACACTATATACAATCAGGTCTACCTTGCCCAGCTTTTCCTTTACCAGCTTCAACGTCTCCTGCTTAATTTCATGAGAAAAAGCATCTCCATTAATGCTTTCTGCTATGTAGCCGGCTGCTCTGGCCGCTCTTTCAAAGGCTACCGTATTATACCAGCCTGCTGAAGCCGTGCGCCCCTCAGATGCGGGACGTTCATAGGATACCCCTATGGTGTCCGCTCCCAGACCGAAGCTCGCAGCAATACGAGAAGCCAGCCCGTATCCAGTAGATGCTCCGATCACAAGCACCTTTTTAGCTCCTTGTATTGATGTGCTGTCTTTGATGTAGTTGATCTGACGGTTAACATGAGCCGCGCATCCTGCAGGATGTGCAGTCGTACATATAAAACCACGGATTTTCGGTTTAATAATCATTGCAAGGGTCCCCCTACTTTAGCATTCATTTAATATGGATGTAATGGTTGTCCAGTCATAACTATATAGCAAATCAGCTTGCGGCTCAACACATAACATAACACTTGAAGACAGCCGAAGAAAACTACCGTAAACATCATAGTCTGCAACGCTTTTTTACTCCACTATTCATTTTGAATCATTTTCTAACAACATCACATCTTCTCCTTGCTGTTGTCTTATTTGGATATTAGCCCTTCCCCAAGAACACATTAAGTCAATAATTTCATTTGCTGTAATTCCATATTCCGTTATATAATACTCCACTTTTGGAGGCATTTGATTATACACATGTCTACCTATGATACCATCCTTTTCAAGTTCGCGAAGTTGCTGTATAAGAACCTTTTGAGAAATGCCTGAAATACTACGCTGTAATTCACTTGTCCTTTTTCTACCAGACATTAATAAACATATGATTAATGATTTCCATTTACCTCCGATGATCTCAAGTGTTGCTTCTATGCCTAAATTATATTGTTTCATAGTACCACCTCTTCAACGCTAAAAAATAACAAAGTTTATCTAATTAATTCTATAATCGCATATCTTCACTTTAAGTCCAATGCATACTTTCAAGTAACTATCTTACTTTATTGTGTGTATTTACTTTTTTTGAAGCATACAGAATAATAATAGAGCATCTATAAAGGCAAATATGTTACGTAAGAAAGGTGATTTATGATGAAAACTCTTGTGATTTTAGCTCATCCCAATATCGAAGATTCTAGAGTAAATAACAGATGGAAACGAGAATTACTTCAATATACCAATGAAATTACAATTCATGAGATTTATAAAGAGTATCCAAACTGGAGCATTGATGTTTTGAAAGAACAACAGCTACTTGAAGCATACGATAATGTCATATTTCAATTCCCTTTGTATTGGTATAGTTACCCTCCTTTATTAAAAAAGTGGTTCGATGATGTTTTTACCCATGGATGGGCTTATGGTTCAAAGGGTGATAAGTTAAAAGGAAAGAAGCTAGGGATAGCCATGTCCATTGGCGATAAAAAAGAAAATTACTTACCTACTGGTTCCGTTTCTTTTACTGTAGATGAAGTTATAGCACCTTTTAAGGCAAGCGCAGTGCATGTTGGCGCCATAACATTACCCTATTTCGCTGTCTTCGGAGCCTCGTTTCAAGCAAGCGACGAAGACATTGATCAGAGTGCAAAAGACTATATTAAATATATATTTCAGTATAAATAAAATAGTTATATAATGGTACGCGCATCTTAACCATATAAAAACAGGCTCTTGGTGGCATCCAGCCAATCCAAGAACCTGTAAATGTTAGGCTATGATGCGGTCGAGAGGACTCGAACCTCCACGGGGGGTTAGCCCACACGGACCTGAACCGTGCGCGTCTGCCAATTCCGCCACGACCGCATATTATGTATTCACAACCGATGTTTTTCAATCACGGTAATTTAGATTATATCTTCCATAGAACATAAAATCAAGCTATTTTTATATTATATTTTCTATGAATCATTTCCGTAAATATAAGAAAATCACTGGATATCACAAACCAGATATGGTAAAATGGGTCCATCAGGAAAGGAGGTGCGTCAACATCAATAATCACATGTTGAGCGTATCCCTTACCCGGTCCGTTATTCTCTAATTTACAGAGTTGACGGAGGCGCGGGATACGGATCAAAGCTTTAATTAAGCGCCACGGGTAGAAAGACCGTCTACGGACGGTCTTTTTTATTTCAACATCATCTTTCTCATACTTGACTATCGGAATAGGATTACATACTGTGAAAAGAGGCGTTAAGATGTCGATTAGACCCGCGAATGTAGAAGAGTTCAAGGAACTGGCAGCCATCTGGCTGGATGCTTCCGTAGAAGCCCACCATTTTATTGCTCCGCAGTATTGGGCATCACAAGCTACTGAGATGGAGAACAGGTACCTTCCCCTCGCTCAAAACTACGTTATCATACAAGATGATCATAGCATTGGCGGCTTCGTTTCCATGTTGGATGGATACTTGGCAGCTCTATTTATACGTGTTGATTCTCAAAGAAAAGGCTACGGCCAGTTACTACTAGATTGGATCAAGAAGCAACATAATGAGATTCAATTAAAGGTATACCAGTCGAACACAAAAGCATTCAACTTCTATACTAAAAATGGATTTACCATTCAAGCGGAATCTATTGATACCGAAACTGACGAGAAAGAATTTGTAATGGTATGGACAAAACATGAACGATAATGAAGCACCATTAGCTATACAATCTTTTTATTTAACCCATAGACCTCGGTATATAAAATCTTTTTAAACGGAGCAAAATCCTGTTCAGCCAGCGCACCTGGATAGCTCATAATTTGAAGCCGCAGATCAGCCTGTCCTTCTCTTAATGGGGGTTGTACATAGTCAAAATGGTTCAGATGAAACCCCAGGCGTTCATAAAAACCAATTCTTCTCCGAGTCCATTCATCCACTGGCGGCTCAACCTCCAGTACTACCGGTTTACCGGACTGTGAAATAAACTTGCTCATAAGCTCTTTACCTAACCCTCCACCTCGTATACGGGAATCTACGGCAATATGCTCTACAAACCGAAAATGCGCAAATTCCCAGCCCGCCAAAAAGGCAATTGTTTGCCCTTGTTCGTTCTTTTCGGTAAGTAAACGATAACATGGATGATGAAGAAGAGCCCTCTGTGACTCGAATGTCCTGCATTCCGTTTCAGGAAAAGAAGCCTCCATAATCGCATATACTTGAGAGAATTCAAGTTCATTCATTTATACTTTCAACTCCTCTAACGTTAACTTGTTGGTCTACTAATGTCATTTACATTAGGGCCCTAACCCTTTAGACCTTGTTTAATTCCATAAGCGTCAGCAATATGTGTTCCAACAGCTCTGGAATGTCTTCCATCTGATCTTCGTTAATTTGTCTGGAAAATCGGAGTTCAATCCTGTTTTGGTATGTAGACATCTTTTCTCCGTAAATCTGACTAAGCGTTTGTACCGGTTGAAGATCGGGCTTCCAAATTTCGGTCAGTACATTTTCAATCCGGCTGCATTGTGACTCAATCTCACGAATTTCCATGTGAAAACTCAGCAACAAGACACATCCCGGAATTTGATCTTTAATTTCCAAAATTTCCGCAGCCAAGTTGTTTAAATCCATCTTTAGTTGAAGTTCTGCTGTCACACTCGGCTGTTCCCTCAGTCTGAACTGTACGCCAAATTCACGCGACATCACAGACATTTCCAATCTGTCGATTCGCTGCGTAATGTCAATACGTGAATCCAGATTATCCAGATCGTATACTGTATTTTCCATGGCGACTTTTAAATTGTCAAAAATGGTCGGATCGAACATGTGCAATTCACCTCTGCCTATCGTTACAATTTATTTCCCCAACTCATGTCGAAGTTTGTTCCTAATCCAATGAAGTATACCATATATATTTTCCTCCAAGAAATCTAACCTTTGAACAGAACCCCTAGGACAAACTTGTGAACACACAAAATGCAATTTTGTAACAAAATGTTCTATTATATTTATTTTATTGATAAATATCCCTTTTTATCATTCCAATTTGCTGGTAAATAATATACAATAGTCCATGTTGTTTACTAATATATTCATATAAATGAATATAAATCCCAAAAAAGAGAGGGCTCTTATTCATGAAAAAAACGTTGTTAGCTTCATTAGGTCTTACACTTATGCTGAGTACTACTGCAGGTGCTGCTTTTGCTGCAGAAGCAGATTCTACATCAAACAAGCAACTAAATACTGCCTCTTCCCTTACTGGACATGAACAGGAACCAAATGACAGTTTTGAAGAAGCTAACTTACAGCTAATAGGAGATTCTGTTATTGGGTCCTTAGGAGAAAGCATAAACGGGACCTGGGAAGCCTACGATGTTTATAAATTCAAGTCTTTTGAAGCAGGTACAGTTGAATTTGTAATTGAGGGTGAAAAGTATTCCGATGGATGGTTGCAACTAACTCTTTACGATAACAATGGAAAAAGAATTAAACGTTCAAAAGACGGCCAATACTTTTTAACAAAAGCGCTTGATGGCGATCAAGAATACTACCTTGTTGTTGAATCACCGGGCATTCAACCAGGAGGACATGTATTCTGGTATAAACTTTCTTCTAGAATTGTAGATTAAACAAAAACCTACTGATCAACCTTCTTCATGCCTGCCTACTGTCGTACTAGTATAAACATACAGAAGGCAAATAAAACATAACTACGCCAAAAAGCCTCACCCCTTTCTCAAGGGGCGAGGCTTTTGTAGTTCAGTCATTCTATTCGGTGCACTCAGTTCTTTTACCCCTGTGGAAGTCTTACGACAAACGTGAGCTAAAGTCCTCGTAGGAAAACTGACGGATTACCTTAATGCCTTCTTCGTCGTTGTAGCTGGCGATGGCTGGCAGGTTGACTCCGTTGAACATATGGTTTTTGACCATCGTATAATGGGCCATGTCGCAGAATACAAGCTTGTCTCCCGGCTTCAATGGCTCTTTAAAGGAATAGTCTCCAATCACATCTCCAGCCAAGCACGTAAGTCCACCAAGTCTGTAGGTGTAAGCATACTCGCCAGGCTTGCCTGCATCAATGATATTTGGGCGATATGGCATAGCCAGCACGTCAGGCATATGACATTCAGCCGAAGTATCCAGAATGGCAATATCCATTCCGTTTTTCATCGTATCCAATACGGTTGCCACCAGATATCCAGTATTCAAAGCAATAGCTTCGCCTGGCTCCAGATAAACCTGCACACCATATTTATCCTGAAAATATTGAATACAGCGTACCAGCGTGTCCAGATCATAGTCTTCTCTGGTAATATGGTGACCGCCGCCGAAATTGAGCCATTTCATGTTCTTAATGTATGGTCCGAATTTCTCATCCACGACTTTAATGGTACGCTCTAGCGTATCTGAATTCTGTTCACACATTGTATGAAAATGAATACCGTCCACGCCATCCAGATCCTCAGGTCTAAAGTTAGCCAGGGTCACACCCATTCTGGAGTTGTTGTAGCAAGGATCATACAGCGGCGTTTCGATTTCCGAATATTCTGGATTAACCCGAATGCCGATGTCGATTTTTTTGGAAGTTACGCCTTGCACTCTGCTTTTGTAGCGTTTCAGTTGATCAAAGGAGTTAAAAACAATATGGTCAACATACTCCAATAGCTCATCAAATTCACTGTCAACATAAGCAGGTGCGTATACGTGAACCTCTTTGTCCATTTTTTCGCGACCAAGTCGTGCTTCGAACAACGAACTGGAGGTTACGCCTTTTAAGTATTTGCCAACCAGAGGAAAGGTCGAAAACATCGAAAATCCCTTAAGAGCGAGCAAAATACTGCAGCCTGTCCGCTCTTGAACGGAATTTAAAACCTCAAGGTTTTTGACAAGAAGTCTTTCGTCAACAAGATAACAAGGTGATGGAAGTCCTGTAATATCAATATTCATCGCAGACCTCAATCAAGCAACGTTGGCGTAAAGTTCTCTTGCCATGGCAATCCGTGTTTATTTAGTGCTTCCATAAATGGATCTGGATCAAATTCCTCAACGTTGTAAACGCCTGATTTTTTCCAGATACCTTTGATGATAAGCATTGCGCCGATCATGGCAGGAACACCAGTTGTGTAAGAAATGGCTTGGGAGCCAACCTCTGCAAAACATTCCTCATGATCACAAACATTGTAAACATAATACGTTTTTGGTTTTCCATCTTTCACGCCTTGGATGATGCAACCAATGTTCGTTTTGCCTTTTGTTCTTGGTCCCAGAGAAGCCGGGTCTGGCAAAATAGCTTTTAGGAATTGCAGTGGAATGATTTGTTGTCCTTCGTAATCAATAGGCTCGATCGAAGTCATGCCTACGTTTTGAAGTACATTCAAATGATTCAGATAATTGTCCGAGAACGTCATCCAGAAGCGGATTTTTTTCACGCCTTTAATATTCACTGCAAGAGATTCCAGTTCTTCATGGTACAAAAGATATATATTTTTCGGTCCAATTTCAGGAAGGTCGTATACCTTTTTCTCAGATAGTGGCTCAGTTTCAATCCATTCTCCGTTTTCAAAGTAACGGCCCTTCGCCGTAATTTCACGAATATTGATTTCCGGATTAAAATTAGTTGCAAAAGGATATCCGTGATCCCCTGCATTCGCATCCACAATATCAATCGTATGAATTTCATCAAAGTAGTGCTTTTGAGCATAAGCCGTAAATACTCCAGTTACGCCTGGATCAAAACCGCTGCCCAGCAGAGCTGTAATTCCTGCTTTTTCGAATCTTTCTTTGTAGGCCCATTGCCAGCTGTATTCAAACTTCGGCGTATCCGGCGGTTCATAGTTCGCCGTATCAACGTAATGAACACCTGTCTCAAGGCAAGCATCCATTATCGTCAAATCCTGATAAGGGAGAGCCACATTGATAACTACATCCGGTTGAAAGCTTCGAATCAAGTCAATGACCATGTCGGTGTTGTCAGCATCAAGCTGAGCCGTTTGGATCTTCGTACGACCTCCACCCAGCTTCTCTTTAAGCGCATCGCATTTCTCAACAGTTCTGCTTGCGATACAAATTTCTTCAAATACATCTGGGTTTTGGCAACATTTATGCACCACAACGCTGGCCACGCCACCGGCGCCAATAATCAATGCTTTTCCCAAAATAAATAACCTCCTTATTCCATACGCTAATCGCTAATCATTCTTGCAAACAAAATGATTATAAAGACATCCCACCAAATAATCAAGAAAAACGACAATTTGCTGTGTCAAAATTCACAGGAGCATGTCACAAAAACTTTACAAACCCCAAAATTAGGCATAAAAACTCCGTAAAGTGTGCAGAAAACAAACATTACCCCATACACTCCAGGGAAGTCAGCACGCATTTAACGGAAGTTTTTTTGAATCTAATGCTCATAGTTCTAAAGAGTTAATACTATCTTATTTCTAAACAAAAGACCACCCCTCCGCATCCTATGCAGAAGATTCATGGGGTGGTAAAATAATGGGCTGATAGCGTAATGCCTCATCTACGATCTCAGCTGCACTCAAATCACGATCATCCCAGTAGATCAAATTACTGATCCCCGGATGGAGCGTATTTTGCTTCACTATGGTCAGCATGCTGTCGATTTCCTCTTCTGTTCCCTCACCTCTGATGATTTTTCCCACTAACTCTATAAGCTCACTTCGGTCCAAATTTTGGAGTTCCTTTCTATCTCTATCCAGACTCATATAATTGCCCTCCTTTGTATTGAGTATGATCGGCATTGTGTGGGCCCATCCCTTCTTCTGTAAGCGCTATATGGCCTATTATGGAGATTTAAGAAGTGTTTATGATAAATAAAGCCGCCCCCAGTATGGGAACGGCTCTATACAGTAATAAAGCTTGTTAAACCATGATTTTGCAAATATCGTTCGTGAATTCAACCGGATCTTGCAGTGGCAAGCCTTCGATCAGCAAAGCCTGATTATACAGTAATGCCGTATAGAGGTTTACCTTCTCCTTATCCTTGTCAAAAGCTTCTTTCAAAGAGTTGAACACCGCATGGTTTACGTTGATTTCCAGCACTTTATTCGCTTTGACATCGGCGTTATTAGGCATGGCGTTCAAGATTTTTTCCATCTCAATCGTCACTTCGCCGTCTGCGGACAGACATACCGGATGTGTCTTCAAGCGCTTGGAGGCTTTAACACTGGATACCTTGCCTTCCAGCAAGCCCTTCATGTACTCGAACAGCTCTTTGTTGTCGTTTTGTTCTGCTTCTGTTTCTTTATCGTTTTCGTCAGGCTCAATGCCCAGATCGCCGCTCGATACAGATTTGAATTCTTTCTCTTTGTAGCTTAAGAGCATTTTAATAGCGAACTCATCAATATCATCGGTGAAATACAGAATTTCGTAGCCTTTGTCAGCCACCATTTCGGTTTGCGGCAGTTTTTCAATACGCTCATTGGACTCCCCGGAAGCATAATAAATATACTTCTGATCCTCTGGCATACGCGATACGTATTCGTCCAAAGTAACCTGCTTTTTCTCTGTAGAAGAGTAGAACATGAGCAGATCCTGGAGAGTTTCTTTATGTCTGCCGTAATCGTTGTAGACACCAAATTTCAATTGTCTGCCAAATGATTTGTAGAATTGATCATATTTCTCCCGGTCATTTTTGAGCAAGGTCAGCAATTGACCTTTGATTTTGCTTTCGATATTTTTAGCAATCAGCTTCAGCTGACGGTCATGCTGCAGCATTTCTCTGGAAATGTTGAGCGACAGGCTTTCGGAGTCGACCATCCCTTTGACAAAGCTAAAATAATCCGGCAGCAGGTCAGGAGATTTTTCCATAATCAGCACACCGTTGGCATACAACTCCAGCCCTTTTTCATATTCCTTGGAGTAGAAATCAAAAGGAATATTTTCAGGAATAAACAGAATAGCTTGGTACACTACCGCGCCATCCGCACTGACGTGGATATGCTGGAGCGGCTTGTCGTAGCCATAGCGTTTTTCCGCGTAGAAATTTTGATAATCCTCGTCGGTCAGCTCGCTTTTGTTTTTTCTCCAGATAGGAACCATGCTGTTAATACGCTGTTCTTCTTCGTAATCCTCGAACTCGTTGTCGCTTCCCTCTTTCAGACGCTTGCCTGTAATATCCATTTTAATCGGATAGCGGATAAAGTCGGAGTATTTTTTAATCAGTGCTTTTAAACGGTACTCGTCCAAATATTCATCGTAGGACTCATCTTCGGTGTTTGCCTTGATTTTCAGAACTATCTCGGTTCCGACCTCGTCCTTCTCAGCTGCCTCAATGGTATACCCGTCTGCACCTGTGGATTCCCATTTATATGCAGTATTGCTTCCCAAAGCCTTGGTAGTCACTGTAACCACATCTGCTACCATGAAAGCTGAATAGAAGCCAACGCCGAATTGACCGATGATGTCATGACCATCCTTGGATTCATTTTCATTTTTGAATGCCAATGAACCGCTTTTAGCAATAACACCCAGGTTATTTTCTAGTTCTTCCTTGGTCATACCAATCCCGGTATCACGCAGGGTTAGCGTTCTGTTATCCTTATCGGCAGTTACTTTGATATAATAATTTTCTTTGTCAAAGACCAGTTGATCATCCGTCAATGCTTTGTAATAAATTTTGTCAATCGCATCACTTGCATTGGAGATCAGCTCTCTTAGGAAAATTTCCTTTTGCGTGTAAATCGAGTTAATCATCATTTCGAGCAGACGCTTGGACTCAGCCTGAAACTGTTTTTTCTCCATTCGGATATCTCCTTTCAAATATGAACCTATGTAAGGCCAGCAGATATGAGCTATGCAAACGATTCAACTTTGTTAGCACTCCCATCATTCGAGTGCTAGCCTACCTTTTTTATATCATTCCTCATTTTTTATGTCAATATCTCGGTCGGCTAAACATTAAAATTACATTTCAGGAAATCGCTAGTGTCTAATGTGCTTAAACATCACGTTAAACATTTCGACAGAAGATGGAAACAGTCCCTGTACATGGGGAAGCAGATTACTCCTGATCCGAAGCTCATCCTCATTCAAATGCTGTAGGTCCTCATGAAAGAACCAAACAATAGGATAATCGCCGTCCTTATGTCTGCTGCCTGCATTTAAACAAACGGGACCCTGGTCGTCCTCTGCTATTGCAAAAGGAATGTAGCCTGCTGATAGAAGAGGTGACCATTGATCAAGCAAATCATAAAATGCCTTTAAGCCTTGACCTACAGGCAGACGTGGGAACTCAACAAACGTACAATCGCTCCAGTATACTCCCGGGATGGACTCATTATCGAATTGTAAAGATACATAATGGTAGGACATGATAAAACTCCTCAACAGGGGCGGCAGCTCAAAATGGTATTTTTTCTCCATCTCCCGAACTTCCTGTTCAGTAATCTGTGAAAGGAGAGGCTTCCACTTGATCCATCCCTCCTCGTCAACATTCCCATCACGCATTTCCATCGGTACATTTTCTTCCACATCCATAAAAAAGGCTTCATCCATCTGAGCAAATAGTTCCTTCATGAATGTACGAATATCCGCTTTCTTGTCCATGTCTTCACACCTCTTCCCTCTCTATTCACATTTTGCATCATGGGTTAATGCCAAATGCCCTCTATCTGAAAATAGCATTGTAATCATGTGCTGCTACACTTTTTAAGTTCAGCTTATCAGAACTTGCTTTTATCACCATTTGCGGAATATTAGTATTACCAGCGCAAGGGCTCATAGTTCCGCCAGATCACCCAACGCGCTGTCTCGTGTAGAATGACTTCATTGCCTCCATTCACAAAAGCTATCGGCCTAACGGCTTGCAAAGCCTCCTCGAACGCTGGTGTAAGCGGCCAAGACGCGGCTGGAATCTCTCGACGTAACTGCTCCATTTCACCAGCCTGATTCGCCTCCTGAATCATACGAAAAATATCTTTGGCCATCTTGGGGCGTTCATCCTGGTTTGGCTCTGATTGCTCCTGCTGCCATTCACTTTCCATGCCGACTCTGACAAATTCATTCACATCTGCGGCATACCTTTTTCCTTCCTGTCGCCACTTTGCTGCCATTTCATGATTCAACCAACTCATTTGCTTCCCCCATCCAGTGTATGTATGCCCTGTTTGTTCTACAGGCTTTGTTCATTCTGTTAGGTGGTTTCTCGCCTTTGTCAGCACAGACCACAGGTCTGTCACTGCCTTCACCTCTTCATAGTCCAGAAAGGCATCTCGTTTGTCATAGTATTTTACCGCTATAATCACCATCTGAAGCGTCACTAGCTGTCCAGCAGCCTTAAGGACTTCCACAATACTTTCGAAGGTCGCCAACTCAAACCAGGTTTGAACCTGACGATCCGGCACCCACTTGGGAATATACTCGTCCTGTTCGTTGGTTACGACTGTACCCTCCTCTGCACATTCCTCTAGCCAATGCTCATCCCAATAATAAATTGGTGTGTGAACAGGGTCTTGATCCCATTGATCCACATTCACATATAACCAGTTATTATGCAGTTGCCCCACGCTACGCACCAATTCCTGCAATCCTTCAAATACATGATAAGACGGGCGCTCTCTGCGACGGTAATCCTCAAGTCTTGTCTCATACCTGCTCATCTCCAACCTCCCGCTTCCTATATCAGCTAAACACTCAAAATTCGCATAACATACATTTACAACTTATAAAACCCGATATAATTACAAGCACCTCGTAAAGTGTCAAGACTACATAAGGAGATTGATCTATTCATGAAAAGAATCACCGCACTTGTTATCCTGTCCTTGCTATTACTGGTATCCCCGATCTACGCTGCTGCCCCAGCACCTATGCTGGTCTATGTGGACCAGATTAACCACTCCTTCATCCCGCTTCGTCTTCTGAACAGCTATGAAGGGATCACATTCAATTTAACGGCAGCGGACAAAAAAATAGAAATTGCGCAAGGCAATACTCGGATCACCCTATTTGCCGGGAAATCTACTGCCAAAGTGAATGATCAAACGGTCCATTTGCAAAATGCTCCTTTTACCGATAACGGTTCGACCTATGTCCCCTTGCAGTTCATCAGTCAATATCTAAACCTGCAAGTCTCATGGCAAAAGGAAACCTCAGCTGTACGCATTAAGCAAGGTGCAACGTCCGTCACGCTTCCGGTACATACTGGCAAGCTACCCGGAAACACTACACCCATTACGACAGCTCATAAAAGCTTCAAGGTCGGGTCTCGTACATTTTCCGCTAAGGTGGTCACCATCTCTATGCTCCATCCCAAGGTAAGTCTGGACGTGGCACTGGCAGGCGATTCCATTGGTAAAGTGGAAGACTTAAGTAGTCTCGCCAAACGTAACCAAGCGGTTGTAGCCATCAATGGTACATTCTTTGATGCCTATACCAAAAGCTCTTACAAAACGCCTTACGGCTATCTGGTCAGTCACGGAAAGATGTTGAAAAAAAGCTCCGGCGACCAACGGACGGTCTTCACCTACGATGCCAACCATTTATCCGAGCTAATGTCGGGTTCTGCCTTTGAACAACGCTTAAGCCAAGGCAGTGTCGAAGGTGCCCTTCAAGCCGGGCCTCGTCTGGTCACGAACGGTCAGGTTTCCCTAAATGTCAAAGCCGAAGGCTTCAAGGACCCTAAAATATTAACAGGCGGCGGCGCCCGCAGCGCACTCGGGATAAGTCGGGATCATAAGCTGATCCTCCTGACCACAAGTGGAGCGACTATACCGCAGCTCGCCCAAATGATGAAGCAGGCTGGCGCTTATCAGGCCATGAATCTGGACGGCGGTGCTTCCAGCGGGCTGTATTACAACGGCTCCTACCTCACCACACCCGGCCGCCAAATCAGCAATGCCATTATTGTAAAGTATCAATAGACAGATAAAGGGCTGTCTTCACGGATGTGTAAGCCGTGGGGATAGCCCTTTTTCCATTTTCCTCGGTTTCGGTGTTCCTGCTCTCACCTGTTCAGACGGCTTGTATGAGCCGTTACGGGTTGAACCTGCAACCTACAATCGAAGCAGACCCGTAAAGCTATTGCTGCCTTCACTTCCTTTTTTTAAAGAAAGATAAATACGATTGTCTTCTCTGCTCGCCAAGCATTCATAAAATCCCGGTTGTACAGAAAGGAACGTCCCTCCCCATACGCATTCAGGCTCCAGTCCACCACTTGTGGCTTCCTCCCCTGCTCCAATAAATAGGTTGCCTGAGGGAACCTTCAAAAACAGCCGCACATTAGGCTTGTCGATATGATCTGTCATCACAACCTCATAGGTCCCGTCGGCTCCCAGATTCAAAAAAGCTACATTTCCTTTGTTCATCTCGCCCAGCTCGTCCTCTTCGATGGACCACCAATCCGGATCATCGTCCAAACGATGTTTAAGTGCTTGCGTATCAAATAAGCAAAGAGTCGCCGTGTCTGTCGTAAATTGAAATGGACTGCTTGCCGTATTCATCATGCGATCCTCCTGATTTTGGTCAGCGAATTTCTGTTTTTCCACGTCTTACGCTATCCGTATTGCCATAGATTTGAGGGAAAATCTCCCTGTATGTAAAGTATAACAATGCTTGCAGGGCCAGACAACATGTTGGGCTAACACCCATTCTGCATAAAAAGCCCTCCCTCACGATGTCGTGAAAGAAGGCCGATTTGTGGATTTAAGCGATGCTAACCTGCTGTTAGATCAGAAAAGACTTAGTAATAATTACCAACAAAATGAACAATACCAAAATCGCTCCTGTGGATGTCCATGCTCCACCGTAACCTACTTCACCCATGTCTGAATCCCTCCTTGCGTTAAAGCTTACTCTTATCGTATGAAGAAAAGCGGATAACGACAGGGCGAATCGGCAAGTTTATTTGCCATGGAAGGACTACTCAGAAAATGGACTGATACGTTTGAGATAGATCGCTAATGACTCTGGATGACAACTGGCAGAGAATGTCGTCCGTTCTTCGCAATAGCCTGCTCACATCCTTGTGCTTCATCTTTTGAAGGAGCGGGGTTTCTAACTGGGATGAAAGAAATTGAGTGGTGCCTATAAATACGACAACATCCAACCCCGGGTTGGTTTCGGTATGTAATAAGTGCAGCAGATCAGTCATGGACAGGAATCCGGGAGGGAAAAGGCTGTCGTTTTCTTTCATATATAGTGCTTTTAACATGGAGGTCAAAGCCCAGTCACATAGGATAATGCAACATTGGACTTGATTGTGCTTGTACAGGATTTGGGCTAGTTTCATGTGGTAATGGGATAGAGTGTGGAAATCCGTTATTGAATTATGTAGGTGTTGTGAGGGTCGGGACGGTTGAGTGGGACTTGGAATACAGGTAGAAGGAGCTTCTTTCATATCTATTCCTCCAGAGAATTTCAATATTAGTCAGTCTTATTATACATTGTTTTGATACAAATTGATATCATTGATAATATTCAACCGATGTTTGGTGTGTAAAAACTTGTCTACACTTTTTAATTAGTGAGGTGTAGCTGATGCAAGATAAAGAAGTATTAAAGCTGGTTGGTGCAAGAATACGTGTTTTGCGGAAAGAAAAAGGTCTTTCTCAAGAGGCTCTGGGGGAAAAAGGCGGATTTCATTTTTCATACATAGGACAGATCGAGCGAGGAGAAAAGAACGTATCTTTGCTAAACGTGGCTAAAATCGCAAAGGCATTAGATGTAAACCTGATTCAACTTTTTTCATATGTAAGCGAAGACCCCAAAATGATGGAGTCTGATTTAGAAATCATTGAGATTATTACAATGCTTAGAAAGTCGAGTCCAGAAAAAGTGCGCTTAGCGAGGAATGTGATGAGGGAGCTTACATCTGGAGGAGAACAAAATCATTCTAGATAGTTTGTTTTTTGCTTTTGCTCATAAATCATATTCGTAGTTATCTTAACATTCTACAAATGTGATGTTTTTAATTCATATAGTATTGTGACAAATACTAAAAATTCGCTTAAAAATAATTGAAAAATAGGTGATGCATCATGGCAGGAGTTTCGGTTGCAGAGTACTTGGGTCAAAGAACCGATATTGACCACATAAAAATTGAGCCCGCAGGAGAACGTGAATTGTGTCCATTTATGGATGGGAGATACTGTCATAAAAAAGTGCCTATTTGCTCAATTCGTAATAAAGGAAAGCTATGGATTGTTTGTGAAAACCGATTATGCAGTTCTAAAAAAACTTTACCAGATCCAATAAATCCCAGAAGAAAAATAAAACTGCCTCTTTCAGGGTATCAAAAAGAAGTACTTTTAAATATTGCAAAAGTATCATTTTCTGATGAACTTACCTTTAGTGACGTTGCTGTCAAAAGAGAAGTGCCTTTAAAAGCGAATGACCAAAGCGATTACAGCGCAGATTTTGTAATGACTGTTCATGAAGGTAGAAACCTATTACCCGGTCCTGATAGAGTTGTTCTTGAAATGCAAGGTGGAGGAGAGACATCAAATACCGGAGAAATCACTAGACATATTGCTGGATGGAGAGAGAATCCTGAGCGAACTAATGAACTTTTGAGAAAAGAAATCCCTAAAGTGGGGACTATTGAAACTAACGCTTGGCGACGACAACAGGAGCAATTTATAGTTAAGGGAAACGTTGCACTAATGACTTGGAAAGGGTACGGTATTATCTTCTGTGTAGGCGAGCTCCTCTATGACTATATTTGGAGAAAGATTGAAAATAAGGCTATCTTGCCTTCATTAAAAGAACATAACTGGACTTTAGCTTTCTTAGAAATAAGTGAAGATCAGGAACAGCCTATTCTACCAGGTCCATTGCCATTAAGGGTAGGGAGAAAACTTTTCACCAATTACCATACTTTTGTCCATGCTCTTATTAATCAAGGTGAGCCGAGTCCAGATACCTTTGCAGGGGAATTCGATCGTTTAGATGGTTCAACTGTTAATATTCCTAAATACGGAATATAGATTGATAGAACATTTCAAATTCATCTTTTAAAGTACTAAAAAAAGAACTTCCAAATCCATCTTTATAAATGGTTTTTGAAAGTTCTTTTTATATTTAGAAATTGTCTCTCTAATACTTATTTTACAGAGAGAAACTCGCTTTTATAATTTAGTCTTGTGAAGATACCGTTAAAAGTCTTTTTCCAATCCATTCAATAACAGGAACAGCTACTGCATTTCCTAGTGTTTTGAATCTATTTCCGTCCATCCCACTGGAAATCCCTGAAGTCTCTCGTATTCCGAAGGAACCATCCGTCTTACAGATAGCGTCTGAGCTGCCTCTGGAGTCAAGTGTATAGGTTTCACCATCATTGCGATATCCTTTTGCTTGGGGTCCGGCTGAAGCTTTTCTTCCAATTCCGGCATGCTGTATAGAGTAGAGAGTTGAAGACAAATCGCTCTTGCTAACTTCAGAGGTAGAGGCTTCTTTCTTTCCCAAGCCCTGTCTAGGAGCGACTGCAATTGTGCCCTGTTCAAAAAGTACCTCAGCGGCACGTTGGTTTCCACGACTTGCGACAATGTAGACTCTTCTACGACGTTGGGGTGTTCCAAAGTATTTTGCATCCAGTACTCTCCATGCCACACCATACCCGAGTTCAGCCAATGTTCCGATGACGACTCTGAAATCATTTCCGTTGTTACTGCTAAGTAATCCGGGAACATTCTCGACAAGAACCCAATCAGGTCTTCGTTGACCGATGAGTTCCGCATATTTGTAAAAGTGTCCACTTCGGTCTCCTTCGAGGCCTTTTCTTTTTCCTTGGTTGGCAAGGGATACGTCTTGGCAAGGGAATCCTCCACACCAGACTTCTGCTTCAGGGACTTCATCGATTGTGACATCATTTATATCTCCCATTAATTTAACATTTGGCCAATGCTTACGAAGAACTTTTTGACAAAAACTATTCCATTCGCATTGAAATACAACTTCCATTCCGGCTCGTTCGAGACCTAAGTCAAACCCACCTATACCACTAAAGAAAGACGCAACTTTCAACATATTTGTCAACCTTTCAAAAAGAGAACATATGTTCTAAATTCTGCGAATAATAAAAAAATCCTGCTTAAAGATAAAAATAATTATAACATATGAGAGGACTCATGGCCAGAAAAAAATTCGCCTCCATATATATGAAAAAAACAACACATTTATATGTGTACTGTTGTTTCAACAGTTTTCTTCAAAAGATTTATATTATTATACCTATCAGTTTTATATTTTTTTTGATTAATTATTTATTAAGAGAACTATATAAACAAAAACACACGCCCACAAGTGCGTGTGTTTTGTTTGAGAACCTATAAACCCTTACTTCCAAATCTCGTCCGCAATCTCTTTAATGAAAGCAAGCTTTTTCCACTGCTGCTCTTCTGTCAAAATATTGCCCTCTTCTGTCGAAGCGAAGCCGCATTGTGGGCTAAGGCAGATATGGTTGATGTCCACAAATTGAGTCGCTTCCTTAATGCGGTTAATGACCGTCTGCTTGTCTTCCAGTTCACCCGTTTTGGAGGAAACGAGACCCAGTACGACCTGCTTTTGATCTTTCAGATGCTTAAGCGGTGTGAAATCACCTGCACGGTCGGTATCGAATTCGAGGTAGTAGCCGTCGATGTTGTCGATACCGAACAGGGTTTCGGCTACAGGCTCATAGCCGCCAGAAGATGCCCAGGTAGAATGGTAGTTACCACGGCATACGTGGGTCGTTACGACCAAATCGGCTGGAAGATCCTTCACCGTTTCCTGATTCACACGGGCAAACAGCTTTTTGGTATCTTCCACATTCTCACCCGCGTGCTGTCTAGCTTCCCAATAGTTTTTATCACAGAGCATACCCCATGTGCAATCATCCAGTTGCAAGCTGCGGCAGCCCTCATTGTACAACGCTTGAATCACGGATTTGTAGGCTTTGGCGATATCCGTCACCAGTTCATCCAGATTGCTGTAATACGTATCGGTTGTTTCTTTATTCTCTCCGCGCAACAGCTCGGCTAGGAACTGTGCAGGTGCCGGGATCGTTTGGCGCGCGATCGCATCCTCCCCTGCTACTTGCTTCAGGAATTTGAAATCTTCAATGAAAGGATGACGGGAATGTCTAATTTTACCGGACAAGCGTGCGGTTTCCGCTCTTGTTTCCACACCTTGGAATTGGTAGCCGTTCGAAAGCTGTACCTTTTCCACGCCATCCAGACCCCACATAAAATCTAGATGCCACCAGGAGCGTCTGAATTCACCGTCCGTCACGGCTTGAAGTCCTACGGATTTTTGCTTTTCCACTAGCTTGATAATTTCGTTATCTTCAATCTTTCTCAGCTCGTCCGCAGAGATTTCATTATTTTGAAATTGAATTCTGGCGTCTTTAATCGCTTGCGGGCGCAGAAAGCTGCCGACCATATCGTGTCTAAAAGGGGTCACTTTACGTTGGGATGCATTATCAAGGATGCTGCTCATTAGGGTTATCTCCTTTTTCGCTTCTGTAGTGAAGTTCTTGTAAGAAAGATAACATACATTTTCAGTTATAAGGTAACTCTAATAAACTATAGCTAGTTATAGCCTAAGGCTATACCCAATCTTTTATTCCCCTATCGCCTCATGCAGCGCTTCTACATAGACGGTGGCCAGCTTGGAGAGCGCAGCGTTTTTATGGCAAATCCATCCCACATTAATAGACTCATCACATTCCAGAGGGACGGAAATAATGTCGTTACCGTTCAGATCCGCACTGATCACCCCGGTAGAAATGGTATAGCCGTTCAAGCCAATGAGCAAATTAAAAAGGGTCGCCCGGTCATGGACACGAATGCTCTTGGGATGCGATAACGTACTGAGAATCTCCTCGGAAAAGTGAAAGGAATTGTACTCCCCTTGCTCAAAGGACAAATACGGATACGGATGAAGCTGGTCAATGGTCACGATGGACTGTCGGGATAGCGGATTATTGGCACTGATAAAAATATGTGGCTTGGCCGTAAACAGGCTGTTAAATTGCAGATTCGCATCTTTTAGCAGCTTGTTAATGACCTTAGCGTTAAATTCGTTCAGATACAGGATTCCGATCTCACTGCGCAGGCTTTTGACATCCTGTATGATTTCATGGGTTTTGGTCTCTCGCAAAGCCAATTCATACTCTTCTTGACCATATTGATTTACCAGATTTACGAATGCATTTACAGCAAAAGCGTAATGTTGCGTGGACACAGCAAAATGCTGTGGTGAAGGCTTGGCATCCAGATAGCGACTTTCCAGCAGCTCTGCCTGCTCAACGACCTGGCGTGCATAACCAAGGAATTCCACGCCTTCCTTGGACAAAGAAATCCCCTTATTGGTACGCTCAAAAATGGTGATATGAATTTCTTCCTCCAGATCACGAATTGCGTTCGACAGACTGGGCTGGGAAATGAACAACCGCTTTGCCGCCTCATTCATGGAACCGCGATTGGCAACCTCAATGACATATTTTAATTGTTGTAAGGTCAATGCATGATGTCCTTTCCGTTTGTGTTTCTTCTATTATATAATACACGATCACACTTTCTGAGAAAGGAGTAATTGGATGCTTGAATGAAATCAGACTCTCCCCCAAGGCTACAAATACAAACACCCCCTCAAAATGGTAATATCCATTTCAAGGAGGTACTTTTTCACGGCCGCTTTAATTAACGAATTTCACCGTTTGTGGAGATCAGCTTTTGATACCAATAGAAGCTTTGTTTACGAATACGACGCAGATCCTTGAGATCAAACTCCTCACGATCCACATAGATAAACCCGTAACGCTTGCTGGAGCCCTGATGGGTACTAACAAGATCAATTGCAGACCACGGACAGAAGCCGAATACTTCTACACCGTCTGTAATAGCCAGTTGAATCTGCTCGATATGTTTCTTGAAAAAGCCAATACGATAAGGATCATTCACTACATCCCCTTCTTCAAGCTTGTCAAAAGCGCCCAGGCCGTTCTCTGTTACGATTAAAGGCAAGTGGTAGCGAGAATAAATTTGTCGTAATGTGGTTCTAAAACCGACCGGATCAATCTCCCAACCAAACTCCGTCGTTTGCAGGTTGGGGTTGACGGAACCTCGATATGCTCCAGGTTCACCCACAATTTCATGCTGATCACCTGTATGTGAAAAATCATTTCCGTCATCTAAACTTTCTCCTACGGTTTGAGAGGTATAATAATTAAATGCGATAAAGTCCGGGTCTCCCTTCGCTAAAATGTCCATATCCCCTTCTTCAATGACAGGCTCATAGCCTTTCTCGACCAAATAGCTCCACGCAATGTGATTGTAACGGCCAAATACAGCCATATCCAGATAGAGCCAGTTGCGAATCGCTGCATAGTTATCAGCCGCCAGTGTATCTTCCGGCTTGGAACTGGCTGGATAGATCACCCCAATATTCGGCGCTGGTCCAATTTTCGCGTCAGGTAGCATTTCATGGCACAATACCATTGCTTTCGCCTGCGCGACTAACATATGATGATTTTGTTGATACAGTACCTTTTGCGGATTTTCGAGACTTGTATCTAATGTGCCAATAGAACCGGGATGGAGAATCAGCATGTTCTGCTCATTAATGGTTAACCAATATTTCACCCTGTCTCCAAAGTTCTCAAACAATGTTTTGGCATACTGTTCGAAGGCATCAATCGTCTCCCTCCTCGACCAACCGCCTTGTTGTTCAAGAGCATAAGGCAGATCAAAATGATACATAGTAACGATCGGTTCAATCCCGTATTTGATTAGTTCGTCAATTAATGAGCTGTAAAACGCGATTCCCTTCCGATTAACTTCACCTGTACCCTGGGGATAAATACGTGTCCAAGCAATAGAGAAACGATATGCTTTAAAGCCCATTTCAGCCATCAGATCTACGTCTTCTTTGAACATATGGTAATGATCACTGGTTACCTTAAAATCAGTGACCCCTTCGACGTGATTAGCCATGTCAATGACAGATGGTCCTTTTCCATCTTCGTCCCATGCACCCTCTACTTGATAAGCGGAAGTGGAACCTCCCCAGAAAAAATTTTCAGGAAATGCCTTCAATTGATTATGTTTCATGATATAGTCCCTCCAGTATCGTTATATCTTTCTGATGTTCGCAATTCATGTGTGTGATGACACTGCTTTCCTGAATTACACAACCAACGTTAACAATACTTCGTTTTTTTGAATCTGCTCCTGATTTGTCTCAAATACGTCCACTTTATGTTTCGTCAGTGTGACGATGACAGGCGTTACGATTTCGTATCCTGCTTCCATAATCTGCTCCCTGTCAAACTGGATTAGCAAATCACCCTGTTTCACGCTGTCGCCTTCTTTAACCACTGGATTAAAATGCTTCCCTTTCAGCGCAACGGTGTTAATTCCGATATGAATTAATATCTCTGTACCCGCATTGGAAGTCAAACCTATGGCGTGTCCTGTGGGAAACAGCGAGGTTACGACTCCATCTATTGGCGCTATGACCTCACCGACAGACGGTTCAATGGCTAGCCCTTTTCCCATGGCCCCTGTAGAAAATGCAGAATCATTTACTTGACTCAGTGGTGTGGTCCTGCCCGTGATCGGGCTGTAGATTGTTTCTTTCTTGATATCAACGGTCTTGGTTGCTGTAACAACAGGCTCTGGTTCTACTGTTTTCATGGATTCAACTGTTACCGGGGATTCCCCCTTCGCCTTGCTTTCATATCCAAAAATAAGGGTTAGTACGGTTGCTGCCGCGAATGAGCAGGCAATGGCAATCACGTAAACCAAGGTTGGCGTATACACTGGAATCGCAAAAATGTTGTGAAAAACATAAGCCGTCATTTTTACCCCAAAATGTCCATTAATAGCTCCGCCTAGAGCGCCTGCGATAATGACAATCGGAATGACACGTTTATAACGAAGTACAAGTCCATACACAATCGGCTCTGTCACACCAGCCAACAATCCTGTAATACTCGTGGAACCGGCAAGAGTTCTAAGTGTTTTATTTTTTCTCGCCTTCAGGAAGATACCAAATGCGACACCAATTTGAGCAAATACAGCTGCTGCAGCCATCGCCTCAATCGGATCACCGCCAACACCGATATTTTGAATCGTAATGGGTGTAAAACCCCAGTGAAGTCCGAAGACGACCATAAAGGTCATAAAACCGCCAAGAACAATCCCTGACAAAATGCCACTTACACCGATTAACCATGTCACACCTGAAGAAATCCAATCTCCTACCCCTGTACCGAAAGGTCCAAAAGCCATCGCAGATAGCGGAACCATAATCATTAAAGCCAGCATCGGAACTAAAAACAATTGTAAATCCTTAAGAATGATCTTCTTCAAAAACTTGTCCACCAACGCATAGATGCTAATGGATATGAAAATCGGGAAAACGCTGGCGGAGTAGTTCATCATGACCACCGGTATTCCTAAAAACGATACATCAGCGCCTTTGTCCATCAGCCCCGTAAAGTTGGGTTCCATGAGAGCCGCACCGATCACACCAGCTACATAAGGATTCGCCTTCAGCTTTATACCAAGCGTAATCCCCAGCAAAATAGGCAAGAAGTAAAACACAGCATTACCCGCAGCAGACAGAATCAGATAGGTATCACTTGTTGCAGACATCCATCCCAGCAAGGTCAAAACCGTTAGGAGTGCTTTTATCATTCCCGAGCCCGCCATCGCCGGAATCAACGGGGAGAAACTGCCTGAAATGACTTCAAAGATTGTGGATATGACCGATGTTTTTTTACCACTGGATTCACTGGATGTAGGGGAATTCGATCCAAAATCTCTGTTTTTCATAATCTCCGCATATACATAGGCAACATGGCTGCCAATAACAACTTGAAATTGTCCTCCGCTTTCAACAACTGTAATGATCCCCTCGTGCTTCTCAAGCGCTTCTCTTTCGGCTTTTCGTGAATCCTTCAGGTCAAATCGGAGTCGTGTAGCACAATGGACAAGCCCATTGATATTTTCTTCTCCTCCAACGAGACGTACGATGTCCTCGCCCATTTTCTTATGGTCCATGTTCATTCTCCTCTTGGGCAGATTGCCTGAAAACAAAAAAATACCTAAACGAAAGGCCTATATGATCAAAGAAAATGATCACTGCCATTCATTTAGGTATCGCCTTAAGCCCCACGGATTTTCTGTATCGAGAGATGGCAAATTGAATATGGTCAATCAGAGAAATATAGATATTGTCACTAAAAATATCTCCCATTTCCTTTTTTGCGCTGGCTACAATTTCATCCGCCACCTTTAAATACTCTACAGATGTTTCCCCAATAAGATCTATTAATTTTTGTGGAATTTTATCGGACTTTAATACAAAGGTTTTTTCTATTTTTTCCTCATCGACCCTCTGGCCATTTTTCTTTTTAAAGCCCAGACCATTCCCTATGACAACAAATTCATGACCCACCTGATTTTCGGCTCGGATGACATTGTTGTTAAAAATTTGCCGGATGATCATTTATCTGCTCACCTCATTGATGTAATGACAAAGTTTGTAATAACAAAAAAAACCAAATAACGACTAAATCAATTAGTCATTATTTGGGTATCGCCTGCTTATCAGTAACAATCCCGAAGGGCACTTCACCCCTCATTCAATTACTCTTACTATACCGCTTTCAAGGCAGAATAACAACACAATCATGCCAAAAAACCGCTAAACACTCGGAATCCCTTGCGCTTAGCAGTTTTTAGGTTCATGCTTAACTCTCTTTCCCTTTGCAAAACACCTCTTTGGCAACCTGAATAGCTGAGGCTGCCCGGGGCCATCCTACATAAAAGGCAAGCTGTGTAATGACCTCAACCAGTTCTTCCTCCGAAATTCCGTTCTCCTTGGCCAGTTTCAGATGATAAGGAAGTTGATTTACATGCTCACACGCTACCAGAGCGGCAACGGTAATGAGACTCCGTTCCCTTAGAGATAGCTCACTTCTTCTCCATACATCTCCAAAAAGAACATCCTCCGTATAACCTACAAAAGCGGGAGCAAAATCACCGATGGTTTCCCTAACACTCGATCTGATCAATTTATGCTTCATACAATCATCTGGGCAAGTCCGTTGCCAAAGGACCAATCCTCTAATTCAGTCTCTACCAGTGTCACAAATACATCCTCCGGTCTAACCTTACATTCAATAGATAAGAGTTCCGCTAACTTTTGGTAGAAACTCTTTTTTAGTTCCGTAGTTCTACCCGATCCCATTGTAATTTGGATGTACAGCAGCTTGTCTGTTCTGGATACATTCAAATAATCAGGACTATAATAAAACTCACTTTGCTTATGAGCATGAAAAAACTGAAAGTAATCTTTTTCCGGAACCTGAAAATGTTCGATCAAAGCATTCATGATACAGCGACTAATCCAAGGCAACTCTTGCTCTGCGTATTGCTGCTCCATGTAGCCAATTCGTACAAATGGCATGTTCATCTCTCCTATTCGCTGGGATAAGATGATTGTACTCTCCTTACTTTCATCTGTATAATTGAAAATAATCATAAATATATTCAATTTTACCGATGGAGATGAACATGCGTGGATCTGAAAGAATTAACTACATTTCGTACCATAATCGAAGAAGGAACGTTTTCAAAAGCTGCTGCCAAATTAAACTACGCTCAGTCTACAGTCACGAACCAAATCCAGAGGCTAGAGAAAGAGCTGGGATTTCAGCTTTTTAAAAGGGGTTGGGATGCAGAGTTAACGTCCCCAGGCAAACTATATGCCGAGGAGATAGACGGGCTTATTCAGCATTGGAATTTTGTAATGGACCAGGCGAAGTCTCTGAAAAAGGAGGAGATTGGCACGCTCCATATCGGTGTGATTGAAACGGTGGCGGCTACCGTACTGCCCTTGGTTCTGCAGCAGTTTCGAGAGCATAAACCGAATATTACGTGCCATTTTACAGTTGGAAACACGGATGCACTCGCAAATGCTTTGGTGGACGGTAAGCTGGATTTTGCAATCTCCGGGGAACCTCACTCGATTCCTTCCTTACACTTTGAACCCATATATCACGAACACATCGCCTTTATTGTGTCCCGTAATCATCCCTTCGCGGCAAAAAGTGGGCTTCATCTCGAAGATCTGTACGAGTATCCGCTTATCGTCGGAGGTAAGAACTGCTTGTACCATATACGACTGGAGAAAGAGCTTTCACGCTTTCCGTCGATGCCGTTTTTTTATACTGTCAGTCAAATTTCGTCGATCCCCACATTTGTAAAAACGATTCCATCAGTTGGAGTGGTTCTATCGTCAATGCCTTTGCCAGAGGAACTGGTCACCGTCCCCCTCCAGTTAACAGACCCGAATATTCCTATTGGACTGCTACAAAACAACCATCACCAGCAGTATATGTCTTCGGCCCGAAAGCTGTTTATACAGCTGGTTAAGGAGTTTTATAGGCTATAGCTCCAATGCAATAACTACTAATAAGCTATATAGGCAAAGCCGACACCTTTCCATAAAGAAAAAGCCGCCAAACACTCAGAAACCTGATGTTTAGCGGCTTTACTATTTTGATGGCCTAAGGAAAATGTGGCCCTCTTTTTATTTTTATACTCTTGACATACCCGTTATTTCGCTTCGAGCGGTTTTTTCCACATTCCCAGAATGAGCGCGGAAATCACGGAGCCAATCACGACTGCAAGCAAGAACAGCAAAGCATGATTGGCAAGAGCTGCTACAAAAATTCCGCCATGTGGAGCTGGAAGATTGATTTGCCAGAACTGCGTCAGACCACCAGCAATCGCTGAACCTACAATACAAGAGGTCAAGACACGCAGAGGATCGGCAGCTGCGAATGGAATGGCTCCTTCCGTAATGAAGGACAATCCAAGTACATAGTTCGTCAAGCCAGACTTGCGCTCTTGCTCAGTAAACTTATTTTTGAAGAACGTCGAAGCTAATGCGATCGCCAGCGGAGGTACCATACCACCCGCCATAACAGCCGCCATCATAGCACCGTTCGTGTTACCGCTGGAAGTAAAGACACCGATCGAAAATGCGTAAGCTGCTTTGTTAAAAGGACCACCCATGTCGATCGACATCATTCCGCCCAGGATCAGACCCAAAATAACTGCATTACCTGTTCCCAAATTGTTCAAAACATTAACAAGCCACGTATTAATACCACCGAAAATTGGATCGAACAGGTAGAACATAATCGCGCCTGAAATTAGAAGTCCAAATACAGGGTATAACAAGATTGGTTTTAAACCATCCAGTGCTTTCGGCAGACCTGCCAAAGCTTTACGCAGGAAGATCACCACATAACCAGCCATGAAACCAGCTGCCAGACCGCCAAGGAAGCCTGCATTAGAGTTTACAGCCATCAGACCCCCAACCATACCTGGCATCAGTGCCGGGCGGTCTCCAATGCTCATCGCGATAAATCCGGCCAGTATCGGAATCAGGAAGTGGAACGCACCTGTTCCACCGCCAATTGTCTGCAACAGTTGGAACAATGCATTGTCTTCTCCTGCCACTTGCTCAATCAAGAAGGAAATTGCTAACAAAATCCCCCCGCCTACAACGAATGGCAGCATATGAGAAATACCGTTCATTAAATCCTTGTAGATTTTACTGCCCACGCTGCTCTTCTCCGCTTTCGACTCTTCAGCGCTGCTTCTACCTTCACTACGATAAATTGGGGCATCGCCGTTCAGCGCTTTGCGGATCAGTTCCTCAGATTTACGGATACCGTCGCTTACCGGTCTTTGCAATACAGGTTTACCGTCAAATCTGGCCATTTCAACCTTTTTGTCAGCGGCAACGATTACACCTTTGGCACGGCGAATTTCATCCGCTGTGAGTACGTTTTGCGCACCTTCCGAGCCATTCGTTTCTACCCGGATGTTAACACCCATTTCTGTCGCTTTCTTAATGAGAGCGTCTTCAGCCATAAACGTATGCGCAATGCCTGTAGGGCAGGCAGTCACCGCAACCACAAACTCGTCTGAATTCGGGTTACCAACGATAACATCCGGCGTTTTCTGTGCTTTGGCAGCCTCTTTCTTTGCTTCTTTTGCTTTCTTGGCTGCTTCTTCTTCCGCCTGCTTGGTATCAAACAGCTCGGATACTTCATCCGGTGTTTGCGTATTCATCAGTTTGTCAATGAAATCGGTATCAATTAGAAGCCGGGAAAGAGCCGCTAGTGTGCGAAGATGCGTATTTGCTGCTCCCTCTGGAGCGGCAATCATAAAGAACACTTTTGCCGGCTCACCGTCCAACGATTCGAATTCTACGCCTTTACTGCTTTTGGCGAAAACGACAGTCGCTTCATTCACGGCTTTAGTCTTGGCATGCGGCATCGCAATGCCGCCGCCGATTCCAGTGCTAGACTCTGCTTCACGTTTGTAAATCATTTCTTTAAACAAGGCACGGTCATTAATACGTCCACTTGCTTCGAGACTAGCGATAAGCTCCTCTATCGCCTCGTCTTTTGTCGTCGCCCGGAGGTCCATGATCATCGTTTCTTTAATCATCAGGTCTGTTATTCTCATTTTTCACACTCTCCTAAGTTCGATCAGCGTGTCGATACACGCATAATAAGCTCATGATGCAGCCGGATTACCGTTTTGAAATCGTGACTTGCGGTCGTAATTGTTCAATTTTCTCTCTAGTAGCCAGATCATCGGAAAACGCAGTTGCGCTTCCGGATGCCACTCCTGCACGGAATGCTTCGATCGGATCGCCATGAAGAGCCAGCGTACCCACGAATCCAGCAATCATTGAATCACCTGCGCCTACAGAATTTTTCACCGTACCTGCTGGTACATTTGCGTGATACACTTCATCTGCCGTAATGAACAAAGCCCCTTCTCCTGCCATGGAAATCAGTACATTTTTTGCACCTGCTTCCAGCAGCTTACGACCGTAAGTGACGATCTCCTCCTTTGAATGAATCGTTACGCCAAACAACTCAGCCAACTCGTGGTGATTCGGCTTGATGAGCAGCGGTTTATGAACCAGTGCCTTCATCAACGCCTCACCTGTGGTATCGATGACGAATTCAGCGCCAGTTTGCTGACATACGCTAATCAGCCGATCATAGAAGTCTCCTCCAAGTGACGGTGGAATACTTCCCGACAAGACGACAATGTCATTTTTCTGGAGTCCCGCCAGCTTTTGCACCAACGCATCGGCCTCTTGCTCACGAATCGCAGGTCCCAAACCATTAATTTCCGTTTCATCGCCATGCTTGAGCTTAATGTTAATCCGTGTGTCATCTTCGATCATTACAAAATCAGTTTTAATGGATTCTTCCCGCAATGTATCGTCGATAAACCTGCCTGTGAATCCTCCGAGAAAACCAATCGCCGTGCTATCTGCTCCCAACTGGTTCAGTACACGTGATACATTAATCCCCTTACCACCTGGCAGTTTTAAATCACGTTTCATCCGGTTCAAATCACCAAGCTTCAAATCATCAACTTCCACGATATAATCAATGGAAGGGTTTAGCGTTACTGTATATATCATTGTTATCCCTCGATTATCTTAGTTTTCTGAGCGATGGATCGGCGTGACCGTTCTGGCATCGATTCAGTAATAAGTATAGCTTCCTTGAGCTCGAATAGTTTGGCGAAGGTTACTTCTCCAATTTTGCTGGAATCGGCTAACACATACGTTTTGCCAGACAGCTGGTGGGCACGCCGCTTGATCAGCGCCTCTTCGGGATCAGGAGTTGTATACCCCATTTCCATATCCACCCCGTTCGTTCCCAGAAAGCACTTGTCGAATCGAAAATTGTCCAAATTTTGTAGGGCAATACTCCCGATTACGGCTTTGGTATGAATTTTCATCATCCCTCCCAGTAGATAGCTTCTGATTCTTTTGCTTACCAGTGCTTCTACGTGGGATAGTCCATTCGTCACGACCGTCACGTCTTTAGCTTCAATGTAAGGAATCATCGCCATCGTTGTTGTTCCCGCATCCAGATAAATACATTCGCCATCCAAAATTTCTTTGGCTGCTATACGGGCCACCGCATTTTTTTCTTGAACGTTTTTGAATGTTTTTTCTTCCATGCCAGGTTCCTGACTTTTCTGATTCAGCAAGGTTGCCCCGCCATGAATCCGCTTGAGCAACTGACGGCTCTCAAGATCTATCAAATCACGCCGAATCGTTGACTCAGAAGCTCCCAACAGATCAGCCAATTCTTGCAACTTTACAACACCACATTCTTGTAAGCGCTGTATTATTAACTTGTATCTTTCTTCCGTCAGCATCATCATTCCCCCAACTGTTCATATCGTACCACAAACTTGACAAAAAACAATCACTTTTCTTCAAAAAGATTCAAAAAAATTCATTTCTAATTCATTTTTTTACAAAATGGTGAATTCCTGCTCCAATCATCATGATTGCGTTTACATTTTAAAGAAAATACATCTACTTTTATGTAAATTCATTCTTCTTACATAGGAATTCAGCAGTAAACGTTCAAAAACGTTCTAAAGCTTCCAGCAGTACTATTTTACCATTATGCGCACAATTCGTCCCCACCTTTTCTACTGCTCAGAAAAAGGCTAAACACGAGGACTGCTCCCCTTTGTGTTTAGCCAATCGAGACGCTTAGCGTTCAGCCCTTAACGATTCCAATGACGAAACCGTCATACCCCTTGCTCCCCACGGTTTGGATAGCTGTAGCTGTAATTCTTGATTCCTCAGCTAGCATATCATAAAACTTTCTTACTCCCTGCACACGAGGGTCTGTGCTATAAGCTTGAACCACTTCTCCTTCACGGATAACATTATCACCGATAATAACGGTGCCAGGATGTGAGAAGCGAAGTGCCCAATCCAGATAAAATGGATTATTGGGTTTATCCGCATCGATAAAAATAAGATCAAAGGGGGCAACTCTCTCCTCTTTCATCTGTGCTAACTGCTCTAAAGCGTCTCCCTCCCGAAGTTCCACTATTTCATCCAACTGAGCCAACGATATATTCGACCGGGCAATTTTAGCATGGATCGGATTGGCTTCCAGCGTAACTAATTCTCCCTCCTCCGGCAACGCCCTTCCCAACCAGATTGTGCTGTAGCCTCCCAAAGTACCGATCTCCAGCACACGTCGCGCTCCCTGCATTTGAGCAAGGATATTTATTAGCTTTCCCTGATTGGGGGATACATCATGCGGAGGTAGTCCCGCCTTTTGATTAGCAGCCAATACTTGTTCCAAGACAGCATCATGCGGAATGAGACACTCCGATATATACTGGTCTACTTGATCCCACGTGTTCGTTTGATTCATTCGCTCCACTCTCCTTTGGATTAACTTACAATTTGATTGTAAATGAATTATTATTATAAAAATAATATATGTTTTTGCTCTATTCATAATCTACATATATGAATCTGTTGGAAAGGAAGTATGGTCTTGAACCTGCATGCATTACGCTTATTTCACGTGGTCGCCTCTACAGGGAGTGTGACACGTGCCTCTGAACTTTTAAATATTAGCCAACCTGCGATTACCGCCCAGATTAAAAAATTTGAAAAAGAAATATCTCTCACACTGCTCATGCCGCAAGGAAGAGGGATTGCCTTAACGGATGCTGGTGAAAAACTTGCTGTACTCGCCAGACGGCTCTTTGCTGTCGAACAGCAAATCGAACAATTTTCACAAGATTATCGTGATGGAGCCCATGGTCATATCCGGCTAGCGGCTACTTATTTACCGGCTCATTTTCTCATTCCGGCCTGGATTGCAAAATTCAAACAACAATATGAACATGTTGAAATGACGATTAACACTACAAATTCCAACGATGCTTTGCAGCAGCTATTAAATATAGAAGTGGATTTGGCTATCTACGGAGGACTGCCCGAGCAGTATCCCGATACGATTCAGACTGAAGAATTATTTCGTGATGAATTGTGGTTCGTGGTGGCTGCAGATCATCGGTATGCAAATCAGCAGGTTTCTTTATTGGAAATGATGCATGAACCCTTTGTTATGCGTGAAAAGGGGAGCTCAACACGGGAGAGATTATTTTCCTTATGTCGAACCTATAATGCCCCCGCCCCCCAGGTCACCCTAAACTTCACAGGGCTGCATGAGGCGATTACCGCAGTTATTGCCGGATATGGTGCCAACTTTGTGTCCTCACTGGTCGTGCGTGAATATGTAGAACGTGGCGAACTGTGCCGGGTATATGTAGAAGACATCCAGCTTCTTAATTCAATCGCCATCTGTACCCGTAAGAACGAACCCCTATCTACCGCTACTCTAAATCTCATTCAGCTCATACGTAACCATTCCTGATGAGCATTAGGCACTGTGTACACTAGCGCTGTATTTTAAAATAACAAGAGCCATGACTGCGTGCATACCGCATTCATGGCTCACCTTGTTATGATAAATATTCACCCTCAATAATCTTCTCCAGATAATCTTCCGGCTGTGCAAGAAACTCGGCAAAGCTGCACACATCCGCATATTCCTGATGCTCCTCGTCATAATAACCCAGGCACTTCTGCTTCGGATTCCACACCAATATAACATCCGAGTAATTATCTACGTTTAGAGACAGACGCAACAGCATTTGCCGACCTATCTTCATCTCAACCGTATCTATGAATGAGAAGAACTCAACAAATTGAATATCAAGATCATTTTCTGGCAGGTTCTCTATCTGGAAGTAGACAGTATCGTATCTGGAAACATTGCTATCACAACAAGCATCAATGTCACTCCAGCGGTTAATCGTTACACAGCTATTGTCGTGCTTGGTAATATATTAGGTGGAGTGACCACTATCCCAGCACAAAATTTCACGAATGATAGTGGTACTTCAGTCGCGGCAAACAGTCTTGTGGTTCCGACCAGTAGCGGATACTACAATGTATTTGTAAATGGGACGTTGCAGCGAGGCGGCTTAACAACGCTTTCTGCTACAAACCTAATTATAAATACAGGCCTGATTGTTGGTGCAACAGTAGTCATTGAGGTTATTAATTTCAACTCTAGTGCTTCCTCAACCTCTGTCAACAATGTCACAGTAACGACTACCATAAGTGACTAAGCTACGTAAAACAGGACAAACGCCTCTTTTTTATAATTTTATAAAAGGGTAAAATTTCCTTTGTAAATATGAAACAGAGGGAGTTATTTCCATGCAATTCAATTTTGCGCATTTCCGATTTTATGTTATTGCACTGATCGCAGTGCTCATGCTTACCAGCTGCACCTCAAATAATGCTGCAACTACAGTCCAAACAAATTCTGATGTAGACAATGCGACTCATAGTACAACAGTGGTAGACAAAGAAAGTCAGCCTGTTTTACCCGTCACAGAGTCGCTGGCTCATACCGTTACCTCGGATAAGGATCTTGTGGCTCTTACCATTCCCGCTGGCTGGCGTAAATTTAAACAGGGACAACTGGATTCGGTGCTTAGTGTTTGTGACAAAGAAAAAAAGAACGTAGGTCTGGTTTTCCGTGTCCCCAAGTCAGCTTTTGCAAATAATATGACGCTCGACGAATTCGTACAGCAACGTGAAGAAATCTCCGCATTGGGTCTAGAAAACTTTAAGGCTGTGGATACTACCCCAATCCAGATTGATTCCACAACCGCCAGAACAGCCGATTATAGCGGGAAATACAATGGCCAACAGGTCTATTACTTCAGTGCCATGTTAGAGAGTAAGCAGCACTATCTTCAAGTATTAATCTATTCAAGGGGAGGCTCTGCAGTAGAACAACATCACGAATTTGCAACTATAGCCAGCTCCTTGAAAGTCTTAAGCGACTCACAAGTTAAGCCAGACCTTCGCTCAACAACTATTTTGAAAACATTTAAAAGTGAAGATGCCAAGCAACAAATTCGTCTCCCTTATATATGGAAGACTGGTTTAATTCTTAATCCAGATGCGCTAATTCAAGCCTGGTATGAAAAAAACGATGCATACATGACGATCATCAAGGATTGGAAATCCGAACTGCCGTATGAGAAATCCTCAATGATCACATTAAAAGATTACGCTGAGTTTTCAACTCAATTAGTACTCAAAAGGTCTGGAAAAGGAATTATTTCGACGGGACCAGTAAAGGTCAATATAAACGGGAATCAAGGCTTGCAATACGAAGTATGGGTAGAGAGTGATAAAGTAAAAATTGTATATTTAATCACTTATTTAGAACATTCCGACTCATTCTCTCAAATTATTTTTTGGACGAGAGCTGATTATTACGATAATCAAAAATCTGAATTTCAAAGATACACCAAAACATACAGAGAAGAAGAAATATAGACATAATAAAATCCGCCAAACACTTAGGAATCTTTGTGTTAAGCGGATTTTGTCTATATGACTATCACAGCTTGAAATTCTAAAAGATTCCCCTTGTTTAGATAGGAGATGTTCTGTACATCCTTTTATTTTTTGTGGGCTAATAAGAGATTAACTATCGTATCCAATTGAAGTTCCAATGAATAAGGATCTTCCATCACAAACTCATCCTCTTTATCGCTGAATAACCGTACATATAAACCTGTCCTTTTTTTACAGCCGGAAGGTCTTTCCATAGCTCACTATGCAGAATCTGATTAGCCCCTTCATCTTCTGAACCGTATACAAAGATGTGATCTCCCATATACTCGGGTAAAACCTCAAGTGAAATATATTAAATCCTTCTTTCATATTCAATGCCTTCTTGGTAGGTGGCAGCTTTAGCATCTGATAAATGGTCGGACTTCCGTAATTGCCGCCTTTCGCTGCCAAAACATATATCGATTTATTGGCGACTTGTACAATTGAAACCGTCTCTCCCACTGCTCGGCTTCTTTCTGCTTGCCAAAGATTTCACTGATTCTACGGAATTTATCCAGTGGGCCCGCTGTAGATTCGCCCTCCCAATACGGCAAGAACACGGTCGTTCCTACCTTTTGGTAGCTGTCGATGTTCTTTTCGATTGAACCAATAATTAAATCCGGTTGCAGAACGGTCAGTTCCTCCAAATCCATAGGAAAATCACCGAGATCTTTGATTCCGGCCAACTTCTCTTTGGGATATCCCGATCGATCAATCCAAGCCTCATTCAGCATATAGCTTCTGACCCCCACCGGAATAATCCCTAGTTTTAAAAGATGCCCCATATACTGATCCGATGCCACTCGTTTCGGGTTTGCAGGTACTTCCACATCGCCTTTTAATGTCTTAACCGCTCTTGTCTGTGCTTGCACTGCCGCTTGTCCATCGCTGTTGGATGATGTCGCTGTATGATTAGCCTTCGTTTGCGAGCTTCCATTTGTATTCGTCGGAGCCGAGCAAGCTCCCAGCATCAATGATAAACACAACATAATCATCATAGCCGTTATTTTGACTCTTCCGTGCATGAATAAATCCCCTTCCGCATGATACCGATATTGATAATCAATATCAGTATAACGTGTGAAAGATGTCCGCTGAAGGGCATATTTAAGCATCGTTTGGGGCATATCCTGATCTTGCTTCTGGACAGGATGCTCCCGCTCCTTTTTGAATCGTACGGGAGATAGTCCCTTATATTTCTTGAAGCTGCGACTTAACGAATGGGCATCTGGATATCCCACACGCTCTGCGATCTCCAGTCCAGAAGCTTCACGCCATTCTTGCTCCAACAGCTTCACTTGATCGTACAGGGGCAGCGGGTAATGAGGTGCGAAAGCATACTGATTCTGAAAAGGATTTTCCTTTTCCAGCAATTGTGCAATCTCCTTGCGACCAGGCAGAGCCAACGTTGCCTTGTACAAAATGATGAAATATTCAAGTCCCTCTTCCGCCAGGATGCTCAGGCACATTCCTTTTCCTCCATGCAGTACATGGAAACGCTCTACCCTGTGAATACTGTTATCCAACCGTACCCGTGCGCTTCCACGCACAGCACACAAGAACGCACTAACAGGAAGTCGATAGGTTCGTAGCTCCTCCCCTTTTTCTATCTTCTTATGACGAACATCCATCACCTGTATAAAAACATGATTCCACAGCAAAATGTGATCATTCAACTTCATTGCTTTTGTTCAGCCTCCATCCAAACCGTTCCTTCAGTTCTTATTCCGCGCTATCAGAATTAAATTCATTATAATTGATAATCATTCTCACAAGCAATCGATTGTATCTAACTTCCTCTGAACAGTTCAAAACCATTGATTATGTATGTATATATCGAAATATATGTAAAAAAGCCCTGCAAAAGGGCTATCTTTCTTGCAATTCATTCTACTGTTGATTAGAGCTCACCTGTATGATTATGTTCCAAATCGTTTGCGGTACCCGCATTTTCGGCATAACTCTTCTACCGCTTCTCTCTTGGAGAAACCGAAGTACAGACGGTTGGCACGCTCCCCTTCCACAATGTCGGAAAAAGATTGTTCGTGCACGTTACCTAAATTAATGACACCTTCTCCATCCAGACAGCAAGGGACCACTGTTCCATCCACCAATACCGCCGCCTGGCTACGGAGTGCATGGCAAAAGCCTTTTCCGTCATCTTCCGGGGCACTGAGGCTCGGCCATTCAAATTCATGGTCTTGATTCAAATAAACATTTGGTGCGATTTTGACCCCACTGCCCGGTATCACCTTTTCCTCAATCCGATAGTCCAGTCCAAACTCTTGCTCCAGTCGTTCAAGCGTTTCCCGGTTGCGCTGACGCTGCATATTAGTCAGATTATCCTGAGTCAGGTTCCAGAGACGGAACGAAATAATGACATTGTGTTTTACTGCTTCTCTTACAAACGTGAAAATATTACCCAAATATCCTTCTCGATCCACGGAGCCTTCATGCCCGTCAAAACTGTGGAGAGAGAAGTTCATCTGACGCAGCGCTGGTTGCCCAAGCAGCTTATGTCCGGTCTTCGGCAGCAAGTTACCATTGGTGGTAATATTGACCTTCAAGCCTTTCTCATGAGCACTTTCCAGCAAAAGATCAATTTTCGGATGGAGCAACGGCTCTCCTTTTACATGCAAATAGATGTAATCCGTATGTGGTTTGACCTGATCAAGCACATTTCGAAAGACTTCCGGATCAATAAATTTTTTGACACGCTGTGTTTGAGGACAAAAGCTGCATGCAAGATTGCAAATGCTCGTTATCTCAATGTATACCTTTTTAAAAGTTTTCAACATGATTTCCCCATTCTAACCTTCATCCTGAGCATCTTGTTTATGCTCACTAATCTTATGATTATAACGGGTTATTACCGACAGGTAAACTCTCCAGTCTCCCCTTGGTATGGCATCAAATACTCGACACCTACGCCTATCCAAGATTTGATTTGATATTTTCTATTGACCCTAGGTCTGACCTAAGGTTTATAGTGGAGTTATTCAACTACCAGTAAGGAGTCCTGTCATTGAAAGAACACATTACGATCAGCCAGCTTGCTCAGCTCATGAATGTATCTGTACATCAACTGCGATATTTCGAAGAAAAGGGAATCCTGTATCCATCACATACAGAAGAAAATCAATATCGGATGTACGGGCTTCATGAGATTTATCAGCTTTCGCATATTTTATTATTACGCAAATTAAACGTCCCTGTCGGCCAGATTCTAGAATGTATGACTTCCTATGCTGCCGATGATTATAACCGGCTTTTAGAGCATTCGTTGCAGAAGGTACAGGCTGAAATAGCTAACTTGAAAATGCATGAACAGTTTATTCACAAAGTGCTAGAAGAACATGATAGCCTGACTCAGCGAAATGATGAATATCAGGTCAAACGATTAGGTCCCCGTCATTTAAAGCTATGGTTTGCATTGGAGAATGGTCAAGAGCTCACTGCCGGAAACTTATTTGAACACCGCCCTGCCCCACCTCGATTATTTGAAAATGACCTGCATTACTTGTCTGATGCCGGACAGGTGAAGCTGTGTTATGAAACAGTGGATGTGGCTGACTATATTCTGGAAGAAGGCAACTATCTTTATAAGCATCTTTCCGTCATTGAAGAGCCTGAGATTGATTATGAAATTAAACAAATGGAACGATATGTAGCTCATCACCAATATAACTGCCAAAGCAGGATTGTCCTAGTAGAAAAATCTTATCTTTCGATGTTCGACAACAACAAGCTACAATACGAAATTCAGGTTAAAGTAGAATAAATCTTGGAGGGCGTTACATGAGTGCAAAATCCTTTGACATTGTTGCATACCAGAAACAAGACCATGAAGCTGTTTGCAGTCTTTTAGTCGAATCGTTTAAAGCAAAATTTCAATCTCTTGTTACACTGGAGGATCAAGCTATACAGCAGTTGTTAATGCAGGTTTGGGTTCAAAATCCTTATTCTACATCTATGAAACAATTTGTAGCCAAAGAAAACGAAGAAGTTATCGGTGTTCTTTCTCTTAAATGGAAACCCTCCTCTTCTTCACTTCCTGAAACAACCCCCATTTCTTTGGCTCCGCTCATAAAACAATTTGGTTGCTTTAATATATTTAAATTTTTGACAGGTATGCATGCGCTGGAGTATCCCCCCGCTGCAGATGAGTGTTACATTGATCATTTGGCGATTCGTTCAAGTCATCGTAACCAGGGAATAGGACGCCGTCTTCTAGCTTTCGCACAGCAATTTACGGTTGAATCTGGTTTTCATACATTGACGCTTCATGTAGCGCATAAGAACCAAGGGGCTATCCGTTTGTATCACAAACTTGCGTTTGAAGTAGAACAATCCAAATATAATGGGTTACGGCATTTTTGGTTCAAGGAGCCTGTATGGCATCTAATGAGTTGGAAAGAGAACCTACATTCGAGGAGAGAACACCATTGAAAAAAACATTTAAGCTTACTTTTGGTATTGCGGCAGCTCTAGCTGTTGCCTTAATACTCATTGTTCTATATCAAAATTCCTACAAGATGACAGAAGAAAAAATACAAATCACGACGCCTAAAGGGCTGTTAACAGGTACATTAGCTTTGCCTAAGAACTACTCGGAAAAGGTTGGATTGGTTGTTTTTGTCCATGGGGATGGTCCTATTAATGACACATATGATGATGGATACAAACCACTGTGGGAAAAGTTCGCCTCCAAGGGTTATGCCTCCCTGTCATTGAATAAGCCCGGTATTAATAGTGCCCCTGGCAATTGGCTGGATCAAAGCATGGAGGACCGCGCACAGGAGATCCGATATGCAATAGACTGGGCGAAAACCTTGCCGATGATTGATAAGCAAAAAATCGGCCTATGGGGAGCCAGTCAAGCAGGATGGGTCATTCCGAAGATTGTTAAAGAGGAGTACAATATTGCATTCAGCATCCTTGTATCGCCTGCCGTGAACTGGATTTCCCAAGGACAATTTAATACCAGAAAAGAAATGGAGCAAGAAGGAGCTACTCCGCAAGAAATTCAAAAGACATTGAACTACGATCAAGAGATTCTACAGTTACTGAAAAAACATGCTTCTTATGAAGAATACCTAAGCATAGCCGATCCTAACGATATGATGTCCAAAGAAAGATGGAGCTTTATAGGCAAAAATTTTCGGTCTGATTCCACTGAAGAATTAAGTCACTTCCATTCTCCTGTACTCTTGGTTCTGGCTGGCAAAGATATTAATGTTGATGTACAGGATACCGAGCGAGTCTATCGCCAGAAAATACCCGCAGAGCTGCTATCCGTGATTCATTTACCTGAAGCCGACCATTCCATGATGGATGAAAAAATTGCGCGTTCAAAATCTCTAACTTTTTTAACAGCCGTATTCGCCCCAAGAAAATTAGTGAATGATGAGTATCTCAAAATCCTTGCCAATTATGTCAGTCAGCGTTAAACAATGATGCTCTTTTTTTGCCATATTTCTTTTGAGTATGCTAATGAAAACCCCATCGACAGATAAAAGGGCTGATCCGAACCTACAAAAATTCTTTCTGCACCTTTGTCCTTGACTCTTTTTATGGCTTCATAAATAACAGCTCTTCCAAGCCCTGTTTTTCTATACTTAGGTATCGTACCTACCGGCTCCAGTATTCCTATTTTATTCAACTCGTCGTACCAGATTGTAGTGAAAGAAGCCACTTCATTGTTATGATCCAGGATGACTACATCGAATTCCGGTATATAATCAGGGGCATTTCTCAATGATATATAACATCGCTCAGCGACATTATGATCTGGATAATCGCCCTTGTAGTACCCGAATGCTCTTCCATGAGCAAAGCCTTTTTCAAAATCCCCAACTTCATTCGCATCCGCAATTCTAAACCCGTTTGGCAATTCCAGCTTTACATCATGCGGTACATTCATACAGGATGTCGTTTCTTTCCCATCTTGCAAGATGTACTCTCTTTTTTTCAAAAGCTCCTTCAGTTGCTCTCCATCCTCGTTTACGATTATATCTAAAGTAGCTACATTCTCACCATGTAAAGCTAATTTCAATTCAGCATAATCTATTAATTCATTTAGAAATTCATTTGAAAAATCACGATCTGCAAGCTGGAAATAAGCTTCACCTATGTTATCTTCTCCTTCCGGGTGAACAACAGCAACAATTTCTTGATGTTCATCCTCCCAAATTCCAACAGTTTCAGGCCATGTTTCAAATGTATTGTGCATGATTTGTCCCCAATATCTACAGAAATTCCAGCGATCTATGAACCAATTTTTAAGATCAGGACTACTTTTCAGGGAGTGTTTCAAAAAATCTCTAATCCTTAAAAAGTCATGCGTTTCGAATTTTTTCTGAGTATACTTCATTATTTACCTCCTGCTTTTCTGTAATAACCTTATTGTAAAGATTCTGGAACTTCAGATATATGCCAAGTTCTTTTATCAAGTGTTTGTAACGTTCTGCTTATATATAAGGACAACAAAAACCCACAGATCATCTCTGCGGGCACATTTTTCATTTTTTGGAGTATACGATTTTCTTAATGCGGTCTACAGACAGTCCGTATTGTTCTGAGAGTTCGTCAATGGGCACCCTCTTGCTGAATCTTGCGCGTATCTCTTCATTCCGAAGGAGATAATAAAGGGCCGCGCCTGAGCTTTCTCCCCATCTCCTACGCTCACTTGAACGACTTGGGATATAAATAAGTTCTCCTTGTATATACCGCTGTACTTCCTTAAGCAAATCATCAGGAAGCAGATCAGTTGCCTTTAAATAATTCATGTAGGGCTCGCTCCTTAAAATAAATTTTACATTTTAAGGGCAAAGCCTGCGTCTGCCAATAACTATTCCTTACAGGCGAAATATATTCGCTCCATACCAAGCTTCGCCTTGTTATTTCGCAGGCTTTGCATGGAGCAGATTGAGTACGAAATCAATGATACGATACATCGTTCCCCCTCCTTTTTGACATCACATTAGTTTTTACTTAGTTCAGTTCAATGATTAGGAACTTAACTCATGTTATTGTAAAATACAAACTGCAATGAAACAACGATCAAAGCTACACTTGCGAAAAATGAGTTGCTATTCAGTATCGACTTCTATTTCCTATAGGATCTGTTTTCTGTGCAGTCAGTTACACGCTCATTCAACCCATAACGGTTCCCGGTTAGACTGGGAATAAATCTATAAACAACAAAAAAACGGCATCTCTGCCGTTTTTTCTAAAGAATGGACTCTCAGGGACTCGAACCCTGGACCAATTGATTAAGAGTCAACTGCTCTACCAACTGAGCTAAGAGTCCATAATATAAGTTTGGTGGAGCCTAGGGGGATCGAACCCCTGACCTCATCGCTGCCAGCGATGCGCTCTCCCAGCTGAGCTAAGGCCCCATCGTAAGTAAGTTTTTTCAACGTTTCAAGCGACTTCTATATCATATAAAATTTTTATTCCTGTGTCAATACTTTTATAAAAAAAATATAGTCATCTTCCCACTTTGTCCCAAGAAAGATACAGTCAGCGATCAGTCGCTGGCTGTATCTTTAGATAACAATGTTTTCAGTTCCTTCATAAACATATTGATGTCTTTAAACTGACGATAGACGGACGCAAAACGTACGTAGGCGACTTCATCCACTGGGTAAAGCTGTTCCATGACCAGCTCACCGATCTGCTGGCTATCCACTTCTGTGGCTGCTGTGTTGCGGATAGCGTTCTCTACCTGGGATACGATCATATCCAGTTGCTCGACGGATACTGGGCGCTTCTCGCAGGCCCGAATGAGACCGCGCAGCATTTTATCACGACTAAACTCTTCACGGCTGCCGTCTTTTTTGATAACCATGAGCGGCGTTTCCTCCACCATTTCAAAGGTGGTAAAACGCCTGGCACACTGTTCACATTCACGGCGACGACGGATGGACTTGTTATCATTCGCAGGTCGCGAATCCAACACTTTCGTGCCGTTGTAGGCACAATACGGACATTTCATAATCTCACCACTTTCTTTTTCCAATAAATTCCCGAAGATTCTTAGTAATAATTTTGTCAAAACGGATCATAATATGTTTACCATATCGCGAGGAGGTGAACAACAATGGCACAAGGAAACAATGGCAACTCCAACAATCTGGTAGTCAGCAGATCCTCCGGCGCTCTGGAGCAAATGAAATATGAAATCGCTCAAGAGCTGGGTATCAGCATTCCTCAAGATGGATACCAAGGTAACATGACTTCCTATGAGAACGGTTCGATCGGGGGCTACATCACTAAACGCCTCGTAACGATCGCCGAACAACAATTGGCAGGTCAATACCAATAATCGCGGTAATAATGCAGAAATAACAAGATAAAGTGTATGGATGGGCTGCTAAAAACAGCCTGTCCTGCGCTTTTTTCATTTTAAAGCTAAAAGGCTCATCATGTCATGAACTTGTCATTTAAAAATCATTATAAATTTTCGTGTATTGCCTGTAGTAATAAATGACCCGCTGTACATAATGTCGTGTCTCACCAAAAGGGATTTGCTTAATGGACTCTTCTTTTCCATCCCACACTCCCTTATCTAGCCACTCCTGAACTTTCCCTGGCCCTGCATTGTAAGCAGCTACGATTGCTATAGGATTATCCTGAAACTTCATGGATAGGTTATGCAAATACCAGGTTCCCAGCTCAATATTGGTGCCAGGCTCGTGCTTGACACTCTCCAGCGGAACCTTTTGAATCTGGGCGCTGTCCATAATCCAATTTGCCGTATTCGGCATAATCTGCATCAGGCCCAGTGCACCCTTATGCGACTGCTTGCTGGTTTTAAAATTGGTTTCTACGCGGATAATAGACGCCACCAAAAATGGGTCCACTTCATACGTTTGTGAATACTGCCGAATCTCATCCTTATATTGAATTGGATAGAACCAGGACATCCAATTTGAATTAAGGAACAGGATTAGGACAAACCCGACAAACAAAGTGAGCAGGACTCTTTTCTTTCGCAAAATGTTCATGCAAGTCCCTTCCGCTGCCAAAATTGATCAATTTGTCGTTTCGTCTCAGTCTGTGCTCCGCTATTATCGATAACGATATCGGCCAAGCTTTTCTTTTGTTCAATATCCATTTGTGCGGACAGCCTAAGTCCAGCTTGCTCCTCCGTCAGAACGTCTCTGAGCATCAGACGCTGGAGCTGAATATCACGTGGTACGTACACAACCATAATTTCCTCGTACAAGCTCTCCAGCCCGGACTCGTACAATAACGGGATATCTGCTAAAACAAGCTTGTCCGGCTGTTCCCGTTCATATGCTTCCATGCGCATACGCATTTCCTCACGAATAGCAGGATGGGTAATATCGTTAAGTGCCTGCCGTTGGGCAGGGTCTCCGAATACAATCTCACCCAGTTTTTTGCGGTGCAGGGTTCCGTCATTGTTCACTATAGCTTGTCCAAAATGCTCTATGACCGCCGCCAGCACCGGATGCCCCGGAAGCATGACTTCCCGGGCAATGGCATCTGCGTCGATCAGCAGCGCACCTTTGGCGACCAAAAGAGCCGACACGGTGCTTTTTCCGGTAGCAATACCTCCGGTTAATCCGATATTCATGCTCTTTCACCTCATAACAGCTTCAATATGCCCATCATAATCAGTAATAATGCCGGCAATACACCCAGCGCCTTCATAAATCGAAATGCTGATAGAAAGAAGCCTGCCTTCATCCCTGCAATCAAAAATGTTCCACTGAATAACGTAATAGCCAGCGCAGTAGACAGTGGCTGAAAACCAAGCATAGCTGCCCCGAGTCCCGCTCCGAACGCATCGACCGATAATGCAATGCCCAGCCAAACCGCTTCGGTAGCAGATATACTGCCGGAACGGTCCATATCCGCAGCAGACGGACTTCGAAGAATCCGAATAACAAGTCCCCATTTGCGGAACTCCAGAGAAAATAGCGTTCGCTCCTGCTGCTCCACAGAAGCTTCTGTCGACAGATCTTTTCTTGAACTGGGGAAAGACTCGGTATCAGCATCTTCTATACTCTTCTTCTCCCCAAGAACAAATCTGCTCACTGGATCAGTCTGTTCTGTAAGAAGCAGCCCCCGAGAGGCCTCCACTGAATCCTCTGACGAATCCTCTTTGTGGTGCAGAGCTTGAAACAAAGAGTAACAGCCGATACAGATCAGGATGACAGCGCCAAAAACGGTCGTATATACAGGAGACAGGACACGAGATAGTAATGCGCCCAATTGCATGGATATGCCAATCACCAAACCTGAACATACGGAGATGATAGCAATCGACAACAGTGGAATTTTCATTTTGCGCAAACCATATGTAACACCGACTCCGAAACTGTCCAAACTTAGCGCAAATGCCAGTAACAGCAGGCCTCCCCAATGATTAGCCACTCCAATTCCCTCCCATTGCGAAGGCAGGGCCTTATAACAACCGAAACCCTCCGCAGTATTGGTACTTGGAACAATATATGAGAGGGATGGGCTTGGGGTGACTGTGCAAGTCTTAACGCATAGGCTGACAGACCGGACAATGATGTGTGCCACGTCCGGCTACGACAGATTTTTCGATCAATGTGCCACATTTAACGCAAGGCTTCGCGTTACGTCCATAGATTTGCAATTGATGCTGGAAGTCGCCCGTTTTACCCTGTCCATTAACGAACGATTTAATGGACGAGCCTCCAACCTGAATCGACGCACCCAGCGTGGAGACAATAGCTTCATGCAAGACATGAAATTGGCTATCCGTTAGGCTTTTGGCTGGCTGTGCTGGATGAATCCCCGCCTTAAACAACGATTCATCTACATAAATATTCCCGATGCCCACCACATATGACTGGTTTAACAGCGCTGCCTTGATCGAAGTCGAACGAGTTCCAACAGCGACACGCAGCATTTCGGGTGTAAAGGCCTCGTCCATCGGTTCCAAACCGAGCTTGTTTAGCGGCTTTTCCAGCAAATCCTGTCCTGCCGGAAATAAGTGCATTGTGCCAAACTGGCGCACATCCTGATAACGCAGCTCCGTACCATCTTTAAAATGAAAGATGACATGGGTATGCTTTTCCACAGGATCATGTTGCGGATACAATCCATATCGCCCTTCCATTCGAAGATGGGAGACCAGCACCAGCCCGTCCAGCAAAATCCGCAGAAACTTCCCGCGTCTCTCAACCCCTGTAATCCGGTGATCGGCCAATTCCATCGCAAAAGCGTGGATATCATCGGGCCGTTGAATGATCCGCGGCAAATTAACGGTGACATGATCTATATGTTTATCAACGATAAGCTCGTTTAGCGTTCGTTTAATTGTTTCTACTTCCGGTAATTCCGGCATGATGTCTTCACCTCACCCTATATTATAACGGAAGCAGCGTCAAATTGGGACTATCTACTCATTGAAATATATTACTTGGCCTCATACCAATTGCTGCCATAGCTTACTTCGGCTTTGAGCGGCACAGCCAGCTTTAATGCGGCTTCCATGGTAGCCGGGACAAGCTCTTTCATCGTTTCCATTTCTTCAGGCGGAACCTCGAACACAAGCTCATCATGTACTTGGAGCAGCATTCTGCTGCGAAGTTTACGTTCACGTAAGACCTCATCCATCTGTACCATCGCCAACTTGATAATATCGGCTGCGGTACCTTGAATCGGCGTATTCATCGCTGTACGCTCAGCGAATGAACGCAGGTTGAAATTGCTGGCGTTAATCTCCGGTAAATAGCGTCTGCGTTCCAACAGCGTTTTTACGTAGCCGTCCCGCTTCGCATCCTTCACAATATCATCCATGTAACGGCGAACGCCTTGGAACACATCAAAATACTGGTCGATAAAACGAGCCGCTTCCTTCCGCGTAATATTCAAATTTTGTGACAGACCATAATCACTGATCCCATAGACAATCCCAAAGTTGACTGCCTTCGCAGAACGCCGCATATTGGAGTCCACATCTTCCGCTGCTACCCCAAACACATCGGATGCGGTCTTGGTATGGATGTCCATATCGTGGACAAAGGCCTCCTTCAAACGTTCATCATCCGAAATATCAGCCAGCACCCGCAGCTCGATCTGTGAGTAGTCTGCCGCCAAAATAGACCAGCCCGGTTCGGACGGAACAAATACTTTGCGGATTTTGCGTCCTTCTTCGAGACGAATCGGGATGTTTTGCAAATTCGGAAATTGACTGCTCAAGCGTCCAGTTGCTGCAACGGTCTGCCGGAAATACGTATGCACCTTACCTGTTTTCTCCGAAATTTCTTTCAGCAATCCTTCGACATACGTCGATTGGAGTTTGGCAATGGTGCGGTACTGCAAAATATTTTGCACAATATCATGATAGGGGGCCAGCTTTTCCAGAACCTCCGCATCGGTCGAGTACCCCGTTTTCGTCTTTTTAATGACAGGTAAACCCAGTTTATCAAACAAAATCTCACCCAACTGCTTGGGCGAATTCAGATTGAACTCTACTCCAGCAATGCTGTAAATTTCACCCACCAACGTTGCAATCTGGGCTTCAAATTCTTTCCCCAAAGCGCGCAGTTCTTCTACATTCACCAAAATGCCCTGCTTCTCCATATCCGCCAAAATGCGGGACAACGGCATCTCCAGCTCATGAAACAGCTTGTGCATTTCCGTTTTTTCCAGCTCCGCCTGCTGTACAGGCACCAAAGCTTCAATCACCGCTGCCTTACGCGCCACATGATCGGACAGTACAGCCACGTCAGGGACTTTATATTTAGCTCCTTTACCGAACACTTCTTCGTCTGGACGGATCGAAGACAAACCATATTTGGCTGCCAATCCGCTCAATGTCTGGTTTGCATCGGTCGGGTCCAGCAAGTACCCTGCCAGTTGCACATCAAACTCGGCCCCTGCAAACGCAATTCCATGCCAGTGTAAAGCCAAATCCGTACGATGCAGATCATGACCACGTTTTTTGCGTTCAGGGTCAGCAAGCCATTCGCGAATAGGTGTAGCTGCATCGCTTTGCAGTACATCCAGCGTCATAAAATACTGCTGCCCCGTTGCGGCAAATATCAGACCTACGATGTCAGCATGATGCGGATTATCACCATGCGTCTCAACATGCAGCACATCCACATGATCCAACACTTCTACCAATTCGCTAATCCGCTGCTCATCCAGCACTGTTACGTCAGCCGCGGCTTCCTCTACATCTACCCCAGTACTGCCAACCTCACCTGAAAAGGATAAACGCTCCAGCAAGGACTTGAACTCTAGCTTCGCCAGAGCTGGCCCGGCCGTTTCTGCTTGCAGCCCGCCAAAGGCCACATCTTCCAGCTGCTTGTCCAACGTTACATCCCGATAAATGGTCGCCAAATCTTTGCTCATTCGCGCATCATCGGCATGTGTCTCTACGCGTTCTTTCATTTTGCCCTTCAGCTCATTCGTGTGCGCCAGCACTTCTTCGACTGAACCGTATTGATGCAGCAGCTTGAGCGCTGTTTTTTCACCCACGCCGGGAATACCAGGAATATTGTCCGATGTATCGCCCATCAGACCCTTAAGGTCAATAATTTGCAGCGGCTTCAGGCCATATCGTTCCTGAATTTGCTCAGGTCCATATGTCTCCACCTCAGTAACCCCTTTGCGGGTCAAGCCAACTGTGACATGGTCTGAAGCCAATTGAAGCATATCCTTGTCCCCGGTCACGACCAGCACATTGAAACCGGCTTCGTCCGCTGTCTTGGAGAGGGTGCCTATAATATCGTCCGCCTCATAGCCATCCAGTTCAAACTGGGCAATGCCAAAAGCGGTCAATAGCTCTTTCAGCAACGGAAATTGCTGGGACAGCTCTGGCGGTGTTTTCTCCCGTCCACCTTTGTAATCCTCGTATCCTTTATGGCGAAACGTTATTTTACCGGCATCGAAGGCAACCAGAATATGTGTTGGTTTGTGCTCCTCCAAGAGCCGCAATAACATCGTCGTAAATCCGTACACCGCGTTCGTCTGCTGCCCGCTCGAATTCGTTAACGGTGGCATAGCAAAAAACGCCCGGTAAATGATACTGTTACCATCTATAAGCATGAGTTTATCCATTTAGCACCTCGCAAGTTCATCAATGCATTCGTAACGTTCTTACGTTTTACGCATTCCTCTTCCTATCTTAACATACAAGACTCCTTTTTCAGAAAAAAACGGCTGCTTCCTAACCAAATTTGCCTTTTGCTCAAAGACAAGTCTGGGTCAGAAACAACCGCTATATACCTGAAAGCTCTACTGGTTCAAATCTGGTCTCTCCCCTGTCACGAGATATACAGTGCTTTCACCGATATTCGTAGCATGGTCACCAATTCGTTCAATGTATCGTCCTACAAGCAGTTGCAGCATAGCTTGTGAAGCCTCTGCCGGCTTTTCTACCATAAAGGCATACAGATCGCTGATCATGTGGCTATACATGGAATCTACTCGATCATCCTCTTTGGCCATTTTGTAGGCCAGATCTGTATTTTCATCCAAATAGGATTTGATCGCATCATCTATCATTTCTTTAACAATGGAAGCCATGTGCGGAATATCCACCAGCGGCTTAATGATCTGCTGCCCTTCCAAGCGAAGTGTCACCTTGGCAATATCAAGCGCCAAATCGCCCATTCGTTCCAGATCACTGGAAATTTTAAATGCAACAATGATCCGGCGCAAATCCTTCGCTACCGGCTGCTGGGTAATAATGAGCTTGGAACCCATATCGAGAATATTCTCTTCCAGCGTATTAAGGGATGCATCATTTTTGACCACCTGCTGAGCCAATTCTGTATTTTTGGTCTGCAAACATTCAATGGCCTGATCGAGCGCCTTCGAAACGTGTGCACCCATTTCGCGCAGTACGGCTCTCAGTTCATCTAACCCTTCATCAAAACCTTTTCTACGTATCATTTCGAAGTCACCCCTTCTGGCATATTCATCTGTAGGCTTTAGCCAAATCGCCCTGAAATATAATCTTCTGTACGTGAATCTTGCGGCGTGGAAAACATCGTCTGCGTATCCGCCGCTTCCACCACAACACCATTCAAAAAGAACGCAGTTCGACCGGACACACGCGCTGCCTGATGCATGTTATGCGTCACCATGACAATGGTATACGTGTCTCGCAATTCCTGAACCAGTTCTTCAATTTTCATCGTGGAGATCGGATCCAGCGCAGATGTCGCCTCGTCCATAAGCAAAATATCTGGCTGTACAGCAAGCGCCCGGGCAATGCACAACCGTTGCTGTTGTCCACCGGATAAACTCAGAGCAGAACGCTTCAGAAAATCCTTGACCTCTTCCCAAAGTGCCGCCTGCCGCAGGCTTTGCTCAACCAATTCGTCCAACTTGTCCTTTTGCCGAACTCCATGCAGACGCGGGCCGTAGGCCACGTTATCATAAATCGATTTGGGAAATGGGTTAGGCTGTTGAAAAACCATTCCCACCTGCTTACGCAGAGTTTCTACTTCCATAGTATCGCCGTATATATCCTGACCTGCGATACTCACAGTGCCTTCAATACGCGTTCCCGGTATCATATCATTCATCCGGTTCAGCGTACGCAGCAGGGTTGATTTGCCGCAGCCGGACGGGCCGATGAAGGCAGTTACCGTTTTTTCAGGAATATCGAGGTTTATATGTTTCAGCGCGTGAAATTTCTCATAATATAAATTCAGCTTATCGATCCGGATTACGGAATCATTCATGGATTTATGATCTCCTTCGTGTTGCAGTTATGATCCTCAAGCATTGCACCTGATTTGCACAATATGAAGATTATATAAGCTGTGTGTAAATTTAGTGTGGTGGATTTGTTAACGGTATGTAAAATGATCAAGAACTTAACATGAGCTCTAGCTCATGCGCTATTTCGGCTGCATTCAAAGCCGCTTCCTCTGCGGAACGGGACATTTCACTGTTTTTGGCTTCAATTTCATTGACAGCCTGCAGTAGTTTGGCAAAAGTTTGTGTTCCGGCAGAAATATATTGAGAGCCTGTATGAATCTGCTGCATACTCGTATCCGTCAGTTCAGCGGTGTCACGCAGCATTTGCTCGATATGGGTGAGTAAGCCTGTAATCTGCGTGGAAAAGGCTTTCGTCTGGAGTGACATATTCCGCACCTCTTGAGACACAATCTGAAAGCCTCGTCCGTGTTCGCCAGCATGCGCCGCTTCAATGGACGCGTTGATCGCCAGCAGTCCGCTATGATCTGCCAGTGCACGAATGGATGAGGTCATGCCCGCAATGTCATTCAGCGATTGGGTCAACGCCGTCATCTGCTCATGCTGGCGCTTCATTTGCTCCGTGACTGCACGATAGGAGAGCAAAACATCTTCCAGTTCTACTTTGCCACGGCGGGATAACTCACTCATTGACCGGGTTAGCCGCACACTGTCATCGGCCTCTTTAGCTGCATCCAGCACAGTCAGCTGAATACGCTGGACTCCGTCATAGCTATGCCGAATCACATCGCCCCGCTCTTCGTCCGCTTCTCTTTGCATTCGCTGCACAACCGACAGGATATCACGAATTGTGAGTACGCCGAGTAACCGTGTTCCTTCCTTAATCAACACACAATCGTAAAAACGCTGATCTTCACGCAACATCGCCAGTTCCACAATGTCCGATGCCTGGCTTTTCAGATCCACAATTAATGTATTGGGATCGGCAAATATGGCCGCAGGCTTGTCATAGAACAACGCCGCAGCAAATCTGCCCGTAAAATGGCGATTGTACGCATCTCTCATAATAATGCCCAATGGAAGATCATTTTTATCCACAACAATGACACAAGGTATATCCTCCTGTGTTTTCATAAGTCCTAACAGTTCTTTACAAGACATATCCGTACCAATGATCGGAACCTCCCGGCATGACACATAGGTAGTAATCGGCTTGTATGCTTCACGTTCAATCACGGCAGTGGAACTCGGCTGGGTCTTTGGTTCCGTTATCATCGTTCTGAAGTCCCCTTTTTTTAACTACTTGGAGTGACGGGAACATCATATCGGTCATTTGTTGATTCTAGCGTCTATTTTTGTTAATGAAATGTAAAATCACGAAATGGACACAAAAGTCGTCGGACACTTCCCTGGATAAAGAAAAACGCTCCTCATTTATAATAAATGAGAAGCGCTTCTTTTTTTATTTACAACCAGCTTGTACCCCACTCCACGGATCGAATCGATATGAACCGAGTCGGGATCCAGCTCCAGCTTTTTACGTAAGGAACTGACGTGCACATCCACGGTTCGTTGACCACCAATGTAGTCAAAACCCCAAACAGCATTCATCAGATCATCCCGGGTCAGGACCACACCCGGCTTGCGGGACAAATAAAGAAGTACCTCAAATTCCTTTGGTCTGAGGCTGATAGACTGACCTCCAAGAATGACTTCATATTTCTCAGGATAAATCTCCAGCTCGCCCAGTTGAATTTTGGAGCTATCTTTCTGATCAGACAGCACTCCTTCATCCCCGCCGGAAGTTCTTCGCAGCACAGCCGTTACACGTGCCAACAGCTCAGAAACGCCAAAAGGCTTCGTGATGTAATCATCTGCACCCGACTTCAGCCCTTGGACAACCTCGGCCTCGCCGTTTTTGGCCGTTAAAATAATGATAGGCGTTGTCAGCCCCTGATGGCGAAGTCTGCTCAGAATGTCCAGACCGTTCATTCCCGGCAGCATCAAATCCAGCAGGATCAAATCGTAGGACTCTCTGGAGGCTTTTTCAAACCCTGCACTGCCATGATCCTCCGTGTCCACTTCGAAACCTTCTTGTATCAAATTGTAGGATAGCAATCTGGCAAGCGTTGGTTCATCCTCAATAACCAGCAAGCGTTGTCCCATAAATAACTTCATCTCCTGTTTACCTGTTAAAGGCGCATTGGTCAGAATCCAGAAACCTTTTCCATACTCATGCGACACCCGTTTATTTTATCACGGCATTGTTAACAGAATGTAAAAAAGGTTATAGTTCATTCTTCCTGTTGCAATAGCGGTAATTCAACTGTAAATGTGGTACCCAATCCAAGCTCACTTTCCACCGAAAGGGTGCCATGATGCAAATCGACCAAGTGTTTGACGATCGACAATCCCAGCCCCGTTCCGCCAGAGTTACGCGAGCGTCCTTTGTCCACCCGGTAAAAGCGTTCAAAGATACGTGGCAGGTCCTTCTTTGGAATTCCAATACCTGTATCACTGACTGTAAATACAACCTTTTCCGTTTCATTCTCCCGCTGGATCGTTAAAACCTTAATCTTTACCTTGCCACCATCAAGTGTATAGTTGATACCATTAGACAAAAGGTTCAGGAAAATCTGCTGAAGCTTATCTTCATCTGCCTCCATAAACAGCTCATCCGGGATATCCATATGCAGCGTAATTCTTTTTTTGGCAGCTACATTGTTCAGTTTTTCCAGCAATGATTCTATGAACGACGAAACGTGCACCGGCGAGCAATCCAGTGGAGAACGCTTGGATTCAATTTTGGATAGCTCCAGAATGTCACCGATCAGCCGATTCAATCGTTCGCTTTCATCATATATAATTTGCAAAAATGAACGGGCCGTCTCCTCATCTTTAACCCCGCCACCGAGTAACGTCTCGGCAAAACCCTTGACTGCGGCAATTGGTGTTTTTAGCTCATGAGAAACGTTTGCCACAAATTCGCTCCGCATATTTTCCAACCGTCGAATAGCCGTAATATCCTGTAAAAGGAATAGCATCCCCCGGTATCCGCCTTCATCCTCATACATCGGAACACCGTCTAGCAACACGAGTCTCTCCTCGGGATTGTACAAATGAACCTCACCATGCAGCCTCTCTCGGCTTTGTATGCTGCCCTCAATTAGCTTTGTGAGCTCATAGTGCTTCTTCAGCTCATGATACGGCTTGTCCGTCACCCGTTTACCCACGACACCGAGCATTCGCTCAGACTCACGGTTTACAAGCGCAATACACTCACTTGCATCAATCATTAGAATCCCGCCTGTCATATTACTCATGACGCTCTGGAGTAGATCCTCATTGTCACGTATCGTTTTCATTTGGTTTTGGAGACTGTCAGCCATACGATTAATGGCTTCCCCCAGTTGCCCTACTTCGTCCCGGCGCTGCACACCAACCCTTGCGTCATAATCCAGTCCTGAAATGCGGTTGGCTACCCCTGTAATATGCTCAATAGGCGAAGTCAGACTGCGGGCAATACGATAGCTCACCAATCCAGCAGCAAGAAATAGCAATACGAGTCCAATCCCGATAGCCGTCCAGCCGCGGCGTACTCCCTCCTCCACCGCTTTCAGACTCATGGACAAACGGATATATCCGTCAAAGCCCTTGTCCGATACAACAGGCTCTGCAACGTATAGCATGTTCCGCTGCAAGGTTTCGCTGTAACGAATCGTGCGTCCGATTCTCTCTGTTGAGGCTTGCTGAATTTCTTCACGAGATGCGTGGTTTTCCATCTTACGCGGATCGCTTAACGAATCGCCAACCACCGTCCCGTCCTTGCGAATGAAGGTCACCCGCGATTCCGTCAGACGGGCAATTTCCTTCGCCTTTTGAGAATAATAAGATACATAATCCGTACTGGACAGGGCATCTGCATTCACAAAAGGGAATGTAGCGCGAAGCAGGTCGATCTCCCGTCCCATGTTCTCCTCTAGCACCTTCATATTCGAATTTTTAAAGATTTGTCCCATCGTGATTCCAGCAGCAAGGACAGATACGCCAATCAAAATCAGCATGATCAGGGTAAGCCTGAAACGAAACGATTTCATAAAATATGCCCATCCTTTATGTAAGTTAAGTCTCATTCTACAGGCTACCTGCATTATGTTCCACTGTGAAAAGAAAAAAGGCCAGGGCATAACACGGCCCCAGCCTTTCCTTTGTCCTCTTATCCGTTTATAACTTCACCGCCATTGATATGAATAACCTGCCCGCTTACATATGAAGAATCATCAGAAGCAAGGTACACATAGGCTGGCGCCAATTCTTCCGGCTGACCCGGACGCTTCATTGGCTGTGCTCCTCCAAACTCGCTGACCGTCTTGGCATCAAAGGTAGACGGGATTAACGGCGTCCAGATTGGCCCTGGTGCTACAGCGTTCACCCGAATACCTTGATCCGCCAAATTGAGTGAAAGGGAACGAGTAAAGGATGTGATCGCCCCTTTGGTCGATGAATAGTCAATGAGTGTCTTGTTCCCAGCGTACGCGGTAATCGATGTTGTATTGACAATTGTGCTCCCTTTCTTCAAATGCGGCAATGCTGCTTGCGTCAGGAAGAACATACCGAAAATATTCGTACGGAACGTGCGCTCCAACTGTTCTTTGGTGATATCCTCCAGCTTTTGTTGTGGATGTTGCTCTGCCGCATTGTTCACGACAATGTCGAGCTTGCCCAACTCGTTAACCGTCTGTTGAACCGCTTTTTTGGCAAATTGGTCATCTCCGATATCGCCAGGAATCAATACGCATTTGCGCCCCTCCTGCTCTACCTGACGTTTTGTTTCTTCCGCATCCTTATGCTCATTCAAGTAGATGATAGCTACGTCCGCACCTTCTTTGGCATACGTGACAGCTACAGCCCGCCCAATTCCACTGTCTCCACCAGTAATAAGTGCAACTTTGCCTGTGAGCTTGTCAGCTGCTTTGTAAGTTGGTTTTTCAAACTGAGGTGCAGGCGTCATTTTGGATTCAATCCCCGGTTGCTGGTCCTGATGCTGTGGGGGCAAGGTTTGCTGAGGTTGGTTACTTTTAGCCATTGTACATTCTCCCTTCAAAATTAGATATTTTTTAGGATGCAACATTTGCATCCACTCTACTCCTGATTTACCACACAAAGTTATTCGTTAAACGAAAAAAGAAAAATGTAGTTATTTGAGCGCACAAAAAAACGGCCTATGCTTATTCAGCACAGACCGTTTTTTTTCAATTTAGCATTTGTCATCATTCGATTATAGGCTTTCACCAAATGCATAATTAAATAATATGGCTGTATACCATTAAAATCGTAATTAGAATCATGAAGACAGCCAGCAGCGTGCTGAACATCCGCATTTTACCAGCGTATTGCGTAATCGGCTGTTGGTTACGAACCGCTTCCAGTGACAAGCGTAATGGCTTACCCATAGCACCAGCAATACCAGAAATGGCAAGAAACAACACCAACACAACAACGATCCATGCTACCGAATAAGAATCCCAAACAAAAATCATATAGATGCCGCTAATAAGTACAAGAATCAGTGCAAATTGAGCCAGACGGTTTAATAGCTGTACAGCCGATATCGTCCCTTCCTGCGCACTTGGAGCCAATTTGTCGATTTTGCCCACAACGAAGGGGAGCAATAAATAAAAACCCATCGCCAGTGATCCAATAATGTGAATAAAAAACATTCTTTATAACCTCCATTTCTTTGTTTTCACACAAACTCTTTTTCCATAGAACGATCATATTCCAACGAATGACTACCATCTTTTCAGTGTTTTGGGACATGCTTTTCTATGTAAGGATTTTTGAAGAATCCTCATGTAACTATCAATGCATATGAACTCTATTATACCGGGGAAGTGGTCCAAAGCAAAGGAAATAAGAAAGAAAACGAATAGATTCCTTATATTCCGTTTAAAAGTAAAAGAGGTGTCCGATGGCCATGACTATGGCTTGGGAACACCTCTTCAAGTAAAAGTATACCGTTTTAGTAGAAAATTGAATCTATACAGTAACTATTTTAATCACACTGCGGACCGATTCGGCGGATTGATCGAGCGCTGCTTTTTCTTCGGCTGTCAATTCCAACTCGAACACTTTTTCGATACCATTACCGCCAAGAAGTGTCGGTACGCCAAGGAACAAATCCTGATAGCCGTACTCTCCCTCCAGATAGGCAATGACCGGGATAATCCGTTTTTTATCTTTTACAATCGCTTCTGTCATCTGTGCAAGCGAAGCTGCCGGTGCATAATATGCGCTACCATTACCCAACAGGTTGACGATCTCACCGCCACCACCGCGTGTCCGTTGTACGATTGCTTCGATACGTTCCTGCGAAATCAGGGTTTCGATAGGTATACCTCCAACGCTGGAATAGCGTACCAGGGGCACCATATCATCACCGTGACCACCCATAACGAAGCCGCGTACGTCTTCGACGGAAACGTTCAGTTCTTGTGCAATAAAGGTACAATATCGCGCTGTATCCAGCACACCTGATTGGCCAATAACCCGATTTTTCGGGAATCCAAGCGTTTGATAAGCAGTATAGGTCATAGCATCTACCGGATTACTCAGAATAATGACGATAGAATCCGGCGCATACTTCTTCACGTTTTCACAAACGGATTTTACAATTCCTGCGTTCGTATTTACCAAATCATCACGGCTCATACCCGGCTTGCGTGCAATCCCGGCTGTAATAATGACGATATCCGAGTTAGCTGCATCCTCGTAACTGGAAGTGCCCGTGATCTGGCTGTCAAATCCCTGTACCGGACCGGCCTCCAAAATATCAAGCGCCTTGCCTTTGGTCGGATTCTCTAGTTGCGGAATATCGATCAGTACGATATCACCCAGCTCCTTTTGAGCCAGCAGCAATGCGGTAGTGGCACCGGTAAAACCGGCGCCAACAATGGATATTTTTTTACGTTGAATGGACAAGTGGTATTCCCCTTCCTTACAGGTTACTAATAATGGTATCTGCGAACTCGGAGCATTTCACTTGTGTAGCACCATCCATCAGACGAGCAAAGTCATAAGTTACAATCTTCTTATTAATGGACGTCTCCAGCCCTTTGTAAATCAGGTCAGCCGCTTCTTTCCAACCCAAGTGTTCAAGCAACATTACGCCCGACAGAATTACGGAACCAGGGTTCACTACGTCTTTGTCGGCGTATTTTGGAGCTGTACCATGTGTAGCTTCAAAGATAGCATGCCCTGTTACATAGTTAATGTTTGCACCTGGCGCAATACCAATTCCACCAACTTGGGCAGCAAGAGCATCGGACAGGTAGTCCCCGTTCAGGTTGAGCGTAGCAATTACATCAAATTCAGAAGGACGAGTCAGTACTTGCTGAAGTGCAATATCAGCAATCGCATCCTTGATAATGATTTTGCCTGCATCTTCAGCCGCTTTTTGAGCTGCATTTGCCGCATCCTCACCGTCTTTTTCCTTGATTACATCATATTGGGCCCAAGTAAATACTTTATCTGCAAATTCTTCCTCAGCCACTTCATAACCCCAGTTTTTGAAGGCGCCCTCGGTAAATTTCATAATGTTACCTTTGTGTACGAGCGTGACACTCTTGCGTCCGTGGTCAACAGCATACTGAATGGCTGCCCGTACCAGACGCTTTGAACCCTCGGAAGAAACTGGCTTAATGCCAATACCAGAGGTTTCAGGGAAACGAATTTTGTTCACACCCAGCTCTTGTTGGAGGAACTGAATAACCTTTTTCACGTCTTCGGACCCTTCAGCATACTCGATCCCCGCGTAAATATCTTCTGTGTTCTCACGGAAAATAACCATGTCTACCAATTCAGGACGTTTCACTGGAGAAGGAACACCGTTAAAATAACGAACAGGACGCAGACATACGTATAAATCCAGTTCTTGCCGCAATGCCACATTCAACGAACGGATACCACCGCCAATAGGTGTTGTAAGTGGACCTTTGATGGCTACAATATACTCACGGATGGCTTCCAAAGTATCGTTAGGGAGCCATTCGCCGTATGTATTGAAAGCTTTCTCACCAGCGAATACTTCATACCAGGCAATCTTTTTGCTGCCGTTATATGCTTTTTCTACAGCTGCGTCCAGTACGCGCTTGGAAGCTTTCCAGATATCGCGACCTGTGCCGTCACCTTCGATAAACGGAATTACCGGATGGTTCGGAACCCGTAGTTGACCGTTATCAATCGTAATTTTTTCGCCTTCAGTTGGGAGCTCAAACTTTTCAAATTTCGCCATAAGTTCCTTTTCCTCCTCAGATATGAATGGGTACAGGACGAAAGACATGATCTTTATCACAGACAAAAACGTACATCTCTCGTCGTCCCCTCTATTGTACCTTATTTTTTAAATTCAGGGTATACAACCTCAATCTTCCTTCGACAAAGGGTTAGCGCAACTCTGGTGATACATATTTTTGATCCATTGGACCTGTATATTCGGCGCGAGGACGAATCAGGCGGTTATTTTCATACTGCTCTAAAATGTGTGCGGTCCACCCAGATACACGACTCACAGCAAAAATAGGTGTAAACAGGTCTCTCTTGATACCCAACTGGGTATACACAGAGGCAGAATAAAAATCCACATTGGGCTTCAAGCCTTTTTGCCCTGTTACAATTCCTTCAATTCGAACTGACATATCAAACAACGTTGTGTCGCCGTTCATTTCCCCCAGCTCGCGGGACATTTTGTGCAAATGCTTGGCACGCGGATCACCGTTTTTATAGACTCGGTGTCCAAAGCCCATAATTTTTTCGCGGTTATCCAGTTTCGCCTGAATATAGGAGTCCACCTGATCCAAGCCACCAATCTCCTCCAGCGTTTTGGCCACAGCCTCATTGGCCCCACCATGCAGTGGTCCTTTTAAAGCTCCAATTGCAGACGTGATTCCGGAATAAATATCCGACAATGTGGCTACCGTTACACGCGCAGCAAAGGTAGAAGCATTTAATTCATGATCGGCGTGCAACACGAGAGCCTGATTGAACGCTTTAATAGCCGTCTCCTCCGGGTCCTTGCCAGTCAGCTGATACAAAAAGTTTTCAGCGATGGAAATACCTTTTTTAGGCGCAATCGGCTCCAAGCCCTCGCGTATACGTGCTATAGCTGCCACAATGGTAGGCAATTGCGCCTGAAGCTTGACGGTTTTGGTCACATTAGACTCTCTCGACATATCATCCGCCTCTGGGTCATACAAAGCGAGAGACGATACGGCTGACCTCAAGGCAGCCATCGTGCTCAAATTTTTCGGATATAACTTTAATTGAGTAACAATTTCATCCGGAATAGCAGCGTATTCGCTTAACTGGTTGCGAAGCTCCTGCAATTGCTCTTTATCAGGTAATTTTCCAAACCACAACAAATAAGCTACCTCTTCAAAATCGGCGTTAACAGCCAAATCATCAATGTTATAACCCCGGTACGTGAGAACGCCATCTACGATAGAGCTTATGGAGGAAGTGGTCGCTACGATCCCTTCCAGACCTTTAGTCGCTGTCATCGTTACATCTCTCCTTTGTAAAAACATTGTGAACGGACTTGCAATGTAAACATTTTCAAAAGTAAGATATGTCTTTTAAATAGCTGAGTAATGTTAACGCCATATGTCAATATTTAAACCTTCTTTCACTATACTGGATTTTGTCGTTTATGTGAACATTGAGGGCTATTCCAACACATTCAAATGTTTTATCGCTTCCATAAATAAATTTTTGAAACCCCTTACAAAAAATATTGATTCATTTGCACTTTTTTACACAGGTCTTGTCTCCCCCCTTTCCCGCATATGTATAGTAGAGCATTTATTTTATGAAAAACTATCGTAAAAGAAAGGAGCCGTGAGAGCTTGAGCCGGTTAATCCTGAATCGCATATTTCGTGCTCTATGGGTGGCAATCGTGATTGTAGCTCTGTTACTGGGCATATATGTGCTTTTCCCTCTCGTCTATCCTTTCCTATTCGCCTGGCTTGTGGCTTATGCCATGAATCCACTGGTTAGTTTTCTGCGTAGCAAAGCCCGTATGCCACGTTGGACGGCTGTCACGGTCTCATTATTTGTATATTTAGGTGGAATTGCAATTATCCTATCTGCTGCAATCACCCGCATGGTCCGTGAAGTTATAAAGTTGGCCATGACTTTTGACGGACATATTGAGCGTTTTAAAAGTCTATTTATCGATTGGACACAAAGCGATTTGATTCAAAATGTAATTATTGAAATTAACCATTTCATCCGGGATAATCCGGATTACCAACATACCATTAACAGTAATATTGATAAGACAACTCAAACTGTCAGTTCGGCTGTCACTACGCTAGTCGCTCAATTTTTTAATGGAGTTTTGAACTTGCTGACCTCTCTGCCTAATATGGGAGCAGTTCTAATGGTTATTGTATTAGCAGCCTTTTTTATTAGTAAGGATTGGGACCGACATAGTCGGATGCTCTCAAACACGATTCCTGATACGATTCGCAAGCCATTGTCGGATATATGGCACGATTTGCGTAAAGCACTGTACGGCTATTTGCGCGCACAGTTCATTATCATATCCATTACGGCATTAACGGTCATTGTTGGGCTGTTCATATTGCGTGTGGAATCCGCCTTTACCATCGGTTTGATGATCGGGCTGGTGGACTTGCTACCTTATTTGGGGGTTGGCATTGTGATGATTCCGTGGATACTGTATGCGTATATGTCTGGTAATTTGGCACTAGGAGTAGGATTGTCGATCCTTTATATCATCCTGTTGATTGGACGACAGATCGTGGAGCCTAAGGTGCTGGCCAGCAGCGTGGGCTTGAACCCGCTTCCCACCCTCATCGGTATGTTCATCGGGCTCAAGCTGTTTGGCGTTTTAGGACTAATTATCGGACCTGTATCACTCATTGTCGTTGATGCACTGAATCGCGCGAATGTCATTCAGGACTTGCGCAACTATATTCTCGCTGGAAGAGTCCGCTAAATCAGGGATAGGAAAAACGGCAGCTCACGTCAAAACCGCCGAAACGTAATACTGCCGTTCTTCATTTTTTTCTCCAGCCACTTCAATAAAAACCGTCGGTACAACGCTCGTGTTAAAGGAAACACCAACGTAAAACCAATAATATCTGTTAAAAATCCAGGGATAAGCAGCAAACTCCCACCGAAAAAGACACATAATCCATCCAGCATTTTACGGCCGGGCATTTGTCCCCGGTTCATTTCATTTTTCGCATCGGCAATCACCTTACGACCTTCAAATTGCATCATGGCAGCCCCGATTAGGGTCGTCAGAATGATGAGTAAAATCGTTTTGCCCGCTCCAATCCAGTGACTTACCCATATAAACCCGTACAGCTCCGCCAAAGGAATGAGCAGCAGCAACAGCCACAGACGTTTACGCATCATCATGACTTCTGTCCCTCCCCGCCTGTAAAAGCAAACCTTAATGCAGTGTACAGCTCAGGTAGCGCCTGATCCAGTCGAACGGGCTTCCATTCGGTGTTCAACCATACGTGCCGTGTCATCCCTGTGACAAGCAATTCTCCCGGCAGCGTGTCTGCCTGGGTCCATACCTTTCCCATATACCTTTGATGCTCATCTTCCGTTACCCGTCGAACCTCATAGATATAGTTTAGACGTAATCTGGAGAAGTCCGTAATTGCAGTATAAATGGTAATTAAATCATCATATCGAGCAGGACTCGCATATTTCGCATTGATTTCAATAACTGGCAGCAAGACTCCTCGTTCCTCCATACTCCGATAGTTAAAACCCGCCTGTCGGATCATTTCGGTGCGCCCGATCTCAAACCAGTTCAAATAATTCGCATGATATACGACCCCCATCTGGTCGCTTTCCTGATAACGGACGCGTAGCGGTGCGCCATACCAGCGTAATTCCGTTTGTTTCTCCTCTTGAGTCATACAAGCTCTCCTATCTTTGTGCATCTTTATCTCTATTTTGCCCTCTCTCCATTAAACCATATTTACAGCCCGGGAACAAAAAGAGGGCAGACCGAACGGTCCGCCCTCTCCAATCATATATAATAATGCCTTTATTATTGTGGCAACGGCTTGGACAGTTTATAATATCCGCTATCCGAAGCCAGCTTGAGCAAGCTCTTAGCCTGGCTTCCCGCCCAGGCGTAACCAAGTCGTCTTTCCTCACTAATTTTCATGATGTCGGTATACTTTTTGCCATCCCGGTCTGAAAAGAAATATTTATTGTCTTCCACGTTATAGAACCGATACCACATTACGCTCGATGCGTCCTTTTGGAAAAACTCCGGACCTTGACGATTGTATTTGATACCGTCGATTCGGTTCGCGTCAAACCATTTCAAAGCACTCTGAGCCGCTTTTTTCACTTCAGCGGTTTGCGGCTGGGACATGAGAAAAGCAGTAATGCCTACTGATTCTGTAGTTGTTTTGGAAGGTAACTCAAATGCCCGGGCTTCAACAGATGCATAAGTAGCCGGATCGTGCTGTGCCCCCCAAATTGTTGGTGTACCATTATTTACAATTTGAGATTTAATTGTGTACTGGATACCTTTGTTTAGCGCTTGCTGAAGTCTGGAGCGGTAAGAGTTATCCAGAATATCGCTATCAAACGGCTGCTTCTTGTTCACAATATCGTCAGCCAAAACCATAACTCTGACCATCGCATCATCATTATAAGTTACAGCATCGGAATAATTACCACGTTTAGGGTATACTTGAGGCCAGCCACCTGAGGAATATTGAGAGGTTAGTACGAAGTCGACTGCTTTTTGTACACTGTTCTTAATATCTTTATTTTTGGTTTTTTTGTATACATCCGCTAAAAAACGAATCTCGGTTGTCGTGGCCTCGTTATCAAACGTTCCGAGTTCAACACCATCCTTGCTTTTCCATGTGGAGCGTGCAGCTTTGCCATCCCATTTAGATTTATAATTCTTTTCCATAGCTTTGAAGAATCCGCCATGCGGCAATTGCCAGGATACAATATTTAAGGCAAGCGTCGTATCCTTGGATATATTCCCCGTAGAAAACTTGCTAAAGTCGCGCATTTTGTTCAGGAGGCTGTCTGTATTCACAACAGCGGTTGGCTTCGCCACAGCCGACAGCCCAAATAATGGCTCACGATCCAAAACACCTGAATTTACATCACCGCCATAAACGTCCCGTCGCACAGCTGAATCTGTGGTAAGTTCATAAGAAGCAGTCGCCGATTCACGTCCTGAATCATATGTAGTCGGCACCATCTCCTGTGCCGCAGCCCATGAGGGACTTAGGAGTCCTGACGTTACTGTAATTGCCAAACTTGAAAGCGCTATCATCTTTACGGTTGGACACATCTTCTTCTTCATTTGAACCCTCTCCCTTATTTTGATTTGGGTAATTGTGTTCAGTTTAACCCTATTTACTCTTGCAGAAGATTCTTTTTGATAGCGAGGGGAACTAAACCACTATTTATGCATGATAAATAGTTAGTTGTATTATATGAAAATATACCCAAACGATCAATATATTTTAATTTACTAATAGATTAAAAAAGTTACAAAATGTTGAACACAATAAAAATCCTCTTACTAATGCTGGATTAGTAAGAGGATTTTACGTGCAGCTCATATATAGTAGGTCGATGAGCAACATCGCTTAACCAAATCGACCCATGATGTACTCCTGAGTAAGCTCATTTTCAGGATTCGTGAAAATATCGTTCGTTTTCCCATGTTCAACCAGACTTCCAATATAAAAATAAGCAGTATAATCGGAAATTCGTGCAGCCTGCTGCATATTGTGCGTCACAATAACGATGCGCAGTTCTTTTTTTAATTCGGTGATGAGCTCTTCTACCTTGCCTGTAGACACAGGGTCCAGCGCGGAAGCTGGCTCGTCAAGCAATAGAATTTTCGGCTGAACGGATAGTGCACGTGCAATGCAAAGCCGCTGCTGTTGCCCGCCAGACAGCGCCAGAGCGGAATCGTGAAGGCGATCCTTGACCTCATCCCATAATGCTGCTTTACGCAGGCTGCTTTCGACGATTTCATCAAGCTGTTTCTTCTTGCGCACCCCACGGTATTTGGGACCGAAGGCGATATTATTGTAAATGGATTTGTAAAAAGGATTGGGACGTTGCCACACCATGCCAATTTGCTGACGCAGCTTGATCACGTCCGTTTCCGGTGCCGTCAAATCCTGTCCATCCATCCAGATATGTCCCGTTGTAGAGGAAGACGCAATCTCATCATTCATCCGATTAAGGGAGCGCAAAAAGGTCGATTTACCGCAGCCGGAAGGCCCGATCAGGGCAGTCACTGTCTGTTCCGGAAAGGCCAGATTCACTTTTTTCACAGCCTCAAAGCTGCCATAATAAATACTCAAATCCTCAGTACTGAACGGATGCGGCGGTTGCCCCGCAAGCTGTTCCGAACGCGTAGACTGAACGGATGTTGCTGGTGCGGCGGTTTTTACCGTTCGCGTAATCACATGTTCCATTGTTCTCCATCCCCTTTCTAATCCATACGTTTGGCAGCTGTCAGACGGCGGTATACAACTCTTCCGAACCATCTTGCACTCAAGTTGAATGCAAGCACAAGCAGCACCAGTACGGCAGAAGCGCCTGCAGCAATATCTTTGGAGTCAGGAGCAATCCCCTCACTGTTGACCTTCCAAATATGGACAGCCAATGTCTCAGCAGGTCGCATCGGGTTAATAGGCGATCTGGCATGCAATGGATTCCAATCAGTAAAATCAAGCGGCGGCGTACTCATCCCTGCTGTAAACAGCAATGCTGCGGCTTCCCCGAAAATACGGCCTGCGGCCAAAATGGTACCCGTAATCAAGCTTGGCAGCGCAGCTGGCAACAAAATGGAGGTGATAATTTTCCACTTGGACAATCCAAGCGCAAGTCCAGCTTCCTTTTGCTCCTTCGGCACAGCTCGGAAAGCCTGCTCCGTTGTGCGAACCATCAGCGGTAGGTTAAATACGGCCAAAGCCAAGGCTCCTGATAAGAGGGAAAAACCAAAATCAAACGTATTTACGATAAGTAGTAGTCCAAACAATCCGATGACGATAGACGGGAAGGAGGACAATACTTCGACGACAAGTCGTATAAAGTCCGTAATTTTCCCCGGCTTTGCATATTGCGCCATGTAAATACCTGCGCCCCAGCCAATCGGAATGGTGATAATCAAAGTTAAGATTAACAAAAACACGGAATTAAATAGTTGTGGGCCAATACCACCGCCTGCACGTAATGTTTGGGGAGCACTGGTTAAAAAGTCAAAAGAAATATGACTGACTCCGCGGGCCAAAATGAAGCCCAGTAATCCAACCAAAAGTGCAACAATGAACAAGGCGAAGAAACAGATTACAAATGTAGCGATCTTGTCGGTCGTTTTAGCTTTCATCAAACCCGGTTTCTCCTTTCAAGCAGCCTTACCAGCAGCACGAAAATGAATGTCATGAGCAGAAGAACAAGCGCCATGCTCCAGAGAGCATTGTTATGAACGGAGCCCATCGCTGTATTGCCCATGCTTAGTGTAATGACGCTGGTCAAGGTCGAAGCGGATTCCAGCAAGGAATGCGGTATATGCGGAGCATTCCCGATTACCATCTGTACAGCCAACGCTTCTCCGAAGGCACGAGCCATACCGAGGATAATTCCTGTTAAAAGAGCAGGCAACAGCGTCGGAATAATAACACGGGCAATTGTCTGCCAGCGGGTAGCACCCAAAGCATAAGAGGATTCACGCAGCCCCCCCGGCAAGGAAGACAACGCATCCGCCATAATACTCGTAATCGTCGGCAAAATCATGACTGACAACACTAGGCAGCCTGCCAGAATGCCGATGCCTTGTCCTCCAAACACGTTCCGCAGCAGCGGGACGATCACGGTCAAGCCGACAAAGCCATATACAACAGACGGAATACCGGATAATAATTCAATCGCAGGTTGAAGGATACGTTTACCCGATTTCGGCACGATTTCCGTCATAAATAAAGCCGCACATAAGCTGAGTGGACTGGCAATTAAAGCCGCCAGTATGGTTACTGCAAAAGAACCCGTAATAAACGGAAGCGCGCCGAAGGACTTAGGTTCGCCATCCGGGCTCCATTTGGTTCCAAAGAAAAACTCTCGCAGACTGACCCCATTCACCGCAAATGTAGCTACACCTTTGGAGGCAACAAAATATACGATGGAGACAATGACTGCAACTAAAAAAACGACACAAACCGACGTATATATGCGGCCGGTCCATTCTTCCCAGTAATGTCTTTCTTTCATAACTCGGGATCGTTTATTCTGTTCCATGTATGCCTTCCCTTCAATTGGTTCCATACTGTAACTCCTTTAACCGAAGAATAGAGGCCGGACGCTAGTCCGCCTCTTCTTCGTGAATATACTCGCATTAGCTGCGTTCATCGAACAGGAGGTGTGACTCTCCTTATTTCGTGATATTACCGTCAGCATCACGTTTCACTTGCATACCTGCTACTGGAATGTATCCCAAGTCTACGACATCCGTTTTTTGGATTTCATCTGACAGAATGTAGTCCAGGAATGCTTTCACATGCTCTTTTGGCTCACCTTTAGTGTACATATGCTCGTAAGCCCACACTGGATATTTACCTTGTTCTACATTTTCAACGTTAGCTTCAACGCCATCGTATTTCAAAGCAGTTACTGTGTTGTCGATGTAGGACAGAGCCAGATAACCAATCGCACCCGGTGTTTCAGCAATCAGCTTTTTCACAGTACCGGAGGAATCTTCTTGAATGGAGCCCGGCAGATCTTCCGTTTTTTGTCCCAATGCGTATTTTTCAAATGTTGCACGAGTACCGGAGCTGCTTGGACGGTTTACGATAACGATTTTTTGATCTGCACCGCCAACTTCTTTCCAGTTCGTGATTTTACCTGTAAAGATTTGTACCAATTGATCTTTTTTCAGGTCTGTAACGCCTACTTTAGGATTCGCTACCGCTGACATGGCTACAACAGCTACTTGGTGATCGACCAGCTCATTTGCGCCGCTCTCCAGTTTTTCTTTTGCAAACACGTCGGAGTTACCGATGTCCGCTTGTCCGCCGGAAACCTGAGTCAAGCCAGTACCGCTACCGCCGCCCTGCACTTGAACTGCAATGCCTTTATATTTATCGACAGCCATAAATTTTTGTCCCGCTTGCTCTACCAATGGTTGAAGTGCAGTGGAGCCAACAGCCAGAATGTTTCCTGTCAGTTCGGCAGCTGCTTTATTGTCTGTTCCTGTAGCAGCTTCTCCTTGTGGTGCAGCATTGTTACCTGATCCGCAAGCTGCAAGTGCAAATACCATGGTGAGAGTCATCAGAATGAACGGCCATTTTTTCAACATTTTTTATTGTCCTCCCCTTAGTTAAGTGACGGTTTTTTATTTATGACCATCAACACTTTTACATTGTAGGCCTGGAATGTTAGACGAACGACGTGGTTTTGTAAAACAAATATAAAATATTGATAGATAAATTATTTTTCGGTATATAATTAATCTATAGTTTGAAATTCACATATGAATGACATATAAGGAGAGCTGTTGAATTCCATGAATATTCTAAAATTGCGTATTTTGATGCTGATCGACAAATTCCATAAGGCGACGGATGTGGCCGAAGCTTTGCAAGTTAAACAACCTACCGTCAGCTTTCATATGAAAAGCTTGGAAAAGGAAATGGGTGTTTCTCTATTCTCTCTTCAACAAGGCAGAATTATGCTAACGGAGGCTGGAAAAAAATTATTACCTTACGCAAAGCAGATCATCTCTCTGGAGCAAGAAGCTAGACAAGCTGTAGATGAACTGACAGAAGAGTCTCAGGCGCAATTACATCTGAGTGCAGAGTCGATATCAGGTACGTACCTCCTCCCCACTTTGATGGCTAAGTTTGCTGAGCGGTATCCAGATTGTCGTATTCAGTTGGAGATTCAATCCCCGGATGCAATTAAGCAGCTACTGAAACAGGGGGAAATTGATTTTGCTTTTCTCGACGATAGAGATTCTCTTCCAGAGTATACGGTGGCAGAGCCAGTGGCTTCTGATCAAGTAGGAGTTATCCGTTCTGCATCTGCACTTGCACCTGCATTCAAATTTGAGGAGGTCGATGGACCCGATGTGCTGGACAAGCACACATGGGTAAAATATAGCGGTTCATCAGTTGTAGATCAGTATTCCTCGCTAGTTAAGCCTCATCTGGAAATCAACTCTTGGGAAGCGGTAAAGCAAGTCGTAAGCGGCGGAGAAGCGCTTGCCTTCTTTCCTGCAAGCGGAGTGGATAATAATGAAAATGCTGCTCCCTCGGTGGAATGGCTCCCTTATCCCGAGGCTGATAACCAAAGGAGCCATTATCAAATAAACATCGTGTATCAACAAGATACACACATGAACTTGATGCAACAGGCATTTCTTGATTTCATACGACGAGAAGGACTGGAAATGAAAAGCTAGAGAACATAAAAAAAGAGCATCCAAGTCTTATTGACTTGAATGCTCTTTTGCTTGTTGTAACGATACAGCCTCGGTATTATGTCATGGAGACTTTAATTACGCTTGTGCTGGAACGCAGCTAATTTTGATCAGGTTCGTAGAACCGGAATCACCAAGAGGTACGCCCGCAGTAATTACAACCAAATCGCCCTCTTTAACGAGGCCAGATTTGCGACCGCCTTCCAGTGCGTTGTCAAACAGACTATCTGTTGTGTCAACGACTGGTCTGCCTTGTACTGCATGTACGCCCCAGATCAGAGCCAAACGGCGAACTGTTCTTTCCTGTGTTGTCACAGCAACAATCGGAGCTTCAGGACGGTATTTAGAAATCATACGTGCCGTTGTTCCGCTTTGTGTGGACGTCAGGATCGCTTTGGCATGCAGGTCAAGTGCAGAAATAGAAACAGATTGACTGATTGCTTCTGTAATACTAATTTCTTGAGCCGTTCTTTGTTTCTTGAACAAATCACGGTAGTTCAGAGAGGACTCAGCTTTTTCTGCAATACGTGACATCGTCAGTACGGATTCTACCGGATATTTACCCGCAGCTGTTTCGCCGGACAGCATAATTGCGTCTGTTCCGTCAAAAATAGCATTCGCCACGTCACTTGCTTCCGCACGAGTCGGACGCGGGTTACGTTGCATGGAATCCAGCATTTGTGTTGCCGTAATAACAGGCTTGCCAGCTACATTACATTTGTTAATCATCAATTTTTGCGCCAGAGGCACTTCTTCAGCAGGAATTTCCACACCGAGATCACCACGAGCAACCATCAGGCCATCCGAAGCTTCCAAAATTTCATCCAGGTTGTCAACACCTTGCTGATTTTCTATTTTGGAAATGATTTGGATATGACTTGCGTTGTGTTTCGCCAGCAATTCACGGATTTCCAGAACGTCACTTGCTTTACGAACAAAAGAAGCCGCGATGAAATCAATGTCCTGCTCAATACCGAAAATGATATCATTAGCATCTTTTTCGGTAATACCAGGCAAAGAAATAGCAACGCCTGGAACGTTAACGCCCTTCTTGCTTTTGATCGTTCCGCCATTAACAATGCGGCATTTGATTTCAGTGCCTGATACTTCAATAACGGTGAGTCCGATCAGACCATCGTCGATCAGAATGGTGGAGCCGGGCTCCACGTCCGAGGGAAGATCTTTGTACGTAATGGAAATACGATCTTGCGTACCGAGAATTTCTTCCGTTGTCAGCGTAATGAACTCGTCCTGAACAAGCTCAATAGGTTCAACTTCGAGCTTTCCTGTCCGGATTTCCGGCCCCTTCGTATCGAGCAAAATAGCAACGTTTTTGTTAAGCTCCTTACAAGCTTGACGGATGTTTTTAATCCGGTTGCCATGCTCCTCGAAATCACCGTGAGAGAAATTCAGGCGGGCTACGTTCATACCAGCCAAAATCAGTTTCTTCACATTTTCCAATGACTCACTGGAAGGACCGATGGTACATACAATCTTAGTTTTGCGCATTTGGGTTTTTCCTCCGTTTTCAAAGGTGCTACTCTTTATATCTTTTTCCAACAATTAAATCTACTACACTTTTTCCTATTTGTATAGGAAGTTCGTCATATTTATTGTTACCCGTTTACAGCGTATTACAACATAGGCTCAGATTCCGAAGGTTTTAAGAAGGTGTATTGACCTATTTTTCGGAATTTTTGATACCGATCTTCCCTCAATTCATCGCAGCTCATATTCGTAAGGTCTGCCAAATGACGTTCCAATAGCTCCTTGATTGCGGCAGCAGTCACTTCATAGTTACGATGCGCGCCCCCTTTCGGCTCCGGCACAATATCCTCGATAATTTCCATGCGCAGGAGGTCATTAGCCGTAATCTTCATGGCTTCAGCTGCCTGATCGGCCTTGGAAGCATCTTTCCATAGAATCGAAGCTGCACCGTTTGGAGAAATGGCCGAATAAATGGCATGTTCCAGCATCAGCACACGGTTACCGACTGCAAACGCAAGCGCACCGCCGCTTCCACCCTCGCCGATGACCACACAAATAACAGGCACCGAAAGCTTTGCCATCTCCCGCAAGTTGCGGGCAATCGCTTCCGATTGACCTCTCTCCTCTGCTGTATTACCCGGATAAGCGCCCTTCGTATCAATAAATGTAATAATAGGGCGTTTGAATTTATCAGCCTGCTGCATAAGACGCAAGCCTTTACGAAATCCTTCCGGATGAGCACTACCAAAGAAACGTGCAATGTTATCTTTCGTATCCTTACCACGCTGTTGACCAATGACGGTCACCGGAATACCATTTAGCTTGGCAATTCCGCCCACAACCGCCAGATCGTCTCCAAACAAGCGGTCGCCGTGCAATTCAATAAAGTCCGTAAACACCTGCTCAATCAGATCAAGAGACGTTGGTCTTTGATGATGACGGGCCAAATGCATTTTTTGTGGTGCTGTAATGTTCGAATATATTTCTTCTTCCATCTCGAGATAACGTTCCTCGAGACGGTTGATTTCATCTGTAAAATCAATTTGCTTATCCTGTCCGAATTGCTTGAGTTCTTCGATCTTCTGTCGCATCTCGACCAGGGGCTTTTCATAAGGCAATTCACCAGCCATCTATTCCACCCCTTTCACACTGTGCAGATCAAGCAGTTGCCCGAGGGTATCACGCAGTTCCTTGCGGTGTACAACCATATCCAATTGTCCATGCTGCAAATTAAATTCGGATGTTTGAAAATCATCCGGCAACTTCTGTCTGATTGTCTGTTCAATTACAATACGCCCTGCAAAGCCGAATACAGCTCCTGGCTCCGCGATATTAATATCTCCAAGCGTAGCAAAGCTGGCGGACACGCCACCTGTAGTCGGGTCGGTGATAACAGAAATATACAGCAAGCCCTGCTCATCCAGACGAGCAAGAGCAGCACTTGTTTTGGCCATCTGCATCAAGCTTAAAATACTTTCCTGCATACGTGCCCCGCCGGAAGTTGAGAAAATAATTAGCGGCAGACGCTTGTCTATTGCTTGCTCAATGGCGCGGGTAATTTTCTCTCCTACGACCGAACCCATACTGCCAGTAAAAAAGTCAAAGCTCATCACAGCAACGACAACAGGATGTCCATAAATAAGGCCGTCGCCCGTAACGACAGCCTCTCGCAAGCCAGATTTCAGGGTCTGTTGCTCCAGCTTGCTCGCATATCCCGGAAAATCCAGCGGGTCAACCGAAATCATATCGGCATCATATTCCGTAAACGTGTCTTCGTCGAGCACCATGCGAATGCGATCCATTGCATTCAAACGCATATGGTATCCGCACACCGGACACACTTTCAAATTTTTCTCTAGTTCTTTGCTGTATTGAATACTTCCACATTTGCCACATTTGGTCATAAGACCTTCGGGAATTTCCCGTTTGGGACGATCCGGCATGTCCGCTTGATCGCCGCTCAGCGCCCGTTCCGAAGGGATGGTCGCGTATTTACGCTTCTTTTGGAATAAATCTTTAAACACAACTACACCTCTCCAGCCGTTTATTTGTCAGCCGTAACCGATACAAGGTCCTCTGCCGTCTATGCGGCACCTTTAAGCATTATGTTCATACACACGTCAACGCCTGTTACTAAAACATTACCGCCGATCGTGCATCCTTTGTTCCACTCATGCTGCTGTATCATTTCCGCCGTTCCGGACTCAAGGGCGCAAAATCGAATTAAGCACTTCCTGAATTTCTTCGACTTCACCCGAAGGCACAAGTATCTCAAACTGTTGCTTGGACGCACTGATGGCCCGGGCCTGCACCATAAAACCTTCTTCAGACAGTTTGAGCTTAATCATGTCAGCCAGTCTGGCCGTCGGTGCAATATAAATCACCGTCCACATGCCTTGTTTCTACCCCCTAAGCCTCAAGTTTTGAGCCCATATAATAGACTCATGATAACATACCTTACTTTTTTCCCGCAACAAAAGCCCTCCTGATCATTCAAGTTCCGTCGGAGGGCCTAGAAAATCATCAACTCTGTCTACACAGGTCAATTAAGCGTCCAATGATGCAGGATAATGCTTGGCATGGAGGCTCCGGTGTGCAATGCGCGAAGAAGCAGCGGCAGCTAGTCCGGCGACAAGATCGTCTAAAAACACATGAATACCACTGCCTTTTTGGTTCAGCTGTTCAATAATCCCCGTCTTTTCCTTATCCAGATAACCAAAACTGGTTAAGCCGATCATGCCGTACACACTCGTAATTCCAAGAGCCAGTGTCTCGTCCACTCCGTACAGCGGTTCGTCAGCCTCCATAATGGCTTGCAATGGCTGGGGGAGAAGTTTTTTTTCGGCCAGCTCATCGAGCGCAATACCTGTGAGCAACGTATATTGAACCTCACGCTTTTGCAAAACCGCTTTGACACTGTCTATACATTCTTCCATCGTCAAATGAGGATAATATTTTAGCTGAAGCTGAAAAACAATGTCCGCAATGGACTCGATACGAATGCCTCTGCGATTTAACAAAGTTTCTGCATATTCATAGGACATAATTTCCCTCCCGCTTTCACCGTGCAGTTCTATTCTTTCACCGTACGGGACCTTATGGTGCAGGAGACGTGTTGAATCTCCTGTTCCGCCAGTTTTCCAAGTGTATGCGGGAAGGAAGAAAAATGTTCATTAAACCGTTACAATAAGGGCGGTTTGCTGTGTGCCTATCATTTGACTTTCACCGTACCTTCACCCAACATCGACTCCATTTGATCAAAAAGCTGAGGAGAAGGCTTAATGCTGTAAGCATCGCTCAAAGCCAGCAGACGCTGGTTGCTCTCATAAAAAAGTACGGTAGGCATAGCACCGGGATGCTCCTGTAGCAGTGCCTTGAGACTGACCAGCAAGCTGGCGTCCTCCTCGGCCTGGCGGGTGATTTTGACAAACACCCGCTGACGGGCGGTCGACTCCGAGCTGCGCGGGAGCGGTACCTGCTCACCGCGAGCCGCTTCGGCTCCGCGCGGTGAAGCAGCCAGCACGGGACGGGCCGCCTTCGGCTGAGGCGAAGCAGATGAAGTGGCTGCCGAAGGCGGGGGCGACACGCGCGACGCTCTCCCGCCCGGGCCGCCAGCAGCAGAGCCAGCAGCTGGCACGGATGTTCCAGCGGCGGACGAGCGCGTACTGGCACGTCGGCGCTGGAGGAGCCGGGCCAGCGAGTCTTCTGCCAGCGGGGCGGTCTCATCCGCAAGGAGCTTGAAGTGCTCGTCCTGCTGCTGCATCTTGGCTCGAAGCGTAAGCAAAGCTCCCTTTTCAATCCACTGCTGGCTTCGCTTCCATACCTCAGGAAACAGCACAACCTCACAGCGCTCAATCTGATCCTCCAGCTCAATGAAGGCCATGGCCTTACCCTGCTTGGTCGTAATCGTTTTGAGTGACACTACCATGCCTGCGGTCACAACAACCGTTTCATCTGGCACATCGCCCAGCTCCATCAAACGATCCGCCTCGCTGCTTTCCAACAGCGACTCAAAATCATCCAACGGATGCCCCGATAAATACAGTCCCAGCAATTCGCGTTCCAGCTCTAACTGCTGACTGGCACTGAATTTGGGTACATTGGGATATTCGATATCCCAATTGGGCATTTCCACAAAACCAAACATATCAATTTGCAAGTCATCCCGTTCCTTGCGCCACTTGACGGCTGCATCCACCGTTTCATCCAGCATGGCAAGCAACTGTGCCCGATGACCCGTTAATGAATCAAAGGCTCCTGCCTGAATAAGCGATTCAATCACTCTCTTATTACATACCCGCAAATCGACACGTCGACAAAAATCGAGCAGGCTGTCGAAAGGCCGTTCCTTGCGAACAGCGAGAATGCTCTCCATCGCCTGTGTGCCGACATTTTTAATCGCAGCCAGGCCGAAGCGGATGCCTCCCTGCTGTAAAGGAGTAAACAACACCCCGCTCTCATTCACATCAGGCGGCAACACTGCGATATCCATACGACGGCATTCGACGACATATTCAGCCACTTTCCGATGACTTCCCATCACCGCTGTCAGCATTGAAGCCATGAATTGTACCGGATAATGGGCCTTTAGATAAGCCGTTTGAAATGCTAGCACACCATAAGCAGCTGCATGGGCACGCGGGAAGCCGTAGTCAGCAAAACGGACAATCATATCGTAAACCCTTCCGGCCTCCTCCTCCGTGTATCCCTGTTTGATACTGCCTTCGACAAAATGCCCGCGCTCCAGATCCAACACTTCGCGCTTTTTCTTGGACACAGCCCGGCGCAACAGATCGGCTTCTCCCAGGGAAAAGCCCGCCATGCGTGAAGCAATCTGCATGATTTGCTCCTGATACACAATAATACCGTACGTATCCTTTAAGATCGGTTCCAGGTCAGGATGCGGATAAGAAATCTCAATCTGACCATGCTTGGCCTGTATAAAGTTAGGAATAAAGCCCATCGGGCCCGGACGATACAAAGCCAAGACAGAAATGATATCCTCGAATACACTCGGCTTCAAATCCTTGAGTACCCGGCGTACACCGGCCGACTCCAGCTGGAATACGCCTCCTGTATCTCCTTTGCCCAGCAAGTCATAGGTATGCGGATCGTTATCGGGAATACGATTAAAATCAGGCGTTTCTCCATGCTCTTCCGCAATCCAGTGTATGCACCGTTCAATAATGGAGAGCGTACGCAGCCCAAGGAAATCCATTTTAAGCAAACCAATGCGCTCTAGATTTTCCATCGAGTACTGCGTCAAAGGAACCCCTTCGCTCCCCTCTTGAAGCGGAACCGCATCGGTCAATGGAGTCCGCGAAATGACAACACCTGCTGCATGTGTTGAAGCATGACGAGGCATTCCTTCAACCTTGATCGCCATATCCAGCAGTTCACGTGTCTTGGGCTTCGTTTCATATAGCGTTTTTAGCTCCGGGGTGATTTCCAGCGCATGACGGATATTAATGCCTAACTGCGCCGGAATCAGCTTGGCTGCCTTGTCCACCTCGCCATACGGTACGTTCAATGCGCGACCGACATCACGAACAGCGGCTCTTGCCGCCAACGTTCCAAAGGTAATAATTTGCGCTACATGCTCATTTCCGTATTTCTGCACTACATAGTCGATAACCTCGTCACGCCGTTCATCACTAAAATCAATATCTATATCCGGCATACTGATTCGTTCGGGATTTAGAAACCGTTCAAAGAACAGGTTGTATTTTATCGGATCGACATTCGTGATGTTAAGCACATAGGCAACCAAACTGCCTGCTGAGGAACCCCGCCCCGGTCCCGTTGCAATCTTATGCTTATGAGCGAAGGCAATAAAATCCCATACAATCAGGAAATAATCGCTGAAACCCATACTATCAATGGTATTCAACTCATAGTTTAGCCGTTGGTTCAGCCTTTCCCGTTCCTCCAGTTGCTCCCATCCGGGATCGCTTCCATAGCGACGCTCCAGCCCTTGCACGCACAGATTGCGTAAATAGGACGAAGAGGTCATTCCTTCCGGCAGCGGGCGATATTCAGGCAAAATGGATTGACCGAATTCCAGCTCTAGTTCGCATTTTTCAGCAATACGCACCGTGTTGGCGATGGCTTCTGCCACATGCGGGAATAAACGAGCCATATCCTCCTGACTTTTCAGATACAACTGACGTGTTGGTATACGCAAGCGTTCCTCATCGTCAACTGTCTTCCCTGTCCCGATACAGATCAGAACGTCTTGCACGTCCGCATCTGGCTCAGTCAAGTAATGCACGTCATTCGTCGCCACCAGTGGAATACTCAGTTCCTTCGCCAGTGCGATCAAGAGAGGATTTACACGTTTTTGCTCCGAAAGACCATGGTCCTGAAGTTCCAGATAAAAATCATCGCCAAAAATGTTACGATACCGTTCCGCTGCTCGTCGTGCTTCGGCTTCCCGACCATGCAGTAAATGCTGCGGCACTTCACCGCCCAAACAAGCGCTCAGGCATATGATGCCTTCATGATGGGCAGCCAAAGCCTCCATGTCGATGCGCGGCTTGTAGTGAAAGCCCTCCAAATGGCCGATGGAGCACAACTTCATCAGATTTTGATAGCCTGTTTTATTTTTGGCGAGCAAAATCAAATGATATATGGGCTGATCCTTCCGGCTGCCACGCTCCTTACGCGATCCTGCCGTCATATAGGCCTCACACCCGATAATCGGCTTAATGCCGTTCTCTACACACGCTCTATAAAAAGGAATGGCACCGTACATAACCCCGTGGTCTGTAAGGGCCAGCGCCTTCATTCCGTAAGCTGATGCCTGTTTGACCAACTCCGCGGTACGAGCCGCGCCGTCCAGCAGGCTGTACTCGCTATGAACATGCAAATGCACAAATGAACTCATGCGCTTCTCTTCCTTTCACCGCTTGATTTTCTTCAAACTATTTTATCATATCCGCGTTAGTAGCGCCCATAGAATAAAAGTACAGACCTCGGCGGACAAGCGCGGTCCTGATTCGTATACCTAAGGAGGAAAAGAGCATGAGCACTTTTATATCCAAAGCGATTCTCGACTTCTTCATTGCCTTCGGCATCGTGCTCGGGGGAGCCATGCTCGGCGGAATGGGAGCTGTGGTATCGCTTCAGCCGCCAACCCAGACGATGCTGGAGGTTGCCGGAAGAATTAAAATATGGGCGCTTGCCGCCGCTGTGGGGGGAACGATGGACCCGATCCGGGTCATTGAAAGCAATATGTTGGATGGTAATTTGTCACCTGCCATTAAGCAGATATTGTATTTGATTTTCGCCTTTTTAGGCGCTCATATGGGTGCAGAGCTGGTCAAGTGGGTATGCGGCAACGGACGACCGTGAGGTGAAACGACTATGAGAGTCCCCCCTTTTGAGCGCCTGCGCCCTTTTATGCAATTATCCTCTGTCTTTGTACTCGGTATGATTACGGGAGGAATGATCTACAATGCCATCTGGCATGCCAGCTTCAATCAGCTGTGGACGAACAACCAGGATCTTCAATTCCAGCTCCAGCAAGCCGAGGAAGACAACAAAACATTGCGCAAATACAGCAAGCGCCAAACCGTTGTCAAAGAAATCAAGCTGATCGCGGAGGAAGCTTCGGCCGAAAAAATTGATTCTATCAACCTGAAGGAACTTCTTCGCCGTGTCAGTCGTGATCTGGAGGTGCTGCGGGGCAGAGACATGTTCGAAATTGACTCTGACAGCAAGCTGGTACGTATGTTGCTGCACCAAAAAAAATACACCGTTCGTGACAAGGAGTATACGATCCAGGTCAAAACGATGCTTGTAATGGAAGGGGTGCTGCAAATTTGGCTGGAAGCAAAAGAAAGACTGCCTGAAAGCCACTAAGTCGATCTATTCGACTTCACACCCTGCTCTGATCCATAGGTAGACTAACCATGTTCAATGGATTGAAGTGTCATCACTGCTTTGCATACCAAATGGTTTTCCCGTGAAATTGCAATTTCTAGCTTGCAGGTGCGGCGACTCAGCTCGAGCAGCAACGGACGAAGAACGACAGCATCCTCTATCTGTACGGGTCTAATAAAATAAGTCGTCAAATTGTCCAGCACATAATCCTTGCCGGTCATGTCTCTAGCTACCCGGTAGCCCGCTTGTGTCATCACGTTGACTAGTACGCCTTCCGAGATCGTACCTAAATTGGTCGCCATCTGTGGAATAATAAAACCGCGAAAAAATAACGATCCGTCCTCATTACGCTCTTCAGCAAATCCGTTCCAGATCAACTGGTCGAACGTCTCGCCAAGTTGTGGCTGCTTTTGGGCGTTACGCAGCGCCTCCAGCACCTCACGCCGTGTAACGGACCCAAGCAGCTTGCGGTTACGGTCCACGACCGGCAAATAATCTACACCTTCCCACGCCATCATTTGCGCGGCAGAAGCCAGCGAGGTCTGGTAGGTGACCGTTATCGGATTGCGGATCAGACATTTATCCATCGTATGCTCAGGTAGAAGCCCCTCCACATCTTTGCGGCTGACGATACCAATTAAACGATTCCATTCATCCACTATTGCAAAATGATGATGTCCGGTCGTCACCGAAAGTTCTTCAAACTCGGTAAGCGTGCTGTTGATTTTCAAGGTCAACGTTTTCGGTTTGCCTGCCGCAATGTCTTCAATCAGCATAATTTTCTTTTTGATCAAGCGGTCAAATATGGCTCTATTAATCATAGATGCCACTGTAAAAGTATCATGGCGTGAGGAAATAATCGGCAGACTAATCTGATCTGCGAGCTGCTTAACCTCTCGGCTCGTACCGAAGCCCCCTGTAATCAGCACACCGGCCCCCTGCTCCAATGCAAGTGAATGCGCATCCTCACGGTTACCTACGATTAGCAAACTACCTGCGTCAATATAACGGGCCATAGCTTCCTCGCGCATCGCTCCGATCACATACTTGTGCAAGGGCTTCTCCAGCCCCTCACTTCCGCCCAGCACATGTCCCTCTACAATATTTACGACATCTGCAAAGGTCAGCTGCTCGGACAAGCCGCGCGGTCGCTTCTCCACTCGTACTGTTCCGATCCGTTCCTTGGTAATGACGATTCCCAGGTTCTCGGCTTCTTTCACGGCCCGATAGGCCGTTCCTTCGCTGACACTCATTTCTTTAGCCAACCTGCGCACAGAAATTTTGGAGCCTATTTTCAACTGCTCGATATGTCGCAATAGCTGCTCATGCTTCGTAACTGTTTCATCTAGCCCGTCCAACTCTGTTACACCCCCAACGTTCAATCTGTATCATTCTGTATCTATTATAGCACAATATCCCTATATTTTAGACCCTTGTTCATTTTGACTTCTCCGCTTTGCAAATAGCAAAAAAAGCGATCCCCTCTTTTACAAGGGATCGCTTCTTACTATGATTGATTTGTCATCTGGGAGACAAGCCCAGGACAAGCTGAAAAAACTCACTACATGCTGCCTTTGTCAGCTTTTTTATCCCATCTCATCTGCCACTGCTGCATTTTGGCCCGTCGCACACGCTCCAGCGTTTTGCGCTTTTCCTCATCCACACCCAGCAAAAAATGCATGTTTGCTCCGATGACTAGCAGCGCAAAAAGTACCCATACCATTCCAAAGCCGTTGACCCAGTTCAAACCGCCTGCAAGCGAGATGCGTGGTAACGCGATCAAAACCATAGCCAATGCAATGAGTGTGTACAAACCGTGTTTCCATTTTTTGAAAGAACCCAATCGTATCCCTTCCTCTCCCTGTGACTCTATGTATCTAGTCTATGAGAGGACAGGAAGGAATATGAGACAAACTTACAGAGATGAACCGTACAAATGTTGAAGGCTGTCTGCAATAATTTTGTTAACGTCCTCAATAATCACGCTCAGGCGACGTTCAGCGTCGAACAGACGACGGATGTTGAGGTTCAAGCTAAGTACCTCAAACAGCTTCTCCATCTTTTCCATCTCTTCCTGTGCTGGCATATCGCCGCTCATCATGCGTTGCTGTACTTCCATTTGGCGTTCACGGAAATCGTCGAGCATTTTCTTAGCTTCTGGATCGGTTTCGATCAGCTTCATCGCTGACGTAATTTCCTCTACCTCTTTGCTTTCCTTCAATGCTTTCGCTAAATCATGGGCTTTGTCATAGATGTTCATGATTGTTTATTCCTCCAATACAAGTTTAGTGTCAACATTTCACATTGTCCGTCAATCACCAAGGGATATATGTCCTCATATGATGAATCAGTGCTATTACAGCCCATTCACGTTTCCCGTTACTTTCAAGACATCAAGTTGCTGCCCGGAAGGAGATCCACGATGTCCATCAAAAAAACAACGATTCAAATCATCGGATCGGGCATCTTGCAGGATGACGTACTCATGGTCGGCGAGTCCCTGCTTCGCAAATGGAAAATATCCGCTGGCCACCCCGTTCAGCTCGCCTTCGGTTCGTTCCGCCAAGAGGTTACCGTCATATCGGTGCCCCGCTACAGCGGCCTACGTGTGGGAAGCGTGCTAGCCCGAAAAATGGGGCTTCATGCCAATTGTGATCTGCGAGTAACCTACAGCCGAGGTCGCCGGACACTTCGAGTGGGCCCACTTATTAGCGTGCTGGTCAGTCGGGACTATCCCGAACAGCCCGACAAGCCTTTCGGGCCGATCACCCTGTTCTGCCGTGAACTAGTCGGGGAATGCCGCAGACAAGGAGCATATGTGTATTTTTTCACCCCGGAGCATATCGGAAGTCAGCCCGGGCGAGTTCAGGGATGGGTGTATGACGGAGGCTGGAAAAAGACGGTCATGCCCGCCGGCGATGTCGTCAATAATCGTCTTACCTCCCGTAAACTCGAGAACAGAACTAGCGTACAGCATTTCATGAAAGAAGTAAAATCGCAGTACGGCACAACCATTTTTAACGAAAAGTTTCTGGATAAAAATGAAGTATTTGATGCGCTTAAATCAAATTCTTCCCTGCGCAAGTATTTACCCGAGTCCCACTTGCTGCAAACCTTTGCTGTTTTCAAAAAAATGTGCAACCAGTATCCCGCTGTTTTTCTCAAGCCAGTGCGCGGAAGCCTAGGTAAAGGCATAATGCGCATTAACAAACAAACGGATGGTACCTTTTCGGTGCTATCCACAACAGCGGGCACACCCCGCAAGCAAATGTATGCCAACGTCGATAAACTGTACAAAAGCTTAGCGGGAAAAATGAAAACAACACGCTTTCAACTCCAACAGGGACTTACCTTGATTGATCACGGTAAGCGTCCGGTCGACTTTCGTGCGCTTGTACAGAAAAATTCGTCCGGGACTTGGACCGTAACATCCATTGTCGCCCGGATCGCCGGAGGCAGCCACTTTGTGTCCAATCTGGCAAGAGGCGGCACGCTGAGTACAGTCAAGGAAGCACTTGCCAAAACCACGCTGCCCGCAACCGTTAAATCGAATGGGCATACCTCTCTCAAAACAGCAGCACTGGATATCGCAAGCGGAGTAGAAAAAGCGATTCCCGCCCATTTCGCAGAATTTGGTATAGATCTGGCAATAGACAGCACGGGGCGCATCTGGTTGCTGGAGGTCAATTCGAAGCCATCGAAGAATGACAACACGCCGTTAAATGATCAGAAAACTCGCCCGTCCGTAAAAAAAATGATTGAATACTGCTGTTATTCAGCCGGCTTCAAATGAATTCACCTCTTCCAGAGTCTGGCTGTCAAAGGAGCTGTTGTCGGTGTCTCTTGTTGTGCCAGGCACGCTGGGCGTGCTTGTTAGCCGGAATCAGGCTGCCACTCCCCCTATTACTGAAGCCGATTTTTGCCGCAGGCTAAGTCTGTTGGGCAGGCGCTCTGGTCTTAGCGTAATGGCGTTTACCGCCGAAGGAGTTTCATTTGAAGATCACTCCATACGAGGTTATGTTTACCGTAAAGGAGTATGGACATCCGGCCGCTTTCCGTTGCCGGATATTGTGTATAACCGCTGTCTCCATGCTCACGAGAGCCAGAATGTCAGGCGCACACTGGAAGATATGGCGGAGCAAAAATCGCGCAAGCTCATCTACTGGTCGCGTAACTTACCTGGCAAATGGCAGGTGTATCGCGCTTTGCATACGGTAGATAAAGTGCGTCCCTTTGTGCCGCCTACGGCGCCATACCGGGACACGATCCAGCTTGTGGAATGGCTACGACGCCATTCGGAGCTGTTTATGAAGCCACAGACCGGAACACATGGCAAGAGCACACTGTATCTCCGGCTGGCAGAAGGAGGCCAGGGACTACTTGTACAGGGTAGAGACTCCCGTAACCGCCCGTTCCGGCGCTTGTTTTCCGAATTGGATGCAGGATTGTCATGGGTCCACGGAATTGCACACAAACGCGCTTATATCGTGCAGCCTTATTTAAAATTAACAAGCCAAAGCAATCATCCCTTTGATGTTCGCGCACTCATGCAAAAGGATGGCAACGGCTATTGGCGCCTGACGGGCTTTGCCGTAAGAGAAGGCAGACAAGGAACTCTGACTTCTAATCTTCACGGTGGGGGCGAAGCCCATCCAGCTGAGCCTTACCTTCGTGAACAATTTGGCGCGGACACCACGCGTCTCATCATCGGGCAGATGATGGCGCTGTCCTTGACCATTACCAGGGCGCTGGAGGAACGTTATGGCCGCCTTGGCGAGTTGGGAATTGATTACGGTATTGACCGGAGCGGGAACATCTGGCTATTGGAGGTTAATTCCCGACCTGGCCGGGCCTCCTTTTTTCAGACCCGTCAGCCAGAGTGCGCTTTCCAGTCGGTCAACCGCCCGCTCGAATATGCTCGATATTTAATGACCCATTCCAAAGCGACAGGGCCAAAGGGCGCGGGCGCCTCCCTTGAACATACGGTATAGGAGGATAAACAGATGAGTTTAACGCATTGCAATGTGCATTTCTCACAGCAGCCCGACAAGGTGGCGTATATATCCACTTCCTTGTTGAAAAGCCTTAAATTATCCGGAGCCAAGTCCGTACGTCTGCGGCTCGGTAAGGATCAGATTCCCGCTACAGTAAAACCCATTCAGAAGGCGGGACGCCATCTATACTTGACCTCCGGCTTACGTAATGCAATCCGTGTTCCCAAAAGCGGGGCCATCTATTTGCGAAATCTGGATGGGGATATACAGCTAGGGCCGTTGATTGGCGTGCTGTCTGACGGTACCAACTCCACCACTCGCCCTTTCGGATCACGCACAGGCTTTATTAAGCAATTGCTGAAGGAAGGCAGCAAAAAATCTTATATTTTTGCCTTCACCCCTCGGGATATTAACTGGCAAAATGATACGATTAACGGCTATTTTCTGTCTTCCAGCGGGGAATTCACACGTAAACTTGTACCTCTGCCGGACGTAATTTATAATCGTTTGCCGAGCCGACGCTCTGATTTTTCCCCGGCGATCAATCAACTACGCGAACGCTTTTCCCGCAAACGAATTCCCTTCTTTAACTGGAGCTTTTTCAATAAGTCCGATATCTATAATCTGCTGGAAAATAATCCAGATGTTAACCGCTATGTCCCTGAATCATATATGAATCCCAGCTCTGAACGTATCCGAGGTATGTTGGAGCGACATCAATTTGCTTATTACAAGCCAAGTGGAGGCAGCCTAGGCAAAGGAATCTACCGTCTGTCCCATGTTCCCAAGCAAGGCTATTTTGTGAGGTACCGTAAGAAAAATAGCAATGTATTGCTAAAATTCGCCTCTTTTAACTCCATGCTCAGGATGCTTCACTCCAATCAGGGACAGATGTTAAAGGGTTACGTCATTCAACAGGGTATCCAGCTGATCGAGATTGACAATTGCCCGATTGATTTCCGATTTCACATGCATAAAAATGGGAATAATCAATGGGTCGTCGTCGGCATTGGAGCCAAAAAAGCCGGACGCGGCAGTGTCACGACCCACATCAAAAACGGTGGCTCCCTTATGACACCTGAACAGGCGTTAAACCGGGTATTCGGAGACCGGGCGGGTGAAGTGCTCCAGCGTGCCAAGAACGTAGCAGTTACGCTCGCAGAAGCCATTGAATACCATCACCAGCATCTACTGGGTGAAATCGGCTTTGATCTGGGTATTGATCAGGATGAAAAGGTATGGATGTTTGAAGCCAACTCCAAGCCAGGCCGATCCATTTTTCAGCATCCATCGTTGCGTGCGGAGGGTAAAGCATCCGTGGAGCATATTTTGGACCACTGTCTTTACCTCAGTAAATTCCGCAGAAAAGAGGAACTATGAATACCCGGGCGGAGCATAAGCCAGTCGTTGCTGTATTGACAGTGCACGACGAAGAACAATTCTTCAAGGGCAATCAGCGCAATTTCAGGGATATTCTTGAAACGGGAACACGGATGGGCTATCAGGTGTACATTGTTACCGTCAGGGACCTGAAACTGGCAGACGAAACGGTTAAGGGCTACGTTTTCAACAAGAGTTTACAGACGTGGGAGGAACAGAATTTTCCACCTCCACAGGTCATTTATAATCGCATCCCCAATCGTAATTATGAACTTAAAACCTCTGTGCGCACAAAGTTGGATGAAATTTCACATGCTTCAGACATTGAGCTGTACAATCCAGGCTTTTTTAACAAATGGGAACTGTTCAAGTGGTTGCGTACCTCGGAAACCACTCGTCAGCTTGTTCCGGCAACCAAACGGTTAAGCAACCTGTCTTCCTTAGGAAAAATGCTGTCTGCGTATCCATACCTGTATCTCAAACCGGAAAACGGTAAGGCCGGAAAAGGGATTATGATTCTTAAATTCCGCCCAGAACATCTAATGGCTTACAGACTGACCATTCAGCATGACAAAAAAAGTGTAACCTACAGATCTGTATCGCTATCCCGGCTGTGGGGACGTATCCGCCGGGAAGCGGGCAACTCGCCTTATATCATTCAACAGGGCATCGATCTGGCAACCTATCAGAAAAAACCCTTCGACCTGCGTATCCTGGTACAAAAAAATATCCGTGGCTCCTGGAGTATAACCGGGGTCGGTGCCAGACTGGCGGGTAAAGGGAGCATTACCACACATGTCCCGCGTGGCGGGAGTGTAGAGGACCCGTTCAAGCTACTGTCCTCACTGTTTGGGCCTGAGGACAGCACGGATCTACTGAACAAAGTTAAAAGTACGGCCATACAGATTGCACGTCAAATTGAACGCGCATCCGGTCTTTCTCATGGCGAAATGTCCATGGATTTGGGCGTGGATACACTCGGAACCCTCTGGTTTTTTGAGGCCAATGCCAAACCGATGAAATTTGACGAGCCGGAAATCCGCCAAAAGTCGCTTAGACGCATATTCCAGTACAGCTCCTTTTTGGCCGGACGAATGAAATCATGATCAAGGAAGTGGAATCATGCCGCAAATTAGCGATGTTCAACATTTGCCTGCCCGGAGCTGGCTGCTGAGACGACGACAGTTACTGTTTCTGGCCCGCAGCTCAGGGGGCATGCGCATTACTCGTAATGCTCTGCGGCAGTTGGCTGTTTTGACGCCGGAGCAATTGAACACCCCTGGTTCCTCTCTCCTGTGCGCATATGTGCGCACGGAGAAGGGGCTGCGGATTGCGGGATTTTCCCTCGCTCTGAATTACGGGAAGGATGCTTGCATCGTAATTGTTCGTCCGCTTTACCGGGGCCGCAGACTGGGCGCTAGACTGCTGTCCGCCCAGCTCAAACAGCTGCGCCGTCTGACGTGCAGCGTAGCCGCCGACAATATGGCCAGTCTCAAAACCTGTTTCCGTGCTGGACTGGTTGCGCATGAAATGACGACTGGACCGACCGGGAAACCCACGCTGATATTTCACGGGGAGTTATCCCAAGATAAGCAGACGGCAGAGGAAGGTGGAATGCTGTGCCAAAACCTGTCCTAGGCATCATGACCTTGTATTTAAACAACAAGAAGCAATTGGAGGAACGCGACATATATGAGCGCATGATTGCAGAAGGGAAAAGACTGGGACTGGATATGTATGTATTCACTCCTGCAGATGTCCATAAGGATCGAAGGCTGCTCCTTGCCCAAATCTATGATCCACACAGCGGAAAATGGAGCCGAAAGTGGCGAGAGTTCCCAGATATGATTTTCGACCGTTGCCGGGTACAGCGCAGTGAACGATATCGTCAGTTGAAGCAGTTTCGATTGCAATATACAGACCTTGTATATTTAAACCGACCGCTGAGTAACAAGTGGGTCATTCATCAGCAGCTTGCAAGAAGGTCTGCCTTTCGCTCCCATTTGCCTGCAACAGAGCTGTTCAATGGATTTCATAGTGTAAAACGGATGCTCAAACAGAATTCATTAGTGTACCTCAAGCCGATTAACGGTACGGGAGGCCGCGGCATTTTACGTATTGAACCTGTTAACAAGCAAGGTGGCCTGTATCTGATTGAAGGCCGCAATCGCAAACGCCATATTATTCCCCAGCAGCGGGTACGTCTAGACCGTCTGGAGCCGCGTCTGAGCAGCTGGAACATGGATAACTACATTGTTCAGGAAGGCATTCCTGTGCAGTTGCCGAATGGCAGGGTCCATGATTACCGTATGCTGGTGCAGAAAAATAGCCAAGGAGTATGGGAGCTAACCGGATGCGCCGGACGAATTGGGGCACATCGGAGTGTTACTTCCAACCTGCATGGTGGAGGCAAGGCGGTACCGATGAACCAATTGCTGACGCAATGGATTCGTGATGAGAGCCGTAGAGAGAAAATCATCAAGCAGGGGGAAAAACTCGGACTGGACATCGCTGCGTATCTGGAAGAAAGCTACGGGGCATTGTGCGAGCTTGCGCTCGATTTGGCAATTAATAAGGACGGTCATATATACGTGCTGGAAGTCAACCCGAAACCAGCCCGCGAGGTATTTTCACGTATTGGAGAAAAAGATACCTATCGCCGTTCCATCGCCAAGCCCATGGAATATGCCTTGTGGGTCTACCACACACAAATTAATCCAAAGCCTCAGACGGACTACAAAGCAGAAGATAAAACAGAAGATAAAGCAGAGAGTAAGACTGAGAATAAGACAAAGGAAGGCTCCGCGTAAAGTGGCTGCCTTCCTTTCTTTTTCGTCTGCCCGACAGTGCTAGCATGTTTTATTTATATGGTACGTCAAGCCTATTTATAACCATTAACCTGTGTTTCACAGTTACTCGGCGTTTTTATAAAGTGTAAGCAGTTGCGTAAAGTCCGTAATAATTGCATCAGACCCCTTCAACTCATCGTTCACGCCAAATCCAGCATAAGCACAACCGATCACCGTCTGTCCGTTCTTTTTGCCTGCTTCCACATCTGAGGAGCGATCTCCTACCATCCATACATTCGAAATATCGTGCTTGCTCAACAGAATTTCCAGCAAATTCACTTTGGAAAGCGTGCTGTACTCCCCAGCGCTGTACAGTCCTTCAAAAATGGGAACCATTTCATACGCAGCAGCGATCCCTTTTACATAATCCTCCAACCCGTTGCTGGCTACGAACAATCGGACACCTTTCTCATGAAGGGACTGAAGTGTTTCTTTTACATGTGGATACAGGGCATGACTTCCGCTCTTCAATCCCTCCAGCTCCAGCTGAAGCAGCAGCTCGTCCGCTCTTCTGTGGGCCGCTTCGCTGGCTTCCGGCATCACTCTTCTCCAGATTTCATCCAGCAACATACCCAAACTATTCAAAATAAGCTCCTCGGGAGGAGTCTCTCCTTCATAAAGCCCTTCGGCGCGCAGCGTATCAAACAGCTTGTGGTACGCAGGAAGCAATAGCGTCTCCGTCTGAAAAAGTGTACCGTCCATATCAAATACCATAGCCTCAGGTTTCTTCAACACAGGTGCATTGTTCATGTAGTTATCAGTCATTCCTTTCCTATGTAGGTTTACAACTCTAACCCCTCTCATGATAAGCAATAAGAGAGGTCCGTGTAAACCTCATTGCGCATACCGCTAACTCTTATATTTTTTTAAAACAGTCCTAAAACAATGCAGACCGCCCCACATATCCGTGTGTAGAGCCCCCCGTGGAAGCTTGAGATCCACACCATTCCAATACGAAAACCCTGCCTGCTCTATCCATTGCTCCATCGCTGATAAGTCCACTGTAGGATAATCAAACGTAAGCAGAAGCACTCCGTCATCCCGTAAAGTTCGGTGAAATTCACGTAAGGCTGCCAAAGATTCATCAGGCGTTAAATGCTCCAGTACCGAGATACATACAATTTTGTCAAAACTGGCATCTTCATAGGGTAGAGCCGTCAGATTGGCATGTGCGGAGTGGAGACGAACTGGTAAAATCTCCTGAATGCGCTCGGCAGCCTCCTCTCCGATATCCCGCCGCACCTCGGCCAAAATGGCATCCACGGAAACGATCCGTATATCCAGATCGCAGGCATAGACCTCAGCGCAACGGCGGGCCAACTCAAATTTGAATGGATGAGGGATTCCACATGCTGCGTCCAGTACTGTATCTTGCCCAGACATAAATTGGAGACACCACTCATACTCATAGGGGCGACTCCACCAGCTTTGGGGGAGTCTGTAAATCATGTTGGAGGAGTTGGGGTCAGAATATACAAAAAAGCGAGACAGATACGGATCAGACATGTTCATGGATACTGCCTCCTTTTGGGGATGACTAAATTACCCTTGCGACACAGCACAGTTCATGACCCCGTTTCTCGCCTTGAAGTTTGGCCAACAATCCCATTTGCTCCGTAAGGGTAAGCTCACCGTACAAAGGATGGGCTTGCAGCAAGGCATCTAAACCAGAGGGAAGCTGGCGGGTGAACAAAGCCACCGGGCGCAAGCCGGACTTTGCCAGTAAGAGCGCAAGCGTATGCTCAGAATAATGATACAAATGATCTTCCTCCGTAAATAGAGGCGAGTAAACGCCATAAGCCTCATTGGTGAACGAATTTTTGTTGGGCACCGTAATATAGATCGTCCCGTCAGGTTGAAGCTGTTCGCGTAAATCTGTCAAAAATGCAACTGGGTCCGCAATATGCTCCAGCACATGCCAGCATGCTACGGCCTCGTATTTGTGATCCAGTGGTAAATCAGTATCTTCTTCGGCTTCTTCTACTTCATTCAATTCCTGTATTTCATGTGCTTCTTGGGTTTGAGTTTCTTCTTCGGCTTCATCGCCCCAGTAACCCGGCAATAAATCCACGTCATATTTGTATTTGGCGTAAGCACGCGAGTCTATGGAAGGTTCAATGCCCACTGCATCCCAGCCGGCTTGAAGGGCAGCATGGATAAATTCTCCGGTACCTGATCCAATCTCAAGCAATTTCCCTTTACCGGTACTGAACATATCCAGCAGCATGAGTCCAAAAAGGGCATGATCTCCATAAGTTGACGCTGCTGCACTATCCCGCATAGCAACCCATTTGGCATTATAAATCTCTGCAATCATATCTTCGGGCTGTATATGATCCACATCATTACGAAAAACCAATCCGCAGGAACCGCATCCCATCAAGGTAAAGCGTTCATAGCTATGAAATACTGCCGTGTCAGATGAGCCACACAGTTTGCATTTACTATAAAGTAAGTCCTTGGTTTCACTTTTTATTTGCAGATCGGAATTATCAATAACCTGGACACTCGAAATCTCGGCAACATCCATGTCGTTTACCTGGTGGGCAGCTTCATATTCTGGCGCAGTTTCTTCTTCTACATTTATGTTGTCCTGATTCACCCAGAGCGTGAGTCGGGGGTTCGGGTCCAAAATAGATTCATATTGCTCTTTCCAGCCATAACGAGCACTTGGATCAAGCAACTGGTAACGCTGAAATTTGGCCATGCGAATAGCAGGTGTATACCATCCCCAATGCTGGATGCGGTAGTTGCTGATTTCACTGGGAAGGTCAAGCACATTTTCGGGAAATCTCCCACAGTGCAAGGACTGCTCCTTCCATTTATAAGAGAACCCTTCCTTATATCGAATCAAAAAAGGACGGTAATACCGATGAGCCTGCCAATAATCATCATCGCGGTAATGCGTGGGAGACCACATATCAAACAACCTGAAACAAATCGTATCGGCTTTCGTTCCCGCTAACAACGAATGTACCCCTTGAGCAAAACGGGATTCGAACATTTCGTCAGCGTCCATGTTTAATATCCATTCGGGAGAGGAAGCCAACGTCTCTCTCCACTGCTGCTTACGCAGCTCTAATTCATTGGTAAAAGAAGCCGTTTCATTGCGTATTAAACGCAGTGGGATTCCCTTTAGGATCTCACGGCACAACTCTCCGCTATCATCCTGACTGCCATCATCAATAATGACCGCTTCATCAATATATTCCCGATGACTCCGCAGCACGTCAATGAGCTTGCGATCTGCCTCATTGTATACCGTCATAGTCAGCGTCAATTTGGGTTTGGAGACAGGCGGCGTATGAAGTTCACTTTGTCGTGGACCAGAGAATGTTTGTGGTACAGCAAAAGAATCTGCAGTGTACTTGGCAAAGACAGCTGACTCACGGAGATCATACGGTATAACAGGAGGTTCAGGGAACTTAGAGGGACTTGATGATGCAGAACGATTGAAGGCAGGAGAGTTAGTAGAAGTATCGGAGTGATCCAGATATGCTAAATGTTCTGAATGGTCCGTATGAACAGCACTCGTTGTAAAATACTTTAGGGCGAATAGTAGCTGCTCTGCTTTCATTCTGTCCGCTTCCCGGTACAGATGCATCGCCGGATAGTGTGTATCCACAAAAAGTGGAAATCCATATGCAGCTGCTCGAATACAAAAATGTCGATCTTCTCCCCAATAGGAAACGTTTTTGATTTTACCAAAGTGAATCCCTGCTTCCAGTGCACGTCTGCGAATTAGAGTACAAGCGCCTAGACCACCCACCTCGTACAAACCAGGAACATGCAATTGGTGTATGAAATGCAACTCGCGTTGCGCTCGCTCCTCTGCCGACAACACTTCGCCTTCTTCACGATGGAACAAATTATATTCATCACTAACCCACACCTGAGGCAATAGAGGCCCCTCCGGCTGCCAGCGTGTCCAGAAAATCTCAGATACAATGTCCTTCTCCGCCTCCACCAGCTTACATAAGGTACGGGAATGGAGAATCAGGTCTGAATCGACCAAAAACAGCGCGTCATAATTATGTTGAAGTGCATAATCAATAAGACGATTTTTAAAGCCAGCCACTTTCCAGACGAGGGCAGGCGGCCAATAATGAGTGTGCTCATCACTTCGATTCTCTACTTGCTGTGAGCCTGTCAACAAGGGTAAAACCCTGCCCGGCAGCCGATTGGAAAAATCGGCAAGCCATTGGCTTGAAGTCGGATTGTCATTATCATCGACAAATAAATAATCCGGCAGCACGTCAGGTGCCTCCAGTCGCTCCAAAGCTTGAAGAAATAAAGACAATATTTCCGGCTTCTGGTGCACCGGGCTACCGATTAGTATACGCATGATTCAACGCCTCCATCAGGTAGAAGCCTCATAAACCGTTCTCCCTCCATGTCCTAAGACATATCATAATTGCGACCAAGCGATATGGGAGTGAGCGTGGTATGAATGGACTTACACCTGGAAATTCAATGAAAACGACATCAATACCAAAATACAATCTTACCCTCCAGTTAACTGCCTTTTTTTCTGTTACCGGTTTTCTAACTACATTTAGCCATCAAATTTATTTCCCGGTCGCACTTGATAATATCGAATTTTGCACAATCTCCTCCTCTTCATATCAGACTTTGATTTTCTAATTTATTAGAGCAAGATTGAATTTATGATCATCACACATCCTCTAAACGATCCATAGGAATTACTACATAATGAGCAAGCTATCCTAATAAAATGGAGATTATACCAAGTTTTTTTGGGGGGACAAAGAGCATGGTAACTGTCAGCTTATGTATGATTGTCAAAAACGAAGAAGAAGCCCTTCATACCTGCCTGAAATCAGTCCATGATCTGGTGGATGAAATTATCATCGTTGACACTGGTTCTACAGACAGTACCCAAGAGGTCGCTGCATCGTTCAATGCTCGGGTATACAATTTTGAATGGTGCGATGATTTCTCCGCAGCCCGCAATTATGCGTTTGATCAGGCAACACAGGAATATCAATTTTGGCTGGATGCTGATGACATCCTAGAGGAGCAAGATCGACTGGCATTTCTCGACTGGAAAAAACAAGCCACCGTCTCCTATGACAGCATTACGATGGATTATGTACTATCTGTAGATGAACAGGGGCAGCCGCTGCATAAGCTCAAAAGAAACCGAATGGTGCGGCGTGATCGTAGATTCAGATGGATCGGCTTTGTGCACGAATTCCTGAATGTGACTGGCAGCACCTTTCACAGCAATATGGCAGTGACTCATAAAAAGACACGTGCCTACACTGACCGTAATTTACATATTTATCTCCAGCACCGGGAGAAAGGCACTGCATTTTCTGAGCGAGATCACTACTACTTCGCTAATGAACTATATGATAACGGACGCATACTAGAAGCCATCCAGCAGTACGAACACTATCTGGGGCTCGATCAAGGATGGATTGAGGATCGGATTGCTGCTTGTTTTAAGCTAGCAGATTGCTACGCTCACCAGGGTCAAAAACAGGAGCAGCGTATGGCACTGCTTCGCACACTCAACCTCGATGTACCACGCGCCCAGTTCTGCTGTGCCTTTGGCAATTTGTTCATTGAAGATGAGCAGTATACTCAAGCCATTTACTGGTTTCGTCAGGCGACGCTGATCGAGCCCCCACAGGATGTGATGGCCTTAACTAATTCGTCGTACTATACCTGGTTTCCACACTTGCAATTATGCCTGTGTTACGACCGAATCGGCGACATTGAAAAGGCAAAATCGCATCATCGCATAGCTCAGTTGCACCATCCTACTCATCCAAGCGTCTTATACAACGAGCAGTATTTTGCACAGCTAGAACAAAAATAAGTTTTCTGTCAGGGTGGTATGGAGTTTTTTTCCTTTGATGTGGCTACCTATCTAAATATTGAGGAAGGCTATCCTCTGCTTTGTATTTAAGCACAGTTTCTAGTCCAGACGTCCAAAAAATCCATCGTTCCAAGTAATTAATATTAGGGGATAGATGAATGTAAAAAAATAAAAAAGGGCCACCTGCACTTGAGGCTTGCAGATGGCCTTTCCTATTTGTAATAATATATAGAACAAGCTAACAATTTAAACCGTTGATGGTATAAAACTTTCTCAGAACACTTTCTTCCGGTCTCTTTCCCCCTTCAAAATTTCCACTGACTCACGGAAACGCAGCGAATGAATCACTTCACGTTCACGCAGAAACTTCAGACTATCCTGCAAATCCACATCGTCTGTCAGATCAATCAGCCACTGATATGTAGCTCGAGCCTTTTCCTCTGCCGCTATGTCCTCATATAGATCGGCAATCGGGTCCCCTTTGGCTTGAATATAGGCCGCCGTAAAAGGAACACCGCCGGCGTTTTGATAATATAGCGCATGATCGTGCGCCGCGTAATATTCCCCTAGCCCAGCTGCCTTCATTTGCTCCACGCTCGCATCCTTGGTCAGCTTATAAATCATAGTCGCAATCATCTCGAGATGCGCAAATTCCTCCGTGCCTATGTCGTTCAGTACGCCAATTACCTTATCGGGAATCGTATAGCGCTGATTCAGATAGCGCAATGCCGCTGCCAGTTCGCCATCCGCTCCACCATACTGCTCCATAAGCAGTTTGGCCATATGAGGATCACATTTGCTGACACGTACGGGATATTGCAGTTTTTTCTCATATACCCACATTCATGTTCCTCCTTTATAAAAGGTTATACCTACCTAGACCTGCCACGGCCAAGGGGATTGACTCCACTCCCAAGGATACTTGGAATAGGCACGGCCAAAATTTTGTAAAGGCCCATATAGCATCTGATACTCGTTAGCAATCGCCGTTCTTTCCTGCGTCAGCTTATTGAACTGTTCGATAGCCTGTAAATCATCTGGGTGCGTATCCAGATACAAATTCAGCTCCACCAACACAAAATCCACCGCTTGGAGCTTCTCCAGCAACGCATAATACTGGGCATCAACTGGCTTGGTTTGGGGCGTGCAGCCTTGGGCCGGGTTTCCGGCTTGACTATAGCCCTGAGTTTGGTTCTGATACTGGTTCTGGTATGGATACGGATTTGAATAAGGGCTTTGATATGGATTCGGCTGTTGCTGCCCGCTCTCATGCTGATTTTGCTGCTGGAATTGGAATGGGGACTGACCCTGATTTGAATTCTCCATTCTATTCGCCTCCCCCCTGGTTTCTCCTAGGCTCATAAGGGCTGTAAAGCATAGGCCATAGCGTTCCCTTCGTCAGCGCCTCATCTGGACTGAATTGTGGTAGACCAGGGGGCTGAAATTGTATAAACAAGTTTGGCGGAAGCACATAAGTCTTACACAGAACGGGCGGACACGGATCGAACGGGCCGACAAACGGGGCATACTCACCTTGCTGTGGAAATTTCACGGGCCGGGACCTCCTTTGATTGATCCATCTGTTTTACTATTCAACATATGCCGCATCGCCCAAGTCTCGAACAAAAAATCACAGATAAAAATAATTGTTCAAGAAAATAACTATAGAACTGTTTCTAATCAAAAAAGAGCCTTTAAAACCACGGTACGTGGATCTAAAAGCTCTTTCTTCAGCACTCTATAATAACTTACATACCTGAAAGCTCATCTTCAATCACAGGCTCAGGCTTGCGGTGAATCTTCACTCTCATTATGCGAAGCCTTGTTGCTTCCTCCACCTCAAAGGTAAGGTTATAAAACTCAATTTTCTTCCCTTTCACCGGAATGCCCTCCAATTCCTTAAACAGCCATCCCCCGATGGAATCCACCTCGTCGTCTTCAATGTTCACTCCAGTCAAATCATTGACATCCTCAATGAGCATACGACCGTCCACAGAGATGAAGTTCTCCTTCATTTCCACACTCGGGCGTTCATCCTCAAATTCATCATAGAGATCCCCAACGATTTCCTCCAAAATTTCCTCCGCTGTCAGCAGCCCGGCCGTTCCGCCGTACTCATCTACCACGAGAGTCATTTGGGAATGTTTTTTCTGCATAAGGCGTAGCACGTGACTCACTTCCATGGACTCCGGCACATTCAAAATAGGACGTACCACCGAAGCCAGATCCAATTGATCTCCCTGCTCAGCTAGCAGAAGATCTGTAATATGGACAAAACCGATAATCTGGTCTTTATCCTCAACTGCTACCGGGTAGCGGGAATGCTTGGTCTCGCTGATGATCTTGAGATTTTCCTTAAACGACAAATTCGTATATAAACAATCCATATCTGTACGCGGCAGCATGATTTCACGGGCAAGCAAGTCGGAAAAATCAAAAATATTATCCATCAGCTTAATTTCGTCCTTATCAATCACACCGCTTTTGGCGCTCTGATTCATCAATATACGAATCTCTTCCTCCGAATGAGCCGCTTCGGCTTCACTAGCCGGCTGAATGCCGAATGCGCGCAACAGCAAGTTTGCCGCAGCATTCAATACCCAGATCACAGGCAGAAAGACCTTATAAAAAAGCAGCAAAGGCGCCGATAAAAACAACGCCACACCTTCGGTCTTCTGAATCGCTAAGGACTTTGGCGCCAGTTCCCCCAATACGATATGCAAAAAGGTAATTACGCAAAATCCGACGATAACAGATACCGTTGTAATCAGTGTACCGTCAGTTACACCGAGTTTGTGCATGAGTGGCTCTATCAGGTAGCCGGATATTGCTGGCTCTCCAATCCAACCCAAGCCCAATGAAGCCAGCGTAATGCCTAATTGGGTGGCGGACAGATAAGCATCCAACTTTTGGTTCACCTTCAGCGCATAGCCTGCCAGGCGATGACCCTCGCTTTGGAGCTGCGTCAATCGGGATTGGCGCATTTTGACCAGCGAAAATTCTGCGGCCACAAATACACCATTTAGAAAGACAAGCAGCAGTACCAAGAGGAGATTCACAGCTAGCAATCCCCAATGAAACTCGGTATGACCATCCAATACGAACTCCCCATTTCTATAGTTGTAATGCTTTTCTTGATTTAAAGTCTATTCCTTTGTAATACATATCCGCCACGAGCAGATTTGGTCCACAACAGGCAGCGGCATCACAATGACAGTTCACAGTCTGATTCAGCGGATGCTCATTCAGCCATTCACCAAAAATATCGTCCAGACTATCTTCCTGAATATTTCCGAAAGCCGGTATGTCTGCAAAATCTGTCACATACACGCTACCCGTGAACATATTCACATTCACACGGTTTCTTCCGTCCGGATCATTACGCACCGTAATATTCGGTTCCTGACGCAAGCGTCGAAGCAGTTTGCGGTCTTCTTCCCGATCCGAACAAGCAAAGAACGGTAATGTACCAAACAACATCCACATGTCCTGATTACGTACATCCAGCAGCTTATGGATAGAGTTCCGCATGTCGTCGAGTGAAAGCACAGGCAAAGCAGAGGCAAAATTCGACGCATACATTGGATGAACCTCATGCCGTTGGCATCCCATTTCGTTGATTAATTGATGAATGCCCTCCAGCTTCGTGTGTGTCCGATAGTTAATCATGGATTCAGCTGAAATGAACATCCCCATTTCACTCAATCTGCGGGCATTTTCCATCATTTTTTCATACAGGCGAACAGCACCCGCACGCGGAGTCGGCCGGCCGGTATTTGCAAAACCCACTTCATAAAAATCGTCTGCATTCAAATAGTTAAATGAAATATGCATCACATCCAGATAAGGAAGCATCTTCTCATATCTGCGAATATCTAATGTCAGATTGGAGTTGATTTGCGAGCGAATACCGCGCTCCTTGGCATATTTCAGCAGTGGAACGATTACTTCATCCACTGTTTTATCGAGTAAAGCAGGTTCCCCACCTGTAATACTGATCGTCTCCAGATGCTCGACTTCATCCAAACGCTTCAGCATTAGGTCTAGCGGAAGGAAAGGGGCCTCCTTCATAACCAGCATATCGCCAACAGCGCAATGCTCACAGCGCATATTACATAGATGCGTTACGGTCATCTCCACACTCGTAAGCAAATGACGACCATGTGTACGCAGTGAGACAATCGGGTCCCACGGATCATAGGTTGGCGATATTTGGGGTAGCGTGTTATTTTGTAGAACTGTCATTATGTTTTCACCTTATTTCTGTTATTAACCTCAAAAGACGTATAATTATCATATCATGATGTGTAAAGTGTCTGCATACTTTCTTCCACATCATCTGCTAATCTACGTGTACTCCTCCGAAAGGGGCGACAGTAGCACCCAATGTGTTTGTAATCATAACCGAGAGGGATACGGACAAATCCACATCATAAGGTGCCTTCACTTCCTGCCCATCCCGGTCTCTTACAATGCGAATGACGGGTCTTTGCGGGATTTTGGGATGTATACGCACCACGACCCCCTCTTCCCCCGTGTTGAGCACCACAGAGAGTCCCAGGGGGTAAATAGCTACACAGTCACGAAAGGCTTCCAGCATTCGCTGCTCATATAACGTTCCTGCCCCGGCGTACAGCACTTCCATCGCTTCATAGGGCAACAAAGCCTGTTTGTATATCCGACTTGCTGTCATTGCGTCGTACGAGTCGGCCAGACCGATCCATTTCGCATATTCGTGGATCTGGTCCTTTTTCCAACCGTGTGGGTATCCACTGCCGTCGATACGCTCATGGTGCTGTAATGCACAATGAGCCGACAATAAGGGAATGCCAGGTTCGTCTTTGAGCAGCTTGTAGCCGATCACCGTGTGTGTTTTCATATGCTCATATTCCTCATCCGTCAATTTACCCGGCTTATAGAGTACTTGAGGTGAAATTTTCATTTTACCAATATCGTGCAGTAGTGAACCTATCCCCAGCTCCATGAGCTGGTTATTATCGTAGCCATTGGATATCCCAAGTACTAGTGAATATAAACATACGTTCAAAGAATGATGATACAAATCCTGATCCGCGGCCCCGATATCCATCAACATAATGACGGCGTCCTGACGGCCTCCAATATCGTCCAGAATGGATTCCATCACCTTATAAAATGACTTGCCAAAATATTTGTGCTTATGATCTACGGAGTAGGATGATAAACCTTGAAACTGCTTTTTGATTTCCTGTAGCGCCGCGGCCCTTGTCTGTTCATGGATCATCTCAGGAATGACGATATCTTCAGTCACAGCATCCTCAATGTATACATATCCAATACCGACTTGGCCTAGACGTTCAATCAATCGCGAAGTAAGCTCAACACCTTCCGAGAGCAGCACCATTCCGTTTTCATTGTATATTTTTTTGCCCAGCTTCATGCCGGCTCTCAATAATGTAACAGGTACCAGTCGCAGCTTAATCCTCTCCCGATTGTTTTGATACCTGAAGCCACCTAGCTGCAAAACATTCTTCCATCGCGCCCGGACGCTTCAACTCCATTTCAATCATATCCCGTAAAAATTCTGGAAGCATAAATCGGAGATCTGTTCCGTTCGCAAGCACCTCATAACCTGCTTTGAAAGTGAACATATCCAACGTGCCCACTGTGTATTCCTCATGCTCTTCCAAAGGTTGACCCGCTACACGAATGTCCGTCACTTTTTCATAAGGAGCACGGCCAGGGTCATACTGAATGGCCAAGCCTTCCACACACATCGTGCCAAGCACTTTGCCTCTGAAGCCAAAACCCGTCATGGGCTTGTCTGTAAATTCAGGCAGCAAGGACTGCTCCAGCGCCAACCGAATATCTCTTCCCCGCAACTTCATAACACAGGCATTAATCGGCGAAGGGCATAAGGAATGTAGTATTCCTTTGCTGATATCCCCTTGAGGTAATGGGCCGAGCAGTTGTCCCGCATTGACGAGGGCAATTTCTGTTCCTGTAAAATGGGACACCGCTTGTGCCAGCATATTCCCGAAAGGGGATTCCTGATCATATGCGATCTCCAGTTTCCGATCCGTCACCGCAACGGTGTTCTCCATGGCGCGCTCTGCTTGTCTGCGATGCACCACAATGGCCGATGCCACTTTTTCGTCCAGTAGTGTCTGATCCACAGGAACTACGCCGCCCGACGTGACTCGAAACGGTTCGAGGCTATCGTTACGACTTAGTGTCACTTCACCCAGCAGCGTTCCGAACTTACCCGCCCCACATAAAGCTGTTTTTCCGATCCAAAGCGGTTCCTCCAGCACATGATGGGTGTGACCTCCAAGGATAACGTCAATTTCAGGAAACTGCGACGCTAATTTTTTATCGGAAGGTAGACCCAGGTGCGACATCACAACCAAAACATCAACCTGCTTTCTCAGTGCCGCGATCTGCTTCTCCAGCACCTCAAACGGATTGAGCACATCCCAACCCAGCAATTGATAAAACTCTACAAAAGGAGCCGTCACACCAAGTAAACCCACCTTAATTCCTGCTTTATCTACGATAAGGGATTCCTTCATCCACGAAGGGCTCATCCCCGTGGCACGCTCTGTCATATTGCCGCATACGACCGGACAATGAATCCCCGCATATGCCTGTTCAATCATATTCGGGGTAAAAGTCAGTCCCTCATTGTTACCGATCGTAATTGCATCGTATCCTGTTAGATTAATCACATCCACATTTGCCCCACCGAGCGTTCCTTCCGTTTCGGGGGCCATCCGGTCCATGTGGTCTCCTATGTCGAGCACAAGCAGCGCATCCCGTGATGCGGCTCTTCGTTCATCGATCATCGCGGCTATCGAAGGCATACTGCCAAAATGACTATGGATATCATTGGTATGCAAAATGGTCAACGTTTGCCGAGTCGTCATCTCCATAACCGCCCTCCTCTATACTTTATATATATCGACTTTGGAGCTTCTAATGTTTAAGCATACCATGTTATTTAGCAATATGGTACATATGAGTGGACATAGTCCTTAAGCTTCGCTGTACTCTCTGGGCAATCTCATATCCTAAACATAGTGAAAGGTATTGACGTTATCTACTGTAGGTATTTGATAGGAAACGGGTTCCTGGGACCTATTTTACAGCTTGGAATAATAGTAAATTAGTCGTTGTCATACCATTTAATTCTTGATATATTAAGTTTGTTTCGTATTTTCGACAAATTTACGACAATAAGGAGGTTAGCGCATGAGAGTACACGTTACCGATGCCAAGCCGGGAGATCGCCTCAAATCCGATACATACAATGGGCACGGTGTACCTGTCATGATTCAGGGCACCGAGCTACAGCATGACGATATTTCCAAACTCATTATGCACGGTGTCGATTATATCGACATTGATGCCGGTTCAGCGAGCATTCCGGTTGACTTTGCCCCCGATGTCCCAGCTTCCCCCGAGTCCCTCAAACGTGCCGTTCCTCTCATGGAGCAGACGATCAGTGGCTTTGAAAGCATGTTTCTCAAAGCCTCCTCAACTGGAAAATTTGATGAATATCGAGTCGATGAGCTGTTCGGCCCTCTTGTTTCAGAGCTGGCTCGTCAAAAAGATGTCGTATCTCTGCTATTAATTATGGAACGGGGAGATCACTATACCTATAATCATTCTCTCCAAGTAGGTGTACTGTCATATTACATTGCCACATGGCTTGGATATACGGAAGAAGAAGCATATGCCGCTGGTAAAGCTGGGTACTTACATGATATAGGCAAGTCCATGATACCGGATGAAATTTTGAACAAACCGGATAAACTGACACCCGAAGAATTCCATGAGATGAAAAAACATTCGCTATATGGCTATGATATTATCCGCAATTCAACCAGCGATGAGATTTCTGCAATTGTCGCCTTGCAGCATCACGAGCGTGAAGATGGAAGTGGATATCCCCATGGACTGTTCAAGGAAGATATTCATCCTTTTGCCAGCATAACAGCTATTGCCGACGTGTATAGCGCGATGATTTCCAATCGTGTGTACCAGACGAAGCAGGAGCTGCTCACCGTATTACGTGAGCTGCACAGCATGAGTTTTGGACATCTAAACCCAGAAGCTACCCAAGTGTTCATCAGACACATGCTTCCTAATTTCATTAATAAGCAGGTTCTGCTGACTACAGGTCAGACAGGAACGATTATTCTGAACAATCCTGCTGATTACTTCAGACCCTTAGTGAGAATTAACGATGATGAATATGTAGATTTGTCTAGAGAACGCCATGTATCCATTGATGAAATTTATTTGGAATCCTGATCCGCTACTACTGCCTCCCGGCGTTACTTCGGTAGAACGAAATGTTATGCCGAATTACAGGCTACGCGAATAAAAAAAGAGACTGTCCTTGATTCGTAGGTTCTTTACGAAGGACAGCCTCTTTTTATGTTACGGACATTAACCTAGTTACATCCTTACTTATTTGTTTAAACCTAAGTGTTAAGATCATGCAGACCTGGGCTATGTTCATTAGGCAATTCAGGCATATACGGAAGAGGAAAACCTTCTGGAGGATCCACCACACTCAAATCCCCACCGTTTCTGCTTGGAGTTTGCCCATTGAATATTTCTCCAATATGGGTAGAATCCAATCGAAAATTAAACTGTGCATTGTGAAAGCCCATTTCAACATACTTCCGGCATTCTGGATACTTGTTAATATCGTAGTTTGGAACCGGGAACAATTTTCCCCAATCAACTCCAAGTGTCTCTAAAGCTTTAGCAAATGCATTTTGATGAGCATTATCCCGCACAATCAAAAAAGCCAACGTTTCCCGGAATGTTTTGTTCGAGCTCATTTCGTAAATTCGGGATTTTTGCAGAACCCCTGTAGATTCGAGTACGAGATTATCAAGCAAATCACTAATCAGATTGCCGTGGGAATAAACATAACTACCTAGCCAAGGGTTTCCACTTGCATCAACAGGTAAGGAACTTTGAGCTCCCATAATAAAATGATGAGGATTTGCGTGTTTTATCGCCTCATCTAAAGGAGCATGATCAATTCCAGCATCGCCGGCTTGGTCTGCGCCTGAGCCAGTCAGAAGTTGATTAATAGTATGTTGGACCAGTTCAACATGACTAAGCTCCTCTAGAAAAACTCCGCGTATCAAATCCCTAAACTGCACAGCATTACCACGAAAATTATTACTTTGAAAGAAAAACTGCATCATGGTACGCATTTCTCCGAATCGACCACCTAATACTTCTTGAATCACTTTAGCAGCAGCCGGGTCGGGCTTATCGGGTACTATTATATTAATTAGATCTTCTTTATAAAAATACAATGTAAAAAAACCTCCTTAAACTTTTTTTTAAACGTGAACATATGCTTCCCTCCTTAATAATTTTTATACAAACCAAACAAACAGATAGTTAAATGTAAAGACTCCTATCAGATTGTTGTTATGCTGATGCTCGTTTTATTACATCTTGAAAAGGTTAAATACAGTTAGAATTTACTAAGCTGCTTAACTATAGGAGGAGTAATTATGTTTAGACATCAAAAAGAGTTGCAGTTTGAAGTGAAAGTGGAGCGTCCTGATCCTCTTTTTGCCCGGCAGGTACAAGAAGTTTTGGGGGGGCAATTTGGAGAAATGACCGTGATGATGCAATATTTATTTCAAGGGTTTAACTGTCGCGGTGAGGAAAAATATAAAGATATGCTAATGGACATTGGAACTGAAGAAGTGGGGCATGTGGAGATGCTGTGTGCTTTAATTAGTCAACTACTTGATGGAGCTAAACCAGAAGATCAAGAACAAGCTGCAAAAGACCCTGTTACAGCTGCCATTATGGGGGGAATTAACCCGCAGCACTTGCTGGTCAGCGGTCTTGGCGGATTACCTAGTAATTCTAATGGAGTTCCATGGAACGGCTCTTATATCGTTGCAAGTGGCAACCTATTGGCGGATATGCGGTCCAATTTGCACGCAGAGAGTCAGGGTCGATTGCAGGTAGCAAGGCTATATCATATGACACAAGATGAAAGCGTCAGAGCTACACTACGGAAAATGCTAGCACGTGACCGCTATCACCAATATCAATGGATGGCGGCAATCCAAGAATTAGAAGAAAAAAACGGTGTTGTGGTCCCCGCTTCTTTTCCTCCTGAAGCAGAGCAAGAGTCTCAGCCTGAAGCTTATGAGTTTTGGAATTTGTCTGAAGGCGAAGAATCTAGTGAAGGTTTGTGGGCAACAGGAAGTGCGCCGGATGGAAGCGGGAGCTATGTATACATCTCTAACCCTGTTGCCAAAGGTCAAATCTATAGTGCCAAAATACCAGCAACCGAATTACATCATGACTTAGACCATAAAACTTCAGATAAATAAACAAGTAGCAGACGAGCTGTCCCAACTTTTGGGGCGGCTTCGGCTTTTTGCCGACCAATTAAGGGTAGTAGGACTTTATACTGTATGCCTTAGAGAGATTGTTGTGGGGTATACCATTTACCTGCGAAGTCATAGATTTCGGTTCTCTTAGATCGAAATTCATTTAATAACCCAATAACCTCATTTCATGCGAAGATAAAGATATAAATCATGAGAGCATTCCAAATCCTCTCACCGTACGCCCTCAGGCACACTCATACGCTTTATGGAGGCTGGCGTGAATAAAAAGACTTGGACGTAAAAGAGTCAAAGAATCATCGCAGACACGTATTTACACGTCAGTCGAAAAAATAAAAGAAGACGAACTTAAAAAGTTCGCCTCCTATACTAGCAGGAAATCTGAGTCGGCACAAATCGGCACGACTCCTATTTAACAGCTTTAATTACCTCAAGTACCTTGTCACACCAAGGGTTACTGCGTTTTAACCGATACTACCTTCCATTTCGAACTTGATCAAACGATTCATCTCTACCGCATATTCCATCGGCAGTTCTTTGGTGAACGGCTCAATAAAGCCCATAACGATCATTTGCGTTGCCTCTGCTTCAGTCAAACCACGGCTCATCAGATAGAACAGCTGATCTTCCGATACCTTGGAAACTGTTGCTTCGTGCTCAAGCGTGATGTCGTCATTCATAATCTCATTATAAGGAATAGTATCTGAAGTTGATTGATTATCCAAAATCAACGTATCACACTTGATATTTGATTTTGCACCTTGAGCCTGACGACCGAATGAAGCTAATCCGCGATACGTTACTTTACCGCCGTGCTTACTGATCGACTTGGATACAATTGTGGAGGTGGTGTCTGGTGCCAAGTGAATCATTTTCGCACCTGCATCCTGATGCTGGCCTTTGCCTGCAACAGCGATGGACAAGACCATACCTTTCGCTCCACGGCCTTTCAATACAACGGCTGGATACTTCATCGTCAACTTGGAACCGATGTTACCATCGACCCATTCCATCGTTGCATTTTCTTCCGCAACCGCACGTTTGGTTACCAGGTTATAGATGTTTGGTGCCCAGTTCTGGATCGTTGTATAACGAACACGTGCGTTCTTTTTACAAATAATTTCGACCACCGCACTATGCAGCGAGTTCGTGCTGTAAATTGGAGCCGTACAGCCTTCTACATAATGCACAAAGCTGTCTTCGTCAGCAATAATGAGCGTACGCTCAAATTGCCCCATGTTTTCCGAGTTGATACGGAAGTAAGCCTGCAATGGAACTTCACATTTCACACCTTTTGGTACATAGATGAAGCTTCCGCCTGACCATACCGCACTATTCAGTGCTGCAAACTTATTGTCCGCAGGAGGTACAACAGTTGCAAAATACTCTTTCAGAATCTCAGGATGCTCACGCAACGCCGTATCGGTATCCATGAAAATAACGCCCTGATCTTCCAGTTCCTTTTGCATACTGTGGTAGACAACCTCGGATTCATACTGTGCGGATACACCAGCCAAAAACTTTTGCTCCGCCTCAGGAATACCCAGTTTATCAAAGGTTTCTTTAATTTCCGTCGGAACTTCTTCCCATGTCTTCCCTTGTTTCTCGGAAGGTCTTACATAGTACTGGATATCGTTGAAATCCAGTTCATCCATATCTCCGCCCCAGTTTGGCATTGGCATTTTTTCAAACTGTTTCAGTGCTTTCAGACGGAACTCCAGCATCCATTCTGGCTCATCCTTAATTTTGGAGATTTCCTTTACAATTTCCGGAGTGAGACCCTTACCTGTTTGGAAAATGGACTTGTGCTCGTCACGAAAGCCATATTTATACTCTTCCATTTCCGGTGCTTTCTTGGCCATGTTTCTCAAACCTCCTCTGTTCTATTTAAATTATTTATCTTCATCAATCCCTTTGCGCAGCGCGTTCCAAGCCAGTGTTGCACATTTGATGCGGGCCGGGAACTTATTTACGCCTGACAAAGCTTCCAATTCTTCATAATCATCGAATTCGACGGCTTCTCCCTTCATTAAAGAAGAGAAGCGGCTCGCCATATCCAGTGCCTGATCAATTGTTTTTCCTTTGACCGCTTCTGTCATCATCGAAGCTGAGGACATACTAATCGAGCAGCCTTCACCAGTAAAACGGGCATCTTCGACCACGCCGTCTTTCGTTTTGAGTTGAAGAGAAATCCGGTCACCACACGTAGGATTATTCAAATCCACCGTAACGGCATCTTCCTCAAAACGTCCACGATTGCGCGGATTTTTATAATGATCCATAATCACGCGTCGGTACAAGTCATCAAGTTGCATCGCCAAAATACTCCTTTGTTTGGATTAAGGCGCTGACCAAAGCGTCGACTTCCTCTTCCGTGTTATAGAGGTAAAAGCTGGCACGTGCAGTCGCACTGGCTTTCAACCAGCGCATCAATGGCTGGCAGCAATGATGGCCTGCACGTACAGCCACCCCTTTGCTATCCAGTACAGTAGCTACATCATGCGGATGCACATCATCCAGGTTAAAGGTTACGAGCCCGACATGACGTTCTGCAGGTCCGTAAATAGTCAACCCCTCCACTTCACGGAGACGTTTGAGAGCATAGTTGGACAGACGGCTTTCATGCTGCGCAATGGCGTCCAGTCCGATGCTTTCCAGAAAATCAATGGCAGCTCCCAAGCCAACGGCTCCGGCAATAATCGGGGTTCCACCTTCGAATTTCCAAGGCAGCTCCTTCCATGTGGATTCATACAATCCCACATCGTCGATCATTTCACCGCCGAACTCAATCGGCTCCATGTTTTCCAGCAGCGCCTTCTTGCCGTACAGTGCTCCGATCCCAGTAGGAGCACACATTTTGTGACCCGAAAAGGCATAAAAGTCAGCATCGATGTCTTGCACGTCTACTTTCATATGTGGTGTGCTTTGTGCACCGTCTATAACGATGACTGCGCCTTTGCGATGCGCAATAGCTGCAATCTCTTTGACAGGGTTCACAACACCAAGCACATTGGAGACATGCGCAATCGCTACAATTTTCGTGTTCTCTGTAATGGTATTCTCCACATCAGCAAGATCAACGCTACCATCCTCTTGAAGTGGAATATATTTCAAAGTCGCGCCTGTGGCTTTGGCTACCTGTTGCCACGGAATCAGATTACTGTGATGCTCCATTTGTGTGATGACAATTTCATCACCCTCCTTACAGTTAGCTCTACCGTAGGAAGAAGCGACCAGATTCAACGCCGTTGTTGTTCCGCGTGTAAAAATAATTTCCTGACTGCGCTTGGCATTCAGAAAGCGGGCTACCTTTTCCCGCGCACCTTCATAAGCATCCGTTGCGCGGCTACCCAAGGTATGCACACCACGGTGAACATTCGAATTATCATATTCGTAGTAGTGCTTGATCGCCTCGATGACCGCCAGCGGTTTTTGCGAAGTGGCCGCATTATCCAAATAAACCAGCGGATGACCGTTAATCTCCTGATGTAAAATCGGGAACTGTTCACGGATCAATGCAGTATTCATTGGCCTAACTTCCTTTCAACAAGGCTTTGCAGCTGATGTTGAAGTCCTTCGAGCGGAATTTCAGATACGACAGGTGCCAAGAAGCCATAAATAATCAGACGTTCAGCCTCTGTACGGCTAATCCCGCGGGACATCAAGTAATACACTTGTTCACGGTTTACCTGACCAACCGATGCTGCGTGACCTGCCGTTACATCATCTTCATCAATCAGCAGGATCGGGTTAGCGTCACCACGCGCTTTCGGGCTGAGCATCAGAACACGTTCTGTTTGCTGACCGTCTGCTTTGGTAGCACCTTTTTCAATTTTTGTAATTCCGTTAATGATGGAAGACGCTTCTTCACGCATTACTGCGCGCGTAATCATCTGACTGGCGGAATTTTTGCCAAAATGCTGTGCTTGTGTCGTATAGTTCAGCTTTTGTGAGCCGGAACCTACAGCAATGATCTTGGCATCCGAATTGGAGCCATTGCCTTTGAGCACGGACATGGTATTGCTTGCTGTATTACCGTTGTTCATTTCGCCCACAATCCATTCGATAGCTGCGTCATTTCCCAACGTGGCACGACGAATCGAAATATCCGTTACTTGCTCTCCAAACTGATGGACTGTCGCATAACGCACTTTAGCTCCTGCATTTGCAACAACTTCTACCGCACCGTTATGAAGAACAGGTGCCGCCAAGTCCGCAGATACATAGTTGTCTACGTAAGTCACAGAACTGTGGCTTTCAACAACGAGCAGCACATGCGGTGCAAATGTTGCAGTCGCATCGTCCGTCAGGAATACAGCTTGAAGTGGAACGTTCAGCTCTACATTTTTAGGCACATAAGCAAATACTCCACCGTTCCAGAGTGCTGCATGCAATGCAGACAATGAATTTTCTTCAGCCTTAATAACTGTGTTCAGATGAGCTTTAACCAAATCAGCATGCTCTTTAACCGCTGTTTGTAAATCCGTGAAAATGACGCCTTGCGCCGCCAATTCCTCACTCAGCTTCACATATACCGCGCCGGAGTTGCGCTGAATAATCAGACCGCCCTCCTGTTGCTCTTTGACCAGATCAGCAATGGCTGCAGGAACCTGCCCTACCGATGCAATGACCTCGCTCTGTTTATGTTGACCGTAATCGTTTAATTTCCAACGTTCGATTTTTGTTTTTTCAAATACCGGAAGCTCCAGTTTGCCTGCAAGCTCAAGTGCTTTTTGTCTGTCTTCGGCCAGCCAAGATGGTTCGCCGTTACGTTCGGACAGAACACGCAGTTGCTCGGAATCTACCGGAAGGATTGTTTGTGTAGTCATTAGTTTTCCTCCTCGCTTCCGGCTTACGCCTCTTGTCCTACAGTTTCATCAACGATACCCAGTTCTTCCTTGATCCAATCGTAACCGTCCGCTTCCAGACGCTCAGCAAGCTCAGGACCACCGGATTTAACAATACGTCCTTGCATCATCACATGTACATAATCTGGTTTAACGTAGTTTAACAGACGTTGATAGTGAGTAATGATAAGGAAACCACGCTCTTCGGAACGCATAGCATTGACACCGCTAGCCACGATTCTCAAAGCATCGATATCCAAACCGGAGTCGATTTCATCAAGAATGACGATTTTCGGATCAATCATCATCATTTGCAGAATTTCATTCCGTTTTTTCTCACCACCAGAGAAGCCTTCGTTCAGGTAACGGTGAGCAAACTCAGGATTCATTTCAAGCTCTTTCATTTTGCTTTCCATTTGACGGATAAACTTAATCAGGGAGATTTCTTGTCCTTCTTCACGACGCGCGTTGATCGCACTACGCAAAAAGTCGGAGTTCGTTACCCCTGCAATTTCACTCGGATACTGCATCGCCAAGAACAATCCTGCACGTGCACGCTCATCCACTTCCATATCCAGCACGTCTTCCCCATCCAAAGTTACTTTACCATCTGTGACTTCATATTTAGGATGACCCATCAAAGCAGACGCGAGTGTACTTTTACCCGTACCGTTAGGACCCATGATGGCATGGATTTCTCCGCCCTTCATTTCGAGGTTAATACCTTTCAAAATTTCCTTGCCTTCAATGGTCGCTTTGAGACCTTCAATCTTAAAGTTTGTAGCCATATTTGCAATACCCTCCAAAAAATGTAGTGTGGTGTCGAAATCAGAAAGTATATTTAAACAGGGGAGCCCCCTGATTTCAAGTAATACTTAAAAATTTATTTATAATCATTCTAAACTGATTCTCAATGATTCTCAAGTTATTTTATAATAAATATCTTGAAGGGTGCAACCAAGAGACACACGTTATCCAACTTTCTTCATAAAATGTTCACCCTACCAGCACACAAATGGCAAAATACATCCTGTGGTTGTTTATATAATTATAAATTTACACAAAAAACATGAGATGCATGACCTCTTTTCAGCCATAAAAACGCTACTGACAGCATGACGTCAGTAGCGTTTTACATGTAAAGGGTTATTTCAGAGCGTAACCCCACCACTATGGAGTGGAATTAAATTCACCGAACTAGGCATAAGTGATGAATCGAAATTCTGACAATTAGCCCAAATAAGAGCGAAGCATCCACATATGTTTTTCCAAATCCGCTTTATAACCGATCAGCAAATCTGCAGTTGGCTGGTCGGAATTGCTTTCCGCCAGTTCGATGCCTTCCTGAAACTCCTCACATACAGTTGCAAAATCCTCGATCAAGGTTTGTACCATCTTGGGAGCATCTTCGTTGCCGTTTGCTTCCTGAATCGATGACAGCTCCAGGTATTCCTTCAACGTTGCGGAAGGAGAACCTTTCAACGCGAGCAAACGCTCGGCGATCTCATCCATTTTCAATGTCACTTCATTGTATAACTCTTCAAATTTAACATGGAGTGTGTAGAAACTGGAGCCTTTCACATACCAGTGATAGTTATGAATTTTTACATATAACACATTGAGGTTAGCGACTTGACGGTTTAAAAGTTCCTCCACCGATTTGGTTTGCGTATTTTTCGAGTTACTTGTTGTTTTAGCCATCATAATCCCTTCCTTTTTCATCAAATTGATTTTCAGGAACGTTTACGTATCCATCACCGTCATTGCTGACGGTAAGACGCCAGCGGGCATCCTAATATCATCTGCCGGACGTCTGTCTCATATTTACCCTCTCTATACGGAGTCGAAACAAAAAGAAGAGTACTCCTTTCTTCCTCTTTCAATCCCCATAAAAAAAATGTACAAAACTTCAATGATTTTCGTTATACTTTCTCTATCATATCGAAATACTTGGTTTAATATTGTAATATTTTTCAAACTATTTCATGCGCACAATTTATGGAGGTGACTTCGTTGTCCCAATATCATCCTTTAACGACCGAAGAAGCAATCGAATTCGTGAAGAACATCCCCGGATTTTTTAGTCAGGATGCCCGTCTAGAATGCCGAGAAATCGGTGATGGTAACTTAAATCTGGTTTTTCACATTACGGATTCTAAATCTAACAAGAGTATCATTGCCAAGCAGGCACTTCCCTATGTAAAAATTGTGGGTGAATCCTGGCCGCTTTCACTGGATCGTGCCCGTATTGAACGCGAGGCACTTCAGCAGGAACACCATATTTGCCCAGAATTAGTTCCTGCGGTACTGGCGTATGACGATGAGCTTGCGTTGACCGTGATGGAGGATCTTAGCTCACACACCATCATGCGCAAGGGACTAATAGAAGGAAACACCTATCCATATTTCGCTAATCATATTGGGGAGTTTCTGGCACGCACGCTCTTCTTCACCTCAGATTTGGGCATGAATCAGCAGGATAAAAAAGACCTGGTTAAACGCTTTATCAACCCAGATCTCTGCAAAATAACTGAAGATCTGATTCTGGATGAACCGTATCGGTTCTCAGATAATAACAACTATGGTGCCTACATCGAAGACGAAGCAGAGGCGCTACGTACAGATCAAGTGCTTCACTTGGAAGTGGCTTTGCTGCGAGAAAAGTTTTTGACACGAACCGAAGCGCTTCTGCACGGTGACCTTCATACTGGCAGCATTTTCGTAACGACCGAATCGACTAAAGTCATTGATCCTGAATTTGCCTACTACGGCCCCATGGGCTTTGATATCGGAGCGGTGATTGCCAATCTGCTGTTGAACTACGCAGCTCAGCCCGGATGGACCTCTGGCGAGAAAGCTCTAAAGGAAAGACGTGACTGGCTTCTGGAGACTGCCATTCAGGTATGGGAGCAGTTTGAGGGTAGGTTCCGCAAACTGTGGGACGAGCATGTCACCGATCATATGGCACGTACAGCTGGATATCAGGACTTGTATCTCCAGAAAGTACTGCAAGATACGATTGGTTTTGCAGGGTGCAAAGTGATTCGCCGTATCATCAGCCTGTCGCATGTGGCAGATATCGACACCATTGCCGATCCTGCTATCAAGGAAGCTGCGGAACGTCTGGCGTTATCTATCGGTAAATCCTTGGTTCTTCGCAATCGCGAGCTTCATTCGATTCGGGAACTGGGAGACATTGTTCGGACAGCAACAGCTGCCCAAACTAAAGGAGCTTAATGAATATGAGTGAAAAGAAAGATTCGGCACCCGTAACCTCCGGGAAAGCTGCAGTGTCCAGGCAGGCTCTATCTTCGCTGGTGTGGAAAGGTAACCATTTGTCCATGCTGGATCAGCGTCTGCTGCCCGAAACGATTGTCATGCTGGATTTATTCACGGCCGAGGAAGTATGGAACGGCATCCATGCCATGAAGGTACGCGGTGCGCCTGCCATCGGGATGGCTGCGGCCTACGGCGTTGTGCTGGGAGCTACCGCCTACGACGGCACCGACGTTGCTGGGTGGCTGGAGCATGTACACGCGGTGTGCGGACATTTGGCTACCTCACGGCCGACTGCCGTAAACCTCTTCTGGGCCCTGGACCGCATGAAGAAGCGGGCCGGGGAACTCATCGTTGAAGCTAGCGGAGGTCAGGTCGAAGACTGGAATGCTGGGCTGGAGCGTGAAGCCATAGCCATTCAGGCAGAGGATGAAGAAGTATGCCGCCAGATCGGCATCCATGCTTTACCTCTGTTCGAGGACGGGATGGGCGTACTCACTCACTGCAATGCAGGTGGATTGGCGACAGCGAAATACGGAACAGCGCTCGCGCCGATGTACCTTGCGCAGGAGAACGGCATCCACCTCAAAGTATTTGCCGACGAAACCCGTCCCGTGCTGCAAGGTGCGCGCCTGACCGCTTTCGAGCTTCAGCAGGCAGGCATTGATGTCACACTGCTCTGTGACAATATGGCGGGCATGGTGATGTCCAAAGGATGGGTACAGGCCGTTATTGTCGGCACAGATAGAGTCGCTGCTAATGGAGATGTGGCCAACAAAATCGGCACCTACAGTCTAGCTGTGCTAGCGAAGGCGCATGGCATTCCTTTTTATGTCGCTTCCCCACTATCTACCATTGATTTGCAGACCGCAACAGGCGCAGATATTCCGATCGAGGAGCGTTCTGCGGAGGAAGTTACCGAAAGCTTTGGTAAAAGGACCGCCCCGCAGGGCATCAAAGTCTACAACCCAGCTTTCGATGTTACACCTCATGAGTACATTACCGCCATCATTACCGAAAAAGGAATTGTGCAAGCACCCTTTAGCGAGAGCCTGACCAATTTGTTTGCCGAATAATTGTTCTTGCAGATCATATAGATCGTATATAATTCAAAGAATTCTTCTCGATAGAATAGAACTTTTCATAGAAAAAAACCGGAGCCAAAAAGTCCGGTTTTTTTCGGTTCTTGTTCCTCTACTTTTATGCAACATATGCACATAGGCTTCATTACACCAGTTTCAATAATGCTTCGTAGCCTGGCATCCCCGGCTTAATCCCCAGTTGCTCCGCTTCTGTTGTCACCGATTCCATCGGCGCTTCCAACAATTCTTTCAGCGTTTTTACCCCCACAGCTCGTGCGGCAAGAATTTTCCGATCCGCCAGCCGCTCATTGAGCAGTCCAACATCCAGTGCACCACACATGATGTGAACCCTCAAAAAAGCCTTTTATATCAACAGTTTTTAAGCAACAAATCATTTGAGGTCACAAAAAGGTCACAGGAATCACAACATGATCATCTGCTCAAGCTCATCGGCTACCTCTTGTTGCATACTGGGAAGTACATGACTGTACGTATCCAGCGTGACAGATATCTTACTGTGACCTAATCTCTCTGAAATCACTTTGACATTCATTTTCTTTTCCAACAGCATCGTCGCATGGGTGTGCCTCATATCATGAAAGCGAATATGTGGGAGCTTGGCACTTAAGACATCCCTTTTATAAGCCTTGGACAAATTAGCAGGGAACACCGTTTTACCATTTTTTAAATTGAAAATGACAATATCCATATCGACAAAACCGTCTCCAAACTCTCTTTTCCACTTCACTTTGAAAACTTCATGTAGCCTACGCTGTTCTTCTAAAATCGCAATCAGTTGATTAGGTATAGATATTTTACGTTCCCCAGCGGTGGTTTTAGCTCCAGATTTAATCCGAGTTCCATAATGAGCAAGCGTTTGTCTAATGATAATTGTCTTTGATTCAAAATCAATATCTTTCCATCTTAACCCTAAAATCTCCCCTTGCCGCATTCCTGCTAATAAAGCGAGTCCATAAACACAATGATAACGATTTTCTTTGGTGCATTGGAGAAAATGATTCACTTGCTCCAGCGTCCAAATAGACATTTCTTTTTTTATTCGCTTGGGAAGTGTCACTTTTCGCATGGGATTTTCTTTGATGAATCCATATTCAATCGCCTTATCAAATACTTTTTTGACCATCGTTGTAATGCGATCTATTGTATTCCTCGCAAAATTCTTCTTGTGCAACTCATTCACGAAATTTTGACATTTCAATAAATCAAAATTTTGCAACTTTATTTTTCCGAATTTAGGCTTAATATGGTTTTTGAAATACAACTTGTTATTGTAAAGCGTTGTTTCGCCACATTCATGAACCCGGATGTTATCCAGCCAGTAATCCATAAACTCATTGAGTGTAGTGTTATCTTTCCTGATATATTCTTTATTCTTCACATCATTCTGAAGCTCAATCATCTTATCATTTGCTTCACGTTTTGTCTTAAAGCCTTTTCTGCGGATTTGCCGTCTCTTCCCAGTTTCATCGTAATAACCAAAAACAAAATCCCATTTTTTTGTCTTCTCATTAACAAAAGGTTCTGCCATTTAAAACTCCCTTCTTGTGACAATAAGAAAGGAGGTCAAGCATGTGACTAAAAGTAATCATACCACATGAAAGCCTCCCTATAACCTACTTGTAATCAGCTATAACCGACCTTTCATCCAGTCTTCAAACACATCTTCATGCACCAGATATCTGGTTCCTAATTTTATGGTGTAGAACTGCTTGGATTTAATTAACTCATATGCCTTATCTCGTCCGATTCCCATCTTACGCATAATATCCGTCACACCAATCATAACTCTTCCGCTTTCCATCGTTTTAGTCATCACGCTCACCTCAAAATACTCCTATGTATGTTTTAATTTGTCCTATTCCATTCCTTGTTTAACTGCTTCATAAATCTTGCCGCGCTATTTCTCAACTTCCTATGTATAGAGTCTAGCTTGTCTTCTTAGCTTCTAAATTTATTGCCCTTCCCTTCGGACTAATCTAAATCATATTGCCCTTAAACCAACGTTTTCATCTGTGTGAAGCAACTTGTATGTATATGCTCACTTCTTAATACAACAACCGATTGTAAAATGCCAATTTTATAAACTATCCATTGAACATTAACCAGAGGAATCCATACATTAAAGCGCTTAGCCCTATAATGCCCAACAAGCAAAAAAGTAAAAGCATAAGAACAAATTTTTTACCTTCCATAATAACCACCTCATTAAAGAATATAAAACAGGCAGAAGAAGTCGACTACTTCATTTCATCTAATCTACAAACCGTCTCTATGGTAAGTCTATGCTGCTGCATGGGAAACGTAAAGATGAGTTCCCAAATTAATTTTAGCACTATAATCCCTATAGATTTATCTCGAATAAACAGGTGTTGTTCTTCCCCATACAAATACCATTCCAAAACGAAGCATGTTAATTTCATATAGATAATTCAGAAAAAAAGGTTGAACTAAAGACAAGTCAATAACAATCCATTTTTGACCTAGCATCTATTCTTATTCCGTTACCTACCTGTCAACTAAATGTGCCTATTAAAGCACCTCATAATGTTACTACTCTTTAGTCTAATGATATGAGGTGCTTAGAAACAGCAATTTAGTTGACACTTCTATAATCAGATTATCAATATAAAGTTTAATCTCTGCATTTAAGAACATTAGATACATATTGTCTCGAACATCCAACTAATGAAGCTATCTGAGCATTAGATAGACTTAAATCATGTTGCTTTAATCGTAGGATATGTGAAGCTTTGTCTTCTAATTGTTTACCTTGTTCTGATATTTCTTGATGATAAACGAAACCTTTTATATGTATAGGAATGTCAAACTGCTTTCTCAACAGCTTATTTACTCTTGCCCTACGATACTCCTGATTAGAAATAATTGCTGGTACACTCACAGATAGTTTTTTAGCTAGAAACCCATAACGCCACTTCTGAAATCCAACATCATTATCTAGTACAGCTAATGAATCTAATTCATCCGACTTCTTTTTAGGTATGTACTTGAAGCTGTCTTTGTATCGTTGCTTCATATTGAAATCTGAGATATCTATATGCTCAATAATCTCATTGTCATATGTCCATCCCTTGACCTGAATTAACTCATTTACAATTCGCTTAATTTCCTGTGAAATGGATTGATTTAGACCGGGTATCTCCTCTTCTGATCGGTCAGGGAAAACACGATTTCCCTCTTCTACTCCACACAGGCTGATCAATTGTTCACGATTAAAGTTTGAAATTGTTAAATGATTCTGATAAAAGAGTTGGCTCATCTCTTCAGCTAGTATAAGCCGTTCAGTATCCATGCTAACTATCTCATAGTATCTCGCTATATTATTATAATGGAGATTACTATTCTTACGAGATTCCTTTTGATACTGTTCAATTCTTCTTTGCATTTCATCGGGTAATTGGTCAACCCCAACACAATTGAGCAGATACATAAATATCATGATTACTACTTTGGTATTGGCCTTATTAATGCTGTGTAAATCTGAATTCTCGCTTAATAACTCCTCTATGACCTTCCTCATTGGTGCGAACACAATAGCGTTACTTGAATCCATATTCCTCATTTTAGAAAGTTGGGGAAGTTTTCTCCTTGCTATCTCATGGATCTGGATCAGCAGCCCCAATGTACCTTTAGTTTTCAGAAACTTCGTCAGGTATGGATAGTTCTCTTGTAAATCTATGTCGTACTTGAATCGTTCCAGAAACTCAATGTTAAATTCAATAAGTCTCTCTTGATCTAATTGCCATTCTGTTTTAACCTCGGCAATATTGTACAATTCTTTTAAATAGTCGAATGCTTTATGTATAGGAAGCCTTGTTATTCTCTCTATAATCTGAACAATATCATAATGGACTCCACATCGAGAACTGTGGCATTTATAAAACCACTTATCGTCATAGGAGTATATGTTTCCGCTGGTTGGATTGCTGCTATTGTGAAAAATACAATACAACCTATCAGAATCTATCCCAAGTAGGTGCTTTAAATTTTGCTTCTTCAAGAATTGCCTGATATCATCCCGGTCTATATAGCACAGATCATCTTGGTTATCTAATCCTAGCCTTTTCTTTAGTTCTGGAATTCCTTCAAACCCTTTGCTGATTATAGGGATGTTACCGATATTCATTGAAGAATAATCTATCCCTACTCTGGATGGAAGACCTTTCTTTTTTGATAGGAGCTTAGTATTATATGTGGGTGCTTTACGTGAATTAACACATAACAAAGTGTCTGTTTGAACATGTACCTTCTCAACAACTTTCCTAAGACGAATAATTAAATCTTCTGCATCATACCTGACACTTCGATTCCATTCCTCAAGCTTTATTGTAAATGGATCATTTGAATCTTTAAGATGTAAAGTGTCAGGTACTCTCAGCAATCGAGCTGTATTCTTTACAGCCATATCCCCGTTATATATGTAAATTAAAAGTCCTTCTAGTGTTTCAAATTGGTGTCTCTGTGTATCTTTATTGAGCAAATAATATACATGAAACCCATTTTTCGTTTCCACAATTGCGCTTGGAGGAATCCCACGTTGTTTTAATTCAGAAACACGACACCTGAATATCTGCTTATAGTTGAGTTTCTCGGTTTTATTAAGCGAATAAAATTTGGATTTTACCTTCTCCTGTAATTCATTAGGGCTTCCAGTAAACCCAGCAGCAACAAATGCATACTCAATCTCATCTTTGATATCCATATCGATAAAACAAGCACGAAATTCAGTTATGTTATCATTTTTGTAACCGCCACCATTAGGCAAAAAGTAAATACCGTAACCGTTTTTATTCCATTCCTCAAATTCTTCGTTTGCTTCTTTGCTGTAGTATTTCATTTTACTTTTATAAACCTTACTTTTAAGCAAGCGTTCTTCTTCATTACCTTCAAATATGTATGAAAAATTTGTTTTTCCGTTGTTAGCTGTAACTTGGATAAAATCTCGTGTCTGTTCATAAGCCAAAACTATATACTTCTCCCTTCAATTTTTATACTAAAAAATATCTTTGACTAAAGATAAATAAAGAAAGCAAAATCATGAGTCACTCCACTTTTATTATAGAGCTATCCTATTTCTTTATAATAAAATTTTCAAAGATCGCACAACAAATAAACTTAACGAGCCATTTCAGATAGAACAAATAAAAACAATATTAAGTTTACCAATATTAAAACTATTTTAATTCCATCTATCCAATCTAGTAGGCATTCTATCTACTTGCTGTATTTTAAAATCTACTTTTTAATTGTAACCGTGGTAAAGCAATATGTATTGTCAACTACTTAACTTTCATTCTCTTTGATTCCGTTTCACCTTCGCCCCACTTTGTTTCTCCTTTCAATTTATTGTTTCACTTCTATGTCACTATTACAGTATAGCATATACTCCCTTAATTACAAGTTTTTTATATACTCTATTGATATATTTTCGGTCATGCATTTTTGTAGTCGCGAAAATATGTCTATATAAAAGAAGCGAGAATTCCAATTCACTTATTTTGACCACTCGTTTGATCCCGATTGACCGTTTTTTTCATTTCTTCCTAATCTGGAATTGTCGTTCATTGTTCGAATGTTATCCCCTTCTTTTGGCATATTTTCTAAGGTTGTGATCCGAATTGCAACGTGGAGGAAGACCAGAAACATACGAACAATTAATCTTCCCATGTAGTTTTCGTAAAATTACTCAGTCAAATTTAAACATTTCATCTGAATACAAGTTTAAGAGTCAACGATCTTCCAATAGAGCCAGTATGATAATGACCTTTGCCTACAGTAAAAGGATTGCCAAACTTATCAGGGTCGAGCATTCCTTTTACCGTTTATTATGCAACAGAAAGCCGCTCACTATAGATATTTTTATAATGAACGTGAACTTGTCACCGAGTCCACTTAACTACGTAATTGACCATTGTCCAATAATGCTATATTATTGGTTAAAAATGTAATATGGAGGAAGATGCATGTTCAACTCGGCAGTTTTGGAATCAGTAAGCGATATAAATCTTTTGACTGACATGTTGCGAGCAGAATTTTCACTAGAAGATTGGGATGCTATGGTACATATTGCGGACAAGCTCTATTTGTCGATTAGAAATTTGTATGATGAAAACCAACTTAGGCAAGCAAAAGGTCAACCAAAAATTGATACCAAAAAACTTAAACGAAGTGTCGCCTTCTATTTTGGATATGCAATGGTAGCAAAAGGTATCGCATTACAGAAGATGGGTGATTACACAGCAGCCAGAGATTGCATCGAAAAGTACACTGAATTGGGCTGGATATACGGATTGGACGAGGAAGGGCAAGCTGATGTGGCTCATTTCAGGATGCTTGCACGAGCAAATACATACGTCCTTGACTTGTTGGAAGGAAAGATGGATACGCTTCCTGAATATGTTCAATTTATACATCAAAGTGAAGAAGAAGAGTTGTTGCCGGGAATCATAACGATTTTGGAGGCAGCTATAAAATACGACTATAACGTTGATTGGGCATTAAAAGAATTTCAACCTACTCTAGATTCCTTAGACGGAAACTACGAAACAGATGCCAATATACGTTATTATATAGACCATCTCTATCTAATGGCTCTATATAACCTCAAAAATGCAAATTATTCTAATGCACTAAATATATCCCTCAAGGCTTTGGGAATGTCTGATAAACTTAAAGATGATACAGGGTATAAAAAACTCAATGCATTATTTGTATCTTTTAGTGTTCATGCAACTAAAGATCAACTGGAAGCATACAATGTATTGAACAATAAAATCTTGGGGAGGGTGCTCAAAGATGAAAAAGGCATTATGTATGATGGCAATAGCTTTGTTTCTGCTCGGTAGCGTGAGCAACATAGGAGCGTTAATCGCCCCGAACAATCATGGAATGAATAGCTTCCAACTTGACAATCATGGAATGAATAGCTAGATTCGTACATTTTAAAATTGCACCAAAGAAAGGGTGTATCCAATTTGTGTACACCCTTTAATCCAAATTATCACTACCTACCCTATAAAAACAACTGCTTCCTTACGCTGAAACGCGCTAGGCAATTTTTCTATGAGTGTTATTACTCGTTCAACGAGTTTATTTTTGTGATCCTCCTCTAAATTTCTTTCTGCCCAATTCTGAAGTTGTCGAAGCTCAGACAAAATATTTGGTAAGTCTTCCTCCTCAACATCAACTCCTGTTGAAAACAAATCTATCCATTGTAATCCTAAAGATTCGATAGCTGGTTGCCAACATTCATTAAAAAATGATTCTGACGCAACGGGAAGAAAAAAACTTTTTTCAAACTCATTTTGTGGTTCGAGTATCATAACGCTAACTGACATTTATTTTCCTCCTCCAAACTGGACACTAAATTTATAATCTGGAAACTCCTTTTTAAGCTGATTTAGGCTGTTCTCGGCAGCTTTTCTCAATTCAGGTGTATCACCATCTAATCTAAATACAAATTCCCGAATATCTTTAATACTATCTAGATGTGGGATATCAGATGAACTATTTTTTGTTGCTCTTGTAGTAAATGCATTATTTTCTAGTTCATTAATTCGATTTCGAGTCTTCTTTAATAATTGTTTATCCGTAAATTCTTGGGGCGTTTGAGCAGGTAAACCTGTCTTAGGATTTACTTTATCTAATCCTTTCGCAGATTTATCTTCGTAGAATATTTTCTTTTTCAAATCAATTTCATCGAATTCTCCTATTGATTCACCTTTTTTATTGACAATCTCCACTTCTTTTGGATTTTTTATCGTAGAAGGCGATTGACTTGTCACTTCATGATGTACGGGGGAACTTGAAGGCTTTGAGTTTTTACCTCCACCTTCTCCCTTCGCCATCTGCCACAATTCTGCTGAGCTTTCTCCTACTCCTTTTGCACTTTTAACCGCAGTTGTAGCTCCATGCGCCGCCAAAGCTGTCGATCCAATTAATCCGGGTACCCCGATTATACTCCCTACTCCTGTAGATGAAACAGCAACTGATAATCCTTCTCCACCTATTCCAGCTACTACCTCACCAGCCCCTTGCAATGTTGTAGCTACATTCCCGAGAATTTCTCCTACTTTAGCTGCCATGGGATGATCATAGTGACGGTCTTTATCTGGCAGCATCCCCAATGTCAAATTTCCCTGAATAGCTCCTTTTGCTCCCTGTGCAGTATCCCAAAGGATTTCTCCTTGAAGTTTGCTAGCTTCCAATTGAGCTTCAGCCTTGGTGATCTCAGCTTTTCCAATTTGTTCAAAGATTTTATGTAACCAACCTTCACCTGTGGATGCCGTTTTAACAGGAGCTCCTAACCACGGCACATCCAGTACGACTTTCTCCCCGTCCACCTGTGTAAAGTTTTTTGAAATAAAAATAAGTTCTTGTGCTACTGTCGATAGTCTTTCAATTGTCACACTCATAGATTGTCGAGAAGCCTGAAATTCCTGAAAAAATCTCTCTTGGGTGGCTCCAGACCAGCCTTGTTGGACAAAATCAATTCGTCCACTCAAAAAATTCAGCATACGTTCCATTTCATGCTTTCCGTGTAAGAACTGATCAGCAACTTCCATCAGTTTGTCAGGTGGAACTAATATTCTCCCCATTCTACCACGCCCACTTTAATTTTGATGGAAATAATCTTATCAGAAGGAGATGTTTAGGGACATCCATCTATCATCCTGATATTTCCTTTTATATTATGTGACCAATGGACTGCAATAGACAGGTTACTATGTCAAAAGTATTATAATCCCTTGTTATAAGTTACATGAATCAACGTAGCACCTTATCCCTCTATGGACGTTAGAAGTTTTTACAATTATGTAGGTGTTGCTTGATTATTCTAATTTTTTGAGAAATACTGGATTGTATTTTAGGCTCGCAGTCTTTTTCATGTACTAGTAGCTTCTATACTCAATCTATAAGAATATGCCCCTAACCAGATCGTCGCAGCTTTCTGGCATCTATAGGGGCATTCATGAATGAACATATTTAATGAGCTGATGACTAATTCTTTGAGTTTTTCCATTTTAGAAATGTATTTAGGGCAACAACAATAATTAGAATGATGAGTAAAACATTAGTCATAGTAAGAGTGCTATCTAAGTTGCTCAATCTAGTTTCAATGTCCTGTAAACCTGAACTAGTTTTATCCCCTATTTCACTAATGCTAGAACTCATCCGATTTAAATACTGTACTAATTCACCTATATCCATCCAGCACACCTCCAATCAATTGTTTACACACAAAAAAGGCTAAACGGATAATCCCGTCCAACCCTTAAATGTGACTTAATATTCTTCATTTGAACAAACGCTTCACACTATTTAAAATGTACTAGCTTCCAATATGCCATCCAAACACTTGGATACCACCGTTAGAAATTGGCTGTGACATACCAAAATCTTGAATGTGCATTATTTGTGTGCTTGCTACTAACACCAATAAGAAGGTAGTCGCGAACAACCCTTTGATTATGCGTTTCATACCATTACCCCATTTCCACTAAATTTCGATACTCCACTTTGACTTCATCTGAGACAAATTGGCGACAACGTTCAAACATTCTCACGCAACGAAGTATAGAGTGCTCATTATTGATTATAGTGGATATTCTCATACAGTCTAATAAGTAACAAATTCCCTTTTCGTACTGACCACTGGTCAAATAATAATCAGCTAATTCACTCAAAAAGCCAACAAGCTGATCATTAATATTCTGCTTGTCATTCGTTTGTCTTCCTTCTTGATCATGTATCTTGGATATTTCCCACTCAAATTGACTCAAAATACTGTCTACATTTAATTTATAACGATTGGCTACTATCATTATATTCCACAAACCCGGTAGTAATTCCTCTCTATTTGTTGAAATGAGATCAATATATAAAGGAAGTACCTTTGTATCTCCAGCCATGAGTTTAGTTAAACATATGTTAGCCTCGCCCCATTCTTGAAACAAGCTTTTCCAGCGCAATGCTTCTTCGTCGGTCTCTTTCACCCAATCCAAATTACAAGACTCATACGCAATTTGTAACGCCAACTCATATTTTCCTTGTTCATAATAAACGCCGCCAATAAGTGATTTACTGAATGCGATATAAAAAAATAACGGTCGCAGAGGTTTGCGCTCTTCCCTTTCCTGAGAATGATCCAAAGAGTATTGAGCTTTGGCTAAAGTCCTTAAATCCTTAGCAACTTCCTTAGCGCGTTCCCATTTTCGCAATGATCGGTATACATTAGCCAAATCTATAAGTGCATCTAATTGGTCTATAGCATCGAGACGTTTGACAAATGGCTCAAATTGAAGTGCTGATTGGAAATTCTTTTCTTGGTCATCTCCAACCTGAATCTTGAATATGCGATATTGACAGATGGCTAGGCGTTCAGAATGTTGATATCTCTCCGCTTCAGCCACCCCCTCATAGAGCAGTAGTGCTGCCTCATGTCGTCCCTTTGCCAGCAATCCTTCTGCAATTTCAAATAGCTTGGGTGAATAGAGTAGATTGTCCATGATGGCTCCCACCACTCGACGGATCACACCGAGCTTGTCCAACTCCGCACAGCGATATAAAAATGGCTCAATTCGCCTCATATTCGGAGGATGGTCGATGATGTAGTTTTCTACGAACAAGTCGTAAAAGTGACCCTCTGGTAAGCCCATAGCTTCAGTAATTCGATCAAGCTGATTAATAGACATAGATTTGTTACCTGTTACAATGCTGCTTATTATTCCCCTATTCATCCCTGTAATTTGTCCAAATTGCGATAGGTTTAAGTCTTCTTGTTGTAGATATTGTTCCAATTCTGCTCTAATCGTGGGTGTAACTTTCATAGATAAACCACCCTTTCAATGTAGACTAAGAATACGATGCATAGTTAAATTTATTATGTAGTTGTGAAACAAGTAGTAAAATATTTTTCTTGATTGTACCATCTTTTGGAATAAAATCATATACCTTTCATATATGTACTTAAGATACCTTTTGGGATAGTTTGCAATGATTTCATGATTAAAAGTATCGTCTTTATGTTATGTATAATTTATTTAGAAAATCATAATACAACTCATCCAATACAAAATTACTCCATTAAATAGTCATGTACGTATTTCCTTGTAATTAATCTATGAATTGAGCTTAGATTGGATGTATAACATATAAGCAACCTTAATGATATTAGGGATGGTATCGAGTAAAATTTATGCTATGTCGGGGATTGGAAGTGCTAGGGGTATATTTGTAGAAAGTGAATGGTCAAATGATTTTAACCATCCCCCATGCAGGAAACTTTCCGTATTGATATCAACGGATTCAGGCAAAGCTACATTTCAAATATTTTACCCAGTGGCAAATCGTACGATGTCGGATGGTTTCCAAACTGTTCAAGGCTTGAGTCGTTCGCTCATATAACTTCAGTGTGGGGCTAGATGTGCTGCTGCATTATTTGGAAATTTAATAGGCGTTTTGGGTGTAAACTATCCCCCCTTAATTAAATTGAGCGGCAATATATGGTTATATTATCACAAAAAAGCCTAGACATAAATCATCTAAGCCGCAGTGTGTACGTAGTGTACACATGATTATTATGAGAATGCTCTTTCAATTGCTGTAATCATTTCTTGTTCATCTGGTTTAGAATAGCGGCGCGTTACATTTACATCTTTATGCCCAGCCATTTCAGCCACAACTGCAATATCATTCCCTGATTTAACAAGGGTACGCACAAAGGTATGTCTGAGTGCATGGGGATGTGTTCCATACTTACTTAGCATATGCTGTACTGTTCGAACTGAAATACGTTTACGTTCATTACTGATAAACAAGGCTTCGTTTTCATCCGTCCTTGAGTCAAGGTATTTACTGATATGATAACGTACATCAACAGCTAGTGGTAAAAAACGCGACTCACCACCTTTACTTTCGCGTACAATCAATTTCCCTCCACGTTCTGACATAGTTACATCACTACGATTGAGTGAGCATAGTTCAGATACACGTAAACCACATTGCATCAAAACATACATGATAGCAATATCTCGTAAAATCCCATCCTTTTCAACTTCACGAAGTATACGTTTCCGTTCTAAGTCGCTTAGTGACTTGGGGGCTGTTTGTGTTTGTCTTTGAGGTCGAGTACGCTTAATCCGATTAACAACATCAGGTCGAGAGATGAAACGAGCATACACACTCAAACAAGCAAACACTTTATCTACTGTTGATGCGCTCTTTCCATCCTGTTCTAAATATTTTATGTAGGCTTGCACATCATATCTCGTTAAGTCATTCAGTTCTCCTCCATTGGGTTCAATCCAGCTTACAAAAGCATTCATTATTCTCATATATGTACGGACAGTATTTTCACTCTTACCAAGCGCTTCTTGTTCTTTTAGGAATGGCTGTACTTCTACGCAACATTTTTCCATACTTAGCTCCTCCATATCTATTACTTCTACGACACATTATAATATAATTATTGCGTGGAAGTCTACTTCTACGACACATTCGTTTGTACAAGTTTATCATTTTACGCAACGTACAACCCTATGTACAACTTAGAAAATATCGAACTCGTGTGATTTATAGATGTACATCCAGTCAATGTTGACGCTGTGTCAACCATTATAGGGGTATTGCCAACTCTGAGCGCATTATAGAAGAAGACCTGTATCGACACCCTTATCGAAGCTCAATCGTCAAAATTGATAATATGATGATAAAACACTTACTCCATATGGCTTTTTGAGTCATTGTGGTTCAAAATTGTGCCATAATATATTTACATCGTTACCGTATCGAAAAAATAGCTAAAATATAGATAAACAAAGGGATTTATGAAGAATTGCTTTGTATCGTGACTTCAATCGTAGGTATCGAGAAATAATGTGCAAAAAAGCTTAATATATCAAGGGGTATTTAAGTTTTATAAATAAAATTGTGTAAAATACAAATTTGAAATATCCTTTATTTATCTATGTTTTTGAAAACAGCAAACACGTATCGTAATCGTAACAAGAATCGCGGAGTGGAAGTGTTATTTTCATGTTTTTTCACTCTATCAAGCTGGTTCTATATAATAGAAGAAACTCAGCTTTACCTCACGCAGCTCACGCACAGTCATTTCGTTCACTGTCTTCTGTTTACCAGTTGAGGGGATGGTGTGTTCCTGATCAATAAAATCTAGACGATCAATGGATTCAGGTAGAGAAAGCATTTCAAACAATTTACTAACTGGCAGTTGCGACGTCGCATCTCCAAATTGCTCAAAAGCTTTTATCATTCTTTGTGCTGTTTTCGGAGTAAGATCAACTGTCTTTAACCACTTCTCCCACTCACCATGCACCAAATCATTCTCCTTAATCTCCTTAACATGCTTCAGTCGTTTTCCAATCTTAAACACTGACTGTCCAGCTATTTGTTTATAACTGTTTATTTCTTTATATTAATTCAAAACAAAAAATAACCCCGGAATATTTACCGGGGCAAAGTCTCTATTCTTTTGCAGCTTTAGGGAGAGTTATGTGTATAGAAAGTGATGATTTATCATAATTCACTTTCGCACCTATCGATTCACTAATGAACCTAAGGTTCACATATAAAACTCCATTAACTAAAGCCGGGGATTGTGTCAAATTATACTTTTTATTATTCACATAACCATCATTACTATCCTGAGTCAATTTTATTACATTGGAACCGTCCTTACTTGAGGCCGTTACTGTTTTTTGTGCGTTATCCCATTTCACTTCCATATCATATCTTGCGAAGATATCTCGGAATGGAACCATTGCCACTCCAGAATAGGAAATAAAAGTTTCGGAATCAAGTTTCTCATTATTAACGTATACTTTAGGTTTGGATACCTCTTCAGCATAAATCGCTCCAGAAAAAACTGCTGCTATTAATAGAATTAAAAACATTATAAAAAGATTTCTTTTCATTAGTAATTACTTCCTTTTACAGTTATAGTGACAGTGTTATTACCATCGCGTTTGATGTTAGCAAAATCAGTAAGCGGAGCACTAAAGGCACTACTTGGGACTGAGGCACCGTCTACTTTAATACTTGAATAGGTAGCTTTATTCTGTCCTCTATCATCTGTTGAAACAACCGTTGATAGAAGCTTCCATTGATCGACGCTATTAAGGCCGAGTCTATCATTAGTTTCCATAATAGAAATTAAGGGAGTATCTTTACTGCTACTACAGGACTGATTTGAACATGTTGCTGTACCATTGATCTTCATCCTTACTTTACCACCATCATTATACCATATATACAAATTCACATCGGAATTTGGTAAGTATGCATTTGCACCTTGTACATCTGCATAGTCTGCAATAAGTTTAGCAGGACTGCCTACTTTACCTTTTTTCACGACCATAGTTGGTTTCCATCCCTTTTCAGCTAAACCTAAACCAACACTAGAATCATAGACTAGTCCCATGTCTGCTTCGTATGCACCTGAAGAGAATCCAGAATAGTTATAGGCAGCCGTCTCTTCACCAACTTGTGAATCAAGTGGAAGTCTTAACAAAGTAGATAGGTAGCTTCCATTTTTGACTATATTCTGTCTACCTCCAATACCATCCCCAATATTATAAGCTAAAGTATTGATTCTGTCGTTTTGACCTTCAGTTAAGTATTTAACATCTGGTTTCTCAATAGTGAGTTCTGGAGCTTTATCGGGAGCCTCTTCATATTTGTAAACATAATCTTCAGCTATAATAGTGTAATCATAAATTGCATTATCATAAACACTTTCCGACACATTTTTATTTAAACCTAGCTTGTGGTTTCCAACTCTATCCTCTTCAATCCCTTTCTTGATATGATTTACAAGTTCATCAATTTTTGCACTAGAGATGTCATCCGGTTTATGTATTACAATTTCCCTACCATTAGTCCCCTCCAAAATTTTTTCTGCACTTTCTGCGCTTGCAATATGTCCAGCAAACGGAGAAAAAACTAAAGAAGCAGCTGCCATAATTGGTAATATCATTTTCTTTTTCATTTTCTCTTCCTCCAAATAAAATTTTTTTGAAAATGTTACACGAGATAATATTACCTCTTTTTCCCTATTTGTCAACATTAAAATCTATTTAAAACATTATATGTTAATTTTAAAGAATAAATAGACATATACGCAATTATTATTAGTCAATTAGTCTATGTTCCTTATTTGGGTTATATAAAAAGAGCAACCGACACATGTCAGTTGCTCACCTCTCAACAAAATACCTATTGGTCATATACCAAGCCTTACCCTTCTCTGTATCAACCATACCCTTTTTATTATCCAGAAACACAATATCACCGCACTCTTTACAGCCCCATTTACTTCTCTTGTACGCTGACTCTTCTATAAAGGAAGCTCCACATTTACATTCTACCTGAATCAGCACCTTGTGCAGACTGTATGCATCTGCTAACTGTTCACTGCCTTTACTTGCTGCTGGCGGTTGTATAGCTGCTACCTGTTCCCTTTGCTCACTAAACTCATTATGTACCTTAAAATCTGCTACAAGCTCAGGATTCAATCCAAAATGTTCTTTGCCTACTGTAGTTACATATTTGCTACCTACACGATACGATTCTATCCAGTCTTGAATTTGTTTGCTGGATAGATTGACTGTTCCTTTAATACCGCTGTTTAGCGTGTAGGTCATTGTGTAATGCTGGTTTGAATTCATATGAAAATATTCACCCCAATCTATGCAATATTTTCAAAAGCTCAAATTTTGTTTATAACCTCTCCATTTTCAGTAAATTTCCACTTTTCAATCTGATGTTGAAAGATCAGGCTCCTAGATTCGTTATTTAAAATTTCAAACAAGAGTACAGCCACCTTGCCCCCATCATCAATATTGACTTCAAAAATACTTTTTCCAGAAGTAAATTCATAATCAAAACCTCTTATTGGAATATAATGTCCATGCATTTTAATAAATACGGGTTCTTCAAATTCAAATCTTCCTTCTGTTTTTTCATTTGGTATTCTTTTAGCTCTGTTTAAAACAGAATAAAAGACTTCTTCATAGTTTGAAATAACTTCATGATTACTATCGTAGAAATATTCATCAAAAGTTCCTTTCGTTTCATCTTTACCCCAATTCTCTCCCAGTAAATGTCTAGCCTTCTCTATACCTTCCTCATCAATTGCTAACCACGTTATTGTAGGAGTCCCCATGGTTATTAATGTAGCATTTATTTTGATTTTTCTGATCAAGCCATCCCAATCTGAATCCTCAGCTTCTCTTAAAATAGCAAGCTTAATGCCTTCATCATTTGCAAAATCAATGGCTCCCTTTGTAAAACCTTTCGTGGTAACAACTACTGCTTCATCCGGTTTAATTTGGGATACTGCACCAAAAAAATCTCGTACAATTCCAATTCCAACTACTTTGTCATACTCTTTACATTCAACAAGAATTCTTTTATCTTGACCAGCTTTTTCTATAGTAACGTCTATTTGATGCTTTGCTTTCTTACCGTTCCCTCTAAGCCTCAGATCGTGAAAAACTGTATTAGCTTCATTAAGTAATTTATAAACTATAGCCGTTATTCTTTCGTACTTTGTTCCATTCTTTAGTTTCTCGTCAGCAATTAAATTATTATATATATCTTCAATATTATTGTGCATAATTTATACCTCGACATTCAAATGATCTTCCAAAGTTATACTTAAAATCAATTGATTAATGTTATGTCAAATACTTCTCCACATTTAATAATACGATCTTTATAAAAAATTGTGAAGTTTGCTAAATTACCAACTATTCTCTCTACATTAGTAGCATCAATTACAGTTGTTATTGTGATCCCTTTTTTTCTTCTAATGTATTTCCATCGCCAATTATACGGAGCTACATAATAATTCAGCATAAACGTTCTACCTTGAGGAAATAAAAAGTTCTGACCCATATAATCATCTATAAAATTGGTTGCATCGTCTCTAATATCTGAAATGTATCCGCATCCATAATAAGCACAATAATCATAGATTAGATCCCAAATATTACTCTTTGCATCTTCATCATATAAATCAAATTCTGACCACTCTTTAACAAAAGACGTTTTATTTTGAATATATTTTTTATAGAGTGCCTTCTTGAATTTTTTTTGGTGATTGTTCTTTTGTCCGTACCTCTGAATATAACTCCCAAAGACATTCTCAATACCAAAAATCTCCTCACGTAATTGTTTATCTTTATCCCAAGTTAAAAATACAGGTATCTTGTTTATAACGAAAAAAGGCATGGTATGTCTCCTTATAAAATTATCGTTTTCCCAAATCATTTACGGTTTCTTGTTCTATATGCTTTACTCATCTCATAACTATCAAATTTTTCAATCACAAAAATAACTGTACTTAGTATAAGAAAGCCAACAAGTAACCACTTATGTATGAGGGCTGTTATAAGGCAAATTAAAAAGAATCCTTTTAGGGCTTGACGATTCATCAAACAATCACTCTTCCTCTCTCATCATGAAAGGATAAATACTCAATAACTTCAGAATGCTTTACATTAAGAGATTTAATGTGCTCTAAATCTTTAAAAAAATCTGTTAAGTTTGCACCTCTTCTTCACAAATTAAATCAATTTCGATTCACACATTCATTAGGTAAAATCTAGTTCTCGAAACAGATAGACGGCAAGATGGTCAATATCTCTTTCAGGCTCAAGCAAAGTTTCATTGATTATAGTTTCTCCATTATCTGGTAGGATATTTACTCCTACTACTTTTGATTTGTCTAAAATTCTGTATCGAAAATTCCAATCATTTTCATCAAAAAAACTAAGATAAATAACTATAACTTCTCCATTTATATTTTTCAGAAGCTTATTTTTAATAACCCATTTCGAAGTATTGACTGTCGTTTTTAATTGAACCAACTTCACTGCATTTTCACAATTTAGTATCAAGTCATAACCAAACAAATCCCCTGATGTTGTCTTTAGAACATCAACAATTTTATTGTACTTAGCCATTGCAATCATTAGTTCGGAAATAAACTTATAAGTGGTCACAGTTTCTCTGTAAATTGAGTTCTTGTATGAGTCCGCTTCACCAAACATCATTTTTAACCCCATTATGTAATCCCCCTTTATCTGTATAAAATCATCGTTTTACTTACAACTCATTATCAATATACAAGCGAAAAAGTATCACAGATTTTATGTAACTTTCTAAAAACTGTGATACTTTTTTTGGTGTATTAAAGGTAGTCAAAAAACTTCTCTAGCTTATTTACATGGCTCTAATATGTTATTTTTAGAGAGTTATTAATACTGTCTAATTCAATTCCTGCACCTAATCCTCTAGCAAAAACCTGAGCAGGAACATATGTAACTCCCTTTATTACTTTAGGTGCTGCGCTTACTGTTTCAGATGATCCATTGTAAAATACTTTTTTGCTTCCAATGGTAAGTGTCATTTTGCTAGTTCCTTTAGTTACGCCAATGGTACCACTATTATTATCATAGTTCAGGGTAGCACCCAAACCTTCTGCAATCTCACGAAGAGGAACCAAGTTTGTATTCTGATAAATCAATGGCTCGCTACTAAAGCTTAATTTATTTCCGTTCACGTAAACTCTTAATCCCGATTCTTTATAAGCTGGCTTCGCTGCTTTAGGCTTTGCAGTGCTCTTTTTAGGAGTCGATTTACTCGAACTCGAAGATGAGGAACTACTTGAAGAAGATCCTCCGCCATTATGATAATGATATTCCCCGTCTTGAAGCCCCCACTTAGCACAGTTAGTACGACAATAATGCCCACCATTCGAATCAGTTCTACCCGGATGAGCATATGCTGTAGCACTGGATAGAATTAATACTAAGGCGAATGAACTAGCTAATACTTTATTTTTCACTCTTCCACAACCCCTTTTGGTATTATATACCTAGTATATTAGCACACTGTACCAATAATAAGGAAGAATTTTGTTCCATATTTAAATAAATCCAAGAAAACGCCCATTTCAGGCGCTTTTACTTATTCATCTATCTTAATATTTTCGAAATCGATTTCATTTTCTATAAAGAGTATAAACAAACGGAAAAGCAACTATCTGCATCAGTTAATTATAAGATCGCAAGAGTTATTATAGTGTGTCTGTACTAGTACTTTTCTATGATATCAGAGATTTTATATTTACCAGAGAAGTTGTCGACATCAAATACAACCCTTTTATAGATAGGAGTACCTGAGGTGTTTGTTACTTGCATATCGTATAAGAAGGAAAATGAATGTCCAACTTTATTGTCTCTGACAACTAATTTTTCACTATTGCTCTCTAGAATAGTGTAATCTGTATTTTCTCTATATTCAGCTTCCTTAACTATCAAAAAACCCATAAAGCTAGAAAATTTTTGTTTCTCATATTTGTTGTACCAATCTTCATCAAGGGTGAGAGTTTGCTTACCGTCATAACTTAAATATTCTCTAGTGTTAATATATTTGAAATCCAACACATTTACATAATCAGTAAAATATTCATTTTTAAATTTACTTACAGATTCACCATGTTGTATGGCATTTAAGTAATTGTCCACTGTTGCTCTAGCCTTTTGTTCAGGAGTATTTAAATAGATAACAACTGACACAATAAACAATACACAGATAGCCGCGGTGATAAATAGAATTTTTTTAGATAATTTTCGTTTATTTTTAATAACTGAATTATCGACTGAATCAACATGATTATCGTTAAACTGCCGATCATCTTTTTGTTTAGCTCCACATTTGTTGCAAAATAAACTTTCATCTTCTAGTGGATTATTGCAATTAATACACGAGTTCATTTAAATTAGTCCCACCTCTCAAATAATACCAATAGTTTACCATGTCTTAGGTAATGGGTCTATAGTAACGAAAAAGCACCTATTGCTAGGCATTTGGATAATATTTAGAGGGGGGGCATTCCCTTTCTTTTCGCACATCCAATATTTGTTAGATACTTCCTTCACCCACTAAAATCATCACCTACATAGACACAGCAAAGAGCCTAGACAAGATTATCTAGGCTTGTTTGTTGTAAATCCTATTCTCTATTTTAATCGTGACACCCTAACCGCTTGATTCTGCCCTTCTACTTTCATGTAATAAGAGCCACCGTCTTTATAAATTAATACATCAGGTCTATAAGAATATGCATAATGATAATGGTAATCTTCCTGTTTCCATATCTGTCCATTTGCCAATTCGTAAATATTTCCTTCGTCAAACCCTTCAAAATCATCATCTATCTTCGACTGAATTACATTTTCGCTTGCATTTAGTGATCCTGTGGGTACGATATAGTTGATTATTGAATATGGAACCGGGATGTCTACGATACCATCAGCGAATGAACCAACTTGATAAGGATCAAATCTTACAACTATCCCTTTATCACTAAAGTAAAATCCAGTTTTTACTGGATCAAAGGGATAGTCAGTGATACTAATTTCATTTACAGATAACGAATTTTTTCTTTGTTTTTCAGACAGTACATATGATATGTATGTCCGTGTATTTACTAATTTCGTTTTATTGTTAATGACATCTTTAAGATAGAGTCTATTACCTGTACTTAAATCATAATTGAATGTATCAGTGCCTTGAACGTCATGTGCACCACCATAGTATTTACTATATTCAAACACGACAGAGAGTTTGCCGTTACTATTATAAGCAGTTTTAACACTTGTTTTGTGCCACCCCTCTTTACTGGTCTTTTTAATTGTAACGGATGAAGCAGTAGCATTGACAGCATATTGTTTCAACGCTTGATTTATCTTGTTGGCTGCTGTTTGATTAATCCCACTTATTCTTACATAAGGCTGACCTTTGTATACAGCTTGCTCAATTTTTGCCTTACTTGAAGCTGCTTGAATGCTCGTAGCAGGGCTTAGGGTATAAACAATTAAAGTGATTAAAGTCAATATCCCAACAAACCTTTTCATCTTATCTCTCCATTCACACTAATACATTATTTTAAGACGTGTATTATTATATCGTTACGTATAATGCTTTGAACAGTCATATTAAATAAAGCAACTCTACATCGCATTGATCAGGAAGATTAAAAAAGGACTCCTTCCTATTTAGGAATTCTCTTTGTTTGTGTATGTGTGAAATTATATTGTGTCGGCAATTTCGCAGTCACGCCAAAGTTGGCGGTATCCTTACAGATAACAACTCAATGGCGATTTACCTATTAGCTATCCCTCAAATTTGAGGGACAGGTACAAGATGTAACGTTGTTAATCTCACTATGTAACAAGGGGGAACGAAATTTAGTTCCCTATGCATAGGATTTCGAATATCGCGTTTCACGATAATTGAGTTTAGCTTTCATCCTTTCGATTCAGAAGGTTAGAATTACGATATGGAAATTCACCATGTCTGGATTGGCAACGCATGTCCACAATGGACACGAGTCCAACTATAGCGTTACACGGTGTCACGCTATTTTTAGAACGCAAAGTTGGCTGTGAAGAATGTATGTAAACTTGCTTCGGGATTCCCCGAACGAAGCGTCAAAGTAGAGGTTGGAAAGTTAAGGTTATCATCAGCAAAATTATCCTTTGGGTGACACTTGATGACACCCATTTCGTTATGTAAACAATACTATCAGCTACGTCCCCGTGGAAATCTTTCCACATCCTTTACAACTAATAGGACAGTCCAATTTTGTATTCTCCTCATTTAAGTTAGCAGCCTAATACTGAAATTATTTAAGTATTAGTAATGGCAACAGTTAAGGCACCAATAAGGTTCCCCGAAATTTTCGTAGAATCTTCTCAATGACGCATTTGGATATAAAAAATCCAGTCACCGTCATATAGGGGCAACTGGATGGTAAAATTGGTGTTTTATACAGACTTGAGTGTTTGTATTGTTATAGAATATTTGAAACATGCCTTTTACCAGCTACCAGAATACTTGTTCACCGTTATAGGATAATGGTAAATTTCAATATCCTCATCGATGAATCCTCTCCTTCTAGCAGCTAACAACGTTTCATACATGTTCTTGCGTCCTACAGGGTTATCTGTATGCAAATATATCTTATCAGCCCTCAATCCATGTTCACAGAAGTACTTCACCAAGTCATATCCGTTAGGCAGTTCTTTACCATCTACGTCCTCTCCCAAATCATGGTCTAACGTAAGAATGCCGACACTTTTGGTTTCAAGGATATGTATTGCTTCATAGTATGTACGAGCGACCACAAAGCCATTTGGACAGTCTCTGAGGTCGTCAACATATAGGTCAATCTTATCAGTCACAGCTATGCTCCTTCCCAGTGAAACACATCTTTTACTTTAACTCAAAGGTATCCAATATAAATTTAACTTCGTCTGCTGAAATTGAAATTATTTTTCTTACACCTTCAGTCTTTTCTTCTTCGTTTGCCATGATCACAACTATTCCTGTAAGCTGTTTGCCCCCAACCTCTATATTAGGTCTTTTGTCATCACTTAATACAGTAGGTACTGAGTGAGCACTTAGACTTGTTCCTTTGATTGACATTCCAATTGGATGATTTCCTATTATTCAGCTAGGCTATCTATGCGATTATCCATCCATCTAACATCAAATCCCAAGTCAGGGTCTAAGACCATTATTCTTGTTTTCTCATAAACAAGCCTCTTCTTCTTGAACCAAATCATTATCTACATTCCTTCCAATTAAAACAGTCATTTGATCAGTTTCACAACCCAAATTTCATGTTGATCCTTTAATGTATCTCTTTCTTCTTGATAAATTTCTCTAAAAAAATCCAACCTTTGATGACCCTCTAGCAAATGATAGGGAGTTCCCCAAGAAGGAAATGTATTATTTTCTAGAACAATAATGGGTTTGGGCCATGTACGATTTTTAAGCATAAAACTGATCAGCCAGTTTTCTTCCTCATATACGTTATGACCCATTCCACCAAGTTTATCGAATTCAAATGTATTGATTTTAGAATAAACCTTATTACTATCCCATATTTCCCTTTCAAATTTCATTTTTTCAATTCCAAGGCTGATATAACGAGCATCAATATATTCGTAATGCCGATAAATCCATTGTTCGATTACATCAGTAGGAATATTTAGACCCAAATCGGAAACTTTCTTTATATAACTCTCCAAACTCTCAGCTCTTTCCCCAAATGAATCATATGAATGAGAACCGGGATTAAGTGCATTCCATAAATTTTTATCAAACATACTAATGCCCCTTTTTAGTAATGCATGTGTTTTCGGTGAAATAGTTACTTGATTAGAACATTGATGTAACTTTGCCTGATTTCATATCTACATAGTACCATCCCCATGTTGCTGTATGTCCTGCTCCAGTGTTAGGATCATCAATTACAACTTCATACGCATGTATAAGATATGTGTTGCCCTCAGTATTATCAACCTCAATAATTAATTGAGAAGGTGCCTTAGGAAAGTATTTTTCTTTGACGAGTTTAACAGCTTGAGCTTTAGTAATATTCTTATTAATTGGCTGCTTTCCGATATATAGGTTATTTCCATCTAGGGAAACCTGTTTATCTAAAGCTTTACTTACTGTTCTTGCAGGAATATATGTAGTACCATCATAGATAATCGCTGAATTGCTTGATTTTTTAACTTGGTCAACATAAATTTGTATATCTTAAAAAACCACATCTATGCCTTTATAGTTTGCAGCCAATACTGAACCACCTGTAAACATAGTGCCGATTGCAACACCCAATAATAAACCTTTAACTTTATCCTTCATTTGTATCACTCTTTTCTATAAAATAAACCTTTAGCAATAGGAACAATATACCATATGTTAGCACACTTGTTCGAGTATAGTTTTTTGATGTTGAACTCTTCATACTGGCATAATCCTTATATGCTCTCATGTTCGTTTTAAGGCCAGCATTTAAGTTTAATGAATCCATCATTCTTCGAAAATCATTTATACATCCCACATATCTTGGATCAACTTAAATAACCATTTGATCTGACCTCACAGGAGTATGATGCACAGTCACATGCTTGTCCCCCTCCAAGAGGTCACAAATGCGGTCACAAAATTCAGTCATTTATAAGATTTTAATAGAATGAATCAGTACAGATCAGTAAATTGAAAATTGCTATGAAAGCTTGTCCCGCTTGATTTTACGACTTAAACATTGAAAAATTTTACCACCTCAAATTCGGTACATCTTAGACGCACCACACATGATGTAACCACGGGAGTTGGAGATAGTCAGCAGCGTTGTTTTAGGCAGTTTGACTTCGACTCCGATAAATGTATGCTCACCCACTTGTACGGGTTCCATGTGTATCATGGTTATTACATGCACCTCCTCTTTGTTCACCCGGGATATTTTATGCAGCATTTCCGGGTAAGTGTGGACGCCCGTGGATACGTTCAAAATTTTAGGAGGATTATTTATGTATAGCAAAACATGCTATATCAAAAAGACTAGACGAATCATTCCATCTAGTCCCTTTATCATCGTTAATGTTCTAGGTTTACACTTTATTCAAGCTTCTTTAAGTACTGTGGGGATATAAGGTCGGCAAGCCAAACACCATGATTGGCTTTATAAAACTTTACTTGATTGGCTAATGCCTTTTCTGTGTCTACTTCGAGGATCACTAGTTCCCCACGTCTTTTGCCTGCTAAAATTGCAAACTCAAGGGATTCCGACAGATGTACACACTTTCTACCCATTGGCTTAATTCCTTCATTGAAAATATTATGGATTACCTTTGTGTTTGTACCATGATAGAAAATGGTTGGTGGAGTAGCCTTCTTATAATCTAACCTGTCTGTACTGTGACCATAATTAGCTCTTATATACCCATTAACAATCTCATATCTTTGCTTTGAACAATGGTTTACTACTTGCTTGATACCCAACTCACTTAACATCGGCCCATCTATTCTCTGATCTTATCCCTTGAATCAGGTCTTGGATGTCACAATAACCCTCATGGTCTAGCTCAAACCAAATTGTTCTGGTGTATGTCTCAGAATCTTACTCATAAACTTACTGAGGCTCTCTTCTTGTTTTGGTGTTAACATTGTATACTCCTTTAATAAAATATTTGTCTATCTATAATAACCTATCCGATGATTCATAGCACCTTGTGAAGTAAAGCCCCAAACCTCCGATAAGGAAAGATGTAGCTCCAATTAAAAAACCTCTTAGACTGTATCTGTTATAAGCCTCAATATTTTTGCAAGTCCCAGCCCACAATGAAAAAAACCGAAAATACCTCTTATCAAATCCATGATAAAAAATTTCTGATTCTTAAATCCCTCCTTTCTAATAGTTGTCCGATGAAAATAAAGATTTAGACTGGATTTGTTGGTCCTAAGCTGGTTCTGAATTGCTAAATCGTCAGACTTGGAATAATAAGTTTTAGACTGACCCAAATATAAAACGAGCGGCAGTCAAGGACCTGAAAATAAAGTCCTAGACTGCCGCTCGTTTATTGAACTAACGTTCTCTGTTAGCGTAACAAGTGGTGCAAAATTACTTCATGTGATAAGACTGGCTGTTTTGATAAAGTTTATTTGATACAAGATGAGGTTCTTGTCATCCGCCGTACCGATCCAGCCAGTCGCGCTGCCACGCCTCGAAGGAATTGCCACTTATACTCTGCAGCAGCTTGCCACTGGGGAGCGAGAACATGCCATCCCCGTTGATATCTACAACCGTTTCGGTGCTGCCGATCGGATTGCCGTCAGTAAGAAACACACCAAGGCGATAAATTCTCCCTGAATCGCTAGGCTTCCAATCGCCTTAAATCGTTCTACCTCTATGGTTTTGCCGAAATAATCGGCTGGATCAACGTCTTCCATCAGTCCCCATTCGACCATATCTGGCGTACGGGTCAGCACTTTCCGATGCGACTGTCGAGAATCCTCTCTATCGCTGGATATTCCTCGAATCTTCGTTCGATGAAATGTTGAATAATCGCCCCGTAAAGGGGCAGTTTTCTTAGGCTTGCATAAATGCTTCTAACGGTTCCAGAGTCGCGAACGTCTTCTTCGCATCCTTCTTCCGTTGCTCATCATAGAGTTTGGTCAACTCTTCGAATGATTTAGCTTTAATCTTCGTATAACTCGATTTGGTGTATCTGATTATGTACGTCTTTACCCCTTCCTCTTCACTCCACTCGTAAACGACATCATATTTGTCCCTCAAATTCTTTAAATGAAGTGACCGGCGCAATACTGCAAAGTGTTCTTTAATGGCTTCATCACATTCCTCCATAATCTTCTCGTATGTGCAGCCAACTCGCATCAGAATCTCCAATGCCCGTTCATCGCCGTATCTCGCGAGAAATTCCTTCAACGAAACCAGCGCATATAGCATTATTTGTTCCTTGTCATTTGGATTCCTGTATTCATAACAGCCTACAACCAAATTGCGGTCGGTCATTTCCTCCTTACTGAATTGCATATTAAATAAATACTCGAGTGTCTTTTGCTTCATAACGGTTTCCAACATCTGTTCTTTATCAATCCTGATGCCCGTTGTCACCCACGGAAACGGTAGTTGGCCGTTACTTTCACGCGGTATGCTACCCCTAAGATTCAAAATCGGCATACCCGTAGCCATTGCGTACGACCTGTTATATCCGTCGCCCGCGAATATTTCCTGTTCTTCTTGCATGTGTCCTGCCTCTCCTTCTAGTACCAAGTTCCATTCGGCGCGTAGTGCCACCAGTTGTCTGCGAAGTGAATCTCCACTCGATTCCAGCGAATTGCGATCCAAATTATCCTCCGCACTTTCCAGTAATATCTTGGTTAAGCAATAGTTCTCCGTTCGTATTATGAGCTGTGACCTACGCTTATGGGCTTTGTCACTTCCGCTCTTCCAGTCCCGCTATGTCCATTGTCAGGCAACACTTTTATTTCCATATCTCCAGGCACTTCATGAAGTCTCCGTTACAATCGGTTAGACGAACCGAGGAATAAGACCCTATAGTAAACTATTGCATATCCATAAAACTACCACTTTTTTGTGTTGGTCTCCTATTAGTTCATCACCGCTGCTTTTCATGAACCCGCGAAGATACTTCTGGGATAAATTGTATCATATGAGAACCATAAGTCCATCTAATGGTTGCGTTATCCTGCCCGTTGGCTAATGCCGGCTGCCATTCTACAACTTTATTTTTCACGGTCTAATGCTTTGTTTTTCAGTCTAACACTTTATTTTCACAGAACAATAGTCTCATTAGACTATTTTGTTCTTCCCATAATTTTAAGAATGTATCATACTTCATAACATTCACGCACCTTCCGTATACTTTACCCATATCGCTAAGTTAGTAGCCTGATTGAAGACTCTCCTGTTTAAACCCGCCTCTTAATTCTTAGGTGCATGCAAATTATCTTCTTTATCAGATAAATTACTATGAAAAAAGCTTGCTCCCATTTTATTGTTAAAGGAGCAAGCTTATAGATATTCATTAATCGTTGTGAATTATATTGATTTAGGATTTTTATAGCACCAGTTTGGATCATAGGGCAGAGATCTGAACTTCTGCATATCTTCCCAACTGTAGACCCAATCGTAATCAGGAATCCAAAAATAGTCAGTAGGATTTAGCTTGAGATATTCATATATAAAGCGAAAAATCAGCTCTTCAACACCATAAACATCTTCAATACATCCTACTTGATACAAGGACAAGCTTGAATCTAATCCACTAATATCTTCATCATGCTCATAATTAATTTCGTAATTATCAATTCCGTCAATATAGAATATAAACTGCTGGTTATTTTCAGCACCCAGTGGGTTATAAGATATATTTAGAGTTGTTGAAAAAAACTGTTCGTTCTTATATTTTTTATCATTGTCAAAATATAATCCAGCATCTGCATGAAAGGCAGCTACGATTGCATCTCCTAGTAATTTCTCAGGTGTATATTTTTCTCGTTCTATTAAAATAAAAGCCGAACTTCCCATCACTTAACCACCTTTCTTAATTCCTCTAAGGAATTTACAACAGTTACTCCTAGCTTCTTGATATTATCTAATTTTTCTATATTACTTTGAGATAGATTGCCCAAAGGCTTATCGATATAAAGTATAACTTTCTTCTGTTCTGGATTAAAATAAAGCTTATCAGTCGTAATTGTCATTTTCTCAAGTTGTCCTTCTTTAACTGCTTTGATTGAAGCCTTAACCTCAATTAATTCATTTTTTGTAACTACATCTAAATCACCTGCAAATTGACCATCTTTTTTTAAAATTTTTTGTCCAAAACCAGTGACTTCCCGTTCTTCTTTTAAAAAGCCAGCTACTTTTGCTTCAGTTGCCTTTCCTACATCTGAGCTATTCATAAAGTTCTCAATATCCCGGTTAATATTTTTGGGATGTTGATCAACCCATGTCAATTCATTGCCAGCAGGGTTTGTATATTTCGTCTTATTTCCTTCCTTAATTATACTCCCTATATTATTATTGTGAGTTCCCTCGATTACATGTGGAGCCTTTTCTGCCTTAGCTCCCGAAGATGGAGTAGATTTAGATGAACCTCCACCTTCTCCTTTCGCCATCTGCCACAATTCCGCTGAGCTCTTCCCTATTCCGCTTGCACTTTTAACTGCGGTTGTACCTCCATGTGCCGCTAAAGCTGCTGAGCCAATCAATCCAGGTATTCCGATAATACTACCAACTCCCGTGGATGAAACAGCAACTGATAATCCTTCTCCACCTGTTCCAACGATTACCTCACCAGCTCCCTTGCAATGTTGTAGCTACATTCCCGAGAATTTCTCCTACTTTAGCTGCCATGGGATGATCATAATCCCGTTCTTTATCTGGCAGCATCCCTAATGTCAAATTTCCCTGAATAGCTCCTTTTGCTCCCTGTGCAGTATCCCAAAGGATTTCTCCTTGAAGTTTGCTAGCTTCCAATTGAGCTTCAGCCTTGGTGATCTCAGCTCGTCCCATTTGTTCAAATATTTTATGTAACCAGCCTCCACCTGTGGATGCCGTTTTAACAGGGGTACCAAGCCACGGCACATCCAGTACGACTTTTTCTCCATCTACCTGTGTGAAGTTTTTTGAAATAAAAATGAGTTCTTGTGCAACCGTAGAAAGTCGTTCAAGTGTCACGCCCATGGATTGTCTAGAGACCTGAAAATCTTGAAAAAACCTCTCTCGGGTAGCACCAGACCAACCTTGTTGGACAAAATCAATTCTTCCATTCAGTAAATTTAACATACGTTCCATTTCGTGTTTACCATGCAAGAACTGGTCAGCCACTTCCATTAGCTTATCAGGTGGAACCAATATTCTCCCCAATTGATCACGTCCATTTTAATTTAGATGGAAATAATCTTATCAGAAGGAGATGTTTAGGGATATCCACCTGTTATCCTGAAATTTCCTTTTATATTATGTGACAAATGGACTGATATAAACGGATTTACTATGTCAAAAGTATTGTATAAATGCCTGGCAAAGTAAATTATTTGACTTCACTCTTTTGAGAGCATCCAATTTTATAGAAATAATAGATTCACTAACAGATTCAAGTAATGCAACTGACTTTTTAATATAAACGAAAATATCAGTGTTAAATTTTTTTTAAATATTGTGGAGGCACAAAATCGGCAAGCCAAACACCATTGTTAGCGATATAGAACTTCACATTATTATCCAGCGCTTTTACTGTATCGACTTCAAGAATGACTAATTCACCACGTCTCTTACCTGCCAATGTTGCAAATTCAAGTGTCTCAGATAGATGAACATATTTTCTCCCCATTGGTTTAATTCCCTCGGTAATAATTTTATCAACTACTTTGCTATTTGTTCCGTGATAAAGAGCAGTTGGCGGAATGGATTCTTTGTAATCTAATCTTCCTGCACTGTGCCCGTAGTTCGCTCGTATGTATCCATTTACCATGTGGTATCGCTTCTTTGGACAATTAGTTACGACTTGATCAATCCCTGCTTCTCCTATATCCGACCATCTATTCTCTGATTTAATTGCTGAAATTAAGTCTTGCACGTGGCAATAACCTTCATGGTCCAACTTAATTCCAAACTGTTCTGGTGTATGCCTAAGAATTTTACTCATAAATTTACTAAGGCTCTCTTCTTGTTTTGGTGATAACATCATATACTCCTTCTAATGTAATATTTGCTTTATCTAAAGTAACCAATCTGATGATTCATAGCGTCTTGTGAAGTAAAGCACTAATCCCCCGATAAGGAAAAATGTAGCTCCAATTAAAAAACCTCTTAGACTATATCTGCTATAAGCCTCCAATAATACTGCAACTCCCAGCCCACAAGGGAAATACCCGAAAATACCTCTTATCAAAGCCATGATAAAAAACTTACGATTCATACATTTTTCTCCTCGCTAATCGTACTTCATTATATAAAAACGAACAAATTTATTTCATCCATATCCATATATCCTCTTTGTCCCCATTTCACAGCAATCCAAAGTCTCCAACAAGGACTTCCATTCTAAGCCTAAATTAAAAAGACAACAGGTGATACCTGCTGCCTTTACTCACCATTATTCAGCTTCCGTCAACATTTTTAAAATGCCAGTAAATGAGCCGTCAATCGACATAATACCTCCATTAACTTGCTTGCTAAATTCAGACTCCGTAAGTTTATCTTTTCCTGCTGTGTGATTCTTAATGAATTTTATAAGGTCTGCTTTCTGATTTGCAATATCCTTTAATGCTTGTTCGCTTTCTTTTTTGTAATTTTTAACTGTTTTATTTAGTTCCACCTTAGCCACGCCGAGCTGCTTCTTTAATTTATCACAATCAGCCTTGGCTTGAGCTATTACCGCTTTACTAGACTTATTTTTCACTTCATTTTTATAACGTGCAGATGCTTGATTTAATCTTTGAGTTAGCTCACGAACCTCTGCCCCCAGAACAGCATTAAGTTTTTTTTGTGCAACTTTAATTTCTTTTACACGATCTTTGTAATTCTCAAAGTATAATTTTTCGATTTCACTTGTTGACATTGCTTTTGTAGATGTTGCTGCCAATGCTTGTGATGGAATTAAAACAACAAACATTAATAATAGTAGAACAGCTTTTTTCATATGTATCTCCTTCTTAGGTAGTAGTGCAATTATCATAAGGGAAATGAAGGGAATAGGCAATATGTCTTGTTATTTAAATACTACTTTCCACATTACATAATCCTCCAATGATCGAATAAACATTTTACAGATAAAAGTCCAAGCTAAGTCACTTCTAGAAGCTTATTTATGTAGAGCAAAACAAACGATATGAAAAAGGCTAGACGGATAATTCCATCTAACCTCTTGATCATAGTTAATTTTCTAGGTCTATTGTGATCTTATAATTGAGACTATTTTATTCCAACATTCCTCCTTATTGTCCAGCTAGATCGTAATTACTAATGCTACTGACATAAAACTGGATACTAGGAGGGTTGAATCAACTTACTCTTCATCTTCATTAACCACTTTAATCAGATTTCCGTAGACTGCCCTCGTGTGAGCAGATGCATGTTCTTTAAAATACGTAAACAACCTCATACATCTGATTGCTTGTATTCTATTATTAGCTTCAGCAGACTTTTCCAAACAGCTACACAAAAATGTGAAGCCTTCTGAAAACTTCCCTTTACGCAAAAGATAGATTGCCAATTCCCTTGAGAAATGAGTGTATCGCTCCGTTGTGAATCGTTGAGAATACAATCCTTCAACTTTTTTCTGTTCCAGAAAGGAGATGATTTCTTCTTCAAATTGCTTTAAAATATCATCTACATCAAAATGATATCGGTTAGCTGCCTCGATCATAATATCAAGTGCGGGAAGAATCTCATCTTTTCTTGAAGAAATATAAGTTACATAATTAGAAAGAACGCTCTTATCGCCAGAAAGAAGCTTATTAACATACGTGTTTACTACTGCCCAGTCTTCGTACTTTTTTCTCCATTTCAAAGCTTCTTCATCTGTATCAGTAACCCAACTTAAATCAGCGTATTTTTTAATGTGTTGAAGTCCCTTTTCATAGTCTTTCCCCTCACCACATGCTTGTGAACGAAGTAAATGCGAGAATGCCCAATACGCAAACAAAGGAAAATTAGGTTTCTTCGAATTGTCTTTGTGTACATGATGCCGCTGTTGTTGCAGTTTGTATTGAATTTTTGCCTTGTCTCCCATTGCTTTAGCGAATAGTTCTACTTTATCCCATTTTCGTAACGAGCGGTATGTATTCGCCAAGTCTTTTAAGGCATCTAGCTGATCTACCTCATCTAATCGATCAACGTAAGGCTCAAATTGAATGGCTGCATCATAGTTTTTCTCTTGATCGTCTCCAATACGAATCGTAAACAATCGATACTGGCAAACCGCCAATCGTTCTGAATACTGATACTTTTCCCCTTCTGCTACATTTTCATAAAGGAACGCCGCTGCTTCAGTATAACCTTTTTTATAAGAATCCTCGGCTACTTCAAAAAGTGAAGGAAGATAAACAGGATTATCTAGCAACATACCTACAACTCTTCGCAAGCAATCAAGTCGCCCTAACTCCGCGCACCGGTATAAAAAAGGGCTGATTCTTCGCCAGTTAAGCGGTTCTTCTTCAATACATTCATCAATATAACGTTCATAAAAATAATCCGATGGTAAATTCATTCCCATAGTGATCCGATCTAGCTGGTGAACAGAAATAGGTCGGTTGCCCGTCACAATGCCACTAACTGTTCCTACATTCAAATCAATCATGTGACCAAACTCGGTCATGGTTAAGCTTTTTCTTATCAGATAGGTTTGAACTTCTGCTCTAATCGTAGGTGTGATCTCCATAGATAAACCACCCTTTCAACGTAGACTCGGCATATGATACATAATTAAACCATGTAATGAGAAACAGTTAGTAAGAATTACTTTAGCCCATCATTTTCTTTTGGAACAAAGTCATATACCCTTCAGTTATTTACAACAGCACACATAACATTTTTGCACTTTTTACATATATTTCTCAAAAGAAGATTTCCTCATATTACTTATATACAGCAAAAAACGCAATAAAAGGGCTAGACGGATCATTCCATCTAACCTGTTCCATTATCCATTGAATTTAGCAATATATATCATTTAATTATTTTAAATACAAAACATATTTTTCCTATTAGAAATAATTACATTTCCCCATGCTGTGCAGGTTGATAGTCATGTTCAATGTCTTGATAGCCTGCTCGAGGGAATACTATTGTCAATAACATAAAGCTCGTTACCAGTACGGTTAAAATTATTTTATGTTTCATCCTTTTCCACCTCATTAATCAAATTTCTGTACGCTGTCTTTATCTCAGTTGATGCATGCTCTCGATAAGACTCATACAGCCGCATACACTTAATTATATACGATTTATTATTGATTAATGTAGATTTTTCCAAACAACTTATTAAAAATTTAAAACCATCAGAAAATCTTCCTTTGGTCAAATAGTAGACTGATAATTCCTTCGAAAAATGCATAAAACGTTCTGTTATGAATCGTCTAGTATAAAAGCTTTCAACTTTCTGTTGCTCCAGAAAAGATGAAATGTCCTCATTGAATTGCTTTAAAATATCATCTACATCAATGTGGTATCTATTAGCCGAATCGACGATAATATCAAGTGCCGGAAGAATCTCATCTTTTCTTGATGATATATAAACTACATAATCAGATAGAACGTTTATCTCGCCTGCAAGAATCTTATTCAAATAGGTATTCCCCACAGCCCACTCTTCATACTGCCTCTTCCACTTCAAAGCAGTTTCATCCGTATCTTTCACCCAACTTAAATCGGCATAAGCATAAGTGTGCTGGAGTGCTTGCTCATAGTCTTTCCTCGCTTCACAAGCTTCTGCACGAAGTAAATGAGAAAATGCCCAATAAGCAAACAGAGGAAAACTTGGTTTCTTTGAATTTTCTTTTTTCATATGATGCCGTTGTTGTTCCAGTTTGTATTGAATCTTAGCTTTGTCTCCCAAAGCTTTAGCGAACAGTTCTACTTTGTCCCATTTACGTAACGAACGGTATGTATTCGCCAAATCTTTTAACGCTTCTAACTGATCTATCTCATCTAGTCGTTCAACATATATTTCAAATTGAACTGCCGCCTCATAATTTTTCTCTTGATTGTCTCCTTGCCTCGTATGGAACAAGCGGTACTGACACATAGCGAGGCGTTCTGAGTATTGTTTTTTCTCACTTAAAGCTACATTTTCATAAAGTATGGCTGCCGCTTGGTACATCTTTTCATGAAATAATTCTTCAGCAAGCTCAAATAAGGATTCTGAATAGCCCAACTTATCCATCAATAGATTGACCACATCATGAATGCAGTCCAGCTTGTTTAATTTTGCACAATTATGTATAAAAGGACTCATTCGACGCCAATTCGGATTAGCCTCTGTTAAATACTCAGACACATACCGTTCGTAGTAATAGCCAACAGGATGCCCCATTGCTTTTGTAATTCGGTCTAGCTGATCCACTGAAAGAGTACGGTTCCCATTAATAATACTGCTCATGGTGCCCGGATTCATTTCTGCCTCTCTAGCTAAATCACTTAGTATTAAATCATTATCTTTCATATGTTTTGTTATCTCTGTGAGTATCGTGGTTGTTGTGTTGTACAAAGTAACCACCCCTTATCAGGAACTTAGTAGGATATCAACTTATTAAAAAAGGACTATTGCAATCCAATGATTGTATAGCCTTTCCGCAATTTATTGTACCATCTTTTGGCACAATATCATATACCTTTCAGAACCTTACTTAAGATACCTTTGATGGGCTTGCAAAGAATTTAAGCTCTATAAATCCTGAGACATACGAATCATATCTCTACACTGTATGCCATTCTCATAAATTTCTTCTAGATAGTTGTGTCTGACAAAGAAATCTAGATCTACACCAACAATTCTGAACCCACATTTTTGGTAGAGAGCTAACTGCCCAATGCTAGAGTTTCCTGTACCCATTTCCATCGTTTTATAACCTTCAGCCCTGGCTGTTTCAATTGCATGTGTTACTAATTGTCTGCCTATTCCTTTACCATGCATACCTTCTGACACTGCTATATTCACTAACTCAACTGTTTCAGGTCTTGTAGGTAAAAGAACATAGACCCCTACAATATGATGGTCAATCTCTGCTACATAACACTCCCCTCTTTTTAAATATTCCTCAACAAGTTGGTGCGATGGATCAGCTAGTAACAAAAGCTCTATTGGATATTTTTCATTTGAATTAAGTAGTCTAATATTCATATATTCTCTCCTGTATGTATTATGATCCCCGGATTTCCACCCCATCGTAAGCTTTATTCCAGAAATCCGGGGGTGGTGGAGATGGGAAGCACTATCCGTCTGATCTCAATTGATACAAACCATTATGCAGTGAAAGACTAGCAGAGTGTGGACCTTCAAACAAGACACTGATGCTGCACACGGTCGGAAGCCTATCATCAGGAAACCAAGGCCGTTGCTTGTCTATGACTATAAATGATCCTTCTACATCCCCTAGCGGCGCGAATTTCTGTCCAGCCCCTCCCCATGAATTAAGTTGGAACGTTTCGGTAATTATTCTAGATACCTCTGGAACATCATCGACCGGAAGACCAATCTCGCTTATACGAAGTATAGAGTTGGGTCCGAAAGCTTCAGCGACTGCATTATCGAGTGTATGGTGGGCAATGAATTCAACAAGGTTATGATCTGGATCATAGAAATAAAGCGCTGTTGCATTCCAGTTTTCGAAAAAAAACTCATCTTCTTCTTGGAGTTTTGAAATCAATGAAATCCCACGGTCGATGGCCCACTGTTTTGCCTCTATGAATTTATTTGTTGGAATCGTAAAGGCAATATGGTAAAACTCATTTTTCATGTGGGAGGATTCCTGAAAGGCAAGAACCGATTCCCCTACTTGAAACGACAACCGCGAAGGCCCCTCCTCTACAACCTGCAAATCCAGGAGAGAGCCGTAAAAAGCTTTCATCTCTTCGAAACTGTGTGTGCCTAAGAGCACTTCTTTTAATTTCAATGCAATCGTCCTCCTCATAAATAATTGATAAGCCCATTATCTGTACGTATCCAAATTGGCATTTTATCTAGGATTGTATAGGACCATTACATTGGTTATTGATTATCCTCTAAATCGCTTAGAAGTTTGGCGTTCACATCCAACGCCGCAAATTGAAGTAGTATATCCTGTTCATCCAGAGATTTACTTCTCGCCATTTCTTAATAAAGCTTGGGCTGGTCCCGAAATGCTCTTGCACTTCCAATCAAGCATGTATAATCCGGTACCCTGCACCTTCCAAATCTAAAATCTCCTCATTTAAAAGCTCTACTGATCGCTGAGTATGCCCGTTATAATTGAGAATTTGACGTATTGATGCAAGGTTACACCTGTACATAGAGATGCCTACCCCTTCATTGCGATTAGCGAAAACGCTTAATTAAGGATATCACTCCCCAGATGAGCAACGCCAAAATCCCGATAACGATTACGAATGTCATTAAGATCGAAGTCCATACGAAATTCAATCAACATCACCCCATGCATCAATTTATGGTCATCATCTTCTAGAGTACTCTTCTAATATCTCTCCATATTTTAACGCACGTTGACTTCCGTTGCATTCGAATTGAACAATTTTATTTTTATAATCATAGATAAAAACGCTAGCAGTGCAAACATCAATCCGCTCCAGATGAGCTGGTGTATTCCCAAGTGAGAGATAAACCACCCGCCCATAGCAGCCCCTATCGTAATACCCAGATTAGAAAATGAGACAAACAGACTGTTACCAAACTCTGGAGCTTCTTTCGCTTCAGTGGTTAACCATGTTTGACTAATAATTAGCCCCCCGGAATGCACGGCCCCCCAAATGAGTACAACCACAACCATCGGTAGGAAAGAAGCTCCTAGAGCATAAGTGAATACGTAAATGACCATATATAGCAATGGGAACATGATGACGGTCTTTGTCAGATTTTTATGTAATAATCCTCCAAATAAAAAGTTTCCAAAAATCATAACGATTCCAAAGACCATCAACATCATACTGATCCATGACCCGTTCATAAGAGTTACTTCTCCAAGATATTCGGCAAAGTAGCTATACACCGAAAACATAGCTGCAAAGATAAAAATAACAGTCACAATGTTGAACCACAATTGAGGTTTACGTAATATACCAAGCTGTTTGCCATAAGACATCTTTTCCTGAACGGGCAGGGAAGGAAGCCATACGAGTATTCCCACAAATGCAATCATGCTTACGACAGCTCCAAACAAGAAAGCAGCTTCTAACGATATCTTTTCAGCAAGATAGGAAGTCAAAGGCACGCCAAACGCAAATCCTACTGTAATTCCAGCGAAAACCTTAGTGACGGCTTTACTACTCTTTTCAGGGGGGACAAGATGAGATGCAGTCACGAGAGCGACCGAAAAAAAGACAGGATGAAAAATAGCAGGAAGAACACGAAAAATGAGCATGACCTCAAAATGAGTGGTATAGGCATAGACAATATTAGAAATGACAAAACTGAATACAGCGGTTAATAGAATGACTTTACGATTCATGCCGGAAACGAGTAAGGTCAAGAACGGACCTGAAATGGCAACAACTAAAGAAAAAATACTGACGAGCCAACCAGCCTGGGCAGCTGATACATTGAATTTTTGAGTTACTTGAGGGAGAACGCCTATAATCCCCATTTCCGTTGTAATAATGCCGAATACGCCTAAAGCCAGAATGATAATAAGTAACGGGTTAACCTTTTTCATTTTAAGTATAAGCCTCCAATTTAATTATATATATAGATTTCTAGATATGTTATGTGAAAAAAAACCTCCTTTCAGTTTATAGTTCTTTTTGAACGTACTCGGCAAATTCCCGGATTGTTTTTTCATTCCGACGATAGTACGTCCACTTCCCAATACGCTCAGACTCTAACAAACCGGATTTTTGCATTGTTAATAAATAACTTGAAATCACAGACTGCGCAAGTCCCGATTTAGCCTGAATATCTCCCACACATACACCAATTTGAAAATTAAGCCCTTGTTTTAGATAAGCCTGTTCATCAAAAAACTCTTCTGGTTTTTTTAACCACAGCATAATTAGACGACGAGTTTCGTTTGACAATGCTTTATAAATCAATGACGGTTCCATATAAAACATTATATCTATTTTATTAGATTTGTAAATATAAAGTCCATTGATTACGTAGAAAATTAATAATAAAGACTGCTTCCCCACGGAAAATCACCGTTGGGAAGCAGCCTGTTCAAGTACATATTTAACTACACTGACTTACTCTTATTGGAGCGATACATCAAGTACAGGAAATACGGTGCACCGATCAGTGCGATCAGCAATCCGGAAGGAATTTCGGTCGGCGCAAGCACTGTCCGGCCAATCGTATCAGCCAGCACCAGCATTACTGCTCCCAAGAGGCTCGACAGAACAATGGAGCGGCGTACATGGTGCCCAATCAACGTACGCACGATATGCGGAGCAATCAGCCCGATGAAGCCAATTGTCCCCACACAGGCTACCGCTCCACCCGCCAGCAGCACACCCACTGCCATGGCCAGCAGCCGAGTGCGGCGTACCGGAAGTCCCAGTCCCATAGCGCTGCTATCGTCAAACACCAAAAGATCGAAGCGGCGAGCTAGCCACCAGGCTATTGGCAACAACACGAGCAGAAAGGCCAGAATCGTCGCCACCTGCCCCCAGTTTCGAGCGTAGGTACTACCCGTCAGCCAAATATAGCCTGTGCTGCCCCAAAGCGAGCCTTGGATAATCAGTACCTGAATGCCGGCTGCTCCGATCGCTGATACAGCAATCCCAAGTAGGATGACCACAGACGGGTTTAGGTGCTTGTTCCATGATAAAAAGAAGATCACCGCCGCCGACACCGTCGCTCCGGCAATCGCCGCGATGGGCAGCATATAAACAGGTAGCCCAGGCCAAACGATAATCACTGCAAGCGCACCAAAGCCAGCCCCTGAAGAAACACCAATGATCGAGGCATCCGCTAAGGGATTACGAACGGCTAATTGGATCAAGACACCGCTGACCGCAAGCGCGATACCAGCCCCGGCTGCCACCAGCGTGCGCGGAATTCTAAACTGCAGCAAGGCCGAATTTGCGTTCTCACCGCCGAACAGGCCGGACAATAGATCGCCGACAGGAATTCGCATCCCTCCAAACATCAGGCTGAATACAGTCAACAGCACGGCACCGCATCCAAATAACGTGACCAGCCTGCCATACGGTAATTTCCGAGAGCGCACACCTATGTTCATGGAAGACTGCCCGCTAATACCAGAAGGCAGCTTCATTTTCCACAGAATCAGCCAAATTAACCAAGGAGCACCGATCAAGGCCATCACGGCTCCGGTCGGCAGGTCCATGCTTGATTGATGGACCATTTTCGCCAGCACGTCAGCGCCCGTCAACAGCAATGCCCCCCAGAGGAAGGAACCGGGCAGCACCCATCGATGCATTTTTAGACCGCTTAAGCGCACCAAATGCGGAGCTACCAAACCCACAAAACCAATGGGTCCAATGACGCTGACTGTAATGGTCGACAGCAGGACAGCCAATACAATTCCCACCGCCCGGGTCAAGCTAACCTTTTGCCCGAGGGACGTGGATGTGGACTCATCCAGATCCAGGACATCAAACTGCCTTGACAGCAGAACGGCAGTGACCGAGAGCCCTACGACCCAGGGCCAGGCGTAAGTTGTTCCGCTCCAGTCGTTTTGCACAAGCGAGCCAGAGCCCCAGAGAAACAGTCCCTGGGTTTCAAATGAATAAAAGATATGCAAAGCTCCGGTAAACGAACCGAGAACCATGGATACAATCAAGCCGGCAAGCGCCAACCGAATCGGACTTCCAGCTCGTCCCCCGCCCATGAAGTAAGCGAGTACCGCTGCAAGCAGGCCGCCGACAGCGGCAAATAGAAACGGCGCCTGATGCAGCAATCCGGGAAACATCACCGCGCCAAGGACGACCACAAAGTAGGCACCAGCGTTAATTCCTAGTGTATCAGAAGCCGCCAGCGGATTTTTGGTGATGGCCTGGAGCAGAGCACCGGCGATGGCCAGCGCACCACCTGCTAGGATTCCGATGACCGTACGCGGCATTCGGAGATCCCACACCATGTTATGATCAAGCGTATTCTGACGCTGGGTCAACGCCTCAATTACTGTATGCAGCGGGATTGAAGCCTCTCCATAACACAAGCTTACAAAAAAAAGCACGATGAGGACGATCAATCCGCCCCCAAAGATGCTTCCTACACGCCAAGTCTTCGATAAACCCGTTGTGTCTGTTCGGGTCATTTCGTCAGAGCTCCCACTACTTGATCAACCAGTACTTTGGATGAGATAGGACCACCGAATGTCCATGTTGTACCGTCCAGCGGATAGGTACGTTTTTCTTTGACAAAGTTCAGTCCGTTCCATACCGAGTTGTTCTTCATCGCGGCTCCAAATACATCGTCCGTCTTTTGTGTAATATAGATAAAATTGCTGTCCTGTACAGCTGGAAGAGCTTCAATGCCAACGGTGCTAAACCCGTATTTCTCGGTCTTGTCCGACTTCCAGTCGTTCACCATGCCGATTTTCGCAAGCGTTCCCACTACAACCGAATTTTCTTTGAACATTCGTAGACTGGCAGCATTTTGAGCTGTAAAGGCCTGTGTCAGCGCATAGTGAAAGTCTGCTTTGCCCGCCTTCTCCAATGTAGCCTTTGCATCTACATAGTGCTGGTCAAGTTCGCTTAGGACCTTATCAGCCTGTTCCGTTTTACCGGTAGCTACAGCCACTTGCTTAAAGATTTCAACCATACGGTCGTAATCATAGCCGTTCCCCTTGTAAGGATCGAATTCTATCGTTGGTGCAATTCCTTTAAGCTGCGCATAGATCGCTGCATTGTTATCGGCGTTAGAGATAATAAGATCCGGCTTGAGCGCCGCAATCGCTTCTAGATTCGGTTCGCCCCGTGTGCCGATATCAGTTACGGTATCAGCCAGCTTCGCCTCCGGCGTTACCCACAGCTTGTAGTTTTCATTGTCTGCATTGCCGACCGGCTGTACGCCAAGTGCAATGAGGTCCTCGGTAAACGTCCATTCGAGTACCACGACACGTTCCGCTGGCTTGTCCAGTTTGACTTCCCCGTGGTCGTCCTTAACCGTAACCGGACCAGCCGTTGTGGATGTCTGCTCAGACCCTGCAGTACCTTCCGTCTTCGAGCTATCCCCAGCTGCACCGCAGCCCGCCAATACAATAGTCAAAACTACAAATAATAATAGGCTATTCAACATCTTTTTCATTTCTTTCAGTCACCCCTGTATGTATATTGCATCGGAAAATGATAATCATTATCAGTAAAAGATTATAGGGGTTAGTGACTTTTGTCAATACGGATAAATCTAAAATTGAATCACAAACAGGTTCCGTATATGATAGCTTTATCATTGTTTAAGGGAGGCTACATTTACGTGGCAGTATTAATCAACGAGCAAATTAAAGCTGACGAAGTGGTACTCACTGGACTCGCGGGAGAGAAGCTCGGCGTTGTCTCCAAGTCAGAAGCCTTGGCTATGGCCCGATCCCAAGGGGTGGACCTGGTATGTACCTCACTCATGAGCAGTCCACCGCCCTGTAGCTTGGTGGCAAAGGGCAAAGGAAAAGCGCTGGCGCAAAAAGAAACCGCAGCAAGCAAAAATGTCGGCCGAGCCGCAAGAAACAGCGGCAAAGAAAAGGTCAAGGAGCTTCGCTTCACTGCTCATATTGAGGAGCATGATTACGACACGAAGCTGCGTCAGGCAGACAAACATCTGCGTTCCGGCAAACCGGTGCAGTTGGTCGTTAAAGCGTCTGGAGCAAAAGAAGCCCCCGTCGCCAAAGCGGTACTAGAGCGGCTACTGGTCGATCTGAAGGAAGCAGGGGTGAAGGAAACTGGAATCCAGACGGGCGGCAAGGGCTCGCAAGTGAAATTAAACCCGCGCTGAATGGCGAATCCGTAAATTGGACAAGTCACTTAGACCGTAGGAAACAGAGGGAGGTCACTAATGGACATGAATGGACCTGTCAACATTTCTCGAAGTGAGAGACTTCAGACTTGCCACGAAATAGCTGCGAGGTTACATGAAGTATACAGAGACAAAATTCTGGCTATAGGGGTCTATGGATCTGTTGCCAAAGGTACTGACGGCCCTTTTTCGGACATTGAAATGTTTTGCGTACTGAGTGAACCAAACGGCCCCGTAGAATTTAGCCATGAATGGTCGGCAGGGCCCTGGAAAGCTGAGGTGAACGTCTGTAGTTCAGACATTCTTCTTAAAATTGCCTCTACTGTTGAGGGCGATTGGCCGTTGACACATGGACCCTTCTTTTCCCCACTTCGTCTGTATGATCCTAAAAACTTTTTTTCTATATTAAAGGAAGCGGCCGAATCCCCAACAAAGGAAGATTTCAGGCATGCCATCAACGAAGTGCTTGTAGGTGAAATGTACGAGTTTATAGGAAAGCTGAGAAATGTCCGTGTAAATGGCCCTCGTACCTACTTGCCGTACTTGGTAATGCAGTTTGCCCAATATGGGGCTATGTTGGTTGGGTTGCACAATCAGAAGCTTTTCTCAACGGGTTCAATGGTTCTACCGGAGGCCTTGGAACTGCCGAGTCGTCCAGAAGGATTTGATGATGTAGTTAAGTTGGTAATGTCCGGAGATTTAGCTGAACCAGCGAAGATCATTTCAGCCTGTGAAGATTTCTGGAGTGGTCTTGTGAGTTGGGCAGTCGAACATGATTACCTTATTCGATCACAACGAATCCCCTTTTGATCGAAAATAAAATTTACTTTAATTACGCTTACTATAATATATCATGTTTTTGATATGCCCCCTCCCCCTTTCGTTAAGGGGGATCTTACTTTTCTTCTGGATGGATGATACTGCTTCGTTATATTATATTTCCCCACTGTAATATATTTAAAATTTAAACTACTTGATTTCACCCCCTACCTCCTTTATTCTCTGTATATGTAACTCTGGCTTTGCTTATCTGTGAAAATTTTACGCATAGGGCTTTATATAGATTTTATTTTTGTTAATATCCAACAACAGGGCCTTAGGCACTATGATAGATTACGTTTTAATGATATATTGATAGGTACTATAAAAGACTAATTACCCATGGCTTGGGCTGGAGGATGTATGAAAAAGGAATCAAATCAAGACGAAACCAGTTATTTATTTAATGTAGATGTATTAGTTAAAGGTCGTTCGAACGTAGAGGCCCTTCAGTTCCTGCTTAATCTCTTGAGCCAAAATGAGCAAATTGCGGATAGCCGGATTCAATCCGGTATCGAACTTGGCAATTTAATTGAAGCTGCACTGTACCTAAAAAAACAGTCAGCCGTGAATAGCCCATCTGATGCAGCCGCTACGCTCGCGGAAAAATTCTCTAAAAAGAAATCAGCCGCAATTACGAACAAGCCACCAGTCGTTCAAGAAATCAAACAATCCCACGTACAGCCAAAGCCTGCAACACAACAAGACCTTAGTACGTATGAATGGATCAAACGCTATATACATGATAATACGCTTGTACGGTTAATCGTGAACCGCTATGGCGGACAGCGCAGCATTCCTTGCCGCATCCTCAACCTGGATCATGATAATAGCCTGCTGAGTGTGTATCATGTAGATGAGAAGCAAGTGTACTCCTTTAAAATGAATGAGATCGATGAAATCACATCGTAAATGTAAATACTTCACAAAAAAACGAAGCATGAAAAAAGAGAACGGGCAGGAAAAACATGACGTCTTTCTTGTCCATTCTCTTTTTTTGCATTATCCGAAAAGAACTCTAATTCTCTTTCTTCAGACCCATGGCAGCCCATGCCAACAATACCCATCCTGCAATAAAACACACGCCTCCTAGAGGGGTAATAGCCCCCAGCACACGGATTCCGGTCAAACTTAGCACATACAAGCTACCAGAAAACAAAATGATACCCGTCAATAACAGGCGCGCCGCCCATCTTAAACGGTTGGAAGGACCCCACTGTCCGGCAGCCAACGCAATGATCAGCAAACCGACAGCGTGAATCATATGATATTTCACACCTGTTTCATACACGGCCAAAGCATCCGCGTCGATCCGGGTTTTCACAATATGTGCCCCGAACGCTCCAATGGCTACCGCCAACATCATCATTATAGATCCCACAAATATCCATTTTCGTTGCATGTTTGTGTACTCCTTTTCATCTCATCCTTTTAGCCGAATGTTCTTCTTATTTTATCGAAACCGTATGAAGTTTACCAGCCAGCGTGTGTGAACAGACCGCATACAGAATTGGATGATTAGACCCTGTCTTTTGAAGGGTAATGTGTAAGATGGCTTGCTTTTTTGTTTATTTTGTGGAAAATTAGTACCTGTTCGGACTATGTTCAAGGAGTGGAAAAAATGAGTTACCAAGATCCTAATTTGCAAAAACCTGCTGCGTCTGAGGAGCACCCTGTTTTTTCAGAAGCTCCTGTGTTTCAGCCTCCGGTCAAGCTCAAACATTCGGGTCCCGGAATTGCTTCTTTTATTATGTCGCTTGTCAGCCTGATCGGATATATTATTCTGGCTATTATGGTCATTAATCTGCTGGCTCATTTCAGCCAATACCAAACGTTGAACCCGGAAGTCGCTCTGCAGCAAACCGGAACGGTATTGCTTCCTTTTATTTTTTTAGGCAGCCTGTTGCTGAATTGTAGCGGACTTGTGGTCGGTATCATTGGAATTGCGTTAAAAAACCGTAAGAAAACCTTTGCTATTACAGGCTTAATCATTAATGCACTTATTATTGTGGGCTTTATTGCTCTTCTGGCCATCGGTCTTTCCGTTCCGAATAGCACAGCGGATATCTATCCTTCCTCCGTGCAATCTTTATAATTTTTCTGCATCACACAGAGAGGATTCAATGTATGAACAAAATTAAAATTTTTGCCGACAGTACCAGTGATGTTCCTGCTCACTGGCGTCAACAGTACGAGATTAGCATTGTGCCATTGTATACAGTATTTGGTGATGAGGCATTGCAGGATGGGGTGAACATTCACCCGGAACAATTATTTCAACGTGTAAGCCGCGAGGGACATTTACCGCGTACCGCCGCACCTTCTCCATCGGATTTTATTCAAGCCTTTGCGCCCTACATAGAACAAGGGGACGACATTTTATATATCAGTCTGTCTTCCGAGCTATCATCGACATACCAGAATGCGCTACTCGCTGCCTCTGAATTTCCGGAAGGCCGCGTTACGGTTTTTGATTCCTTGAATCTATCGTGCGGCTTTGGCCTGCTTGTGATGAAAGCTGCTCGTTTGGCAACCAACGGTAATACGATAGAGCAGATTGTAGACATGTTGACGAAAACCAGGCCGCTCATAGACACGGAATTTGTCATTGATACACTTGAATATCTGTATAAAGGCGGAAGATGTTCAGGCATGCAAAACCTGATCGGAAGTCTGCTCAAAATTCGTCCGGTGATCAAAGTGATTGACGGAAAAATGACGCCTGCCTACAAAGTCCGCGGCAAACGTGAAAAAGCTTTGGATCAGATGCTGCAAAATGCACTGAATCAACGAGATCAGATGGATAACGATATCATTATTGTCGTGCACGCTTTGGCCGAGGAAGACGCGCTAATGCTGCAAGCTCGCTTGAAAGAAGAAACGAACGCACAAGAGGTACTGCTAACTACAGCAGGCTGTGTCATTTCCAGTCATTGTGGTCCACAGACCATCGGTATTATGTATGCCAAAAAAGCATAGTTTATCCAATATCAAACCCGTTGCCGCATAGGTGGCGGGTTTTTTGGTATTTTTCCAGCAATTTAGCAATGAATAACTTTCCTCTTTTTGATAGTATTATTCGTCGAGTAACGATATATGAGTCTACAATCTATCATAAAAAAGAAGGTTATTTGGTATGAGTTCCAAACGATCACGTTGGTTAACCAGGCTCACGCTTTCAGCAACTGCAGCCATCACAATATTCACAACATTCACTTCGTACTTAGCTGCTCCAGCAGCAGCATCCGGCGCTACGTTCCAAGATATTACACACAGCTATGCCTATCATTCTATTATTTCCCTGCACGCTAAAGGAATTTTGAATGGTACACAACCTGGTTACTTCTCTCCTAAAAAGGCTGTTACCAGAGCCGAATGGGTTACCGCACTGGACCGTACACTCGGTCTGGAGCCTGTACAAGCGGCCGTTTCCTCCTACCGAGATGTTGCCAAAAAGACGTGGTACTATGGATGGATTGAAGCGGCTTCTCAACTCAATATCGTTCAGGGGGGAACGTCTGCCACATTCCAACCTAATAGTCCTATAACCCGTCAAGAAGCGGCCTTGATGATCGCACGTCTCATCCGCTCTTCGGGCGGATCAGGAGATGCTACTTCCTCCTTCACAGATACTGGCGAAATTGCAGATTGGGCCCTTGATGCGGTAACCACCGTAAATCGTTACGGCTTTATGAAAGGTGAAAGCAACTATTTCCGTCCTGCATCCTCTCTGACCCGTGAAGAAACAGCAGTATTGCTGGAACGACTGCTAACGTATTCAACAAAGCATGCTAACCAAACTGCTTCCACCGCTTCTTCCATCCGAATAGGCTGGCAATATGATCAAACCGTTCAGCAGTTTGAAAATACGGTGCTCCAATCCAACATCAACACCCTATCACCACGTTGGTTTTTTCTAAATGAAACAGGTATTATCAGCGATTATACCAATTCGTCGCTGCTTGCCTGGTCCAAACAGCATCATAAAAATATCTGGGCGATGGTAGGCAACCGTTCCAACCTGGCACTGACGCACCAAATTCTGTCCAGTGAGGTTCTACGAAATACAACCATAACTCAGCTTGCTAATGCCGTATCTGTGTACGGTTTGAACGGACTTGTCATTGATTTTGAAAATGTAGATGGTCAGGATCGTGCCAATTTAACATTGTTCGTCCAACAATTAAAAGCTAAGTTGAAGAGTCAGAATACGGTACTGGCGATTTGTGTATCTCCTGATTATGGAACGGACTGGACTGCCGCGTTTGATTATAAACAGCTTGGCGCTGCGGCAGACTATCTGATCCTGATGGGATATGACGAGCATTGGGGAGGTAGCTCGATCCCCGGCTCTGTGTCCTCACTGCCATGGCTCCGTGATAGCGTGCGGCGTTTTGTACAAACCACCCATCCGGAGAAAGCGATCTTGGCGTTGCCATTATTTACACGGAATTGGACGCTTAACGCTAGCGGAAAGTCAATCGCTTCCTCTGATATTTCACTAGATCAGCAAAACCAGCTAGTATCCCGTTCCGCCTCCAAACCAATCTGGAATGAGGATATTCAGCAGTATACCGTGTCTTACAAAGACACGCAGCTTCATAAGCTGTGGCTCGAGGAAGGACGATCCTTCACTCGTAAGTATCGCTTGGGACAGGATGCTGGGTTTGCTGGCTTCGCCTACTGGTATCCGGGCGGAGCCAGCTCTGATCTGTGGTCCAGTGTAAAAAACGCAGACCGATTTATACAGCGTGGTTTATAAAATACGAAGCCTTCAACCTCACATGAAAAGTGAAGTTGAAGGCTTTTGACATATATACTTATTCCCAGCCTATGACCGATATGCAACTTTCCCGTTTACAACTGTCATTCGTACCTTAACATCAAGTAAAGCTTGCGGGCTTTCCGATACATCACGGTCAATGACTGTAAAGTCAGCGGCTTTCCCTTCAGCTATCGTCCCTCTTTCATCAGCCTCACCGGCTGCTACTGCGCTTCCCGTGGTAAACAAATGAATGGCTTCATGTACATCCAGCTTTTCAGCGGGAAGATAGCCCTCATGCATTTCTTCCGGCTTGGCACGAGTCACTGCCGCATGAATACCAAGAAAAGGGTTTAACGGCTCAATCGGCGCGTCACTACCTCCAGCACATGGAATGCCTGCTTCCAGTAGCTTTTTCCAGGCATATAAATATTCAGTCCGTTCTTTCCCCACCCGACCCAGTACCCAAGGGAAGTCACTTGCGACAAAACGGGGCTGGATGTCCGCGATCAGCGGCAGCTTCGCCATTCTCTTGACCAAATCACCCCTAAGCACCTGTCCATGGATCAGGCGGTCTGGCAAACCGCTTTCCTCCGTGAGCGCATGAGCCTCCATCGCTGTCAAAATCATGTGCGCCGCCCCATCCCCTATGGCATGCACAGCCACCGGATAGCCTGCTGCTCTGACAGCAGCCACCATCTGATTCAGCTCTGGCTGCGGTTGGATCGCCATTCCACAGGTATGTGGAGCATCACTGTAAGGTTCGGATAATAAAGCCGTTCTTCCACCAATAGCGCCATCGGCAAACATTTTTATCGCACCGATTTTAAACCACTCATTTCCGGTACCTGAACGCAGCCCTTGCACTTTCGCTTCTTCCAAAAATGGATGATAGATGAGCTGGTGTGTGCGAAAAGGAAGACCTTCTTCCCTCAGCTCCCTGTAAATTTGCTGCATCGTCTCCACGCTGCCCAAAAAACGTAAATCCTCTGTGTGCGCAGCAGTCAAACCAAGCCTTAGCGCATCCATACAAGCCCGCCGAATCGTATCCTTCTTAACCGAATAATCCGGCTCTGGCTGCACACTAGTAAAGGCAAAGGATGCTTCCTCATAAATCAATCCGTTCAACCGTCCATCTGCATCTCGCCCATAGGCTCCCGAAGCCGGGTCAGGGGTGTCCTCGTTAATACCCGCACGTCGAAATGCCTCTGAATTGGCCAAGAACGTATGAAAGCACGTACGAGTGAGATATACCGGATGCTGATCTGTAATGGCATCCAGCTCGGCTATATCCGGTATTTCAACAGGAATAAACGCATTTTCATTCCAGTTGAGTCCTAAAATCCATTCTCCCGGCGGTGTTACAGCGACCCGTTTGCGCAGCATAGCCAGCATCTCTTCCTTGGAGGTAGCTGATGTTAAATCCAGCATAGCCAGCTTCATACCATGCATAGACAAATGCATATGTGAATCGGTTAAGCCTGGCAGTACATAGGCGTCTTCCCAATCCACAGTTTCATATTCCTTACCGGACAACTGTAATTCAAGCTCCCGAGCATACCCGATGGCCTGTATCCGTCCATGCTGTACAACGATAGAGTCTCCTTTGAAAGCCCACTCCCCATACAAACGGCCGTGCTTGAACAAAACGAATGTCAACGCCACTCATCTCCTTTTTTTCAACTATACGCATATCCACTTCATATTACGCCTATGTTGCCACTTCCAAGCGTAGTGTATTTATATCTATCTGCTGCACCTGCTGGGCAAATTGGTCATGAGCTGCACAGACAGCCATTTTATAATCCTGATCCAGCTCATACTGCTTAAAATGACAATACTCGGTGGTAAAGCCCTCTGTCGTGAAGCCTATGAATGGTTGTGCCTTTAGCTCAAATGAAAAAGACTTCAACGGTAGGGTTAGTCCCTGCCCCTCGGCCTTGACAAAGCTTTCCTTAAGCGTCCATAGATCGTAAAAATACGATAAGCGGCTGTCTGCGTCCTGACGCATTAACGCATCATACTCTGTGTCCGAAAAGCACACTCTACCTACCTCCAAATCAATAGGACGGAGCTGCTCAATGTCAATTCCAAGCGGGTGATCATCAATAGCGCATACCACCCATTTTCCCGAGTGAGAAACATTAAAATGGAATGCGGGTGCATTAATCAAGGAAGGCTTACCGAATGCATTGTATGTAAATTGAAGACTGGCATTAGATACCTTCAATTGCCGGCAGGCCAACCATCTTAGCAGCACATCGGCATATAACCCCCTCAAAGCATCTTCCCGATGTAAAAAACGATCTAACTTCTGCTGCTTTTCCAGCGAAACCTGATTTACCAGTGATTCGTAATGCTCCTCAGCCTCCGGCTTGCTCGTATCAATCGCGTATATTTTCATGGTTGCCTCCTGTATACCTAATGAATATCAGCCAGTTTGTAACACTCACCGCTCGATGGAAGTCTGTTAGATATGGATGGCGTGTGCCGTGTACATGGTCAATATACTACTCTAGCACTTTCAATTCAATATGGATACAATTGGGATAAGTAGCTCTATTAAAACTACTTCATAGAGTCCATTAATGAAAGCGCTTTAAAATAACACATACAGAGGAGGACGAAACAATGAAATATGATTTTGCCCGCTTGCTGTGTATTATGCTCTCTATTTTGCTGACGTTGAGCATTTTTCAGATGTTTTCACCTAAGATCGCTTCAGCCGCTTCAGCGAATGTCGTGAATGGCATTCAGTTTAAAGATACAGATGGAAACGTGGTCCATGCCCATGGGGGTGGTATGATTAAAGTAGACGGTTACTATTATTGGTTTGGTGAAAATCGTAATCCCAACGGCACGTTCAAGGCGATATCCGCCTACCGTTCCTCTGATTTAAAAAACTGGGAGTTTCGTAAAAACGTACTAACCAGCAGCTCCGCCGTAGAGCTGAATGTTTCGAATATTGAACGTCCGAAAGTGATTTATAATGAAAAAACACGTAAATACGTATTATGGATGCACAAGGAAAATGGGGTTAATTACAACGAGGCCCGAGTGGCTGTCGCCTCTTCCGATACGGTGGACGGCGATTACACGTATCAGGGCAGCTTCCGTCCTCTGGATTACGATTCGCGCGATATGACCGTATACAACGATAACGGTACAGCTTACCTCATTTCGGCTACCCGGGTAAACGCAGATCTGAACATTTATCGTCTGACACCGGATTTTCTGCAAGTTGAATCGCTGGTGACTACACTTTGGCCTGGACAATATCGTGAAGCTCCGGCGATGTTCAAAAAAGGAGACGTCTACTTCCTGATTACATCCGGGGCAACCGGCTGGAATCCCAATCAGGCCAAGTATGCTACCGCATCCAGCATTGAAGGAACCTGGAGTAATACGATAAACTTCGGGGATGGTACGACATATGGTTCACAGTCGGCTTACGTGATCCCTGTTGAAGGTGCCCAGACAACTTCATACCTGTATTTGGGCGACCGTTGGGCGGGTGCGTGGAGCGGTCCTGTGCAGGATTCTCAATATGTATGGTTGCCACTACGTTTTCCAACAGCGACTTCATTAGCCATGGATTGGTTCGACAGCATTAATATTGACACCGCCAGTGGTGTGGTCGAGGGGATAACGACGCCAACTGCCATTGATCCGGATGCCTATTATCAGCTAGTGAATCGCAAGAGCAATAAGCCACTAAGCATTATTGGCAATGCAACGACGGACGGCGCAGATCTGGAGCAGCGTGCAAATTCCGGGGCAGCAAACCAGCAATGGCAGCTCAAAGATGCAGGCAGCGGATATTATAAAATTATGAACCGCAACAGCGGAAAGCTAATTGGTGTTGAAAGCGGTACGACAACAGACGGTACAGTTATTGAGCAGTGGAGCGACGGAGGCTGGTCCAGTCAGCATTGGCAATTAGTATCCGTAACCGGTGGTTATTACAAGCTGAAAAATCGGGCAACTGGCAAGCTGATCGATATTTCTGAAGGCGCCACCGCCGATGGAGCTAAAGCCATCCAATGGGGCGATAACGGTGGGACAAATCAGCATTTCCGTGTAGTTAAAGTAGAATAGCTCAAGTTATTTTCAAAAGGAGCCGTATTCCAAGCAGATCATGGTAGACTGCTAACGGAAAAGACGGCTCCTTTTTACGTAAAACGATGAAATTGATAATCTCTAGTACGTTACAGTTCCCACGGATAATCTGTTGTCAGAAAACTAGCCAGCTGCTTGCTTTCTTCCCTCCGCTGACGCCGTATGGCTGCGCGTGATGGAGCCGTCTGGTGCAATTGTAACTGCTCTTCTGTTTCTGGAATCACCTGCGGCACGGTCACTTTACGGTTGTTCTCGTCTAATGCCACAAAGGTCAGGAAGGCTGTGGCTGCGATTTTTCGGTCGCCAGTCATCAGTCCTTCACGAATTACCTTTACGAACACCTCCATCGAGCTACGGCCTGTCCAGGTTACGAACGCTTCCAGCGTGACAGAATCACTCGGATGGATAGGTAGCAAAAAATCCACCGAATCCGTAGAGGCTGTAACTGTGTTCGTACGACACAACTTAGCAGCTGCAATAGATGCGATATCGTCGATATACGACATCAATCGGCCGCCGAAGAGCGTGTTATGATTGTTGATATCGTTGGGAAATACTCGGGACGTCTTGAAGCAGTAGGTTTCTCGGATGTACTTGCTTTCCATGGGTTCTTTCCTCTCTTTTCCTCGTTGCTCTCTTTTTATATTTCTGGATTTTGCAAAATCCTGATGTGGAAGCCTGTTTTAGACTATGCTAATCATCCCACTAATCCGCATAATAAATCAATACATAAAAATCGGCATCCTCTTCCGAATCATTGCGGTAGGTATGTATGTCAGATACTTGAAATTGCACAGCATCCCCTGCACTCAGCTTGAGCTGTTGCCCCTGCATTTCAAAGTACATCTCCCCACGGATCATGAGAATCGTTTCCTCACCCAGATGCTTCTCTGCCTGGTGTGTAAAGCCTGGCTTCAGACTTACCGTGAACACCTCAAACTTCTTTTCAGCGTGATACGGGAATACAGGGTAAACAAAATAGTTACCGTCCTCATCAATAACCGGATGCAGGTCTTCCCTCCGAATCTTCGTGATTTGCGGCGGGTCTTCTTTGAGAAAGGTGGAGAAGGATACATGCAAACCGTTTGCAATTTTCCAAAGGGTTGTTACCGTAGGATTGGATTTCCCCTTCTCAATCTGAGCCAGCATCCCTTTGCTGACCCCTGTCAGTTCAGCCACCTTATCCAAACTTAATCCTCTAGTCTTCCTGATTTGAGCCAAATTAGAGCCAATAATATGCTGCATTGAATCCACGGACGTTGCCTCCTTGTATCCAAAAGTCTATATAAGAAGAATACACAATTTACTCGAGAGAGGTTCATTCGAAAATGATTCTACAACTAAGTCTTAACAGACTATTGCTATCTAGCTTACACAAACTCATTATCTTATCCAATATAAAAAAGTGTCAAATTGAAAAATCAATTTGACACTCGCTACTCAATGAGTTCTGGCGTGAGATAAATAAAATTTGAATGATATCAATAGTTAACGTCTAAACATTCTCATTTCCCCAAATGCTTACCAGATCATTGATCTGAAGCGACACGACCCTTAGTTCTCCACCAATGGCGTAGAGTTCTAGACCCTTACTTTCGAAGTCCGGGAAAATCATGTCTGAAATGATTGTTTTTCCATGATTGCCGAAGACTTCGACACTTGACCAATCCAGATAAATGCTCAACTGTATCCTCTCATGCTCTGGCTTCATAGTGACCTTGTGTATTGCTGTGAAATCGGAATGAAAATCAGTGGCGCTCGACTTCGTCCGATCGACGAACAATTCCTCATTCGAGATATTATATCCGATGATCGTCTCTTGATTGGCGGACTTTCGTACTTTAAACCCGAATTCCACGGCAGTACCGATTTCAAATTCTGCAATAATTTCTGCCTTGGCTGCGGAAATATCAGACAACACGTTCATACCTGGCTTAATCGTCAAATCTTGCAGAGACAAAATCGGTTTTCTTAGCTGACTTAATTCATTTATGGGTGTTTGGATTAGGCGAAGTCCCTCCGGGTAAGTCCTTAGCTGTAGCTCCCGGGGAATTGATGTCTTGCCACGCCATTCCTTTGAAGGAAGCGTGGTAGCATAACGCCAATTATTCATCCAGCCGAGCCAAATTTTCCGTCCGTCTTCGTTCGAAATGCCATTCCAGGACACGGCCGCGTAAAAGTCTGATCCATAGTCTACCCATTTGATAGTATCGATAGATTCCAACGCTTCATCTGGCGTGAACGACTTACCGTCAAAGCTGCCTACGAAATACATCATGCCAGAACCGCCTGCCGGTGGTTCCGGATCGTCTGGATTCACACCATTTCTATCCCCGACGCTTAGCATCAGAATCCACTTCGTGGTATTAAGATCCTCATCCACTTGAATTCGAAATATATCAGGACATTCAAATATCCCTCGGTGGATATGCGGAATGTCGGAACCGAATTCGCTTGCAAAAGACCATTCTTTCAGGTTTGGAGATGTGTAAAATTCTACACGGTCCCTTACGGCAAGAACCATGATCCACATTGATGATTCATCATGCCAAATCACCTTCGGATCACGAAAGTCTAGCGTGTCCGTTGGAAATAAAACCGGGTTACCTTCATATTTTGTCCAGGTTCTACCCTTATCCTTGCTGTAAGCAATGCTTTGCACCTGCGGCTTTCCAGGCTGAGCCTTGTTGCCCTCATTCGTATAAATGGCAACCAAGCCTGATCCTTCCTCGTCGAAAAATCCGCTGGTATTGTTCTTATCCACCACTGCACTCCCCGAGAAGATCGCTCCGTCCTCCCCAGGTGGAATTGCCGGTGGAAGCTCTGTCCAATGCACTAGATCCTTGCTTACCGCATGCCCCCAATGCATGTTGCCAAAATCAGGTTGCGTATCATGGGGGGTATGCTGGTAGAACAGGTGGTACTCTCCTTCAAAGTAAACCATGCCGTTGGGATCGTTCATCCAATTTTTCTCCGGTGAATAATGAAATTGAGGCCTGTACGTCTCACTATAGTTACTTTTTCTCTTTCTGCCGCTATAGTCGTCCGTTAGGTTTAATTCTTTCATAGTATCCGCTCTCCTTTTGATTGTTGATAAGGTATTTAACATAATAATTTGAGTTTTTGCAAATGAATTTGAGATACTACCATTTAAATGTTTCAGCCTTGATCTTTAAGATATCTGTCATAGCCTTTTTGTTTGATTTCCAGCCATTTATCTAGCCCCAGTCTGGACAGCTCGGCTTTATATTCGGTCCATTCTTCTTCCACTTTACCCGTCTTGATCCATTCCGCCCGCTTGCGGTTAACGTAAGCAAACAAATCGGTTTCCAATGTGGAGATCTGCTTCTGATCCTCCAGCGAGAAGAAGACTTTCGGGAAATTATGGTCAGCCTTCATATAAGGAACGAGTCTTTCCTTCATGAGCTTAAGCCGTCCCACTGCATCATCGGGCTTGGTCGTTACTTTTCCGTAATACTCGTCAAGAATTGCCAATGGACCGCCGATATTCGTTTTTTGCCGCAGCTCGACAGGGGCCGTTCCCTTAAGCGGAAGATGCTTCAGCATATGACTCGCTTCATCGTATTCAAAAATGTTCTGCTGAGTTTTGTCGCCGTAGGTGCCCCAGTTGTCCTGTACGGACTGGATAGGATCATACAGTTGGTCAATCCATTTTGCCGTAAGCTCAAGATTTTTGTTGTCACTGGTAATCACCATTCTCCCCCGGTCAAAGCCGAGATTGTTCGTGCGGGTCACATTAACTTCACCGCTTGGCCCGGCGAGCGGATTCATCAATTCATATTTATCGTTATCTCCTGAGATGTTCGCCTTATCCCATTGAAAGTAGAGACCATATTTTTCATTCTGGCCTTTGGCCAGATACGTATTGTAATCCTGCTCGAATGACTCTTCGTCGATCAGGTTCAGCTTATACAGCTCATTAAGATATTTAATCCCCTCTTTATAACCATCCTGATCGGCAGTGAAGACCACTTTCCCCTCATTGGTCACTACCGTATGATCGCCGTTGTCCCCAAGACCGAATGATCCGAACAGAAAATTCAGGTCCTCATTGCCGTTATTGAGCATAAAGGACAGCGGGATTTCATCCGCTTGGCCATTTCCGTTAGGGTCGCCATTTTTAAATGCGAGCAGAACTTTTTTTAAATCCTCGGTGGTTTTTGGCATTTTAAGTCCCAGCTTTTTCAGCCACTCCACATTGATCCATGGCATGTCGTTTACAGAATGAATGCTCTCCTTCTCAGAACCCAGTTCTTCAATCCAAGGAAAGGCATAAATGTGCCCGTCCTGTGCGGTTATCATGGATCTGTACTCAGGTGCTTCCTTCAATACCTTCTGCAGATTCGGCATATATTTTTGAATCAAATCCTCTAAAGGGATAATAGTTCCATCCTTTCCGAGATTCAACAAATCATAATCGGAATATCCGGCATCCAGTATGGCATCTGGAAGATCTCCACTGGCAACAGCAAGGTTTCTTTTTTCAATGAAGGAATCGGAGGTGAAGTTGGTAAAATCGATATGCACCCCTGTTTTTTCTTCCAGTCTTTTATAAATCAACTTTTCATTTGGATCAGAAGGTGCCAGCGGCGAGCTTTGAGTCATAAAATGCAAAGTAACTTTCTCTTTAAGCGGCAGATTAACATTTTCCAGCTTGTAATCTTCGGATGCCGCAGAATTATTGCCTGAACCGCCACATCCGGCAAGCAGTGAAGTAGAAAGTGCCAACACAGACAAGGTTAGTAATGTTTTTTTCATCTCTATTCCCCCGATTTGTTATTTGATCGAACCTACCATGACACCCTTTTCGAAATACTTTTGGAAGAATGGATACATGACAATCAAAGGCAAACTTGATATAACAATGGCAGAGTACTTAATCATTTCAGACAATTTCTTAAGCTCCGCTTGTGCCATCGCATCGGCAATCATGCCGGGCTGAACCTGATTCTGTATCAAAATGGAGCGCAGTACCAGTTGAAGCGGAAACAGCTTCGGATCATCCAGATAAATCATGGCGTCGAAATAAGAATTCCACTGTCCGACAAAAGCGTATAAAGCTAGAACAAAAATAATAGGCTTGGAAAGCGGCAGGACGATTTTAAAGAAAATACTGAGCTCGGAAGCTCCGTCTATACTCGCCGCCTGGAACAGTTCTTTCGGAAGTCCCTGGAAATAAGTCTTTGCCAGAATAATGTTGAATACGCTGATCGAGCCGGGCAGAATAATGGCCCAGACCGTATTCAACATGCCTAAATCCTTAATCACCAGATAGGTAGGAATCAGACCGCCACCGAAAAACATCGTTATCAGGAAAAAGATCATAATGGACCGTTTCCCTACCAACTCTTCAATCGCAAGCGGATAAGCCGCGAAGACGGAAAATAATACGGTTGCGAACGCAAAGGCTGCTGAATAAAAAATAGCATTAAAAAAACCGCGGATCATGGCACTGTTGCTTAGGATTTTGGCATATCCCGTGAGTGTCCAGTCTGATGATGTAATGGCAAACCCTTTGGTAATCAGGGTATTTGGAGTTAAAAAGGACGAAAGCACCACATAAACCAGCGGTAACAGAATAGCGAGAACAAACAAACCAAGTAGAATATAATTGATGATGAGCAGAATCCGGTCCTTCCCGGTGTAATGAATATCCATAAATACCTCCTTCTTTAATACAGCCCTTCTCCTTCGTTCAGCTTCTTAACGACGGTATTTACGAAAATCAACAGGAATACATTAATTACGGAATTGAACAACCCGATTGCCGTAGAATAAGCATAATCGCCGGATTGCAACCCCACCTTGTATACGTAAGTCGCGATGATTTCCGAGGTAGGTGTGTTCAAAGCCGTCTGCATCAGGTAAGCCTTTTCATAGCCGATCGACATAATACCTCCTGCAGCGAGAATGAACAGGACGGCCATGACGGGTTTAAGAGCTGGCAGATCAATGTGGAAGATTCTCTTCATCAATGAAGCGCCATCAATTGTTGCAGCGTCATGCAACTGCGGGTCCACATTGGCTAAGGTGGCCACATAAATGATAGAGGACCAGCCCGCTGTTTGCCATATACCGGACAAAATATATACCGTTCGGAAATAGGCAGGATCAGTCATAAAAGCAATCGGCTTGCCGGTGAAGGTTGTTACCAAAGCGTTCACTATTCCAGCTGGCGATAGAAAAACAAACAGCATACCGGCAACAACAACAACCGAGATGAAGTTAGGTGCGTATACAATAAGCTGAATATTCTTCTTGAACTTCGCTCCTCTGACCAGATTTAGCATTAAGGCCAGAATAATTGGTACTGGGAAACCGAGAATAAGACCGTAAGCGCTTAATTTAAGCGTATTCATTAAAATGTCATAAAAATTTGGTGATGAAAGAAACCGCTGAAAATGTTCAAATCCAACCCATTCACTGCCGATGATGCCTTTTCTTGGGCTGAAATTTTTAAACGCAATGATCGAGCCGTACATGGGAACATACTTGAAAATGACGGTAAGAATTATGGACGGAAGCAGAAACAAATACAGTATATAATTTCGAAGCATATAGCTTAACCAATGGTTTCTTTTTTTTGTTTCTGAAGCCTTTAGTCCCCTTTTTTGAACGATCGAATTTGCCAATATTTTCCCTCCTACTGTTCACGGCTTGTTATACGACACAAAATATAAGCCATGTTATGTCATCTCTCTGACATAATTAACCAAGATGTTTTTCAAATACTTGCTTGTAATATCCACACCTCCAACAGAACGAGAATTTTACACATTCCCAAAATGAATGGGCTTACAATTTACATTTGAACATATTTTACTCTTACAATTTATCAGATGTACATTTAATTAGTCAATATATTTCGGGTGAAAAATTCATTTAAAAAGCGTATTTCAAGATAATTGTAATGTTTTCAGCAAAAATCTATCAAAATTGCACAATATAAATAAACAAACGTAAACTTTTATTATTCATTTGAATAAATACATTGTTAAAAACATGAAAATACTATATATTTAGAAATATGAAGAATCTTAATTCGGAGAATAAGGTGAACAATATGACGAGAAAGTCAAAGGTTACGATACAAGATATCGCTGATGCCTTGGGGATTTCCAGAAACACTGCCTCCAAGGCGCTTAATGGAGTGGAGAGTATTCCCGCCGTTACTAGGGACAAGGTGGTCAAAAAAGCAATGGAGCTTAAATACAAACAATTTTCTTATATGGAAACAGCTTCTGAAAAACAGGGCAATATCGCACTTTTGACCTGTAATCTTCCTAATAGCTCACACTTTGGATCTTTGTTGATCAGCGGACTGGAGAAGGAAATCAGCAAACAGGGCTATACTTTATCTATTTATTTTGTTCGTGAGAATGATATCAATTCAATGACTCTACCCGGCAATTTTGAACCTTCGAATGTGGCTGGCATCTTCTGCATCGAAATGTTCAGCAAGGAATACAGCAAGCTGATCACAGATCTTTGCATCCCAACCATTTTTATTGATTGCGCTGCGGATATGATGTATCCAGAATTGAAGGCGGATCTGGTATTAATGGAAAATGAACACAGCACATACTGTGTTACCCGGAAATTGATCGATCATGGCTATGAAAGCTTCGGTTTTGTAGGCGATTACAATCATTGCAAAAGCTTCAATGAACGCTGGGCCGGATTTAATAAGGCCTTAGCAGAAGCAGGAATCGCCGTAGATCCTGCCCTTAGCATTGTAGCGCCTGACCGCAACTTCTTTATAGAGGAGAACTGGATGGAACAGCAGTTGGATGCCCTGAGGAAGTGTCCCTCCGTCTTTATTTGCGCCAATGATTTCATTGCCATCAGCGTGATCAAATCTTTGAAAAACAAAGGGATTAAAGTCCCGGAAGATGTTGCTGTTTGCGGGTTCGATGATGCTTCGGAATCCCGGGTTGTCGAGCCTCATCTTACAACCGTGCATATTTATAGTAGTCAGATGGGTATTATTTCAGCCGAAATGTTATTGTCCAGAATCAAAGACAATACCATGCCATACCGAGTGACTCATGTCGCAACGGATATCGTATACCGGGACTCGACCCCTGTTCTAAACTAAATCTACCAAGAGGTGAATTAAAGTGAAAAATGACAGAACGGTTCTTTGTGTGGGCGAGTTGCTCATTGATTTTTTCTGCACGGATATTGATGTTAATCTTGCCAAGGGCCGGCATTTCTCCAAGCAGGCCGGCGGCGCTCCGGCAAATGTAAGCGCAGCCGTAGCCAAGCTCGGAGGAAAAGCGTCATTCTTGGGGAAAGTTGGGGCTGATCCCTTTGGCATGTACCTGAAGCAAACGTTGGATGAGCAGCATGTGGATACGTCCATGCTCCTTTTTGATCCGTCAACGCCGACTACACTGGCCTTTGTTTCCCTTGCCGCTAACGGCGAACGGGATTTCGTGTTCAACCGCGGAGCTGACCGTCAACTGTCTCTGCAGGATATTGATAGAGAATGGACCCGGCAGGCTGCCATTCTGCATTTTGGCTCGGCAACGGCCTTGCTCGCCGATCCTTTCCGAGAAGCGTATTTGTCTTTATTGGATGGAGCGAAGGCCAATGGGCAATTCACCTCCTTTGATCCCAATTACCGGGGGGACCTCTGGAAAGACAGGCAGGAGGAATTTATCACACTGTCCAGAAGAGGAATACACAATGCGGATTTGGTAAAGGTAAGCGAAGAGGAATTAAACATCATTACAGGGCTGGCTGACCGCGATGCTTCATTGGATCTTTTACATGGGTTGGGAGCCAAGACGGTGGCGGTTACCTTAGGGAAAGAAGGAACCCTCATCTCAAGTGGTGCCTCCCGTTCGTTAATCGGCAGTATCGCTGTCAAATCGATCGACTCTACTGGTGCCGGAGATGCCTTCGTCGGAGCAATGCTGTATCAAATCAGCCAGCTGAGTCAGCCTAAGGCATTTACCTCCAACGCGAAGCAGCAGCAGGAATTTGTGACACTTGCCAATCAAGTCGGCGCCATCGTGTGCACTAAAGTTGGAGCGATTGCAGCCTTGCCGTCGTTAGAAGAAGTTAATCGTTTCGTAGCGCAAGGTTGAATCAAGGAACGAAGCGTAAGAACAGCAAAAGGTGTCCGACGATCTCTAAGGTCGCTGGACACCTTTTTATGTAGAGATCCGTCATTCATTGGAAAGATGCTACTGATCAGGGCACCTTCCAATGAATGACGGAAAGCTTGGTAAATATTTAAACTTATTATTTATGATGCGGATCTCTATTAGTCTCGATTAATAAAATGAAGCGAGAGCATCGCGTCCTTATAATTGATAGGTCGATGAAAATGACTGAAGGAAGGTAAGAATATATATAATCACTTTACAAATGAAAACTTTTATATCGCAAATGAAAGAAAAAAGTATTCGCGAAGTACCAAAGATTGTGCAACCAATCCTATACAAATAGAGTGGTTGCAGTAAGTCAATTTACACTTAGCCTGATTATTTTCTGATTTTGCTGATGAAAAACGGATATTCAGGGAACACTTCGTATACATTTTTTTGCACAATATGATATTTAGTATTACTTATGTATTCCTCCAACATTTCAACGGATGTATATTTTAAACTTGCCATAAACATCAAATATCCCCCATGCTTGATTAAACTAAAACACGAATCTAAGCATTTTTTAAGGTCCCCTGTTTCATTAATAGCGGACCCAATTAGGGTTACAATATCAAAGGCTTCTTGAGGCAAATCGGAATCGAATATACTCTTGCATAAAACCTTTGACGGATTCGGATGCCGCTCCCTCTGTTGTCTATACTTAAATATCTCGCAAATACTTTCGTCAATATCAATGCTGGTTAAACCACCTCTTTCCTTAAGCCAATATCCAAGGTAATCGTCCCAATCCCCAGTTCCGATACCAACATTACATACTTGGATTTCATCAAAAATATCGAATGTCTTCTTTACGTAATCCCTTGTCACCAACTGTGTGTGAATGCACTGTGGAGAGGAGTTCCATTCTCCCGCCTCTGGACCTTTGAGTTCCAGATAATATTGCAGTAATTTCTCATCATTCATACATTGATAATACCTCCTTCATTAAGTTATGTTTGGTTTGTTCAATTCGATTAAATACGAACAAAAATTGCTCTTCCAACTTTATACCTTTTCCACTTGATATTTTGCTTACAATGTATTCTTCGCCCCAAATAATTAAAAAAAGTTTGTGTCGCTGTGCGGCGACACAAACTAAACTCATAGAGTTACAAATGTCATTATTTAACCAACTTTAATCATTCATCTTTATGTTTTAGTTTCACTTTAACTTCATTAAAAAAAGCCGTTGTATCCCGTACATTGAGACCAAAGTGTCCTTCCTTATAAGTTTGATCTTTTGTGTCGATAACTAATTTATTGTTCAAATAAACCTTAGTGATATCGCCTTGCGCTTCTACGTTGAGATGATAATCTGTATTTGGCCGTAAATCCAGTTTTCCATCATTGTTATATGTCGCAATTTCATATCCGGTCCCATCAACAAATTTAATTAATTTTACTATATTATTTTTTATATCAACAGTTGCTGCATAGGAATTCTTTGCTGTTAAGTCAGAACGAAAAACCAACGAACCTGCTCCAATGGAGTTGTCTATCGAATCTTTTTTAGAATCACTAGGGTGCGAATCTGTATCCGGCACGTTTATATTGGCTTCATATACAAAATTCCTACCGGTCACTTCTGATACTATAAAAGAATCTCTCTTACTCTGTCCCTGTTTTCCATGAATGGTGTTCGCCCACTTCCCGTTAACGGTGGTCCAACCTGATAAGTTGGATTTAAAAGAAGAGTTCTTTTCTTTCCATACACTCTTTAGAGGATATAGGTGCAAAGATTTCAGCTTTACATTTCCGCCCTTACTATAGATCTTTAGTCCTTTGCTTGCAGAATCCGCGAATATCTGATCGGTAATCACTGTCGTACCATCATTACCGAACACCTCTACAGCTGATCTATCAACAATTACCTGCAATTTAACCGTGCCGTTTTTTGGCTGTAATGGTCCCCCATGCTTACCAACTACATTACTTCCGTAATCAAAATTTCCTGAATGAGTCCGGTCAACGAATAATTGCTCGTTGTAGACATCGTAACCGACAGTAGTATATTGCTCACTTCCTTCACGGATTTTGAAGCCAAATTCTGTTGCCTTAGTATCCGATACATCAAACAAAGCGATCATCTCAAATGTATCTTCTGATAAATTAGAAAGAAGACGACTGTTACCCGATATGATTTTATTGGTATACGAAATACGATCCCCTCTGTCGCGAATGCTTTTTAGAGAAATAGGGGTTTGTTTTAAACGTAGACCCTTTGCGGTTTGAGTGAGCTCCATCTTCCGCGGCAGTGTTGTTGAACTTCTCCACGTTGAGGTGGGTGTATCGTTGGCATACTGCCAATTACTCATCCAGCCGAGCCAATATTTCTCACCATTCTCCCCTTCTACTCCACTCCAATCCACAGCAGCATAATAATCAGCCCCATAGTCAGTCCATAATACTTTATCGGAAGTATTCTCATTTTTAAACGTTTTTCCGTCAAAGCTGCCTACAAAATACTGCATGCCCGATCCGCCTGCCGGAGCACCATCATTTATACTTACCTGTAGGACCCACTTTCTTTTTGAAGGGTCGCCATCAACCGGCAATTCGACTAACGTAGGACATTCCCATATTCCTCCGATGCTGCCGTTTGAGGAAGGAATCCACTGTCCAGAAATAGCAGACCAGTCTGTGAGGAGTCCGCTTTGTTTCGTATCTGTTTTCTCCGGCTCTTTTGCAACCTGGTCAACTTTATCCGGCAGGGCTCCTTCATTATAAACATTAACATCATCAATATTTAGATGACCGTAACCATCTGTTGCATGGTCTACTGCCTTGATATATAACACTTCACCAATATAATTGGACGCGTCCCATACGTATTTCGAGTATTTTTCCTCATTAAATCTTGTATTGTCCTGGCGAATCAATTCTTGGTCGTCGGCTGCTCTGACCAATGATACATAGGTATTGTCGCCATCATCGGCTGCTCCTAGTAACAGATTGATTTCTCCGGATCCGCTTAATTTAAAATAGGAAGAATGCAGTTCACCCGTTGCTTCATCTCCCTCGTGAAGCTTGGAATATCCCCACAAGTGATAATTCCCCTCATGTCCGAAGGGTCCACCCCAATAAGTCGCTTCACTGGATACATGATCATCCGAAAAAGTATCACCCTGGGTCACAGTCCATCCGGTTAAATCGCCTGTTTCAAAATCATGATTGGTGATTTCTTTCTCATCGGTCATGATATTTCTACCCAACTGAACATCCTGAAATATCGCAGAAGAGTGTAAAAGATGTAATCCAAAATGGCCAGACAAGAAGGTTGTGTCATTGATATCATGAATGAGATTTCCGTCCAGATACATCTTTATATTTGTTCCAAATGTGCTCACTTTTAAAGCATGGCTTTGATAAGTATCCAGCGTTACTGTGGTTTCAGCCAGAACCGTTCTATTCCCGTCTTCCATTTTCACAATTTTCACTTTATCGTTTAAAGCATCGATACTCGCCATATATCCATTTTTCGCATCAGCATCCGTCCGGAAAACAAGTGATCCTGTTTCATCTCCTCCCTCTGACAAATCTATATTCGCATTATATATAAAGTTGTCCCCAGTCTTACCACTTATGATAAAAGCATCATCTGCAGATGTGCCGCTTTTCCCCTCCATGGTATCTTCCCATCGGCCGGTTACAGCTGTCCAATTAGATAGATTGGTTGTAAAGTTAGAGGTGTTCTTGAAATTCACATTTTGGAAGGAAGCTGTTGAATTCCAGGCGGTCAGACCGTAATAACCATAATCAAATTCAGTATCCGTTTCTTTAATTACAGACTGATCATCTACAAACACCTGAATGTCATGACCATATACGTCTACCTGCACGTTGTAAGTTGATGAGGTTCCTAGAGTTAAAGACTTGCTTGCAATTTCTGTATTCGATCCATCGATATTCTTATTTAAAGTAACGACATCATTTTTGGCATCCAGGCTGACGACATAACCGTTTTTCGCATTCTTGTCAGCACGAAAAACCAGACCTCCTGAGCCTTCCCGGCCATTTTTTTTATTAAGGGTAATATCTCCCTCTAAGGTGAATGAACCACCTTCCTGTGAAGACATAGCGTACGAAGTGGTATCCAGACTATTGGCCTGTATTCCGTTATCTTTGCCAAATTCACTTGCATAGGTCCATTCTTTTAAATTGGGTGAGGTATACAACATTACTTTGTTCACTGCAACCAAAGACATCACCCACTGTTTGGAGTCTTCATGCCAGAATACTTTAGGGTCTCGCCAATCCGATATCGGGGGATCCGGCATTACCGGATTTCCTTTATACTTAGTCCAGGTTCTGCCTTTATCTAAGCTATACGCAATGCTTTGAACCTGGCCTTTATCCCCGGGTTGAGTAAAGATCGCAACCATCGCTTCTTTTCCGAATCCTGCTGTATTGTTCCAATCGATCACGGCACTTCCCGAAAAAATCTGACCGTTTTCATCTGGATATAACGCAATAGGTAAGTGTTTCCAATGAATAAGATCTTTGCTCACCGCATGCCCCCAATGTAACGATCCCCATGTCGTTCCATACGGGTTATACTGGTAAAAAAGATGATATTCACCCTTATAATAAACCATTCCATTCGGGTCGTTCATCCAGTTAGCCTCAGGCGAAAAATGAATCTGATTACGGTAAGGTTCATCGTAATAACCAAGATCCGCTGCAAAGGCAGGAGTTAACGGTAAACCAAATACCATAAAGCAAATAAGCAGCATACTTAACTTCCTCTTCACCATCTTTCACATCCTCTTTTAATATTTTGAACACCAAGTGTTATTCTTAACATCACAAATAAAGCGTTTACATTTATCGCAATAACTCAATATCTTCTGTTTACGCTGTTTTGGTCACAAAAATCCGACGAAGTCCGGCCAAGGATAACTCCCTGACCGGCACGTTTTAAGCCAAAACACCAAATGCGTACCCAATAATGCCTACTGCGAATAAAGCAAAAATCAGAGCGATTGCGTTCACTTTCTTTTTCAGTAGCCTCATGCATAAAAAGGTCAATAATAGTGGCAAAAGTCCGGGCATCAATTGATCCAAAATCATCTGAACGGTCGTAATAACCTCTTTTCCATCCGTTCCCACATAACTTGATACCACCAGCGGCACATTCAGGGTGGTCCATTTGGAAACAAGTGCACCCATAACGAAAAGCCCCAGTATGGAGGCTGACTCCGTGAGTTTTTGCAACCGGTTTCCCGACATATCGGAGACAATCTCCGTACCTTTGTGATAACCGTATTTCAGACCGTACCATTTCGTTGCCAAGCGTGCAGTGTTAAAGAGAAGGAAGAAAAGAACCGGTCCGACAAGGCTCCCGGATAAGGCGATTGAGGCTCCGAGAGCAGCCAGAACCGGACGTAAAGTCCCCCAGTAAATGGGGTCACCCACTCCCGCAAGAGGTCCCATTAGACCGACTTTGACTCCACTTATGGTCGCATTGTCAATCGGCTGGCCGCTCGCTTTCTGCTCTTCCATCGCAGCCGTTACACCCATAATAGGCGCCGAGATAAACGGTTGAGTGTTGAAAAATTCCAGATGTCTTTTCAATGCCTCTTTTTGATCTTCTTTCTTGCTGTACAGCCGCTTAATCGCAGGGATCAAGGTGACACAGAAACCGATCGACTGCATTCGCTCAAAATTGAACGAGCCTAACAGGAAGCATGAACGGACAAACATCTTATTTAAATCACTTTTAGTCAGCTTCTTTTCTTTCATAGTGCTCTCCTCTCCCTTCAGGTAGTTACTATAACTCTTCAATTTCTTCCATCTTCTCATTACGCTGGTTGTATTTTGGGCTCAACTGGATGTAAAGCAGAGCCAGAACCGCGCCAATGACCCCAAAACCAACCAGATTAATGCTGGTAAAAGCTGCAATGACAAAGCCCAGAAAGAAGAATGGCATCAGGTATTTGGCTGCCATCATATTAATGACCATCGCATACCCTACGACTACGATAAAGCCGCCCGCAATTTGTAGTCCTCTGGTGATAACCTCCGGAATTGCGTTAAGCATAGCAGTCACCAGGCCCGTTTCTGCGGCAACTGCCACCAAAACAGCGGGCAAAGCAACGCGCAGACCTTGCAAAAGTAAGGCAATAAAGTGACATAGCTCAATTCCTTTGAAATTTGCAGATTCCGCATACTTATCAGCTAAATGCTGGAAGAAGACAGTAATCGTCCTGACAAAAATGGTAAGCACTTGTCCGGCGGCTGCAATTGGAATCGCAACGGCAATTCCGGCGCCGATCGATTGATGGCCGACGATGACCAAAATGGTTGAAACCACGCTGGCTAGAGCAGCGTCTGGTGCCATGGATGCTCCTACATTCATCCATCCCAAAGCCATTAATTCCAGAGTACCGCCAAGTATAATGCCAGTTTTGAGATCGCCTAGGACAAGGCCAATCAACGTACACGCAATCAGAGGACGATGGGTTTGCCCTTCATCTAGAACGCTACCCATGCCACATATGGCCGCTACCAGTGTTACCATCACAATTTGAAAAACAGTCATTTCTATAACTCCTCTCTAGTTGCCGCCTGGTATTTACGATCACATATCTTGCAGTTTGGTAATCAAGTTGATTTTCGGATCACTGGCTACTTTTCTGATTTCCAGCTCAATGCCTTTTTCATGCAGCTTACGAAATGCATCTACATCCTGTTGGTTTACGGATACCGCCCCGGTAATCTGCGTCTTTCCTTCCTTAAAACACATTCCTCCAACATTCACCGAGCGGATGGGTACTCCCCCTTCCACAACCCGCAGTACATCCGTAGGGTTGGTAAAGAGAAACAATGTTTTAAAATCACTGTATTTGGGATTATTATAAGCCTCTATCGCTTTGTTAATCGTTACGACATACGCCTTAATTCCAGGCGGCGACACCTGAAGCAATAAGGTTTTGCGTAATGTATCCGCTGCGACATCATCGCTAACGGCGATAATCTTATTGCACTTCGCTTCTTTCACCCAAACGGTCGCCACCTGACCGTGAATCAGACGGTCATCAATACGAACTAATGCAATTTCCATTCTATAATTCCTCCTCTAATTGACTGTTTCGAATGGCACGAAAAGACATCATGGAATCGTGCCCTGCATGGATCGCTAAATTTACCAAATTCTCCACTTGTTCAATTCCTCTGTTTGCAAGAAGGTCAACGATCATTGGCAGGTTTACTCCTGTCACAATATCCATTTTTTCATGGTTAACTGCAATTCGGCTGGCAGCATTATAAGGACTGCCGCCGAATAGATCAACAAGGAAGATAACACCGTCCGTCCAATCCAGCGATGCCAACGCAGCCTTATATTTCTCTACAAGTCCGCTGACACTTTCACCTGGTTCAAACGTAACACCTGCCACATTATCCAATTGGCCGAAAACCATTTCTGTTGACCTCAGTATTTCTTCAGAAAATTTCCCGTGTGTCCCAACAATTACACCGATCATCTGTCTCACCCCCTTTTTTTCTCTCCACATATCTATGATGCAAGTTCTGTGCCAAACTTCTGTATAGATCAGAAGAAATTTTGTAAACAACAAAAAAACCCCCGTTGCGTCGGAGGTTTTTTTCCAGTCTGAACAGATCATTATTTATCAATCTCCACTGCTTTCATACACATATGAAAGCGTTTTATACTCTTTGGCCATTACTGTGGAATAAAGTTATATACTTCGCTCAACATTTCGCAAATATAATATTTTTCGTCTTCAGAAAGTATAAGATTCATATCAGAAACAAATATGCTGCATGAACGGTTTACCACCTCGAATATGTGCTGGTCGAGCTGTTTCACTTCCCCCTGATAAACAAGTCCATCGCGAATAACCATACGTTCCAGCGCATAAGCTGTGTGAGTAGAAATTTGGACTTTTGTTGCATAATCAAATTTGACTTCTAATCCAAGTTCCAGCTCTTGCACAAATCTCATCACCATTCCCAGAATTTTGTGGGGATTCAAATAAGTCATAAATTCTTTCAGACTTTCCTCGCATAACTCCCTGACGACTACACTTTGATCCACAGCAGGGATCTGCTTGTTATTCAGCAGTAGCTCTCTCAATGTCTGCTCACCGCTCGCTTCAATCAGCTTTTCCAAGGGAATAAACGGGATTTCCGGCTCGCTTGGCCGTTTTACTCCAATCACGGCAAGAATGGTTCGCTTAGACCGCATATCCTGGACCACTTTATCCAACTCTCTTACGTTTGCCGGGACAACCAGTATCTCCTCATCCGTCAAATCGCAGACAACTTTCTCTACAAACTCTTTCAATTTGACCGCTGCACCTTTGCCGGAGGAGCAAACCGTCACAATTGCCTTATGGACTACTTTCACTGCGGCGCTGCTATTGTTATATCCCCTGAAATCTTTTAGCGATTGGTATATTTCCTCTATCCCCATGTCAAAAACACTGGCCTTTCGGACAGCCTCCAGCGTGAGCGGAGTTGAAACCATATCAATAGTCTTTACATTGATTCCAACACGTTCCATAATAGTTTCTTCAAGATTGAGCAAAGAGCCCATATCAACCAGCAGCAACACGCCTCTACCACGGTCAATGCTCTTTACTTTATCGATAATAAGCTCCAAAATTTCCCTAGGACTGACATCGAGGGGCATATCAACAGCACAAAGATTAGAACTGCCCAGCAAGCTGTCTACGACGCCGACGATGCTGCTCGCTGTACTGGTACCGTGTGCTGCCACAATAATTCCCACACTACCCTGTCGTTCTTCCTCAACAGATTTCAGAAGAATCGCCATATAAGTTATTTCGGCCTCCGGTACATGTACACCAAACTTAGACTCGATCAAACTTTTGATAGTCTGGGCCAGTCTGTACTCTTCATCATGTTCATTCATCGGTTCATAGATTCGGGCATCACCGTATTTTTTCTCTCTGGTGCGCTTGAAAAAGGCGCTTAAATGAAGACTGAAAGCATACACGAATCTCTCGCTGTAAATTCGGTTTAGTTCCTTTTTGGCCATTTCCTTAATCTGCTCGGAGAATTCAAGGATGTCTTTGTCCACAATTTTCAGAATTCGTTCCCTGCTCCCTTTGGTGTTATAAAAACGGTTATAAAAGCTTTTAATATGGATATTGACATCCGTAGCAATAAATCTGTGGATGTAGGCGTCGTCGAGCCCTTCTTCCTTCAGCATGCCAATCTTGTCTTCAATTAGTTTGTAAAGGTTAAACGGCAGCTCGGAAACAACCTCTTCATCCAAAGCTTTTCTTCCTTCTGGAGTAATGTATAGGCACGAGGAAATACATCCGATTTCCTTCATCTTATATTGCGTTTTATCAATATTAAACAAACCATCTCGGATATTTCCCGGCAGGTTTTTAAAATCAAGTCCTATTTCTTCTTTGTTTTCATGTATGCTGTTTAAAAAACCTTTAGCGCATACCAGCTGGATGTTCGACTTTAACTGGCCGATATTGCCGTAGGTGACGCTGCCGATCAGTGCTCTTACTACCTCTGGTTCAATCCTAATCGGCTTGTTTACCCTATTGGCCTCGTTAGCAAACAAATGCTTCAAAATCAGCATTTGCTCCTCAATAGCACGTTCCTGAAGGGAAGGGATATTGATCGTGATGGGTAAGCGCCTAATGAAGGTTTTCAGCATGGATGATCCGGGATCTTCCGTCGTAGCTCCAATCAATAACACACTCGCATCTCTTTTTCGATCCGTTTCGCCCAATTTGTTATAGGTGTGAGTATCCATGAAATAGAAAATCATTTCCTGGCCTTCTGGGGGTAAACGGTGAATCTCATCCAAAAACAGGATGCCTCCGTCAGCTTTCTCCACCAGCCCTGCTTTTTCATGATCAGCGCCTGTAAACGCCCCTTTAACGTGACCAAAGATGTGGGAAAGTAACAAGTGGGGGTTATTGAAATAATCAGCGCAGTTAAAAACGATAAATGGCGCATGCTCTGAAAACCGCTTCATATACTTGCCATAATGGTACATCAACCTGGCAAACATAGTTTTTCCAACACCCGTCTGCCCGACTATCAGGGTATGCAGACCTCTAGGAGGATACAGAATCGCTGCCTTCCCCTGCTCAACCTGGTTACGCATGCTGCCCCTGAAACCGATCAAGGCATGGAACGGATCGACCTGTTCGTCAGGCAGCAATACCTCTTTGATGCTTTTGACCTCAATTTGTTTCTCTTTCAGCCGAACCCGAAAGGTGTCCTCGATAATCTGCTTATGCAGAAATCTGACCGGTCTTCCTTTGATTTTAAGGATTAGATCGTCACGCAGCAGATTATTCAACTCTTTGCTCACATTGTTTCTCAACATCTTTTGATCATCAGCAATTTCCGCAGCCGTAATCCCTTCCCCCGCAAATAAAGCCTCTTTGGAAATTTTCTTGGTGCTTTCGGCAATATACTCTAAAATCTTATCTATTCTTTTCACCTGTATTCCTCCAGCCTGAATCAGTCATTGGAAATTGATTCCAACCTGCTTATTTAGGGAACAGAATATGGTTTTTCAGCGCATGAGCTACTCCATCCTCGTCATTCGAGAGAGTAACGGTGTTGGCAGCAGCTTTGACCTCAAGGGGAGCATTTTCCATGGCAATGCCAAGTCCTGCAAAGGCCAGCATGTCGATATCATTGTAATTGTCACCCATAGCCAGACAATCGCTTTGTTTCAGTTGGTACTCTTTTAGCAGAATTTGAATGGCTGCGGTTTTGGAAGCCTTTTTTGACATGATTTCCAGATAAGTAGGCTTGGATAAGTAGAGATTTACTTCTTCGCCGTATAGGGGTCGCAATACTTGAAGGACGCGTCTGATCTCTTCGGGATCACCCATGCACAAAATTTTACTGGTTCCATCAGTCTCTTCCCTCCAACCACTGGTAAGCTTAGAAAAACTATAAATGCGAGGCTCGATATTGGTGATGTCACGTTCTTGAAGCGCCCATGCATCCAATTGTTCAATATACCACTCATCATCCTTATACAGGCTTACGTGAAGATCATACTCAGCCAGGCTGTCAAGCAAACACTGTGTCATTTTCTTATCTATATAACGGGTGTTCAGCTTGTTCCCGTGTTTATCTATAACAAGTGCCCCACTGTAGCATATGAGAGGCTCAGAAATACCAAGATGCTTCTGCAATGGAATAATTGCTTTTGGCATTCGCGCAGAGACAAGAACCACTGGAATCTGCTTATCATTTATAACCTGGAGAATGGTTTCTTTGGTTGCTTCCGTGATTTGATGCGCCGAGTTAAGCAGCGTCCCGTCAATATCAATGCAGACAATTTTATAAGTTTCCATAAATGATTCCTCCAGCTCCAGTGTATTTTGTTATTCAATGAATGAGTATACAAGAAAGATAGTGTATATAACCAAAAATACAACACACATAATAACTGTTACTTATTACGACAAGCTTTGGCTTGTTTATGAATCGTTTCTATCAGATAAAATTACTCGGTAACGTTAACATCTAGGCAGGAGAATTGCATAGGCTTAGAGAAGTAGATCTTTCATAAATGACTGACTGTGAATTCGTACCGGAAATGTATGGAAAAGGAGTTTGAATAAGTCAATGATACGATATGGATTACAACAGGAACAAGGATTCAAGCTGGTGATGACGCCCGAATTGCGACAAGCAATCACGATCTTGCAATATTCTTCGGCTGATTTAATATCCTTTCTGCATGAACAGGCGAACAATAATCCAGTCATTGATTTGCCGGAGTTTAATATGTCCATAGGCAGTATCAAAGAAGAAGCAGAGCGGTTTTCACAGAAAGATCAAGGAGATCTGCTTGAACATTATCGTGGCGGAGAAAAATATCCATCGGTCCAGCGAGCAAACCCCGTTACATTTCTGGATTTTGTCCCCAATCCGAATGATACCCTGTTTGAACATCTGAACAGGCAGCTTGGACTGGTATGTGGGCTTACAAATTCACAGCGTATGGTGGCACGGTACCTCATTGGCAATTTGAACGAAATGGGATATTTAGAACTTGATGTTCCAACGGTCGCCTCACTATTGGACGTTCCCATAGCCGAAATTGAGGATATGCTCTTGGTGATACAGAGTTTTGATCCACCGGGGATCGCCTCTTACAGCTTGGAAGAATGTCTTCTTCTCCAGCTCCAGCTTGCTGGCATGGATGATGAATGCATAGTCAGAATGGTAAGCAACCATCTGGCCGATCTGGCGAACAATCGGATACAAAAAATTGCGGATGCTCTTGAAATCGGTAGGCAAGAGGTTATACAGATGGCCGATCGAATTCGCAAGCTAAATCCATGCCCGGGCGCAGCATTTGCTCATAAAGAGCAGCAATACATCATAGCAGATATAACGGTCGAAAAAGCCAACGGGGAATATCTTGTCCTGATTAATGACATTAGTGCGCCGCGGGTTGAGATTAACCCTTTTTACCGGCAAATGATGCAGGATCTACCGAATAGTGAAACCAAACGTTTTATCCATGAGAAGATGAATACGGCAAAATGGCTGGTCAATAGCCTGAAGCAACGTCGGCTGACCCTTCTACGGGTTGCCAAGGCCATTGTGGAAAAGCAGCAGGATTTTTTTGAGCATGGCGTGTATTTCCTCAAACCAATCACCCAAAAGGAGATTGCCGATAAGACGGGCTTACACGAATCCACGGTCAGCAGGGCGGTCAGTAATAAATTTATACAGACGCCTCGCGGATTGTTCGAGCTCAAATTTTTCTTTACTTCCTCCTTGACGTCAGCGGACGGAGATGCTGCTTCATCGGAGAGTGCAAAAAAGCGTATCAAAAATTTGATAGATGATGAGGACAAGCAAAAACCGTTATCGGATCAGGCTATTACTACCCTACTGGGAAAGGAAGGTTTGCATCTATCACGCAGAACCGTGGCGAAATATCGGGAAGAACTGAGATATCTTTCTTCTGCCAAAAGAAAAAAGTTTGAAGTTTGAATGTTTAAGGAATAGTCGCGTTTGATCCGGTTCCATATTTTTCGATTTGGCTTGATCCTGAATGATCCGACTCGCTAGTTCTTGAATTCACCATTACACCTCCTTTCTTGAACTAGGATGTTTTCACTTTTGAAACGCTTCCAATTTGCTGTGAGAAAAACATCAGTTAGTAGATCCATACTATGAATCGACCGAATGAGCTAATATTTTTACAATAAAATCATGTAGTTTCGCCTTGCTTGAAGACAACGGGGAGACGATACACTTGCTGATCTAAAGTTTCACCTTCGATTTTCTTATAAAGCAGTCTGATTGTCATACGTGCCATCTCCTCCACTGGCTGCCTGATTGTAGACAATATCGGATGAAAATAAGGATGGTCCTGAATCCCGTCGTAGCCGATAACCTTTACATCCTCTGGAACGCGAATGCCCTCCCTGCGTGCTCTTTCTATATAGTTGGCGGCTAACATATCGGTAATAGCAAAAATGCCGTCCACATCGCGATGCTCATTTAGGAACTCGTTAAAATAGGCATCGTCGTCCACTATAGGGTCGGGCTTCTCGTAGATTACATAATCGACTCCCAATGTTTGCGCCTCATGAATGAAACCTTTTCTCCGATTCATGGTTTCACTGAAAATGGAAGTGACGCTTCCCATAAAAGCCGGTTTCTGGGCCCCCACTTTAACAAGCTCCCTCAAAGCCAGACGCCCTCCCTCATAATTATCGGAGGTCACACAAGTAATTTTTTTGTTGAAGTGCCTATCAATACTTACAATCGGAATGTCATTGCTTACGCTATTTTCTATATCATTGTAAGTAATGCCGACAATACCAGCCACTTTGTTTTGCCGTAGCATATCCAGATAATACAGTTCTTTTTCGGGCTTGCCGCCGCTATTACACAACATGAGCTTAAAGCCTTCCTGATCCAACTCATCCTCAATGTAATAAGCCAGTTCAGAAAAAAAAGGATGCCAGATACTTGGAAGCAGCAAGGCTACCATCTTGGATTTCCTCATCTTGAAATTTCGAGCGACTTCATTAGGAAAATAATTCAGTTCTTGTATAGCTTCCTCCACTTTTCTGCGTGTATCTGGTTTTACAGAGCCCGAGTTGTTAATAACTCGGGATACAGTTCCTACAGCTACGCCAGCTAAGCTAGCTACATCTTTAATACTTGGCATCGGCATCTCCCTCCCCCTATCTCTCTTTATGAAAATTATAATAACACTAAGATGGAAACGTTTCAATTTTGTTGATGCTCTTTTTTCGCTGAAGCTCTTTATCTTCCTTACCGGGCTGAAGCACCAGCGCGGATTCCATTAGGTATACGTCCTTGTCCTCTACATCTGTTCATATTCATCTCTATCCTTAGGGTCAAGTTCTAAAAAGCAATAAAATAAACATTCTCCCTGTGTGTTCGCTATAGACATTATTCAACATAACGCACAAACGTATAATATATTGATACTTCACAACTTACGTTATATACTATTATAAATTTATACACTGGGGGTAAGGTTAAAATGTCCATAGCTTCGGAGTTGAGCGAAACGAAGCCCGATTCACTCAGCTTTTTACATGGGGTTAAAGATTGTATTCCTACATTGCTTGGTTATGTATGTATTGGGTTCGCGGCAGGCATTGTGGGTGCCTCATCAGGGGTTAGCACCATGGAAATTGCCTTCATGTCGGCGCTTGTATACGCCGGAGCCTCTCAGTTTATTATGTGCTCGATGCTGGCTGCATCCAGTCCTCCATCCGTCATTATTTTAACGACATTCATTGTGAATGCTCGTCATCTGCTGTTAAGTGCGTCGCTGGCTCCTTACTTTTCTAAATACTCATTGTGGAAAAACATAGGCATCGGCGCACTTTTGACGGACGAATCCTTTGGAGTAGCGTCGGATAAATTGGCTAAAGGCGGGCAGGTCAGTGACCGCTGGATGAACGGGCTTAATATTACAGCTTATCTCGCTTGGATTGCATCCTGTGTGGCGGGAGGGGTTCTCGGGAACTGGATTTCCCGGCCGGAGGCTTTTGGTCTGGACTTTGCCTTGCCTGCGATGTTCCTTGCCCTGCTTATTTCCCAGCTCCAAAGTGTCCAGACCTCCAAACTCAAGCATCGCCTGCTGCTTGTGCTATGTATGGCTGTTCTGATGTACCTTTTGTCCTGGTGGGTGCCATCACATATCGCCGTCATTGTAGCAACCATGATCACCGCAACGATTGGAGTGTTAACCGACAAATGAGCATTAATCCCAATGTCCTGTATATCATTATCGGTGCCATGATTGTCACGGCGATCCCAAGGATCATTCCCTTTATCGTGCTGCAAAGACTGGCGCTTCCCAAACCAGTTCTACAATGGCTTTCCTATATTCCCATCTGCATATTCACGGCCCTCGTGATGGAGAATTTGCTCGTCCGAACCGAATCCTCAGTCACTCTTAATGGGCAAGTACTTATGGCTGTCTTTCCCACGCTAGTGACCGCCTTGTGGAGCAAAAACCTGCTGGCTACCGTCGTTGTCGGTATTGTGAGTATGGCTGTAGTTCGACTATTGTGGTGAAGATAAAAATTACCCTCCTACAATAGGAGGGCATCTGCCATTTCTTATGATCCACCTGTCGTCCTTACTAACGAGGGCGACAGATCTTCTTCCTCAAAGTCACATTCTCGAAGAATGTGGCAATCCGTAAATTGACGCATCTGACGCATACCTCTACTACCAGTAAGCATATCTTCAAGCACAATCAATCAATATTAACCCAAGGTTCTCCATTCTTTTTTTACATCTTTTACTTTCATTATAAAAGCAAACGGGCAGAATTTAAATCGAGTTCCATCACATATCGTTCATCCCCGTGAATATACTTAATAACCAACAAGGCCAAACTGTGCCGTGTATCCACTTGGGGGGTGCCTAATAATGCCGGAACCACGCCAGCCATATTCATTCGTCGTATCCCGCGAAGATTGGTCGCTGCATCGCAAAGGGTACCAGGACCAGCAACGTCATCAGCAGAAGGTCAAAGATGTCATTAAGCAAAATCTACCCGATCTGATAACGGAAGAAAATATTATTATGTCGGACGGTCAACAGATTATCAAAGTGCCGATTCGCAGTCTGGATGAATATCGCTTCATTTATAACTATCAAAAGCAAAAGCATGTAGGCCAAGGGGATGGAGATAGTCAGGTGGGGGATGTCATCGGACGTGATCCTGCCTCCCAGAAGCCTGGTAAAGGTGAGAAAGCCGGCGACCAGCCGGGACACGATATTATGGAAACGGAAGTCAGCATAGAAGAACTGGAAGATATGCTGTTCGAGGAAATGGAATTACCGAATTTACAGCAAAAAGACAAGGATCAAATTGAGGTTGAATCTATCGTGTTCAATGATATACGTAAAAAAGGCATGCAAGCGAACATTGACAAGAAACGAACTATTCTCGAAAATCTGCGCCGCAACGCCCGTGAGGGGAAACCGGGCATTCATCATATTAGTCCGGACGATCTTCGCTACAAAACATGGGAAGAGAAGACCATTCCCCAATCCAACGCGGTGATTATAGCCATGATGGACACATCAGGCTCGATGGGCTCTTTTGAAAAATATTGCGCTCGCAGCTTCTTTTTCTGGATGACCCGCTTTTTGCGCCGTCAGTATGAAAAGGTGGAAATTGTCTTTCTCGCGCATCATACCGAGGCTAAAGAGGTTACGGAGGAAGAATTTTTTACCCGCGGAGAAAGTGGCGGCACGATCTGCTCTTCGGCTTATCTGAAAGCACTAGAGATTATCGACAAACGATATCCTCCTTCCAGCTACAATATATATCCCTTCCATTTCTCGGATGGCGATAACCTGACCTCAGACAATGAGCGGTGTGTGAAGCTAATCGAGGAACTTATAAAGCGAAGCAATATGTTCGGCTATGGAGAAGTGAATCAATATAATCGCAGCAGCACGCTGATGTCAGCCTACAAGAATATTAAAAAGGATCAGTTTATGTACTATGTCATCAAGGAAAAAGGTGAGGTATACCAAGCCTTACGTACCTTTTTTCGCAAACGGGAAGGGGGAACGGTGGGATGAGCACCGACCAGAAGGAGCTAGAATATGCGATATCAGAAATTATGGAGATTGCAGATGGATTCGGGCTCGACTACTACCCGATGCGGTATGAGATTTGTCCGGCGGATATTGTATACACGTTCGGAGCCTATGGTATGCCCACACGCTTCAGCCACTGGAGTTTTGGAAAAACGTTTCACAAGATGAAAATGCAGTACGATTTTGGATTGAGCAAAATCTATGAGCTGGTCATTAACTCCAATCCCTGCTATGCCTTCCTGCTGGAAGGAAATTCTTTGGTGCAGAATAAACTAATTGTCGCCCATGTGCTGGCACACTGTGATTTTTTCAAACACAACGCCCGCTTTTCAGCTTCTAATCGCAATATGGTGGAGAGTATGTCGGCCACAGCAGATCGAATCAACAGCTATGAAATGGAATACGGTTCAAAGGCTGTGGAATCCTTCATTGACTCTGTACTGGCGATACAAGAGCATGTGGATCCACAGATCATCAAACCAAGGCATCTGGATAAGCAGCGCTACATGGAGCTCAAAATTCGGGAACAGAAAGAACCCGGAAAACGCCACCGTCCCCCTGGGCCTTACGATGATCTGTGGTCACTGGACACAGTGAAGCAGCATGATCCCGCCGAGACCGAGGGCATCAAGGTACGCAAGTTCCCACCGGAACCTGAAAAAGATATCGTCTGGTTTATTCAGGAATTCTCGGAGGTGCTGGAGGACTGGCAGCGGGATATTATGACGATGCTACGGGACGAAATGCTGTATTTCTGGCCCCAAATGGAGACCAAAATCATGAATGAAGGCTGGGCCTCCTATTGGCATCAGCGGATTGTAAGGGAACTGGATTTGACCGGGGAGGAAACCGTTGAATTTGCGATGCTGAACGCTTCAGTCGTACAGCCTTCCAAGCAAAGCCTGAACCCATACTATTTGGGACTGAAAATATTTGAGGATATTGAAAAACGATGGGATAACCCAACCCGTGAGGAGCAAGAGCGACAAGGACGCAAACCAGGCGAGGGTCGAGCTAAAATGTTCGAGGTGCGAGAATTCGACTCGGACACCTCTTTTATACGCAATTACATGACCAAGAAACTGACAGAGGATTTGGATCTGTACGTGTTTGAGAAACGGGGACCCGATTGGAAAATTACCGATAAATCTTGGAAAAACATACGGGATCAGCTCGTGTTTTCACGTGTGAATGGAGGCTCCCCTTATATCGTCGTCGAGGATGGAGATTACCTGCATACGGGCGAGTTGAAGCTCAAGCACCAGTACGAAGGCATTGAGCTGGATTTAAAATATATGGAGCGCACACTTCCGTATGTATATCAGCTGTGGGGGCGCACCGTTCATTTGGAAACCATGATTGAGGGTAAGCTCGCCTTATTCTCATATGACGGTAAGAAACATCATCGCAAGTTTGTATAGATATATAAAATCAATAGCCATCCTAATTTAAAAAGGTGCATTCCGAAAAAACGGATATGCGCCTTTTTACTACTTAATAACAGCTCTAAGCAATCACCATTTCTTACGGACTGGATGGACATATTCTTCCAGAAACTACTTCCTCTTAAATTCGACAATGTAGCTTTGATTGAGCTGTTTTCCACCTTCCGAAATGTTCTGGTACATGGATAAAAACCGGGCGGATGGGCTCCATACCGTTGGGCTGTCATAGGATTGGATATCGGTCGTAACCGGAGTGGTTTTACCCGTGGACTGGTCAAACACATACAGCCCTCTCATGCCTTGCTGATCCTCATCATAAATGGAAAAAGCAAGCTTGGACCCGTCGCTGGACCAGCTTCCACGACTCATTAAAGTACCTTGACCGACGATTCCTTTCTCTTTGCCCTGTTCATCCAAAATGATCATACGGGCTGGTTCGGATGTATTCCATTTTCGCTTTTCAATGGCAATAGACTTACCGTCAGGCGACACGGCAAAGGACATGGCACCCTCTGCAATGGTCACAGCCTGAGGATGATTGAGAGTGAACCGATTCAGCACCGGATACCCTTGTTTATCACTGCCTGTATAAAATATGGCGTTACCCACTTTTTCGACATGAGACATCAATTCAGAGCGATTCGGATCTTGAAAACTCAATTCTTCAGCCTTGCCATCCAGACCAATCAGCTGGATTTTACCATCCGGTGTGCCTGTAATGAGATCATTCTCATCGCTCCAGCTCACTTCGTTAGTCATATCCAGCTTGCCAATCGATGTAACCTTACCACTGCTTAGTTCCAAAATGTAGCCCTGGATATCATATTTGCTACTGGTGCTACCTTCAGTAAAAAAGACATGGCGCTGATCCGGTGATACCACAGCAAGTAACTGTGGAGCCTTACGACCTGGTGTTAAAATCCGCTCCTTGTCTGTCTCTACATTATGAATCCACAGCTGGGTATTACGCTCGACAATCAGCTCTTCGTCGCTCAGCCAAGACCTCGCGTAGACATCACCCAGCCTGTCGATAGACGATACCACCAGCTCGTCCGTTACTTGCTGCTGGGCTGCATCCGTGTCAATCACAGTAAGCTGTTGGCCCGGTTTCATACCGAATGCTGGATTTGTCTCTTCTGCGCTCTTCATGCCGCAACCACTGAGCAATCCCCCGGCTATTAAGCCGGTCATGAGCACCCGCGTGGCTTTCTGTCTGAAAACTCTTGTACGGGAATCTTCGCGATGAGAGAAGCCGTTCTTATGCCTATAGCTGTCTATGTTTTTCTTTATCATGTACAACGGCCTCCTTGTTAACGATACCCCCAGTTTAATGCCAGAACATCTCATGAATACATCGAATTGTTTCCAAGTTGTAAACAAGACATCATTCTATCTAGCCCTGTGCTAACAATCGGCCGTTTACAGGGAGCCATCGTGAACCAACAGGGGGAGTCTAAGCGAAAATTCATTCCCACTTACATTCGTATGGCCGTTGCCATTTTCCAACCCGCCATGATCTGAAGCTGTAAGCTGCAACTCTCCCCCCATGCGCTCCGCCAGTCTGCGCGCCAGAGGAAGACCGAGTCCCGTACCGCTGTCCTGACGAGATCGATCACGACTCAAGGTAGCGAACGGCTCAAAAATCATGTTCCATTGCTCCCTGGGAATCCATGGACCGGAATTACGTATATACACCATCACAGTGTCCTGTTCTACCCGATTCGATAACGTAATCCATCCACCGTCCCGATTGTACTTCACTGCATTATCCAGCAAATTCAGTATAATATGCATCAGATGCTTAGGGTCTCCCCACACCTGGGCAGGAACGGTATCTATCGAAAAATTCAGTCCACGCGCTGCCGCTTTTCCTCGAATACGGATCCCTGCATCTTCCAGTAACGAATGCAGTTCCACAGCCTCCGTATGCAATTCAAAATCATATTTATCCAGCACAGATAGCCGCAGCGAGTCCTCGACAAGCTCGTACAACCGTTTTGTTTCCTTACTGATGCTTTCTCTCGCTTCACGCACCAGTTCAGGATCATCCCCATACATATCCAGTAAATCAGCATAAGCTTGAATAGAGGTTAATGGGGTCTTTAGTTCATGGCTGATATTTCCAATAAAAGATTTTTGCTGCTGCTCTATCTCTCTCAAGCGCTGAACCGCTTCTTCCAGCCGGAGCTTTTCGTTTTCCAGCGCGGTAATGCTCATCCGGATCACATGACTCATTTGGAGCATTCCTTCATCCACTCTTTCCAGTTCATCCTGCCACCGCAGCAGTCTGGCTTTTGGATAATGCCCTGCCGATATCTGTTCGGAAGCCCGAGTCAGTCGTCCGATGTCCCTCGTCTGGCGACTAACATAGCCTAAACCCAAAATAAAGCTCAATATCAGCACCGCACCCCCCGTCCATAGAAACAAGTGGGCAATGGCCCGGTAGAACTGCTGCTGTGCTTCTGTTGAGCTGTGAAGCTGTACCACTCCCAGTAAGCCGTCTGGACCTTGAAGCGGAGCCAAATAAGTGATTGCGCTTCCTTCCGTAATATACGCAATTTTGCCTTGGATCGCATAGGAGAGCGCCTGGCTGACATCTGTTCTAAAAGCCAGCGGTAGAGAATTGCCAACCTCATGCCCCTGACTATCATATAAAATAACGCGCATATTACTGGATACCCCTAGTTCCACTGCGAGCCCAGGTGCCTGCTTCTTCATAAAGTCTTCCGGTGATTGGCGCACTCCCAACAGGTAAGACTGTTTTACACGCATTTCTACAATTTCGGCCTGACGCTTTAAGCTGCGTTCCATTTGATCTGTCTGGTTAGCGCGAATACCAGTAAGCACGAGCCAACTCAGCACACCCACAGTAAACAGCAGCAAAGCCGCCAGTACCAACGGAAATTTCCAACGCAGGCTCAAGCCTGTAGGTTTGCGTTTGCGCTTCTGTTGGTCGGTGGACCGCAAGCTTCCTTGCTGATGGAGTGAATGATGTTCGTTCACGTAATTTTCTCTGCCTTATAGCCGATACCATACACAGTCTGCAATATCGCTTGATGTGGCTCAAGCTTCTTGCGCAAGCGCTGGATATGAATATCCACCGTCCGCGTTCCGCCCACATAATCGAAGCTCCATACCTGCTCCAGCAGATCGTCTCGTGTATATACCTTCCCGGCATGAGACACCAACAGCGCCAGCACATCAAACTCCTTGGGGGTCAGATCCAGCGCTATGGCTCCAAGTTCAGCTGTTCGACTGGACGGACGTACCCGTAATGGGCCGAGGACCACTTCTGTTCCTTCCGGGGCAGGCGCTCCTTCTCGCTCCAGTCTCCGTACCAATGCTTTAATACGAGCAAGCAACTCCCTCAGGTCAAACGGTTTGCTCATAAAATCGTCCGCACCCAGCTCCAGCCCGAGTACCTTATCAACGATATCGTTTTTGGCCGTCAGCAGTAAAATACCGATGCCCTTCCGATTTTCCAAACGGCGGCACACCTCATATCCACCCAGTTTGGGCATCATCACATCCAGTATGAGCACATCCGGGTGGAACAAACGCACTTTTTCCAAGGCGTCCTCCCCATCAACGGCGGTTTCCACCAAAAAACCCTCTCGCTTTAATGCATAAGCCAGCGCATTTCGAATGCTCGCCTCATCGTCCGCTATCAGTATTTTTTTATCCATGTCCTGCCCTCCCTGCATAAAAAACCGCTCCAGCTACCTATGTTCCCGCAAATAATAATGAATCAGACATGTATGACATATAAACTGCTCACGTGGATCGTTAAGATCAAAATCTGTCATGTCGCGTATCCGTTCTAATCTGTATTTTACTGAGTTACGATGTATAAAAAGGTAATTGGCTGTATCTACCAGACTGCCCCTGTTTTCCAAATAATAAAATAACGTTTTGAGTAAGTCACTGCCATGTGAACGATCATATTGCTGAAGTCTCCCCAGCTTGCGTTCAAATACATTTGAAAATTCCTCTTTGTCCATCGCTTCTCCAAGCATATAGTGCATCTCTATATCGCTGTATTTGCATACACGTTGATCAGGATACAGCCGCTGGGCTACAGTAATGGCACGACGTGCTTCATTGTAGCTTTGCAGCAGCTCCCATAACTTTTTGGCACTTCCGATGCCTAAATAATAATCGGCGGTACCCCAGGCCTTTTCAGTCGACCAGTTTTTCAGCGTATCACTCCAGGACATTTCCTGATCAGAGCCAGGTACATTCTGCTGAAGAGTTGGCAGAAATAATATCGCCCGATTTGAACGAAACTCAATATGAGATACCACACGCCGTCGGGTCGATTCCATACTCAGTAGCCCAGAAAGAATCTCTTCTGGCGGAGCCGCAGCACTTTCCAGTACAGCCACCTCCCAGTCATCTTCCGGGTTAAATCCCAATTGACGACCTCTCCGCTCAACCTCATGCCGCAGCGGCAACGGAGGTGTCATTAGCTCATCTATAAAGTTCCCCCGTAGTCTGCTTTCCGTATCTTCTACCGCCTTTTCACGCATTAATTCTAACGCCATCACCAGCCGTGCCTGCTCAATACCAACCTGCTCCATATCATCCAGCTCATTGCGCGCAATGACCAACTTGGCGACTGTGCGTTTATCTACACTAATGGGAAAATGACGAGCATCTTGTACCTTTGTCCAATCCCATTCTTGTGGTGAAGTGACAATGGCTTGACCTCCATTGTCAATCAAAGCAACCGGAGCTTTAAAAAGCTCTGCTATATTATCGCTTACAGCCTGTATGCCACTGTTCTCCAGCACCATCGTCGTTAACGTTCGATAGATTTCTTCCGAACGTCGCAGCAGCTCTGCCTGTCGGTTCAACACCATATCCATGACACGTTGCGTAATATCCGTATAGGGAATATCGGCTGGAATCTCAATCACAGGAAGACCGCAGGCATTGCTTTCTTCCAGCGCACTATGAGGGATTTCCGTGAGAAAGCGGGTAGGCTTGATCACAAGCGCCGCCGCTCCGCCCTGATGCAGTAATTGAATAATTTGGCACAATACCTCAGGCTCATGACGGATCGAATAAGCCGTTGTCATCAACAATACACCTTCCCGGACCCAGCCTTTCAGGTCAGGGACTTCCATAATGTCAATAAACCGGACAACCCGGCTTAGCCCCTGTTCTCCGCTTAATACCTTCGCCTCCTTCAACACGGGTATTGCCATGAGCTCTTGAACTGTTACACCCGGTATTTTCATAAAGACAGACCACCCTGCTATTTATTTTGCAAAATCCTTACTTCATCTAATTTTCAGGATAGTGTACCAAAAAAGTGTACAAAACAAAACCTTTTACCGCTTGGTCAAGTCTATCCACACCAGCCCATTCCTATCTTTAGGAGCTCAATGGAACCTAAATAAACCGCCCTTTTCTGGAAAAGGCGGTTTATTTTAATATTCAACTATTTATAATGAGGTTTAAGAACTATCCTGCTTGTTCTCCACACGAAGCAACTGCTAGCGACACGGCTGCACCCAACGCCACAATCGGATCAATAGCCCGAATACCCAGTGTACGCTCCAGCTCTGGCGCAAAGTTCATCGTTACAAAACCTGTGCAGGCAAGTACGATGACCTCAGCTCCCTTCTCCTGAAGCCGCAACGCTGCTGCCATAGCCGCCTCTTTACCTTGTGGAGTGTTCAAGTCCAGTGTCGTCTGCACACCTATGGGACGCTCTGTACCGATATAGGAATTGCCCAAAATGTGGCGAATCAGCGGCGGAGCCTCCTCCAAAATGGTCAACACGCCTACACGGCTGGCCGATGTCAGAGCCAAGAGTGCCGCACAAGACCCCGCCCCGTATACAGGTACAGATACAGTTTGACGAGTTTCCTCTAGCGCCGGATCAGCCGCGCAGCTAATACCGATAGACGTACAGCCTTGTTCAACGAGTTGTTGCGCCGCAAACACAATTTTAGGCACCGCTTCCCGGTCTGTGATATCATCGTAGATTCCTTTCGGCTGATCAGGGATACATACACTGGTGACAGGCAGCCCGTAGCGCTGCTCAATGACCCGGCCGTGAAGGTCGATAGCTGCTTTGTCCTGCATGGTAAGCACTCTGATCATTCCAAGCATGATAACTTCCTCCCTTTTATCTCTCTAGCAACTGACCAGCCTTCATCATCAGACGATCATCCAGATATACATCCGGTTTTTGTACGACTCCGTCAATATGTACACCCGCAGCGACAGTTCCCCCAAAGGTATTATTGCTGCCAAAAGCGACATGAATCGTGCCATACACTTTCTCGTCTTCTAACACAACACCTGTAATGCGGGCTTTATCATTCGTTCCAATACCAAATTCGGCCAGCATTCTACCATCGCCTTCGCCGAGCATATCCAACAGGGACTGTCCGGCTTCCCCTTCTGCGGCGATTAATCTGCCATTTATCACCGTCAGCAGCAGCGGCTCTTTTAAAGCACCGATTCCTGCTACAGAACCGTCCACCACAATCTGACCCTGTGCCGTTCCTTCCAGTGGAGCAATATACGCTTCACCGGAAGGCAGATTGCCCGATTCGCCAGGATTCAAATACATACCTGTGCTGGGAACGCCGTTGCGCCCTTCTATGGTAAAGTTCAAGCTATATCCATCCTTTTCAATCCGTACCTGCTTGGCAGCAGTCAGCAATGCGGTTACCTCTTCGGTCAGCGCCTTGACCTTCGGATAATCAGCAGCGATTGCTCCATTCATGAACATATCGTCTGTCATGCCAGGCATGGTCGCCAGGCGTGCTCCAGCAGCTGCGGCCTGCTTACGGGCACTTGTATGTGTCAGCGAATACCGGGTGACACATACAACAACGTTGGAACGAAGCATGGCTTCGGCAACAGGGACTGGAGGCTCCTCGCCCGATTTGGAGCGAACCTTCATCGTCAAAATAGCTGCTTCTGCCCCCAGTGCCTTGCCAGCCTCATATATGGACTCGCCCAATTCTTTTTTATCATCGTCGGTTACGACCAGAAGCGTCTCCCCAGCGGTAAGTCCCAAACATTTTTGCAATACATTTTTACTGATTTCAATACGTTGTTGACTCATAGTTCTTACCTCCAATTTTTAGCTCCTTACACCATTTCCGATACCAGTTTGCCAATCAAGGCATTGGACAATACAACGGGAACCCCCGAGTAATGCGCCGCTAGCTCTCTATGCGTTTCCGTATAGCCCATGCAATCCAGCACGATCAGATCGGCTTGATTCTTGAACTGTCCGGCTGCTCGGCAAAATTCTTCCTCACTGCCACTGTAAGGTGAGACCGCCGCAAACTCTGGATTCAATCCATATGGACTGAATTTAAGCTTGAGATTGTTCTTCTGTTCTTCGAGCGGTCCAATGAGGCCTAGTCTTCTTCCGCTGGACATAGCCTTTAGTACAGGAGGAAGCACATGATCTGGCTCAATTAGAAAAGCGCTTCGGGTATGCAATCCAGGAAACACACCGGTACAGAGTAGCAAAATCGTACGTATGCCTTGCTGCTCCAAACGTGTGATTTTTTCCTGGAGCAGCGGCTGGATTTTTTCGCGTGAAATGACCTCCGACTCCCCGGTCGTCAAGCGCGAGGTTAATACATAATCTCCCGGTGACGGTGATAGATGCTGTTGTATATAGTCCAATGAGAGCCCATCCAGCGCACCAGCCTGTACCAGCTCTGCCCGTCCTTCCAACGCCCTTTCTACGATAGGGGCCACATCTGACCGAGGGGCTTGCCCAATCGTAATCATCCCAAGCTTATGCATTTTGAACCCCTGCTTTCGCTTCATTTTATTTTACGCTCCTGACGACAAAGGGCAAGCCCGCGGTCTGCCCTTATTTCGGTTCTGGTGAATAGTTTTAACTTATGTTACTGCAACTTTCCTAACATAAACAATGTTCGTTCTGACCAAAACAAAGGCTTATTTGTTGTGCATAAAGGATAAAAAAACAAAATCATAGCGCTATCATTACATTTTATCCCTTTTTAATGTCAAGAAATATAACGCATTATAAATATCTCTTCCCTCACTGCCCTGCGCTTTGAAGTGTCTTACCTGTCCGTATATGCTAAAATACTTCCGTATCGGCTATTCGCCTACAGGAGGGCATGATCATGAAACAATCTATTTTGATCGTAGAAGACGAAGAAAAGATTGCCCGGCTTCTAGAGATCGAACTTCAATTTGAAGGCTATCAAGTATGTAAAGAAAAAAACGGAATTGATGGGCTGGAGACGTATTGCAAAGGCAATTGGGACCTAGTGTTGTTGGATATTATGATTCCCGGTCTCAATGGCATCGAGCTACTTCGGAGGATTCGCAAGCATGATGCGAACGTTCCTGTCATTTTGCTGACGGCTAAAAGTTCCATTGCAGATAAGGTCGAGGGACTCGATTTGGGAGCCAATGATTATGTTACCAAACCGTTTGTGATCGAAGAGCTGCTTGCACGTGTACGGGCCGCACTCAGAGTGGGTGCAACGAAAGACATGGCTCCACAAGTGGTAGATAAATGGCTTAGTGCCGGGGATTTACGTCTCCATGAAGGTACTCGTGAAGTTCTTCGGGGAGAGCACAACATTGAGCTTACACCGCGAGAGTTTGACTTGCTCGTTCATTTACTCAGACACCAGCGGCAGGTACTTAGCCGTGAACAATTACTGGAGAATGTATGGGGCATAGATTATATGGGCGATACCAATGTGGTCGATGTGTATATTCGCTACGTGCGCAATAAAATCGACCCTACGCGCCAGCTCCCTGAGCTGATCCATACTGTACGCGGAATTGGTTATGTTCTGAAGGAATCCTTATGAAGCTACAAAACAAAATCCATACGTATACCTCGTTATTATTCGGGATTTTACTTGTGGCCATTAACTTCTCAGTCTATTTCCTATTCAGCCAACTTTCGATAGACAGTCGAAAAGACCAGGTAGAGGCCGCAGCAGAAAACATGATTCGTGGGATTCAACGTGCTCCGGTATCCGTAGCCGCTGAGGATCTTCTCCGAGCCTATGTACCGCTGGATGGCATGCTTCGGCTAATGAAACCAGAAGGCGACTTTCTTCCCCCTATCACCTCTTCTTCCGAGCAATCTCTTAGCTTGATGAAGGGCGTTTTTGATGAAACACGGCAGGTTCGCATCATTACCTATGAAAGCAACCGTTACATTCTTGTATCGCTCCCCATGATTTGGACCAATGGCGAGGTTGTCAATCTCCAGGTGACCGAAAGTCTGCAACCGACGATGCAGACGCTACAGGTACTCAGAATCGTACTTGTTGCTGTCACTGGAATTGCGCTCATTCCTGTCGTGGTATCGGGAAGACTGCTCGGCAGACTGATTACACGTCCAATTGCATCTATGATTAGCACGATGAAAGAAATTCAGCGCAGCGGGAAATTCAAACGTCTTCCGCTCCATTCATCATCACGCGACGAACTGGTCGAAATGGGTGAAACATTTAATGACATGATTGAACTACTGGAGCGAAATTTCGTCAGGCAAGAACAATTTGTATCTAATGCGTCCCATGAATTGAAGACGCCACTCACCATTATTGAAAGTTATGCCAGCCTGCTCAAACGGCGGGGGTTGCAGCATCCCAAGATTTTTGCCGAATCCGTTGAAGCGATCCATTCCGAGGCGATCCGAATGAAGGACATGGCAGAGCAGCTTCTTCTGTTGGCCAGAAACGAAGAACAGTGGAATGTCGTGCTGGAGCCTGTACGCCTGACCAGAATAGCGACAGAATTAAAGGCTACATTTGAAAATGCGTTCGCCCGACAAATTCAACTGGATGTACAGGCAGACTGCATTGGCTATACCGATGAAAATAAGCTGAAGCAGCTCCTATTTATCTTTTTGGATAATGCACGCAAATACAGTGACGAGTCGATACACCTGATGATTGATACGATAGGCGATACAGCTCAACCCTGCATAAGAATCACAGATCAAGGAATTGGAATCCCAGAAGAAAAGTTATCTAAAGTATTCGACCGCTTCTATCGTGTGGATGAAGCCAGAAGCCGCGAGGAAGGTGGGACTGGACTAGGCTTATCATTGGCTACAGGAATTGCACAAGCTATACATGCTCAAATTGGGCTAGAAAGTGTAGAGGGGAGCGGAACAACGGCAACGATCATCCTCCCTACCGTTCCAAAATAATAAGCCAAAGGAGGGAATAACGATGAAAGCCATCTATGTGTGGATGATTGGGGGTACGCTGGCGGCTGTATTGATTACAATTTGTCTTTTACAGTGGCCTTGGGCACGGTCGTTAGCAGCTTCTCCATTGGAAGAAAAGGTCGTCATCCAATCCGTTTTGCATCAGTATCCCGGCGAGGTGCTCGAATCCCAACGCTTGGGTGATTTTTATCTGATCAGGCTGGAACGCGCCAAAGGGAAGTACGATATAAAAGCCAATGCCTATGACGGTGTCATCGACTCCATTAAGCGGACACAAGCTTATACAGATGTGAAGCAGGAGCCCCAAGACCACAATCCCGGTAACTCACCAACCAGAGACACATCGAATCCAGCTAATAAACCTGACCCGGTTTCTCTCGTTATTACAGAGAAAGAAGCAGCCAAGCTTGCTGCCAAAGCAGTTAACGGAACATCCGATGATATTGAGCTTCACCGCAACGACAAAGGCCTCTATTATCTGGTTGAGGTTGAGGTGAAAAATGGGCGTGAAGCAGTGGTACAGGTCAATGCAGTATCGGGCTCTATCGACTCTATAACGTGGGAAAAAGCAAAACAGGAGCACGACGAATCATGACGACTTGATGATCATCTCAGCTCATGTTTTCTCATGGTTTTCTCATGATTCTATTATGTTCCTCTCATGTTTAAGAGATAAGCTGTATTCATGCTTATAGCACAAGGAGGAACAATGTAATGAAAAAAAACTATACATTAGGAATTATGGCAGCTACGGTTCTGCTTGGAGTTACGGTTACGGGTGTCTCAGCGAATGCCGTATGGGCCGCTAAACCTACGGGCCTTATTGGAGCGACCGCCGCTGCCAACATTGCCAAGAAGGCTGTGGGGAATAATGCACAAGTTGAAGATGTCGAACTGGAGCGCAAGAACGGAAAAGTCTACTATGAGGTGGATCTCCAGCAAGGGGATAAAGATTGGGATATAGATATTGATGCTCATACCGGGAAAACCATCCGTTCCCATTCTGAGCTTGATCATGACTCTAATAACGAGTCCTCCCTTAACAAGCCAAATCACATCACCCTGACTGAAAAGCAGGCTGGACAAATCGCGCTTAAGCACGTGCCCGGGAGTACCCTTTTGTCTTCTAAATTGGATAAGGAAGATGGACAATTCATCTACGAGGTAAAGGTACTCACCAACGAAGGAACCGTTGAGCTTGATATCCATGCATCATCTGGCGCAATCGTGGATACAGACGATGATGATGACAACGAATATTAATTACCCAGGTCATAATTAGGGTAACTAAATACAGAGCTAATTAAAACGGAGCAGCGAACTTTCGCTGCTCCGTTTTTTTGACCAATGTGACACAGGAAAAGAACGAAGATGGCTCCATAAAACTGCACCTATTATTTCTTCATGAATAGACTGATAACTAACAGAGGATTACCTTTTTTCTTCAATCCAAAGTCAAGTGAGGTTCTTATGGCGAAATCCTATACTAAAGCACAGATTCGCAAAATCACCCGTCGTTTCGGCCTGATCCCGTTAAAATCAAGCTTAGTCTCATCATTATACCGAAAAAATGCAGTGATCCAGGTGAAAACGAAAAAGGGAACTTATGCACTAAAGCCCTTTAGTCGTACAAAGATGGTCCGTTCAAATACGATTCAACAGATGGAACGAGCTGCGAGCCATATCAGGCTTTTGAAAAAGAGAAAGTATACCTACATGCCCGCATGGCTCCCCACTCATTCCGGCAAGTTATGGACTCTGTATCAGGGAACGCCATTTTATGTAAGTCAGTGGATCAAAGGACGGGGACTGGAGACCGCTGAAGATTTCGAAAAACTGGGGCGGGCACTTGCCACACTTCACGCCACCTCCACCGGCTTGCATCAGATAGATAAAGGAAAGTCCCCTCCAACCATTCAACAATTGCGGATATGGAAAAACCAGGATCGTCTTTTTCAAAAAAAAATGACAAAAACCAGTCGCCATGATAAAACGTACCGCAACTGGTACAATGCTCACGGCGAAGACTGCAAACGTTTATCCAGGCGAGCATGGAAGGATTTGCAAGATGCATCCATTATCAGGCTGCTTCGGATGGAACATCGGCATCCCTCCTTGATACACAGTGATATCACTACCCCGAATGTCATTATTTCGGATGACGGTCATCTCAAAATCATTGATTGGGATCGGGTTAAGATCGGCTCAGCCTATGCTGATTTGGCAAAGGCCCTTATGAATACGACTCAATTCAACCCTGAATTTGTGCAATCCTTGCTGAAGGCATACCAAAAACGCAAACCGCTAAGCCGTACTGAACGGAAGATTGTTACAGCTTTATATAAACTACCACGAGAAGCCTGGCATGCTTCCCGACACCCGAATCGTTCAAGAGATCGCGAAATCCTGGACAATTGGGATCAGTCGTGGCCTCTTCGATTACAAATCATCCATATTTTGCAGGAGTGGGCTCATGCATAAAAGAAAGTGAGGAGCAAAATGTCGATTTTATCGAACGTTGAGCAGATGTACGGAATCAAAATTCAGCGTAGCCGTCAAATGAAGGACATTCACAAGATTGAGACCGCTAATACGACTTATTGCTTAAAACCCTACAAATTCCCGGAAGAAGAGATCCGTTTTATTACACGTGTCTTGTCCTACTTGGATGAGCGCGGGTTTACACGCAGCCAAAAGGTCTATCCAACAGTACAACGAGCGGCTTACATGACCTATGAAGGTGTTTCGTATACATTAACCAATTGGGTTCATGGACTCAGACCAGAATTCACAAAAAGAATAGACTTCAAAAAGGGAATTGCTACTTTAGCCAAATTCCATTCCAGTGCCGTGGGCTTTCCTGTCACTGAAGCTCCGCCATCTAGAATCCGTTATGAAGGCTTGAGCGATGAAATAGCTGGATACAAAAAACGCCTCATCCCATACAGAGGCACAGCACACCTCGTAGCTCTTTGTGAGGAAGTGTCCCATCGCCTACAGCAGCCCAAAGTTAGAGAAGCCATTGCTCAGGAGCAAAAAGCCGCCGCATTTATACACGGCGACTATAATTATCCCAATCTGATTAAAGACAAACAGCTCAAAATCCATATGATCGACTTTGAAAATTGCTCCCTACATGTAAGGATGGAAGATCTCTCCCATCTTCTTCATCGGAATTGTCTTTGGAATGGGACAAAGATGCTGCGCGCGATAGATTACTATCAACGATATCGTCCATTGAGCACCCATGATTTGCATCTGCTTCACGCACTATTGATCTCTCCCTATCATGTGGTCCGCAATATCAGAATAGGCGGCTTCCGTTCTGCCAAGCGAGTCATTCCGTCGTTCGCGCATTTGAACAAATACCGACGTGAACTTAGATCGCTCTTATAATCTGTCAGCTTGGAACTAAACAAAAAAACAGACCCGATGAAGCGGTCTGTTTTTTTGTGTTCTGACAACCAGCTACAGGAAAAGCGCATGCCGCTAAAGCCAATCGAATTGCTGACTGTACCGGTACAACCAAAAATATATAGCATTGTAAACAGCACTTCCCCCTTCTACAATGATGCTAAGACTCAATGCTCCATGGTTTCGAGAAGAGAATTTGGGAAACTAACAATAGAGGTGATGGTACATGTACACCATGACAATAGAAGAAATAAAAGCTTATTTAAACAGAATCGGAATTCCCGAAATTCAGCCTCCTACCCTTTCCTATTTAGTTGAGCTGCATAAGGCTCATGTAAAACATCTTTCATGGCAAACATTGGATATTTTTGCAAGGAAGCCGGCAGCCATTGGTTTTCGAGAATCCATTCAACTCATTCTACATGGGAGAAGTGGTTATTGTTTTCATCTGAATGGTGCCTTTAGTGCACTACTATATTCACTAGGGTACAAAGTCTCTCTGCATCGTGCCGGGGTACAACCTCTGGGAGCTGAACCACGCATTAATTCATTTCATCTTGGGCTAACAGTGAACTTGCTAAATGAGCATCATGAAGATGAAGTATGGATTGTTGATGTCGGGCTAGGCGATATGCCATATGAGCCTCTTCCACTCCGTATGGGGACTTATGAACAAACCCCTCTTCATTATAAAGTTATGGAATCCGGAGTTGTTACAAAAGGTTGGCGCTTAGAGCATGACTCACTTGCTTCATTTGTTGGCGTTGATTTTGCCCCTGCGGTTGTTCAGGATTTGGAAGAATTTATGCCGAAACATCATTTTTATAGCCGCTCAGCGGAATCTCCATGGGTTAACCTGTTTCTGATTCGGCAAAGGCAAGCATTAGAGGCGAATGAACTCAGAGGATGTATTTGGAAAAGACGCGGGCTACACAGTTTGGAAAAAATAGAACTGGATAAGAAGTCGCAGTGGCTGGAAGTGTTGGCAGATGTATTTGGCGAGCCGCTCGTTAACTACAGTCGCCAGGAACGGGACGAGTTATGGAAAAGAGTACTTGCGGCTCATATTGAATGGAAAAAGTCTATGACTGAATCGTTACAGTAGTGAAGCCTCCAACGTAAGGATAGCCTTCAAGCCACATCTTACACCTTTAGCATTTCCGAGGAGTGCTGCAGCATTTCCAATTCCTTCACCATGTTTTCGATCAGCTTTGTGAACGAAGCCAATTCCTCTGAGCTGGAAGCCTGTTGCCGGGCACTGGCTGTTGTGACAGCTGTTTCGGATTGCACACTGTCAAGCATACGGGCAATATCCAGCACCTTGCGCTGAATTTGCTCCTGTGCTTGCTTCGAATTAGATGCAAGCTTTCGCACCTCCTGTGCCACAATTTGAAACCCGCGCCCTGCTTCCTGCGCATGGGCAGCCTCAATCGCCGCATTCAGTCCCAGCAGATGAGTCTGATCGGACAGTTCCCGGATCGTACCGCTCATCTGCTCAATATGCTTAATCTCGTCACTCAAATGCTGTACCAATTCCTCTGTATGTTCCTGCGAAGAAGCAGTGTTGCAGGCACTCTCCGCGATATTATCCGTATTTTCCCTAAGCTCAGCAATCATCCCGGTCAAATTTTGCGCAATTCGGGACACAACGGTCAGCACCTGCGTTTGTTCGTCGGCCAGCTCGTTGATTTGTTCCTTTTCCTTTTCCTGATAAGCTTCCAGTACAAGCTGGGAATCCAGGTTGAACATTTTGGAAAGAGCATGCACAATAGAAAACCAATCCTCTATCCCCGAACGCTTTAAAATGTCGACTGCAATATCAAGATAAGCAATGTAAGTGCCTAAATAATAATCGGAGGACAGTCCGATTCGGGAATGTACCTGCCCCACAAAAAGACGGTGCTCGATAAACTGATCATCTATTTTTCCATCTGCGAGAGAAAGCCAGTATTCACGTTGTGTTTGTTTTAGTCGCTCAATATTCGACCATTTGGAAATAATCGACATGAGATGCGGAACCTTTTCTACATGCTCATAAAACCGATCGACCACCTCATTCACAATAGATTTTTTGGAATAGTCCCTGATAATGATGCAATAAAGCCAAATCATCATCAGTAATACCAATATATTGTATCTGTTTTAATCTACTCTCCGCGACATGAATCATAAGTTCCTCCAAATAATAGTTTACATAGATTTTACATTACCATATTTATCGGCAACTTTTTAGAAAATGTTAAAAAAGCAGAAGATTGATTATGATTTTTTTCATAGCAATTTCAGAAAAAATATATAGAAACTCAACTGCTTAATGATACAAAAAAAGAATCCGGCAGCACCTGAAATCCCCTGTGCTTGCCGAATTCCCTCTACGAAACACGTTCATCGGATACCTCACAACCGTATGACACCATCCAAATCAACCCATGGTTTCACCATACTGTACTTGTTTATTATTCGTCTTACCGATTCAGGAGGCTACCTACATACCTTAACAGATCGTTGGCGCTGGCTCCTGTGTAGCCGTGCTCCTCAATCAGTCGCTTAATCACCTCATTCATCCGTTTGAGCTGATTAGCGTCAGGCGTTTTGGTCGAAGTCGTAATCTTCACAATATCCTTCAAATCGGCAAACAGCTTCTTCTCAATGGCTTCTCGCAGCCGATCATGATGATGATACTCAAACTTTCGTCCCTTGCGAGAATACGCGGAAATACGGATTAATATTTCTTCACGGAACGCTTTTTTCGCATTTTCCGATACCCCGATTTGCTCCTCAATAGAGCGCATGAGCCGCTCATCCGGGTCGAGTTCCTCATCTGTAAGCGGATCGTGAATTTTCGCCCAATTGCAAAAAGCTTCGATGTTATCCAAATAGTTGTCAAACAGCGTCTTGGCTGATTCCTCGAAAGAGTACACAAAGGCCTTCTGCACTTCTTTTTTCGCCAATTCGTCATATTCCTTACGAGCCACGGAAATGAAATTCAGATACCGCTCCCGTTCTTCCTTTGTGATGGAGGCATGTTGATCCAGACCATCCTTAATTGCTCGTAAAATGTCCAGGGCATTGATGGATTCCACATTTTGCTTAATCAATGCACTAGAAATACGATTAATGACGTACCGCGGGTCTACCCCGGACATACCTTCCTCCAGAAACTCACTTTGCATTTCTTTCAGATCGGCTTCCTTGTATCCTTCGACCTCTTCACCGTCATACATGCGCATCTTTTTGACCAGATCCATCCCCTGTTTCTTCGTCTCCTTCAAGCGGGTAAGCACGGAGAAAATGGCAGCCGTTCGCAGCGCATGAGGCGCAATGTGGATATGTCTCATATCACTTTGGTCAATGAGCTTGGCGTAAATCTTTTCTTCCTCAGATACTTTCAGGTTATAAGGAATCGGCATTACAATCATCCGTGATTGCAACGCCTCGTTCTTTTTGTTTGCAATAAAGCTTTTATACTCGGATTCATTGGTGTGAGCCACGATCAGTTCATCTGCACTGATGAGCGCAAACCGCCCAGCCTTAAAATTTCCCTCTTGGGTCAGAGAAAGCAAATTCCACAAAAACTTCTCATCGCATTTCAGCATTTCCTGAAACTCCATCAGTCCACGATTCGCTTTGTTCAATTCTCCGTCAAACCGATACGCACGCGGATCAGATTCCGAACCATACTCTGTAATCGTGGAAAAGTCGATGCTGCCCGTCAAATCAGCAATATCCTGTGACTTCGGATCAGAAGGGCTGAACGTACCAATACCAATCCGGTTTTCTTCAGATATAAATACCCGCTCCACGCGGACCTTTTCAATATCACCATCAAATTCCGTGCGCAATCTCATCTGGCAGGATGGGCAGAGATTACCTTCAATCCGTACACCCAGCTCCTTTTCAAAATCGGGACGCAGCTCATGGGGAATCAGATGAAGCGGGTCCTCGTGCATGGGGCAGCCTTCAATCGCGTATACGGCTCCCTGATCCGTTCTTGAAAATTTCTCCAGACCACGTTTTAGCAACGTGACCAGTGTCGATTTCCCCCCACTGACGGGTCCCATCAAAAGAAGGATACGCTTGCGAACATCAAGCCGCCTGGCTGAGGAATGGAAATATTCCTCCACCAACTTTTCTAGCGCTCGATCCAGTCCAAAGATCTCCTGCTCAAAAAATTTGTATCGCTTATGTCCCCCAACCTCTTCTACACCAAAAGATTCAATCATCTTGTAAACCCGTGCATGAGCTGTCATCGCCGGCGTCGGGTCTTTCTTGAGTATCTCAATATACTCTCTAAAAGTGCCGCTCCAGGCCAGACGGTTGTTTTCCGCCCGGTACTCCGCAACGCGTTCAAAAATATTCATGCTCGGTTCCTCCCATGACTGCGTAATGACTATCCTCCACTCCTGATGATTATGGCTACACTCGTCACGCCTTTCAGGATATGATGCAATCCCCTTAAAAAAAGTGTAATACATACCTATGCAGATTGATTTCAGAATTGACCTATTTTTTGTGACAGGTCTCTCTGCTTTTTCAAAAAAACCAAGGGATACACTGTGCTAAAATATACAACAACAACGCGGACCTGACGCAATATGGTACAATATAAGCTCGGAATAATGGGATAAAGGAGCGGGAGAAGTCATGGCGGTTCGGCATGAGACGGAGCTGTACGCTCCGGTGAAAGCCTTTTTTGAGAACTTGGGATATGAAGTCAAAGGAGAGGTGCGCAACTGCGATTTGGTGGGTATCAAGCCAGGGCAACAGACACCATTGATTGTGGAGATCAAAAAGACGTTTAACCTGGCGCTTGTGCTGCAAGGCATGCAGCGTTTGAAACTAAGCAGCAATGTATATGTAGCTGTAGAACGAAATCGTGCCAAAAAAGGGGCCGTGAATCAACGCTGGAACGAGCTGGTCGGACTGTGCCGCCAGTTGGGACTTGGCTTGCTCACCGTCACCCATTTCAAAACGAAGCCGCCGCTCGTTGAGGTACTGTGTAAGCCTGCGGCGCATAGCGACAATGTCCACAATGCAGCAACGGTACGCCACGGCTCGCGCAAGGAAAAGCTGCTGCGGGAATTTCACGCACGCAGCGGTGACCACAATACCGGCGGCAGCACCCGACGCAAGCTGGTCACTGCCTACCGGGAAAAAGCGCTGCGCGTAGCCGCAGCCTTGCAGGGCTTGGGGGAAGCTGCCCCGGCGCAGCTCGCTCGCATAGCAGCCGTCAGCACAGCTGCTGCCGTACTTCAGCACAACTACTACGGCTGGTTTGAGCGCGTATCCCGCGGCCGCTATCGACTGACTCCGTTTGGCGAAGCTGCCCTGAACGAGTATGCGGCAGTACTGCAAGAGCATGGCATAAAAACGGCCGCTGAAATGGCCGCAAAGCTTGACGAGGACAGTGGACAGCTCCAGATTGCGGAAGCGCCAATCACTTACTCCACCGTTGTTGTGGAAGCGGAGGATGACTGACATGGGGCGATGGTTTTCGCTAGCTCCGCGCAGTAAATTCGCTAATCGTCTCACCGATCAGATTCATGCCCATAAGCAATTGCTCACGGCCCGGATGGCTAAAATTAAGGCGAATATGGGACGCGCCTTCACTGCCAACCGCACATAGCGCACCTGGCATAAAGGCTACGCCTTTGGGTAACGCCGCCTTTAGCAGCAATGCGCTGTCCAGCCCATCGGGCAACTGCACCCATACATACATGCCACCGGACGGAATATGATACGTCACGTCTTTCCAAAACGGGCGCTTGAGCAGCTCCAAGATTAATTGAAGTCGAGTCGAATATTCCTTGTTCAGCATCGCTAAGTGCTCATGCCATTGAAAACGCGAGCTGGTCAGCAATTGGAACAGCAGCCGTTGGTTCATCGTACTGGATTGCATATCGGCCAGCTGCTTCAAGGCGTACATCCCTTCAATCAGCGGTGCAGGACCAGCAGCCCAACCCGTTCTCAGCGCAGGAGCAACTGTTTTATTGAACGAACCGATATAGAGCACTTGGCCGCCCTGACCCGCATGATCCAGCGCAAATAGAGAGGGGTAAGTCTCTGCAAATTTTCGACTCTGACCATGTGGACTCTTGTCATGGAACTCATTTTTTTGCTTCAAATGCAATTCACCATAAGAATCATCCTCAACTACTAGCACCTCATGATGCCTGCACAGGTCCAAAATTTCCTGCCGCCTAGCCGCGCTCCATAAGGAGCCCGTCGGATTCGTAAACGTCGGCGTGGCAAAAAAAAGCTTGGGTCGATAACGGATCATTAAAGCTTCAAGCTTATCAGGAATGACACCTTCCCCATCTGATTCTACAGGAACGATCTGCGCACCCTGCATAGATAGCACTTGTAAACATCCAGGAGACGTAGGGTTTTCGACCAATACCGGATCACGCTCATCCACCATCAGCCTTATGATCAGGTCAATGGCCTGCTGACTGCCTGTCGTGAGGAGGATTTGACCTGGTGGTACTCTTACTCCTTTACGCTGTTCCCACTCTCCCGCAAGCCATGCTCGCAAAGGGAAATAGCCCTCCGGTTCACCATACTGGAGGGCGTCAGGGCCGGAGCCAAACACATCATGGGCCGCTTCTTCCAGCAGCTTCACCGGAAACAGCTCTTGTGCAGGTAGTTCTTCAGCCAGAGATATAAAGGAGTGTCTTCTCGCATTTTCCCGGATATGACGCACTGGAGAAGCCAACATCGCAGCCGTTCGTGAAGCAAAGGAATATTGCATGAACATCCTCCTTCTCCTGAAAAATAGGTCATGATCTCCGGGCTGACGCGTCAGGCGTATAGCTGCTTCATCTGACGCGCATATAAGGCATAACGTTCAATCGCCTGCGCCCGGCTGGACACGCCTAATTTCGCATAAATTTTACGTAGATAATTATCAATGGAGCGCCGGCTAACTTCGATCTCAATAGCAATTTTGTCATATGTAATTCCTTGTACAATACGTTCCATAATAAACACTTCGGTTTGTGTCAATTCGTCAAAAGGCTCGGACGCCATTAACGGCATAAAGGGCCAATTTCCACATCGAATCCAATCCATCGGTAAAGAAGCAAATCCTTCGCGCAAACCGTTGATCAGATGGATTAACTGGCTCGGTGATGCCTGTTTGGATAACATTCCATTTGCTCCAAGCGAAATTAGCTGCTGAAACAACGTAATATTATCCTCATCCGTCATAATAACAATATGGCTGTCCGGAGACAAGGCCCGCATTTGTGTCAAAAATGGTTCCGCCGTTCCCTCAGGCAACCTGTAGTCCATTAAAATGATTTCCGGTCGAATGGAGCAAGCCAGCTCCAAGCCTTCCGTTCCGGAGGAAGACATCCCTCTGACAAGCAAATCCTGCTGGTCTTCCAAAATAAGCTTTGTTCCCAGCATACTTGTAGGATGGATATCTATGATGACCACCTGCCATACTTTTCTCATATCTAAACCTCCTGAGTTTACAAAAAAATACATAGTTAGTAGCGAAAATAATTCTAAAATTAGGGATTGCATATGTAGAAATTGCGCGAATGTGAACGTATAGGAAGCGAAAAACGTTTAAGGAAATTGTATCCTAGGACTTCCTTCCGATGCAATCTCTTTTTCCAATATTTTTATACGACTATTTCGCTTTTGCGAAATAAATAGGCCCATGATAGAATTGGTACTGCAAATAAAGGACTGGAAATTTGACTTTACACGGGAGTTGAAAATCGTATGCAAGCTTCACCTGAACGTCCTCCTGCCGAAGCTCGGCGGAGCAATTCAAGAAAGGGGTTACCCGTAAAGGCTTTTCTGCTATTTTGGTTCATTCTTATTATACTAGGTGCTCTCGCAACCTATCTGTATAGCAATCACTTGAAACAGCAAATGCTAAACGAGATGCAAACCCATACAGACCAACAGATTCAAGCACTCAAATCTGACTATGAAAAGCAACTGACTGCTCTTTCCAAGGAAGTTAGCGGATTGCAGGGCAAAGTCCAGTCCTTCAATGAACTACTGACCTTTACGAAGGATAATGCAAACAATAAGACCGATAACAGCAACAAACTGTATACCCAATTAAACGAAGTCAAGCAGCAGCTCAATACACTTCAGAAAAAAATGGACTTGCTAAAATGAATGTAGACGCAAAACAAGTGAACCGGTTCTTTATGTTGGCCCTTGCTCCTTTTATCGGCTTGTTGGGGTATATTTTGTTAGTGCATCCCTCATTGAGCTTTCCTGGGTCTACTTCTTTGAGTTTGCAAAAAGCTGAAGCCACTCTACAAATGCAATCAGTAGGCAAGCAGCTTGATGAAGCCAAGCAAACGGCAACATACACCTTGTCTACAATTCGCCGGACTTCTGAGCTATACAAGCAAACGACTCAAACGATGAATCAGCTTGTCGTGACTGCCTCTACGCAGTCCAAGCGGCCCGCGATTATCTATGATCGACGCATCACCGCCAAACTGGGGGTTCCCTATGAGCGGGTAGATAGCAATCGGATTACCATTGAATTATTTAAGGTAAACCCGGGAATTTATCATGGCTACGCTATGAAGGTCAAACTTAAAGATCCTACTGCTATGAAAATGTCTTTGGGAAGTGACAAATTGGGTGGCTCCGAAACCACCATGCGTGCAGTCTTGAGACACGGAGCTATTGCAGGCATCAATGCAGGCGGCTTTGCGGATGGAGACGGCAAACGCTATCCATTAAGCACTACTGTCTTGAACGGCCACTACCTTACTGGCTTTCAGTCCAGTTTTAAGGATTTGTCCTTCGTCGGACTGAGTAACGATGGCAAGCTTATCGGTGGCAAATTTTACAGTCAAGGTGCTCTTGACAGCTTAAAGCCTGCCTTTGGTGCTACCTTCGTTCCCGTCCTGCTGCAAAGGGGACAAAAAATGCCTATTCCTGACAAATGGAAAGTCTCCCCCAAGCGGGCCCCACGTACGGTCATTGGCAACTACAAAGATGATCAGTTGCTCATTATTGTCGTAGACGGCTACAATGAAAGCGGGGGTTCGGGCGCGACGCTCGAAGAACTGCAAGGAAAAATGTACAATCTAGGTGTTCAAGATGCCTATAATTTGGACGGAGGCGGTTCCTCGTCGCTTATACTTAACGGTCGAGTCGTAAACAAACCGTCAGATGGTAATTTGCGTCCAGTCCCTACTCATTTTTTGTTCTATAAATAGCTATGTGTAGTCTGCTAACAAATTAAATATGCTTGCCGACGTACGGCTCAATCCGAAAAAAAGCATCACGAACGAATGTCGTGATGCTTTTGCCTCATTTAGGAGGAATACTGTGTCATTTCTGTCAGGCATTGAGCACAAATATAACGGTCTTTGAAATCGTTCACTTGTTCTACTGACCCGCAGAATACACATTTTGGACGATAACGCTCCAAAATAATGTGGTCACCCTGAACCAAAATTTCGACAGGATCTCCCTCATTCATTTGATATCTTTTACGCAGTGACTTAGGCAAAACTATTCTCCCCAGCTGATCAACTTTACGTACCACACCGGCAGGTTTCATCGTGATCGTACACCTCTCCTATTGAGTAATAACTTACAAATTTCTTACCATGCGAAAAACTAGGTACAAAGACACTATTCTTTATGTAGTATTCGCTGTCTTTTTGTCGAATCCTGCTGATCACAGGAAATTTTATTACATTTTTTCATAAAATCATGAACCATATCAAAGTATGGTACAGAATGTCTGTAATATTTTTATCGACCGGAAAGCCAATTATCATTAGCCCTCGCTGAGAAATTTCGCAAATTTTTGACCATACAACCCTTATTTAGTTCCACTATCATGTAGATTTGAGCAATATAGGTGAAACTTTTATTACCAACTAAGGTCCTGGTTCTTTATTCGCATTTATACTTGTTCACTCGATGTTCTTTACGATAAACCTGGAAAATCCATTTGTCTCAACGCTTCATATACGATAATCGCAGCGGAATTCGACAAGTTTAGAGATCTTACTTTATCTGACATAGGCATCTTGATGCATGTATTTGGATTAGCAGCTAGCAGCTCTGGCGGCAAACCTTTCGTTTCTTTACCAAATACCAAGAAGTCTCCATCCTGAAATGCAATATCACTATATCGCTGATTCGCTTTGGTCGTCGCATAAAAAAAGCGACCTTCCTGATATTTCTCCTGCACTTCAGCAAAAGACTCATGATATTCAATGTGGACAGCATACCAATAATCAAGTCCGGCCCGTTTTAACGTAGCATCGTCGGTACGGAAGCCCAGTGGCTTCACCAGATGTAGATGAGTTCCGGTTGCAGCACACGTTCTAGCAATATTCCCTGTGTTAGCCGGGATTTCCGGCTCGACAAGCACAATATGTAATGGCATCACGTTTCGTTCCCTTCATTTTAAATTCATCAGACAAATAACCTACAGTTTAACCAAAGTGTATACATTGAAAACATACACATTCTTTTATTTTAACAAAATCAGACAGATATGAACATCAAACGACAAAAATTTCAACCCACACCACTAAAAGCCTTCCCCTATACACATTCAGGGAAGGCTCTACATTTACATTTTCGATTTCAAATATCGTGTATCGAAATATATGTCCGTGTAATCAACTGTTACGTTGCTTGAATCCGTCCATAAACTCGGCTAATGCTTGACAGTTCTCCAGTGGAACAGCATTGTAGATCGAGGCGCGAAGCCCTCCTACACTGCGATGCCCCTTCAGTCCGATAAACCCGGCCTGTTCGGATTCCTTAATAAATTGTTTTTCCAGATCCTCGTTCGCGAGGCGGAAGGTTACATTCATGATAGAGCGATCAGCGCTGTCCACACAACCACGATAGAAGCCTTCGCTACTGTCAATACGGTTGTATAGCAAAGCAGCTTTCTGCTGGTTCACACGCTCAATGCCTTCCAAACCGCCTTCTTCCTGAATCCATTTCAGCACTTCATTCACCATGTATATGGCAAAGGATGGGGGAGTATTGTAGAGAGAGTTATTTTTTTCATATGTGCTATAACGCAACATCGTAGGAATATTGTCCGGTGAGGAAGTCAGCAACTCTTCACGGGCAATCACGACCGTCACACCAGAAGGTCCCAGATTTTTTTGTGCGCCAGCGTAAATCAATCCAAATTGAGTAACATCGAAAGGCTTGCAAAAAATATCACTGGACATGTCCACAATCAAGGGTACGGAACCCGTATCCGGGAATTGCTTAAATTGTGTACCTTCAATCGTTTCGTTGGACGTCATATGCACATAAGCAGTATTCTCAGGCAAGTCCAAGGAATCCACATTCGGAAGACGCATGTACTTCTCATCAGCGGAGGATGCAGCAACATGAGCCTTGCCCAGTAGCTTGGCTTCTTTATATGCCTTGTCCGACCAGCTACCTGTCATTACATAGCTCCCAGTCTGTCCTTCGCTCAAGAAATTTAAAGGCAGCATCGCAAACTGCGTACTTGCGCCACCTTGTAGGAATAACACCTTGTAGCCTTGTGGATTGCCCAGCAAAGATAACAGGCGTTCCTGCGCCTCATTATGAACAGATTCATACACAGCTCCACGGTGAGACATTTCCATGATCGACATCCCTGTTCCCTGGAAATCTACGAATTCAGCTTGTACACGTTCTAGTACTTTGAGCGGCAATGCCGCTGGTCCTGCATTAAAATTGTAGGCTCTCTTACTCAACAAATTCCCATCCCTTCTCTACTCTGGTGTGGATATTATCGCTATGATAGCAGTATTCATAAATGCGTTCAAGACTTGTATAAAAATGTTTTCAATTTCATTTATGATGTGACAGAGTTGTGAATGTTAACATATTTAACATCTTTATTCTGTGATTTTCACTTTAATATTAAAAGGTCCCCGACATAAGACCGGAGACCTATTTTGAATAACAACTGTTACCCGTAAGCTAATGCTTGTTATTCAAAGCAGCTATGCTATCGACTTATTAGCAGTCAAAATACAGGCTGTATTCGTGTGGATGAACACGGATGTTCACCGATTTAGCTTCAGAACGTTTGAGCTCTACATAGTTATCAATAAAGTCCTTCGTAAATACGCCGCCTTCAGTCAAGAATTCGTAGTCAGCTTCCAGAGCGTCCAGAGCCTCATCCAATGAACCAGGTACGCTACGAATTTTACCTTTTTCAGCATCAGACAGCTCGTAGATGTTGCTGTCAAGTGGACCATATCCCAATTCGATTGGGTTCAGTTTGCGCTTGATGCCATCCAGACCCGCCATCAGCATTGCTGAGAAGGCAAGGTAAGGGTTAGCTGTGGAGTCCGGTGTACGGAACTCGATCCGACAGCCTTTAGGAGTAACAGCTGCTACTGGAATACGTACAGCCGCAGAACGGTTACCTTTGGAGAATACCAGGTTAACTGGTGCTTCGTAGCCAGGAACGAGACGTTTGAACGAGTTGGTGCTTGGGTTGGTCAAAGCGATCAACGCAGGTGCGTGGTACAGAATACCGCCAATGTAATGAAGAGCCATTTCGCTCAGATTAGCATAACCACCTTTTTCATAGAACAAAGGAGTGTCGCCATCGAAAATAGATTGGTGAACGTGCATACCGCTTCCGTTATCCCCAAAAATCGGTTTCGGCATGAATGTTGCCACTTTACCATATTGACGAGCTGTGTTGTGTACAATGTATTTATAAACGAGCAGGTTGTCTGCTGTTTTCTTGAGTGTATCAAAACGGAAGTTGATTTCCGCTTGGCCTGCCGTAGCTACCTCATGGTGATGGCGCTCAATTCTCAGACCTGCTTCTTCAAGCAAACGGCACATTTCACTACGGATATCTTGTTGGGTGTCTACTGGCGCTACAGGTACATATCCGCCCTTCACCCCCACTTTAAAGCCCAGGTTGCCGCCTTCTTCCTTACGGTTCGTGTTCCAAGCTGCTTCCTCGGAATCTACGAAGAAGGAGGAGCTGTTCATGCCGCTTTCGTAGCGTACATCATCAAAGATGAAAAACTCGGACTCAGGTGCAAAAAATGCTGCTGTGCCCACTCCTGCCGATTGCAGAAATGCCTCAGCTTTTTTTGCGATGCCGCGAGGATCGCGGTCGTATTTTTCGCCGTCTGGCGTAGCAATGTCACACAGGATATTCAGTGTAGGATGCTGAGTGAAAGGGTCGATAAAAACCGCTTCTGGATCGGGCAGCATAACCATGTCGGATTCCTCAATGCCACGATAGCCGGGAATGGAAGAACCGTCGAAAGCAACACCGTTAACAAATGTCTCTTCATCTACTTCGGAAGCTGGCAATGAAATATGGTGAGCACGACCAGACAAATCTACAAAACGAAAATCTACCCACTCAATATTATTTTCCTGAATTGTTTTCAATACGTTTTCAACGGACATGTCTTCTTCCTCCCAATTTTTCCGAACATTAAGTCTTATACAACCCTGAAATGTTCATGATCGAATGTTTTTTTCTGTCGTCATTATAAATCTCAAACATGACACGGGTCAATAGCTATGTAAGGTATTTTTTAAACTAATGTTAGATATGCTTACGCCCTTGATAACATTTGAATAGCACAAAAAGCCCGAAACATCGGGCTTTTAGGCAATTTAAAACTCATTGCTGCGTTGCGGCAAAACTTTTATGCATTAATGTTAAACATTGGTTTTAAGCAATGGTAGTAGGCGTGTGAAATGTTTTCCCCACAGCAGGAGCCAATATTTCCAAATCTTTTAGCAAATCTGAAAATTGATCTGGGAACAGGGATTGTACGCCGTCACCCGTCATCGAGTTGTCGGGGTCTGTATGCATCTCAATAATTAAACCATCCGCTCCGGCAGCTACCGAAGCCTTCGTCATAGGAACAACCAGTTCACGTCTACCTGTGCCATGGCTAGGATCGGAAATGACCGGCAAATGGCTCAACTGTTGCAAAACAGGGATCGCGGACAAGTCGAGCGTATTTCTAGTGTAGGTTTCGAATGTACGAATACCGCGCTCACACAGCATAACATTCGGATTGCCACCTGCCAAGATGTACTCGGCAGCATTCAAGAACTCGTCATAAGTCGAGCTAAAACCGCGTTTGAGCAACACTGGCTTGCCGCAAGTACCCAACTTGCGCAGCAGATCGAAGTTTTGCATATTACGAGTACCTACTTGCAGGATATCGGCATATTCCGCACAAATGTCTACGTATTCAGGTGTCATGACCTCTGTGATGGTCAAGAGATCGTGCTTTTGCCCCGCCTCAGCCATCATGATTAAACCTTCTACACCCGTTCCTTGGAAGCTGTATGGCCCTGTACGCGGCTTAAAAGCACCCCCACGGAGAACTTGCGCGCCTGCAGCTTTGACCAATCCGGCAATTTCATCTATCTGTGCAGCAGACTCAACAGCACATGGTCCACCCATAATGACAAGCTCGCCCCCGCCGATATTTACACCTTTAATAGAGATAACCGTATTTTCCGGATGAAAATCACGGCTGGCCAATTTATAGGACTTCGATATTTTAACCACATTTTCTACGCCTTTCATTTGACGCAGATGTTCAGCCAGCTTGGGCTCTACGCTACCGATCAGTCCGATGATCGTGCGATCCGATCCCCTTGATACATGAGCCTGCAATCCTTCTTTCTCAATAACTTCAACAATAGCTTGAATATGCTCTTCAGGTGTTTGAACACCAGCGATAACGATCATTTTTTTCTTCCTCTCTATAAAACATATTTTATAAACCAACATACAGGTTAATATTATGACACTTAGACGCTTGTTCGCTTTTAAGCTTTTATTCGTTAAAGTAACTATACCTGTTTTAGCTATACTCGTCAAGGCTTAATTATCCCGAATTATTCAATATTCTAACTTAGCGAAGCTAACCGGAAAATATCTACAAATTAAAACAATTTAAAAAGCCGCTATCCGGATGGTTGTATCCGAATAACGGCTGTAATCAATCATATACTATTTCGTTGTTTTTGACTTCTCTCGTACAGGAGGCAGTAGTTTTTTCATATCTATGGTTCGCTGAATCTCCCACGTATCCGGGTTAGCCGCATCATACTGCTCCAAATACGTAATAACCTCTTTGGTAATCAGTGTCGGGGTCGAAGCCCCAGAAGTCACAGCCACTTTGGCTACACCTTCAAGCCACTCTCTCTTCAGCTCGGTTACATCAGAAATACGATAAGCTGTTGTACCAGCAATCTCCTCCGAAACCTGAGCCAATCGGTTTGAATTGTTACTGCGCGGATCACCGACAACGATCACCAGATCCGCCTGCCCAGCCTGCTCAGCTACCGCTTCCTGACGTACCTGCGTCGCCAAACAGATTTCATTGTGTATCTCAGCACCCGGGAACTTCTCCAGCAGCTTTTTCATAATGTGCTTGATGTCCCATTGGCTCATGGTCGTCTGATTCGTGATAAGGATTTTGCCAGCTGGTAACGTAAGACTGTCGATCTCTTCTTCCTTTTCAATCAGATGAACATGGTCAGGAGCAATACCAATAGCTCCCTCTGGCTCTGGATGATTCTTTTTACCAATATAAACAATCTGATAGCCTTCGGCAGACTTTTCCCGAATCAGATCATGCGTCTTTGTGACATCAGGGCAAGTCGCGTCTACCGTAGTCAGCCCCTTGTCTCGTGCCAGCTTGCGAACCTCTGGTGATACGCCATGAGCAGTGAAGATAACAGTGCCGCTCTCTACCTGGCTTAAAATCTCCATACGGTTCGGGCCGTCCAGTGTAATAATTCCTTCGTCTTCAAAGGAATTGGTGACATGACTGTTATGCACAATCATGCCCAATATATAAATAGGCCGGGGTAAGTCCAGATTTCTGGCTGCCTGACGAGCCAATACCATGGCATCGACTACGCCGTAGCAGTAACCCCGGGGCGAAATTCTGAGTACTTCCAAAATGAGCCCCCGCTTTCTTCGACACAGTATACAGCTCCGATAACTCGGTAGCTGTGGGCATCCTAGCCTTTACCGGCCAATTCTATGATGTAGTTGCCTCCCTATTATAGCCTATTCCAAAGGCGCGGAAAAGCTGACCGGAAGCCAGATGACAAATGTCGTTCCTTCTCCTTGCCGCGTAACCACTTCCACAGACCCGTGATGTTCATCAATAATCCACTTGGCAATAGATAGCCCCAACCCAATTCCCTCTGTCACCCCGCGTGATTCATCTGCCCGGTAAAAGCGGTCAAAAATAAAGGGAACCTCACTCTTGTCCATTCCAATGCCCGTATCACTGATCCGTAGGCCCACCTGTCCTTGATAAACAATGGCATCAAATCGGACTGTGCCTTCAGGCGTGTATTTGAATGCATTATCAATGAAAATGAATAGCATTTGCTGCAAATAATCCTTGCTGCCATCCATATAAATACCATTCAGCAAAGAAAAATCTCCCACATTCCATTCGGCCGTTCGCTCTAAAAACTGAGCACGACGGGCAACCTCACTTACAAGTGGTTCCAGCGCAACGGGAGTCTTATCGAACGTTTTCCCTGTGTCCGCTCTCGCGAGTGACAACATATCACTCACCAAACGGCTCATCCGTTTGCCTTCATCCGCCATGTCATTTAATGCCTCCATAGAAAGCTCGCGAATCATCTCTTCATCCATATTCGGTCGCTCTCCTGGTTCGGTAGTCCACATTTTGAGTAAAAAATCAACGTTGCCACGGATCGTCGTTAGCGGCGTACGAAGCTCATGGGAAGCATCAGCCACAAAACGGCGCTGTGCACCGTACGCATCTTCCAGCTCCTTGTAAAACACCTCTGTGCGCCCCAGCATGTTGTTAACTGTCCCGATTAATTGACCAATTTCATCTGGTGGTCCGTCATATTCAATCCGAACACTCAAATCATTACTGGATTGAATCTGATTGGCCCCCTCAATGACCTTGACCAGCGGCTTCATAGACTTTCGAGCCAGAAAGAGACCTGAAGTCGCAGCAGCGAGTAATGCAAACAACGAGCCGTATACAAGCACATTTTGTAACCTGTTCATGAGTCGGTCCTGAGAGCCCGTGAATTGTCCTACCTGTAGCAGCCCGACCACCAAGCCCAACTCCTCGGATTTGATCGGCTGTTGAATAATCATAAAGGAATCCCCATTTACGTTCACACGTCGAATTCCCTCATTTTGAACTGCTCCTGCCGCTGTGGAGGGGACAGGGAAGGTGATATTGAGGTCTTTCATATTTTGGGTCGTTTTCGTTACACCAGACGTATAATTGTAAATTTGTACATATAGCTGTGAGTCATCTATTCCACGTCCCTGCTCTAATCCCAAATCCAGGTTGGGGACTTCAAACAATCCCCCTTTTATAATAAGGCGTAATTGCTTGTTAATCTGTGGCGCCTGAGTCATAAGCTGACTTTTCACTTCATTATATGTGTAGTAATATACTAGTCCGTAAGTAACCAGACCAAAAATGACTAGTACTATAGCCAAGATGCTCGAATACCAGGCCGTCAGCCGCCACCGAATAGACATATTACACATCACCTCTTAAAATATAGCCAGCTCCCCGAATTGTACGAATGAGTCGTTTACCGCCATCCTGCTCCGTTTTTTGTCGTAGCATGGCAATGTATACTTCCAGCACATTCGATTCTCCGCTATAGTCATAGCCCCAAATTTTGTCCATAATCAGATCACGCGACAGAACACGCTTCGGGTTTTGCATGAACAAATGGAGCAGTTCAAATTCTTTGGCCGTCAGTTCCAAACGTTTGCCGCCACGAACCACTTCACGGGATTCGTTATCCAGTTGTAAATCCTCGAAGGTAAGCCGATTTCCGTTATTGTCCTGTTGTTCGGTTTTACGCCGCAAAAGCGCTCGCACTCGTGCCAGTAGCTCCTCTAGAGCGAACGGCTTAACGAGATAATCATCGGCCCCTAGATCCAACCCCTTAACCCGATTCTCAACCTCATCCTTGGCTGTAAGCATCAGGACAGGTACCGTACTTCCACCCTCCCGCATACGACGGCATACCTCAAAACCATCGACCTGCGGCATCATTACATCCAGCACGACCACATCAGGCTCAGCTGTCAACATTTTATTTAATCCTTCTGCTCCATTGGCGGCTGTCAGCACTTCATAGCCTTCAAATGCCAGCCCTCTGCGCAGCATGGAAACAATTTTTTCATCGTCATCAATGATTAGAATAGTAGAACGCATACACGATCGAACTCCTTTATCTCTTCTTTTCCTTCTATTGTAGCAGGAGTAGACGCGTGTAGCATCTGGCTGCTTCATACAGCAAGAAACGGAAGGGATCTTCCTTCCGTTTCTTACGTGCACTTGTTCATTTTTGTAGAGTTTTCATCTTATTGCTGAAGCGTCGAGCTAAAGTCATTTTTGTTGCCAATTTTCAGCTGAACATCTTTTTTCTGCCCCGCTCGTTCGATGTTAAGTGTCAGCGCTGTACCCACTTTTTGTTTTTGAATGAACTGGATCAGCTCTTGTGATGTGCTATAAGGCGTGCCATTCGCTCCGATAATCACATCGTAAGGACGCAGATCGGCCTGATAAGCTGGTGATTTGTATATAATATCCCGTACAACCGAGCCTTCGGTCAGGGATGTACCCAGTTCTTTGGCTACTTCAGGACTCAAATTTAACAGACTTGCACCAATGAAAGGTACAGGTTCTTTCGGAATAGGCTGGTTATTTTTCAGCTTATCGACGACTTCCAAAATCGTATTGGACGGAATCGCAAACCCGATTCCCTGTGCGTCTGCACTAACTGCTACGTTCATACCGATAACCTGCCCTTGCAGATTTAACAGCGGTCCGCCAGAGTTACCAGGGTTAATGGACGCATCCGTCTGAATGAGATGCTTGTATTGCGTCGGTTTTCCAGTCGATTCACTATTAATAGTGATCGTACGTTCTTTCGCACTTAGCACCCCGGCTGTTACCGAATGTTCAAAGCCTTCAGGATTGCCGATTGCGACCATCCATTCGCCGACTTTAGCGTTATCGGAGTCACCCAAAGTTACTGTCGGAAAGTTGTTTTTGCCTTCAATTTTAAGTACCGCCAAATCAAGATCAGCATTTTTGCCCAAGACTTTGGCTTCGTAAGGCTTATTAGTTCCCTCTACTGTAACCTGAACCACACTCGCGCCTTCAACAACATGGTTGTTGGTTAGAACGTAACCCGATTTATCAAAAATAAAGCCGGAACCAATACCAAGCGGAGTCAGCTGCCCGCTGTTGCTACCTTCATTTTCATTACTGTTACCGCTGCTGCCACTGTCACCATACTGATTACCGAAAAAGTATTGATACAGCGGGTCATTGTAATAAGGGCTGCTTTGTCTGCCACTGCTACCACTGGTTTGTTTGGCAAGCGTTTCGATTTTGACGACTGCCGGTCCAGCCTTGGCCACAACAGATTGAACATCAGCGGTACCTGAAGGCATCACAGCCGGAACTGCGCTTGGAGTCGAGCTGGTGGTTCCTGAATTAGTCGTTTCTCCGCTTTCAGCTGCCGCCGAAGTCAACGCCGTCTCGGGTGTGAACATATTTGTTCGGTCAGCTGTATACATCAATACCGTAATGACCAGCATCCCGGCCAAAAAAGATAAGAATATTGTTTTAACCTGCGACTTGGGCTTATTCGGTTTGAATTGCCAGTTGCCGCCATTCCGACCCGAACCATCCTGCTGCTCAGGCATAGCCCGATGGTAAGAGGGAGGAAGAGGTCTCACTGCCTGCGGTGGCGTAATCTCAACATCCTTTTCCACCGACTGCCCTTCCTTACGTTGTCCGTCCGATTGAACTGAAGAAAAAGGGCCGTAAGAATAATAATATGAGGAACCGTTCGAATCGTTTTGGCGAGTTGCGTTATCGGTATCAACCTGATCGTTGTCGTTCCGGCGTCCGGAGTTATTATTTTTAAATTCGTCCATTGTATATCTCCTCCCAAACCCTATGCTTCAAGGTGGTGTTGTTTAACTGACTTTATTTTGCACTTTAAACCTTAATTCCACCTTAAAAAAAATTAAAAAGGAGATAAAACCTTAGACCTATTGTACCTAATCACTTTTACTTAAAACGAAATGCCCCGGATATAATCCGGAGCATTATCGATTGTATATGCTTTTTTATTTCGTGTTAAAGTTTTCATCGAACTTTTCGTTCGGTGTTTGAGCATTATTTTGAATTTTGTTGCGACTGGAGTTTTGAACTTTTTGTGCTACTGCACCTGTACCGCCTTGATCTGTTGCAAATTCTTCATCATACTTCTCATTTGGTGTCTGGAAGTTGTCTTGAATTTTATTTTGTTCAGACTGCTTTACCTTTTGTGAAACGACACCTACCGTATTGTCTTGTGCAAATTCCGCTTTGAACTGATTTCCTGTGCTTGCCTTGAAGCCTTTGTTCGTGAAAGAACTTCCGCCTTGATTTGGCATAATTCTCAACCTCCCAGTATGTTTTGCGGGATAAGCTCATCCCGCAACATAGTATGTGATGTTGGAAAAAACAATATTCAAGGATTATATGGAAGCATCCAGTGTCGCACTCGGAATGGTTTTATGCGTTTCTATCGCCTTTTGGAGCGATTTTACCATCTTTTCCGTACATTTTCCGTTCCCTTTTTTTATAATTTGAACATCCACATCTTTCTTGCCCCATTCAGAATACACCTGCCGGGTTGTTTTAAAATACAGATCAATTTTATTGCCCTTAATCGCAGAACCTGTATCTGCTACAATCCCGTATCCATAACCTGGAATGTACAATATGCTTCCCAAAGGAAACGTTTTGGGATCAGCCGCAATCGTAGACAGTGTGTTCTTGTCACGACGCACTTTTACACCGGAATACGTAATACCGTAGCCGGGATGACTTGGTCGTTTGCCAGTCGATTCATAGCCTGCTGTATATCCTGTTGCCGTGACCGTCATGGTCGTAATAACCTGCTCTTCGCGTGGAGCCAAAACAGGTGTGGACTGCCATTTTTTATGCTGGACCGGTTCTTTGTGACCGTAAACTTCATTGCCGGGCAATACCAGACAGGTTGCAATTAACACGGTTCCCAAAATCCGTTTCCATACCAACATGGATCTCATAAAAAACCTCCCCTTGAGGCAAAGGCTTTCCAGAAATCCATTGCTTTATACGAAAAGATTATTATTTTTGAACATCCTGACCTGGATAAAGTCTGCTCAGCTTCACTTTATCTTCAAAAATATGCAGGAGGGTCCGCACTATGGGGGTGTGCTCATCGTCTGTGTGCAATATAATGGAAGCAGGAGAAATCGAAATAAGGGTACTTACGATTCGATCTTCGACCTCCATTTCTAGTTCAATGCCTGGCATCTCGACAATGATGTCATCTGCATCAGGAGTCGGAATGGGCACCATGGCACTATCCAGAATCGTAAAATTATGTCCGCCTTGGTGAAGTACGTGTACGAGCGGAACTTTGCTTTCCTGAAAAAAAACAAAATATTTAAGCAGCCCCATAAATTCTTCGTATTGCCGATCTGCCCAGAATTCTTCCATGGCATAGTCGACGATTTCTTCAAGCTCTTTTTTATACGCATGGAGCCTAAATTGAATCAGTCCTTCCAAATTGATCACATGAAGCTCCTTAAAATCCTTCTCCAGAAGAGTGGTCAGCTTACCATGACGCTTCAAACGGCCTCTCGGGCCATCATCGTTTAACAGTGAACGAATCATACTGCGAATTTGCTCTGTATCCTCTTTCTCCAGCAGCGAACAGGCTTTGGTGAGAATGAGATTGAGCAATCCCCACTCCTTGACTTCGATAATATAATCCGCTATTGCCGAAGACATGATGCTGTATACACAGGGGAGAAAGCTTTCAAACGCCGAATTGCTTTCTGTGCCCTTGCAGGTCCATGCCACTTTGTTGTCCAGCTGTCTGAAAGTGAATCGAAATCCGCGCCGTGACATATGTAGTCCCTTTGTTCTACTTTTGACCACTTCATAAAACCGGTCGGTTTCCTGATCTCCGTCTGTATTGGTCCACACTGTAAACAGTTCCATTGGCTCACTCCTTTCGATCACTGCTTTCAGTATATGGCGGCCTCTAAAGGGTTATACGAAGTGAACGACTGGAAACAGAAAGACATATCCAAAAGAGGATGATCAAGCTTCAAAAAGCTGGTTGGCGTGTTATAAACAATTACTGTGATATAGGAAAATAACGAAAGACGTTTGAATATTTAGGGTGGGGTATGTTAAGGTTAAAGTAATATGAATTTTTCACAAGAGGGAGGAGATAAGATGTTAACGATGCTGAACATGCTGCGTACATTCATGATCGTCATATTGAGCCTCGTTCAGATTTTGTCCCTTCCTGTGACTTTTCATGCGGAAGACACCACTCAATCCCTTCAGTTTACTGCGGGATCTTCTGTTGTGCCTCATGCTGATGTTTCCTCGTTAGAAACAGATTCTCACGGTCTGGAGCACCATTCCAAACCAGCTATACGCAAATCCTCCCCTTTACTTCATCTGGCGATCGCTGCGGCCAAATCACTTCCCTTTGCCATTTTGATAGCGCTTGTGCTGCTATTGAGCATCCCTAAACTACGTCTACCTTTTATTCCTGTCATTTGCAAACTAAAGAAGCAATTGTACTTGTTCCCCATCAAATTCACCTCTAGTTATGTGGCTTAACCTCCCTTTGCATGCACATCACCACATTCGCATGTCTATTTGTTAATATTTTCCGATAATTGTAATACGTAAGTGTATGTATCAGGTTTTTTACGTTAATTCATAAAATTTAATACAAAAAGAAAGTTTCCATGTCACTCCCAGAGTATGTGATTTATTTCCCATACCATTCATTTAAATAACGTATCGTACAGGAGGCTTTATAAATGGATATTCGAGAGTCTATTTTGCCAGGAATCGGGATTAAGTATCGAATAGATGCAGAGAGTGGCGACCGAATTATCATTATTATTCATGATGATGGCAGACGCGAGTTGTATCACTTTGATTACGAGGATCTGGAACAAAGTATTTCTATGACAACCCTGAATGATCAGGAAGCGCGATTGGTAGCCTCCATCATCGGGGGTATGACATATAAGCCCAAACAGCTTGAAAGTGTAGAAATGACGTTTGATGATTTTATTATCGAATGGTATAGAGTGGAATCCCACTATGCAAGTGTCGGCAAATCCATCGGTGAGCTGGATGTAAGGCAAAATTCGGGAGCCACTGTTATTGCCATTGTGGAGAAAAAAGGAATGAAATATGTAAATCCTGGTCCTGAAGTGATTATTAACGATGATGCCACTGTAGTCGTTGTTGGGGAACGCGATCAGCAAAAACGCTTTAAACAAATCCTTATGAACGGAAGCGGGTGATTGGATGGATCATCTGGTATTTGAGGTTGGATTGGCAATTGCTCTCATCGCTGCAGCTGGACTTATTTCCTCCAAACTGCGCTTCTCGGTCATCCCTTTTTATATCCTGATCGGAATGGCAGTTGGGCCGCATGCGATGGAGCTATGGCATTTTGATTTTCGCTTTATCGAAAGCGCCCCATTTATTGATTTTCTGGGAAGAATCGGAGTGCTGTTTCTTCTCTTCTACTTGGGTCTCGAGTTCTCAGTAGGTCGGTTAATTAAATCAGGCCGTTCCATTGCCGTGGGCGGCACCATTTATATTGGCATCAATTTTACACTGGGGCTGGCTCTTGGCTTCCTGAGCGGCTTTCCTGTAGCAGAGACACTGGTTATCGCCGGAATTACAACAATATCATCCAGTGCTATTGCTGCGAAGGTGCTGGTAGATCTCAAGCGGACTGCCAATGCAGAAACAGAAATGATTTTGGGCATTATTATGTTCGAGGATGTTTTCCTCGCCGTATACATCTCCATCCTCTCCGGATTGGTTCTTAGTGATTCATCCTCGCTCGGGGGTGTGCTGCTATCAGTGCTAATCGCGCTTGGCTTTATGCTTGCAGTCATTATTATCGGTCGTAAGGCCGTCCCTCTGTTAAATCGGATTCTCCGTATTCGCTCCAATGAGGTATTCGGACTTGTTGTTTTTGGCTCTCTGTTTCTGGTGGCTGGTTTTTCGGAAACGATTCATGTGGCGGAAGCTATCGGCGCCCTGTTGGTCGGTCTGGTACTGGCCGAAACGGAACATGCCAAACGAATCGAGCATTTAATTGTTCCTTTCCGCGATTTCTTCGGTGCCCTGTTTTTCTTCAGCTTTGGACTATCCATCGATCCACTGTCCCTGGGAGGAAACGCGATATGGCTTGCGCTGGCAGCAATCGCCCTCACGTTGTTTGGTAACATTTGGGCAGGAATGCTGGCTGGGCGTACGGCCTCCTTATCTCCCAAAGCGTCAGCAAATATCGGTCTGACCATTGTGGCACGGGGTGAATTTTCGATTATCATGGCCAACTTGGGCAAGGAGGACGGTTTGCTTGATATTGTTCAACCCTTTGCAGCTATCTATGTACTCATACTGGCGATTCTTGGACCACTTCTGACAAAGCAGTCAAAACCTATCTTTAATATGTTAAACAAAATATTTAAGTTCAAGGACCCCCGCCTACGAAAGGAAGAAAGTAACTCGGCATAACTGCAAAAGCTGGATACGACAATCCATAGGAGGGAAGGCTATGCCGCACGCTGTAAAACATGCCGAAACTCTATGAGGCGGCTTGTGAAGCCCGCTTCAGGAGATGCGAGCAGGTTCCCTGTCTTTTATACGGTGATTGGTGGAATTACGGCATCCGTCGGTCTGGAATTGTTTTTACATCCGCATGATATGATCGCTGGAGGCGTCACGGGGATCTCCAGACTCATGTCGCTTTATACACAGGAGCATTTTGGGTTACTGCTATTCGTTTTGAACTTGCCACTCATGTTGCTGTATTCTCTGTCTACTCACAAACCCATGCTGCTTCGGGCACTACCCGGCTTGTTCGCCTTTTCGGGCTCAGCCATTATTCTTTCGCCTTTTCCGGCAGTGAGTGGCCATCCGGTCGTATGCGCTTTGGGCGGCGGCATCTGTATAGGGCTTGGCGCAGGGCTGGCAGCTCGTCATGGTGGTCTGCTCGATTCACTAGGACTTAACGAATCTGACGATGGCCGTCCATCCACATTGTTGCTAACACACCGCAAGATTCCATTAATACAGATTGTTATGCTGTGTAATGGTCTGTTGCTCATTACAGCTGGCTTTGTGCTAGGCTGGGAGCCAGCTCTCTATTCAGCCTTATCCTGCCTCGCCGCCTATGAAACGACCCGGCTGATGTTTACCGGTCTGACGCGTATGGTTTGTGTTGTCAGCAAGAAACAGCAAACCGTCGAGGATGCCATATATCGCAGGCTGCGTATACACAGCACACCTGTTGGAGGCTCTGCACAGATAGAGAGTAAGATTAAAAGCGAATCTGAGGATAAAAAAGAACAAATAGTCATCGTTTACAGCGTTCATCTGTTGGATTTGCAGCGCTTTAAGGTAGTCATCCAAATGGCTGACCCGCAGGCTGAGATCATGTATATGAAACGATGGAAAACATAGCAAAGTAACACATCAAAAAACGCTTATCTACACTAATCCTTGTACATAGATTAGTGATGGATAAGCGTTTTGTAATTAACAATATATTAACGGATATTAATTTTGCATGATAAAATCATGTTCAATACTGCTGGCACTGTCAAAAGTACGAATAATATCATAACGGGTATTGCGCTGTGCCGGAATGTGACCCGTCTCGCGGATCAACTGTAAAATGGATTCGATGTTAACCTTATATGTTGCGCCCGCAGCGGATACTACGTTTTCCTCAATCATGGTGCTGCCAAAATCATCGCAACCGTAGTATAACGATTTTTTACCGATTTCAGGTCCCATAGTTACCCATGAGGATTGAATATGCTTGATGTTATCCAATACAAGACGACTGATGGCAACGGTCTTCAGATATTCCTCTGGCGTCTGGCGTTCCTTCTTCAGATTGGTATTGTCTGGCTGGAAGGTCCAAGGAATAAAGGCCAAAAATCCTTCAGAATTATATTTGTTTTCAATGCATTCATCCTGAGCATCACGAACACGCAACAAATGCAGCGCACGCTCCTCCATCAACTCGCCGAAGCCGATGACCATCGTAGCAGTTGTGTTCATCCCAACCTTGTGAGCCGTTTGCATGACATCCATCCAATCACGCCAAGAGCCTTTGAGACGGCTAATTTTGCGGCGTGTGCGGTCATCCAAAATTTCTCCGCCTCCGCCCGGAAGCGAATCCAATCCAGCTTCATGAATGGCTCGAATCGTATCTTCCATGGATAGACCGGATTTTTCCTTCATTTTGTGAATTTCAGCTGGCGAGAAGGAGTGCATCGTAATATCGGGAAAACGCTCCTTAATAGCTTTCAGCAAATCCGTATAATAACTGAACGGCAGATTGGGATTTACACCGCCTTGCATTAGAATTTCGGTGCCACCTACCTCCTGCGTTTCCTTGATCTTCTGAAAGATCACCTCATCCGGCAAAACATAACCTTCATCGGAACCCGGTCTACGGTAAAAAGCGCAGAAGCGACAGTATACGTCACATACGTTCGTATAGTTAATATTTCGTCCAATGACGAAGGTTTTAATGGGATCGGGGTGCATGCGATTCATGACTTTATTCGCCGCGTGACCTATTTTTTCTACCTCGTCTGATTCGAACAAAGCAACGGTATCCTCTAAATTCAGGCGTTCACCGCGTAGGGCTTTATCTAAAATATGGTCGATTACACTCATGGTGTATCCTCCTTCGCTGTCACAGGGCGACGAAATGAACGACAGGACTTATGAACGAGAATGCTTTCACAAACCTGCGTTCGAACCCTGCCGTAATGTATGTTCATGACTGGCCTTGTATGTTGTCTGTGCTATTTAGCATAGTAAAACCTAATGATAATACTAACATATCTTTAGGTAAGGAACCATACTTATTCCCGCTTCTTTCTGCTTTTCACCTAGGAAAACAGGCAACTGCAAGCTTATCTCAACATTGCGTATAGCCAAGAAATAACAAAGCAGGACTGAAAGTGCCTTTTTTCACACTGTCCTTCATGTCATTCTTATACAAAACAGCAAGCCTCCAGAAATACTGGAAACTTGCTGTTTAGCACTGTACATATTTGCTCTCGGCGTGAAAACGACAAAGATGCTGCGGATGTGCTAACGCTCTATCGCAGCGCCTCATCCAGATCACTGATCAGGTCATCAATATCCTCCAAACCTACGGAGAAACGAAGTAGTCCGTCCGTAATCCCGCGCTCCAATCGTACACTATGGGGCATAGCCGCATGTGACATCATCGCCGGATACGACAAGATGCTTTCCACAGCTCCCAGACTCACCGCTACAATTGGAATACGTACGCGACTGAGGACTTCTTTTGCACGCTCACCAGAACCCACATCAAACGATATCACTGCACCATAACCGCTGGATTGACGCTCATGAACTTCACGCCCTGGATGATTTTCCAGACCAGGGTAGTATACTGCCTCAATGTCGTTGCGCTCGTTCAGCCAGTTAGCGAGCTTAGCTGCACTCTTTTCGCTGTGAGCCATACGAGCCTCCAGTGTCTTCATACCGCGCATGAGCAACCATGACTCCTGCGGAGCCAGTACGGTACCCAGTCCATTTTGGAGCTGCTTGATTTGTCTCCCGAGCGATTCGGTACGCGCTACCGCAAGTCCTGCCAGCACATCGCTGTGTCCGCCCAGAAACTTGGTCGCACTGTGCAATACAATATCGACTCCCTGCTCAATCGGACGTTGATAATAAGGTGTCATAAAAGTATTATCCAATAAAGTTAAAAGTCCGTTGTCCTGTGCCCAAGAGGTTATTCCTGCTACATCGGTAATTTTGAGTGTCGGATTGGACGGGGTTTCCATATATACAGCCCTTGTATTCTCCTGCAACGCCTCTTTCACAAGGTTGAGGTCCGTCATGTCGACGAAGGTCGTTTCGATATTCATCCGTTTCAAAATGGAGGTCAGCAGTCGATATGTTCCCCCATATACATCCTCGGAAACAATGACATGATCTCCAGCGGATAAAAGCATAAAGGTAGTAGAGATGGCCGCCATACCTGACGCAAAGGCAAAGCCGCACGCCCCGCCTTCTAATAAAGCGATATAATCCTCCAAAGCTTGTCGTGTCGGATTACCTGAACGGCTATAGTCATGCTGGGGAGGATTAAAAATATCATGATGGTGAAAGGTAGAAGCTTGATAGATCGGGACGCTCGAGGCCCCCGTAACGCTGTCAATTTCAGAACCAAAATGCAGCAGCTTGGTAGCGAACTTCCGCTCTTTGTTCAAATCCTGCCCGATCCTCCTCGCATCCTCTATCATTGCAGCTCTCCTCCTTCTACTTCTTGACGTGCCGCTTCCAACGCCGAACGCAAATCTTCAATGAGGTCGTCTGTATGCTCAATGCCTACGGAGAAACGCAATAGCCTGTCATCTACCCCGACAGCATCCCGAATTTCTGCTGGTATGTCCGCATGTGTCTGCACAGCGGGATAGGTCATTAACGATTCCACACCGCCGAGACTTTCCGCAAACGCAATGAGCTTAATGTGACGAAGCAAAGGTTCCACATAACGAGCATCCTTTACTTTAAAGGAGAAGATACCTGTATTTCCGCTGGATTGTTTATTTTGAATCTCACGACCTGGGTGGCCTTCGAGAGCTGGATAGAATACTTCTGCCACCGCCGGATGCGTCAGTAAATAGTTAGACAACACTGTTGCATTATGCTCATGTCGGTCCATACGCAGCGCTAACGTCTTCATCCCCTTCATCAACTGATAGCAGTCACTCGGGGAAAGCACGGCTCCTATGGAATTGTGCAGAAAGGAAATTTCAGCTGATAGCTCTTTGCCTTTGGTTACGATTAACCCTGCCAGCACATCGTTGTGTCCGCCCAAATACTTGGTTGCGCTATGTACCACAATATCCGCGCCCAGTTCCAATGGCCGCTGGAAGTATGGTGTTAGCAGCGTATTATCTACAATGGTAAGCAACTGATGTTGTGATGCCCATTCAGCCACCGCTTGAATATCAGTAATCATCATTAACGGATTTGTAGGTGTTTCTATGAATACAGCTTTGGTGTTCGGTCGACATGACTGTTCGAGTGCTTCAAGATCGTTCGTATCCACATAACTGGCTGTTATACCAAATTTAGATAATATGCGCTCCAGCAAACGATATGTCCCGCCATACAGATCCAGCGATACTATGAGATGATCTCCCTGTCCAAACAATGCAAATACCGTTTGAAGCGCCGCCATACCTGAGCTGCATGCAAAGCCTGCATCACCAGATTCAAGTGCAGCAGAAGCCTCTTCCAGTACCTTTCGCGTGGGATTGATCGTCCGAATGTAATCAAATCCTGTGCTTTGACCCAGACGGGGATGGCGGAACGCCGTAGATTGGTAAATCGGGTAATTAACAGCCCCGGTTACTGGCTCCTCTACTGAACCGATTTGTGCCAATCTGCTTTCGATTTTCCACTGTTTTTCACTCATATGAATCCTCCTGTTAACTTCCATAGTGGGTGCTATAACCAATCCTGCAAAAATGGATGTCAAAGACTATACTGCTGCGCTACTGCAAGGTGGTACTGTACAAGGGTAAACTACAAGCCCCTTTTTTAAATCTGGGGCCCGATATCGTAAGGTGTCTCTTGGTATACATAATAGTTCAGCCAATTCGAGAATAATAAATTGGCGTGCGCCCGCCAGATTGAGGGCGGTGTGCGCTCAGGATCATCATTAGGAAAATAATTTTTGGGAACTTCAATATCCATTCCTTTGGCCACATCGCGGTCGTATTCCCATTTCAATGAAAGCGGGTCATATTCAGAATGCCCAGTTACAAAAATTTGTTTACCGTCAAGCGTGGCTACGAGGTACACTCCGGCTTCCTCGGATTCGGATAAAACTTCTAATTCGGCGATATGATCAATATCTTCCCGCCGAACCTCCGTATGTCTGGAGTGAGGGGCATAAAACAGTTCATCAAAGCCGCGTAGCAATTTTACTTTAGGTTTAATCACGGTGTGTGGAAATACGCCAAAGCATTTGTAGTCAAGCCCGTATTTCGGGACATTGAAATGATGGTATAAACCTGCCTGTGAGGCCCAACAGATATGCATGGTCGAAGTTACATTCGTTTTCGTCCACTCAAAGATTTGCCGGATCTCCTCCCAGTAGTTCACATCCTCAAACTCAAGCTGTTCAACCGGAGCTCCTGTAATGACCATGCCGTCAAAACGACTGTTCTTGATCTCGTCAAACGTTTTATAGAACATGTTCAAATATTCTTGCGATGTATTTTTGGATACATGAGACTTCATGTGTACCAGCGTGACGTCCACTTGCAGCGGCGTATTGCCGACCAGGCGCAATAGTTGGGTTTCCGTCGTTTCCTTTGTAGGCATCAAATTCAAAATGGCGATGCGCAACGGACGAATGTCCTGATGATAAGCTAGGCTTTCATCCATTACGAAAATATTTTCGCCCTCCAGCACTTCCTTGGCAGGTAGCGTGTCTGGGATTTTAATCGGCATGTAAACTCACTCCTTGTTCGGTAAGTTTTGCGAAAATCGTCCTGCTGAGATGCCGGGCATATAATAAAAAGACCTTTCTCTGGTTAGAGAAAGGTCATATTTGTATCCATATGCGCCTCTCTCATCTGTCAGGGCAACGCTCTTTGTACAAAGCGCGCGTCCTGCAAGAATTAGCACCGTGCGATTAAAATCGCCGGTTGCCGGGTATCATCGGGCTAGTCCCTCCACCTGCTCTTGATAAGATTTCGCTATATTCATTTTGGGTTCACAAAGTTCTTGTTGTTCACTTTAATGCATCGGCTGGGCTTCGTCAAGATGGGACTTTTAAATTTGTGCCCTGCAATCACATTTTGTCTACCTTTTCCATAGGTTAAATCATATCCCTCCTTTCGCTGAAGCTCTTGCCACTACTGTCGATTTAGCCCATGATTTTGCGCTTGAAAGGCCGTAGGCCGAGCGTTATACTATACAAGTGCTATTAGGCAAAAATATGGAGCAGTAGTGCAGACTTTGAGTGTTTCCTGCGATACTGTGGCAATCTAAAAAAGAACATTTGAGAGGTGAATCCGGAATGGAAGGCGACCCGAGTCCGAATAGGCGGCGATCCCTGAACAACAGCATAGGAATGACTTCAGCTTGCCGAAAGACGGGACGCCAGGCTCTGCATGCTCCAAAAGCCTCCGGCTTTTGATGAGAATGCACGCTTACCCGCACCGGCTAACTGGCTAACTGAGTTCATTCCTTATGCTTAAGGTAAACGTATTTCCGTTACGACGGAGCATAAGGAGTGACATATATGAAAATCCGTTTGGTCAACAACGGGGTTTTTACCCCTGTCGAAGAAATTGAAATGGCGCTTACTGCACCGGCAGAAGGTTTTTATTGGATTGATGCTGATGTCGATGATTTGGCAGTGCTCCAACCTTTATTTTCCATGCATGATCTTGCAGTAGAAGACTGTTTGAGTGAAGAAGAACAGCGTCCGAAGATCGAAATTTATGAAAGCCATTATTTTATCGTTGTAAATAGCATTCGTTTTGATGATGAAGAAATATTTTTGCGAGCTTTGAACATTTTTCTCGGCCGCCATTTTATCATTACGGTGACCAAGCAGAAAATCAATGAGCTTCGTACCCTCAAGCCTATGCTGTGGGAGCAAGAAGTCAGCCAGCCTGACCGTTTTATGTATCTGTTGGTCGACTTGATTGTTGACAACTATTTTCTGGTTGGTGACCGGATTGAGGTCCGCATTGAAAAGCTGGAAGAAGATATTCTAATGCATACGAAAAAGTCGCATTTGAACGAAATCATCGGCTTACGAAGTGAGATTCTGTGGCTGAAAAAGGTGCTGGGTCCGCAAAAGGAAGTCATCAATACCCTGAACAAACGGGATTTGCGACTCATCGACGATCAATTACAAAAATATTTCAGCGACATTTATGAAAATGCTGTGAAAATTTCGGAGACTTTTGAAACTTACCGCGATTTGATGGGTAACCTTCGAGAAGCTTATCAATCCAGTATCGCCAATCGTGCCAATGAAATTATGCGTGTGTTTACGGCAATAACGACCGTATTTATGCCATTGACGGTCATTACCGGAATATATGGGATGAACTTCGATAATATGCCTGAGCTTCATACACGTTATGGCTATTTTGTCGTCATTGGTATTATGGTGGCACTAGGTGTCAGTATGTTCTGTATTTTCCGTAAGAAAGACTGGGTTTAAAAAGAAAAGGGGAAAAGTACGGAGTTGGATACCTATTTCGATTTTCAAGCTTGATCATAAAAAGCAGCAGCCGTGTCCTATGAGGAACTGGCTGCTGCTTTTTAGTATGTTGGACCCTGAATGTACTTTAATACTTTAGCTTTATCCAATCAGTTCTATATTATCCAACATGTCGGTCGGGTACCTGCTGATGGCGAAACCGTATACGGATCAGACGCAGACGCTCATAAATTTGATCCAATCCTGTTTCTGTCGCCTTTTCTTCCCCATACACTTTCAGCATGACAGGCTTGAGCAACGTATCCCCCAACTCTTCATAAGCAGACCAGATGACTGCCTGCTCCTCCTCAGATACATTCACCAATTCCTTGCGGATCAGCTTCTCCATATCAATGCCATCCCTGTCCAAATGCTCCACAGCTTCAATCATTTCTCTACGATGCAAACCTGTCTTCATCCCGATATGCTCCAGTGAAAGACCGTCCGAAATACCTTCGATAATCGTTCTAGTTAGGCTGAACTTATTCAGCTCCTGCCTGTATTGGTTCTCTTTTTGCTTGTATAGCCATGACAAGAAAACTTCTTCTTCCAGCGTCTCTGTTACCCAGTTCAACGGAAATGGCGTGGTCCGGTCATTTTGTGTCGTAATAGCCAATAGCTCCGTCCCATATTGCGACACCTTACCCTGACCCATACCAGGCAGCTCCAACAATTCTTCTTCGGTATGGGGAAGATAGACGCTAATGAGCCGAAGCAGCCGATTCGTAGCAATAAAATAAGGCGCTTTTCGTTCCGTTGCTGCTTTTTGCCGTCTCCACATTGTCAACTGCTCATACACTTCATCACGTGGAAACAAATCACTGTAGCAATACAGCTTTTGCAGCGTTTGTCCTCGTCCTGATGATCCTTCTTGCTCATGAAATACGCCATGGATTAAGGGCCTGTAGCCCTCAGCCATTTTGAGCGCCAGCTCATGACGGTATACATGCAGTAATTCCTGCCACAAGCTGCCCTCATACCAAAGGTCGTCTATACTTTCATCCGGGACATGGTGTGTGCTCCAGCCTGCACTCCATCCCCCTTCATGTTGCCCAATCCATACCTGAGCAAAGTCCTCATAGCCCTGTTCATTCCGTTTGGACAAGCGATTTAAAAATACAATCTCCATGATTTCTTCCTCCCTCATATCGTTGAAAGACAGTCCCGCACAACACAAAAACGCAAAAAAAGCACCTATCCTGCGTATTCGCAAGAAAGGTGCTTCCCTTTTTGAGCCGTACTATGCTGTTGCCTATATAATAACCGTACCTCGGAGTGCCGTCAACCATAAATTCTAATGATTCAGCTTTTCCTTTGCCAATGCCAGAGCACCGCACAATCCAGCATTGTCACCCAATCCCGGAGATACGATATATTGCTCAATATCTGTTGTCAGACTCGAATGCTGTACGTATCCGTTCAAAAGTTCTTGAAGCTTGGTACGAATGAGCGGGAACAGTTGGTCCTGCTTCATCACTCCCCCGCCCATAATAATTTTTTGCGGTGACAGGATTAATACATAGCTCATTAAAGCCTGTGCCAGATAGTACGCTTCCATTTCCCAGGCTGCGTGATCGACAGAAAGCTCATGTCCTTTAACCTTCCATCTTTTTTCGAGCGCAGGACCTGCTGCCAGTCCCTCCAAACAATCTCCGTGATAAGGACATGTCCCCTTGTAAGTATCTTCTGAATGACGACGTACCAGAATATGCCCCATTTCTGGGTGGGATAATCCATGTATCAGCTTTCCACCAACCAAAGCACCTGCCCCGATGCCTGTACCTATCGTAATATACAGACAGTTGTCCAATCCCTTGGCGGCACCCCAAATAGACTCACCAAGTGCTGCTCCATTCACATCCGTGTCAAACCCCATAGGCACGTCAAAATGCTGTTTCAGTTTGCCAATTAAATTGTAATTTCCCCAATGTGGCTTTGGCGTTGTTGTAATATAGCCATATGTATCACTGCCTTCGATAGGATCAATCGGCCCGAACGAGCCTACACCCAATGCTTCAATGCCCTTGCCTTCAAAAAATGCGATGACATTCTCCATTGTTTCTGCTGGGGTGGTCGTTGGAAAGCTTGCTCGTTCCAGTACCTCCCCATGTTCGTTGCCAATTCCACATACAAATTTGGTACCGCCTGCCTCAATTGCTCCCAATACTGTCATAGTTGCTGTTGTCCCCTTTCAATAATCCGGTTCTCTCTCCACTATATTCACCTGAAATGTGCCCGAGGTCAATCCCCTTATGGCAATTGTATATAATCCTTCACATGACTATACAACTCCCTTGACATAACGGTATAAAAATAAGGACACTAACGCACCCAGCGTCAGCATCCCTATAAACTTACTTCACTTAAATTGTCCGTAATTGTCCGTATCAAGCCTAACAGCTTCATTATGATCCGGTTGCGACACCCATCAATGTACACAAGCTTTTCATTTCAAGCTGCTCAAACTTGTCTACAATTTGCACGTGATCCAGCGTTAGCAGACAACTATCCAAAGCACATGCTACAGGTACACCGCAGTGAATTTCAGCAAGCTTGCGTGAAAGATGCAGCATATCCAAATCACTCTCGATTTTTTTACGGACCGAGGGTGTTAATTGATCCAAATTCTCCAGAATGCCTTCAATAGAGTCGTATTCCTGCACCAGCTTGAGTGCCGTTTTCTCACCAATACCTCGTACTCCTGGATAATTATCGCTTGCATCCCCCATCAGGCCTTTAAGGTCCACCACTTGGCGTGGCTTAAGCCCTTTTTCAGTCAGCAGGGTCTCCGGGGTGTATATCATATAATTGCCGTGCCCTTTTTTCATAATAATGACCCGTGTCCAATCATCCACTAATTGAAGTAAATCATGATCTCCCGAGAGAATCATTACATCCATGTCCTCATTTTGCGAATAATGGCGTGCAAGCGTACCGATACAATCATCGGCTTCAAAACCTTCCGCTCCAATGTTGGGAATGCCGAGGCTGTCCGTTACTTCCCGAATCAATGTAAATTGGGGAATCAAATCATCTGGTGCGTCGGCTCGGTTTCCCTTATACGCAGCAAAATGTTCCCCACGAAATGTCGTTCCGCCCATATCCCAGCAGCAAATGACGTGTGTAGGATTAAATGTTTGGACTGCATCCCAAAAATATCGAATAAAACCATATATGGCGTTCGTTGGCACTCCAGCTTTTGTACGACGGATATAACCGTTTGCGGCGGTTGCATAATAAGCGCGAAATAGCAGGGCCATGCCGTCAACCAGCATTACGGATTGTTCATTGCGTTGTGTCACAGATTGTATTGCTCCCATTCATCATAATATTTAACCCCCACAGTATAACATATCGTGGGGGTAAATTGGGCGTTATTGAGCTCCCCATGTGCCCTCAAATGTTTCCTCTTTGAATCCTACCGTTACTTTGTTACCATCGGTTACAATCGGGCGTTTGATTAATCTTCCATTCGAGGATAAAAGCGAAATTTGCTCTTCACGGCTCATGTCTCCAAGCTTATCTTTCAGCTTTAACTCTTTGTACACCTCACCGCTTGTATTGAAAAACTTTTTCAGCTCCAGCCCGCTTTTGCGAATCAAGTCTTCCAATTCCTCCGGGCCGGGCGGTTGTTCAAAAATAGGAATAAGTTCCGTCTCATGTCCCTTGTTTTGCAGCCATTTCACTGCATTACGACAGGTACTGCATTTAGAATACTGATATACTTTCAGTTGGCTCATCGCTAGATTAACCTCCATTTGGTTTTCATCGCTTATTTATATTTTATTCTGAAAGATATTGCGCTCTTAATAGCTCCTGCATTTCAGCCATATCGTCAGGTAGAGGAGCATAGAACGTCAGCCGCTCCCCGGTAACAGGATGCTCCAAGGATAGCTCTGAGGCATGCAGAGCCTGTCGAGGCATCCTGGCATCAAGCTGATCATATCGCTCACGTTGCGCAGCGTCATCGGGTGTAATCCGATACATTTTATCTCCGATCAACGGACAACCGATATAAGTCATATGCACTCGAATTTGGTGCGTACGCCCGGATTCCAACTTTAGCCCAATGCGGCTTCCCCCGTTCCACACTTCCTCCAGCTTATACAGCGTAAGGGCAGGATAACCATCCGGGGTCACCATACGTAAATGCGGATCATGCGGGTTGCGGTCAATCGGTCCGTCTACCTTTCCTTCCTGCAGCTCAGGCCGTCCATGCACCAGAGCTGTATAGCGCTTATCCACCGTTCCCGCAATCATTTGCTCAGAAATATGCTGATGTACATACGGATTTTTGGCTACTACCAGCACACCCGTCGTCTCCTGATCAAGACGATGAACAGGACGAAACCGGAACAGTTCTCCCTTGGCCTGCCAATAATGCACAACCCCATTAGCCAGCGTTCCTGTGTAATGACCGTGAGTCGGATGGACAATCATGCCCGCCGCTTTGTTCACCACTAACAGATGTTCATCCTCAAACAATATCTCAAAAGGAATGGGTTCAGGTAAAATATCATCAGAACGCTCGCGCTCCATACGAATTTCTACTCGATCCCCGGACTTCACCTTTACGCTGATGTACACACGTGTCCCGTTCAGCATAATGCCTTGCTCGGTCAGCTTGAGTTTGGATATTAACTTTCGAGAAATGTTCATACGTTTTTGTAAAATAGTCTTCAACAGCATGCCCTCCTCCTCAGGAGGGATCGTATATACGATAGGTTCATAATACAAGCTCATCACAAATTCCCGGTTGCCTCCTTATTTGCGGAACACTTTTTTGCTGCGCACATATTCGACATCGGGCACACCCTGACGGACATTCGCTGTACGAGCAACGGCAAAGAAATAATCAGAAAGGCGGTTCAAATACCGACGTACCGCCGGATTAATGTCCGTATGTTTACCTAGTGTAACAGCACGGCGTTCCGCGCGTCGGCAAACTGTACGGCAAACATGAAGCGTTGAGGATAATGTGCTACCACCCGGTATAATAAAACGCTCCACCTTCGGATTTTCCTCCTGACATGCATCAATCCAGCCTTCCAGACGCTCTGCCAGCTCGTCTTTCACCTTATATTTGCTTTCACTAATTTTAACAAACGCCAAATCCGAACCACAATCAAACAGCTCCTGCTGTATTTCTTCCAATTGAGTCCGAATATCCGTAAACTCTTCCCCTTCGGCAAAGCTGATCGCTTGTCCTACAAAGCTGTTCAGCTCGTCAATTGTACCGTATGCCTCCACACGATCATCATCTTTGGACACTCGACCGCCGATCACAGAAGTTTGTCCTTCATCACCTGTTCTAGTATATATGCCCATTTCATTCCATCTCCTTTATCATTCCGTAAGTGCTTTCAGCACCTTGATGGCTTCTTCCTTATTGCTTGTACGAGGCGGCACGGTAGCAAATAATGTTTTGGAGTTATATTTTAGCTCCTTAAACATCTTCATCTGCTCCACCGGAATTCCGAACAAATGAGTTTCCTTGCTTACATCTGATCCTTCTTCCTCCTGCCCCTTCTTCTTAAATACGCCGCCCTCGAACACGCCCCGAGCGTACGTCTTCTTGTCAAAAGCATCATCTAACGGCAGATTCGAGCCATTCTGTCCATACAGCTTCATGTCCTCTTCCGGCAAAAGAAACAGATCATGCTCCCCGGCCGCATATTCTACAACCAGCTTCTGCTGGTTATACAGCGGACTGACTGAAATCTCAATAGTCGGAGCCTGTTCGCCTAGCTTATCCTTAAGCTTTTGTTCCAGCTCTTCACGGATGACTGAAGCATCCCCTTTATCCATAATAAAAATGGAGAAGCTGTCCTTGTCCCGTCCCCCACATCCAGCCAATAATACAAGTGCAAGCATTCCGATGATCCATGGCGATAGCCTTTTTAGCCCTGCTCTCATATGTACGCCCCCTCTTCCATGCCATTAATATATCATAAGTTGTGAACGCAAAAAAAGAAGGCCCGACGGCCTTCTTCTTACATTTGGCTGACTTCATACGGTTAAACCTTGCATTCCGTACCATACAGCTTCATATATTCATTGATTTTCAAATCGAGCTTGCAACTGATCTGGATAACAAGATCAGAGGTGAAGGACTGCTCTTCCTGAAACGTCCGCATCATCTCATTGCGCAGGAACAAAATTTCATCTTCCAGGGAAATGTCGTATCCTATTGAACTAGATGAATTATATCCAACATATGACATGAGCATTCCTCCTACAATTGAAAAATTGAACTTCCTGCTTCCGATTTCAAATTATAGCATAGAAATTTAGAAATAAAAGACTATTTTTTATGAATTACCCATAAAAAAATAATTTTAACCTTCTTTTCTTACTTTTTCTACAAAATGACCAATCCGATCCAGTGCCTCCGTCAGCTGAGCAACAGAAGTCGCGTATGAGCAACGAAGATAGCCTTCGCCTCCCAAACCGAACACATTACCCGGTACAGCCGCAACTTTAGCCTCTGCCAAAAGACGCTGTGCAAATTCATCTGAGCTGAGTCCCGTGCTTTGAATACTAGGGAAAACGTAAAAAGCCCCTCTTGGCTCATGGCACTCCAGGCCGATTTCCCGGAACCCTTCAACCATCAGACGGCGACGCTGATTATAGGCTTCTACCATACGATCTTTCTCACCCAAACCATTCCGCAAGCCTTCCAGTGCCGCAACTTGACCCATAGAAGGCGCACACATTACGGTGTACTGATGGATTTTGAGCATAGCGGCAATCAGATCTGGATGCCCGCATGTATATCCAATACGCCAGCCTGTCATGGCGAAGGCTTTGGAAAAACCACTGACGAGAATCGTACGATCCATCATACCAGGCATAGCGGCAAAACTGACATGCTTTTCTCCATAATTCAATTCAGCATAAATTTCATCAGAAATGACGATCAAATCATGTTTTTCCACGACTTCGGCAATCGGAAGCCAATCTTCATAAGTCATCGTAGCCCCAGTTGGATTGCTCGGATAGCATAAAATCAACACCTTGGATTTAGGTGTAATTTTTGCCTCCAGTGCTTCAGCCGTCAGCTTGAATTCATCCTTAGCAAATGTTTCAATACCTACTGGAATCCCGCCTCCAATCGAAGTGATTGGAGAATATGAAATGTAGCATGGCTCGGGCACGAGAATTTCGTCGCCAGGTACAATTAAAGCACGCAAAGCAAGATCAATCGCCTCGCTTCCCCCAACGGTCACGATAATCTCATTTTTGGGATCATAACGGACTTCAAATTGCTCATTCAGATAATCACTAATCGCTTCACGCAGTTCTGGCGTTCCCGCATTAGACGTGTAGCTGGTAAAACCTCGCTCCAATGAATAGACACAGGCTTCCCGCATATGCCAAGGGGTTGTAAAATCCGGTTCGCCCACACCAAGGGTAATAATATCCTTGTTGCCACCCACCAAGTCAAAAAACTTACGAATACCCGAAGATGGGATCTCGCGCACCAACGGGGACAAATAGGAACTCATGGCTTTGTTACTGTCGGTAAATGCTTCTGTTTTGAGATTCATCATGATCTTCCTTTACGGCGAAATCATCAGACGATTATCTTCCTGATGGTCCTCAAAGATAATTCCGTCCTGCTTGTATTTTTTAAGCGTAAAATTAGTCTTGGTAGACAAGACCGAATCAATAGGCGACAGTTTTTCCGACACAAAATTAGCAACCTCACGGAGATTGCGGCCTTCAACCTCTACCAGCAAATCGTATGCTCCAGACATGAGATAGACCGATTTAACTTGCGGATACAAATAAATCCGTTCTGCAATCCCTTCAAAGCCTCTTCCACGCTCAGGTGTAATCTGTACTTCGATCAAAGCGGTAACCTTTTCGTCGTCGACTTTGTCCCAATTGACTACAGCGGCGTATTTGACGATCACATGTTGGTCTTCGAGCTCTTTAATTGAGGTGCGAACATCCTGCTCGTCAACCCCCAGCATAGTAGCTAATAGAGTCGGTGTTCTTCTTGCATCTTCTTTTAACAATTCCAGCACTTTTAATTTCAATTCATTCAGTTCTGTCATTCTACATAAGGCCTCCATCGAAAGAGATTACTATACATCATACAATACGCACTTTAAACCTGCAAAGAAAAACCGTCCACTCCGGTAAACCCGGCAGATGGACGGCTGTTATGGGAATCTGCTTCAAAAACGAAAAATCCCGTTTACATATAATAAGGGTTGTTTTGATGAGTAGACTGGCCTTGCTGGTGCATAGATTGGCCATATACTCCCGCGGATGTCGATTTTTGCTGAATGAACTGTTGGCATTCTTGTTGGGTCTTGCGAGCTTCTTGAATCTGTTTGTCCAAATCGATGCGCAGTGCTTTAGTCGGAGTGGCATACATATTGTTTTGGCTCATCAGATGATACAAATCACCTTGCAGACGCAATGTATCATTCGTAAGGTCGGTGAACATCTGACGCACAGACGGACAATTGGATTCTGTCGTCGCCGTTGTGTACTCGCGCACCGTACGTTTCATATCAGCAAGAATGGTATAGAGCAAATCTTCTTCGGGCATAAATGACATATTGTTTTGTGAATACATTCTGTCAAACCTCCTTTATTGTAAATCCAAATTACTGCTGCGGTTGCATTGGGGCAAGCTGCTGATGCTGTTGAAGAGCATTAGAAAGCAGATTCAAGTGGTGCTCATGAGTTCTTGCCAGTTGCAAACAGGCTTGTTGGATGGCTGGGTGCTGAATAGAAGCCGCTGTCGCCGCACTTTGTTTGAGTAGTAGTTCTTCATTGGAAATGGAGTCCACGATGTACTCCAGCTCTTTGCCTGACAAGGGTTGCATGTTCGTAGATTGCATAATCTCTGTGCCTCCTTGAATGTTTTGTTGCACGCTGGTTATCTTGTCCGTTTGGCGAAATACTATGTACACCTAAGAAATATTACATATTACCTTATGAGGAGTGCTATTTATATGGAATTGATAAGCGGGAATACATATTGGCCCAGTACCTTGGAGCAAATGTTGGATTTCCCGCCTTTGGCAGAGGATTTAAATTGTGATGTATTGATCATAGGTGGCGGCATGGGTGGATCCATCTGCTCCCGACTGTTGGGAGAACGACAGGTAGACGCCGTGGTTATTGACAAACGCAAGCTAGTACATGGAAGTTCTTCGGCCAATAACGGACTGCTGCAATATAGCAATGATAAGACCTTAACTTCCTTCATCAATACGTTTGGTGAAATGAACGGTGTACTGTTTTACCGTATGAGTAAAGATGCTCTGGATCAGTTGGAAAAACTGTCTACCACGCTGGAAATTGATCCGTCTTTTTCACGCCGAAGTAGCCTGTACTATGCAAGTACATCGGAGGATGTGCAGACACTTCAGGAAGAGTACAAACAGCTAACCCGGTTTGGATTTCCCGTCGAATACTGGGATGATCAACAGATTGCTGCCCGATTTCCTTTCCGAAAACCAGCAGCCTTATATACACGCGAAGATGCCGAGGTTAATCCATTTTTGTTCGCCCAAGGACTGCTGCGATCTGCCAGCCGTCTTGGTGTTCGCTTATACGAGCATACAGAAGCTGAGCATTTTGAATTCAACGATAATGAGGTCGTTTGTCATACCAGCGGTGGGATTATCCGAGCGAAAAAAGTTATTTTTGCAACAGGTTATGAAACACAAGAGATTAAAAAAGACCGCGGAGCCGTTCTAGAAAGCTCATATGCTATCGCCACCAATCCAATCGGAGATACACCCTTGTGGCATGAACAGTGTCTCATCTGGGAAACTGCTCGTCCTTATCTATATATGCGCTCCACACCGGAAGGACGCATCATTATTGGTGGTTTAGACGAACCTGTACTGGACGCCAATCAACGTGAAGTCAGGCTGCTGCACCAACAGCAAAAGCTGCTACAAACATTACGGGAATTTTTTCCGGGTATACCATTTCAGATCGACTTTGCATGGGCTGCTGTATTCGGCTCCTCTCAAGACGGTTTGCCGTATATTGGTCCACATCCGCGTTTTCCCAACTGCTACTTTTTGGAAGGTTACGGGGGAAATGGAGCAGTCACGAGTATGATGGCCGCACAACTTTTGGCTGATGAACTGACGGGCACACATCGACCTGAAATGGAGCTTTATTCTCTGACCCGTACTACCAAGCCCTCGCCCGAAACAACGGAACCGATGGTTTAACGTGTGGAAACAAAAAAAGAACCTCCTTTCCCTTTAAGTGGGTCTGGAGGTCTTTTTAAATATATTTTCAGACTATTCGGTTTGCTTGTGCAAGCGTCGTGCGTGGGAATGAGACTGGCTCTGCTTTGTCTTTTGTTCCATTTTCAGCACACTTCGCATAAAAAACCATCCGAGCACTGGCATCAATGCCAGTCCAATCAACAACCAGATCATCGCCGTAGGAGCCTTGCTGATACTTAGGACACCCAAGAAAATGAGTGTTCCGGTCAATCGGCCTACCATTAAGCATAGTTCGCGCAGTACAACCAGTTCCACTCTCTGATTGGCGTCTCCTTTACTCGTACCCATTAAATCAAAGCTGGCAGAAATCATGGGAATTAAATACAGGGGCATAAATAAAGCGGTGCCGATCCCCATAATCAGTAGTGTACTATACTCCATACGCCACAATAACGGTAAAAGCGCGATCACTAACAACACAGCACCCAAAAGCATACCCGCCGAACGATAGTGTGGCTTGAGCCATTTTCCGACAGCCCAAAAGCTGAAAAATGAAACCGCCGATGTAATAAGTGAAAACTGCGCCAGCTTCCATTCCTGTTGAGTAGCTACATACACGAGCAGCGTAATCAGGAAGGCAAATACCCCTTCACGGATGCCCTGGGCAACAAGTGATAACGACAACGGACGCCACATACTCCCTTTTTGTGACAATCGCTGCTTGGGCTCCTTCCAATTGTAATTTCCTGTCGGCTTACGCTTGCGAAGAAAGAAACTAAGCACCACTCCTACGACATAAAAGGCCAAGGAAATACTGAATATCACGCGGTAACCTGCGTCATCCTCCATACGGGCAATAATCCAACCGGACAGCCAAGGTCCCACTATACCGGAAAACGAGCCTAGCAGACCCACCCAACCGTTAAAATGATCACGACTTGCCTGATCCGTGACTTCGAAAAAAATCACATTAAACGCCAGCCAGAATAAACCTAATGCTGCACCCAGCAACATCCCGAGCGGCCATATGTAGTTCACAGCCTGCGGTCCCGTATATAACACGATCAGATAAAATAGGCCGGATAATGCGGTCCCCACGCGCAAGGCATTCATTTTATTATGTTCCTTGACCCACTTTCCAGCCACCCAGACCATAATTCCCAGTGCAATTTGTTGACTGACATTAAACCAGCCGATCATCGCGTAATCCTGCCTGCTTTTCCACAAATACACGTTAAGAAATGTGCCTGACAATGCTGCTGCAAACACAAACAATCCATTCAAGCTTAATAGCAGAATGGATTGTCCGTTCAGGTTTGATTTCAATGCAGTTCCCCCTAACCGAAAAATCACCAATCAGCTTATTTCAAGCCAGCTTGTTCAAAGATTTATTCGATTTAAGATGCCCGTATTGAGCTTGGGCCTATCCGGGGGATTGCTATTTAATTGTTGGAAATACCGCTGAGCTTCTCCAGCATCCGCAGTCGGTCATTCTCTGATAGTGTCTGCTGTACATGGAAGCAGCTAGGACACACATAAACATTCAAGACGAACGGCAAATCCAGAACAGGCTTGCCAAGCGCTGGAGACATCGACGGTTCAAAGCCTTCTCTGGTTACGGTTTGCGAACCCGCATGCAGCATGTACTCTCCACATTGGGAACATTCAAGAACCTCATCTTGTCTGTCGAGTATTTGTTCAGCACCTTGTTCATAAGCCATCAGATCCGCACCGCTTTCTTCGAATTTTTGCAAAGTATGCAGCACAGGCAACTTATGAAGCTCATTATCCTGCAACAACGGTGCATCAACCGGTTTTTCAGCTACGATTTCATCCTCTGCCTCATATAAAATATCCTGCTCCTCATCATCACCGAGCTGAATACTCAATGTCCGATAACCCTTCAGGTCTTCTTTTCCATGAGAGTGGGGCGCCGGGGTTACAGAAGCCACATGATCATGTTTCGTCTCTTCATGTCCATGCTCACTAGCATGTCTATGCACAGGTGGAGAAACAGACTCATCTTCATCATCGGTGATGTCAGAGTACCCTTTCAGATCATTATGGCAATAAGGACATTCTTCCTCAGGTCCTAATTCTTCATCCCAAATAATTTCCATGTTACACCATGGACAAATAGTCATTTCCAAGCTTTATCATCCTTCCGTTCCAAGCGTATACCAAGCTCTAGTATACAAGATGTGTCAAGTTACACTGGCACCGATCACATAAGATAAAGATATGGAAATAATCATGGAGAACAAGCCGACAGCACGATTATCCTCTTTAATCTGTTGATCGATAGAAAATACCGGTGTTAGAAACTCAAAAAGAAAGTACGCCGCAAGTAGCAGTAAAAAGCCAACGAACGACCAAATCATCGTATCATACACACTAGATTTGGCTTCCATCGCAAAGCGGAGCACGTTGCAAATACCGAACATTTTCCCTCCCGTAGCCATGGCTACCGAAACATTGCCGCGCTTGATCTCTTCCCAGCATTTATAGCGGGTTACCAGCTCAAAACACGACAAAAATACAATTAGCTCCAGCACCGCCACCGAGAAATAACCCAGCATCATCCCCAACGGATGCGACAGCAATTCATCAATCGCCATCTTCACTTCGTCCCTCCCGTTCTACCAAGCGTTCCCGGGCAAAGCCGGCAACCCATAGCTATTCCAATTCAGCAACTGTTACGCCTGTGCCGCCTTCATTGTAATTACCGATACGGTAGCTTTTCACATGTTTATGCTTGCGGAGGTACTCCTGAATACCGGTTCTCAGGACACCTGTACCTTTGCCATGTATAATGTGTACCTGACCCAGATTGGCCAGAAACGCTTCATCCATGAAGCGGTCCACTTCCATCAAGGCTTCCTCCACATTCGCCCCCCGAAGATCAAGTTCACTTCGTACGTTATCATCCCGTGTCCGCTTAACGCCAGTCACTGGTTTTTGAACTCTTGGAGTCGTTGTTTGGGCAGGTTGCAGTAGTTCCAGATCATCCAGACTGACCTTCATCTTCATGATCCCCAGTTGAACCACAGCTTCCTTGGTACCGGACAGTTCAACCACGTGGCCTTTTTTATTCAGACTGTGAACGGATACTTCATCGCCAGCCATGATAGAACGAGTACGTGTAGCGGCCGGACGTTTGACGGTACTTTTCTTGCGTTGCTTCGGTTCAGCCTCATCCAATTCTCTGCGAGCTGCAATCAGCTTATGCTCCTTAACCGAGGCCCCTTCTTCCTGAGCCAATTTACGCAAATCAGTAATGATTTTCTCTGCTTCACTACGAGCCTTATCCACGAGAACTCTTGCTTCGTCCTCAGCTTTTTCCAGCATACGGTCCCGTTGGGACTCCAGCTTATCCAACTCCGTCTGATGACGGCTACGCAATGCTTCCATTTCCTTACGCAGCTGCTCCGCTTTTTCCCGTTCTTGCTCAGCGGTTAAACGGTTCTGCTCCAGTGACGCGATCATGTGCTCGACGCGCTGGTCTTCTTCCGTTACCTCACCACGGGCATAGTCTAAAATACGCCCTGGCAATCCCAATCGCTCGGCAATAGCAAATGCATTACTTCGTCCGGGTACACCGACCAGAAGGCGGTAGGTCGGGCTTAATGTAGCGACATCAAACTCCATGCTTGCATTAATAATTCCTTTGCGCTCATAGGCATACGCCTTCAATTCACTATAGTGAGTCGTCGCAACCATGCGGCAACCCATGGCATGTATATGCTCCAGAATGGATACAGCCAGAGCCGAACCTTCCGCAGGGTCCGTTCCTGCCCCCACTTCGTCAAGTAATACAAGACTTTTGGGCGTCATATTTTTCAGGATGCTAATGATATTGGTCATGTGACTAGAAAATGTACTCAGGTTTTGCTCAATGCTCTGCTCGTCACCAATATCGGCATAGATTGCATCAAATACACACAGCTGGCTTTCATCCTCCACAGGTACAAACAGTCCAGACATCGCCATCAAACTAAGTAGGCCGATGGTTTTCAGGGTAACGGTTTTCCCCCCTGTGTTCGGTCCGGTAACGATAATGGAGGTGTATGAATTGCCCAGCTCCACATCAATGGGAACAACCTGCTCCAACGGAATTAGAGGATGTCTGCCCTTTTTCAGCTTCAAGTATCCGCGGTCATTCATTAAAGGCAAGGTTGCTTTCATTTCACGGGCGAGACGCGCTTTTGCAAAAATAAAATCAAGATTACCCAATATGTCCACATCATACAGCAACATATCTGCTTGTTCTGCGACAAGTGCGGTCAGCTTTTGTAAAATGACTTCAATTTCACGCTCTTCTCTCAGCCTTGTTTCCCTCAGCTTATTGTTCATGGCTACAATGGATTCAGGCTCGATAAACAATGTTGCACCAGACCCGGATTGATCATGAACAATTCCGCCAAAATAAGAACGGTATTCGGCCTTAACTGGGATCACAAACCGATCTCCACGAATCGTTATCAACTGATCTTGAAGCATTTTGGATACAGTTGAGGAACGAATCATGGAATCCAGCTTTTCACGAATACGCACTTCTCCCGAGCGCAGCTCCCGACGGATTTGAGAAAGCTCTGTGCTGGCAGAATCCAGCACCTCTGCATTTTCATCAATACAGCCTTTAATGGAGTTTTCTAAACCTCTCTGCTCCGAAAGCTGCTCGCTCCAATACAGCAATGTTTCGACAGGATTTTCCTCATGCAAACTTGCCACGTATACCTGTATACGGCGTGCGGCCTGAACTGTTGTCCGAATGCCAAGCAACTCCTGCGGGCTTAACGTTCCGCCAATACGGGCACGCTTCACTGCCGGAGTGATATCCACTACTCCGTTAAATGAAGGCACTCCTTTGAGTCGATCAGCAGCATAGGCCTCATCCGTACCTTTCAACATTTTCTTGATATGCTCCAAATCATCGCTGGGCTGTAGTTGAAGGGCTGTCTGTTGTCCCGTTGCCGTTTGAGCATAGTGACTTAGTTTATTTAGAATTTTTTGATATTCAAGGGTTTTAAAAATTTTAGAGTCCAACTTCACTACTCCTTTCACATATATCTATATTATACCGAAAGCAGCAAACTTACGCTATTTGCCAACTCTCTTTTACACATAAGAAAGCTCTTCATGCCACACACTAACCTTTGTCTAACCCTGTAAATTCAAAAAACAAAGGAGGTTATTCCGTGAGCATTCTCGGGCACATTGTACGTTTCATCGTTGCCGCTCTGGTGCTGATGGTCGTAAGCTGGATCGTTCCCGGATTTAGTGTAGGCGGCTTTTGGAGCGCGCTGATTCTTGCCATTGTCATTGCCTTGGTTGGTTACATTATCGAGGCAGTGTTCGGCCGACGCGTTTCTCCATTTGGACGCGGTATCGTAGGTTTTCTTGTGAGCGCTCTGGTGATCTGGATCGCTCAATATGTGGTGACCAATGTCAGTGTTTCCGTTCTGGGCGCATTGCTCGCTGCATTGGTTATCGGGATTATCGACCTGTTTATTCCGGTATCGACACCGTTTGAAGCCGGTCGCAAAGACGGGAAATAACTTCAATAGACACTCCCGACAAAGCTGTCCCGAAGCAGATTTCGTCTGCCAAAGGACAGCTTTGTGTCATATAACTTCTGAGTGGATACAATAAGCAAACAATCCCCGGCGATGAGCAGCCGGGGATTGCCTTACATTTTTAATCCATATCTACTGATCCTGTTCGATAAGTTCAATCCATTCATTGTACTCCGTTTGAAGTTTAGTGTATTCTTCCTGTAATTGACGTAATTCTGTAGAAATCTTCTCCGTATTTTCCCGATCTACGTCCTGTTGTACTTGTAACAGACGAAGCTGATGCGCCGCCATTTCATATTTTTGACCCACTTCGTCCAATTCAGACTGCAAGGCCATTCGTTCCTGCTCTATGGACTGCTGTTCAGCTTTCGCTGTTTTGGCAGCTTCAACCGCCAAACGAGTCTCCTCCTGAAGCTGTTCCTTTTGTTCAACGGTTACCGCTATTTCCCGTTCCCAAGATGCAAATTCTTCCTTACGGGCAGCATCTTCAGCTTCCAGACGTTCCGCTTCTGCCTTCAACTGATCGTATTTAAGTTGCCACTCTAAAGATTCTTCCTCAGCACGTTCCAGTTTACTCCGCCGTTCGTGATCTTCCTGTTGAAGCTGCTTAATATTCTGCTCCAGCTGTCCAGCTCGGCTCTTCATGCTTCCATATTGCTCCTGAAGCGATTGATATGCCTTAGCTCCCTCTTGCTCTCGGACTTTGGCTTTCTCAAGCTCATCCTGAACGCGAATCAGCTCAGGTGAAAGCTCCTTGATTCTCGCTTCAAGTTGAACTAGCCGTTGCTGTTGTGAAGCAAATTTATCATTAATAGCTTCGAGCTCAGCCTCTGCGTGCTGTAATTGCTCCTGTATCGCTTCCTTCTGTTCACGTGCTTCCAGCAGGGAGAGCTCCAGCTCATCAACTGCCAACTGGCGTTCTTCTGCGAGTTTCTTCCATGACTTCTCGCTTTCAGCTAGCGTAGCCAGCTCACTTTGCAGTTTGCGAGAAGATACGTGAGCTTGCTCCAGCAGCTTCTGCATCCGCCGCTGTTCTTCCTCCAGCTTAGCCGTCTGCTGCTGCGTAGCCTTGGCTTCAGCTTCTAATTGATCATATCGGCTTTGCAGTTCTTCACGCGCAAGCGTATCTGCCTGCTCTCGCTCTATCGCAGCCTGTCGCTGTGTTTCCAGCACAGACTCCAGCTCGGACTGTTGTTGCTTCAGTACTCTTGCTTGTTCTTGAGCCTCTCCCAGACGAGAAGCAAGCTCTGTACTGCCTGCTTGTACTTGTTCTAATTGTTCCTGAAGCTCCTCAACCCGAATCTCCTGCTCCAGTGCAGCTTCATCAGCTCGCTTCTGAGCTTCCTGATGCTGGATCTTTTCTTCATTCAACGCCAATTCAGCCTGTTTACGTTCCTGCTCCAGCTGCTCATTCAGCCCTGAGCACTTGGTCTGCCATTCGCTTACCTTCTTACTATGCTCTTGCTGCAAAGCAGATCGCAGCTTGTCCAGTTCTGTACGCTTTTGCTCCTGATGAGTCTTCTCTGCAGCTGACAGCTTGGCTTCAGCCTGTTTAGTCGCTTCAGCTACTTCCTTCTTCATCTGCTCTTCTATTTGCCGGATACGGGCATTAGCCGCCTCCTGCTGCTCTTTCAGCTTGCGAGAAGCTTCTTGACGAGACTCCTCCAATTCACGTTTAGCTTGTTTTTGTCCATTTTCAAGTTCAGTCGCTTTTTTCTCCTGCTGTTCCAGCTTTGCCTTCAATTGGGCAATCTCTTTGGCTGATACAGATTCGGTTTCCATCAGCTTCTTCTGCGTTGCTTCCTTTTCTTCCTTTAGTTGAATAAAAGATTGATGCAGATCTGTATTTTTTTGCTGCTGTTCCCCTAGAGCCGTCTGGAGTTGCGCCAGATCTCCCCGGAGCTCTGCTCGTTCCGCTGCTAAGCGGTTCATATGACTCTGAATTTCCTGGATTTGTACAGCTTCTTCTGCCATATGAACCGCAGCCAGCACGGCAATTCGGGGCATATCCAGACGCGAATGAGCTTGAGAAATGCTGTGCATACGCTCATCCACGTAATTGGCAACCTGCTTCATATAATCGGTATTGCTGCCGACGAGTTTATAAGAAGTACCGTAGATCTCTACAGTGACGCGAGTACGATCTGGTGTAGTCACAATTATGCCCTCCTTCAATACTACTGTATGTTGATTCTAAGGTGTGTCCGGTACTATGGTAACCCGCCTTCCGTGAAGCGTTCAACCTTATTAGTCCGGCTTCCCCGCAGCGGGTAAATATCAGAGTAAGAGAGCTTCTATGATGATAGGCCAAAAAGCCGTATCGAACCTCTGTCACTAAGATTCGATACGGCTTCCCGCATTTCCTGCTACTTTCTCAATTCCGCTCCAAAAGTTTGTTCCAGAGACGTAACGACAGGAGTATGCGCCGCATTGATCTCTTCATCCGTCAACGTATGTTCCCAATGACGATAGGTCAGAGAGATAGCTACGCTCTTCTTATCTTCACCAAGCTTACTGCCTGTAAATACATCAAACACTCGTGCATCCTGCAACAGCTCTCCGCCTGCAGCGTGAATAACACGAAGCAGTTCGCCTGCCTCAACGTCTTTATTTACCACGAGGGCAATGTCACGTTCCACGGATGGGAAGCGAGCCAGCTCTCTGAACTGAATATGCGAGTTGGCGTGTTCAACGACCTGTTGCAACGCAATTTCCGCTACATACGTATCATTCAGCCCATAAGATTGTTGAAGCTCCGGATGAATCTGCCCAATGGTACCGATCCGTTGAGAGTTTCCATTCACATCCAGCCATACCGAAGCGGAACGGCCCGGATGGTAGCTTTGTGGTTGGTCAGCCACATAACGAATGCTGGCACTCAATCCGAAATAGTCAAACACCGTTTCAAGCGCGCCTTTAATATCAAAGAAATCAACCTTTTCAGCACCAATATTCCATTGTTTTTCACGGCGTACCCCAGTCAGCAATAGACTAAGCACTTGAATTTCCTGCGGCTGACGGGTTAATGTTTGTTCCTCTGTATAAAATACAGTTCCCATTTCAAAAATCGCCAGATTGTCTTGCTTGCGATTCATGTTGTACACCGCTGTATCCAGCATCTGTGGAATGATACTCGTACGCAAAACACTACGATCTTCGCTCATAGGCATAGCCAAACGTACCGGATGGCTACCTTCTGTCAGGGCATTAAATAACCCCGTACTTTGCGGATGTACAAAAGAGTAGCTGATCGTCTCCTGCCAACCACCATGAGCCAGCAATCTGCGCAGGGAGCGGCGCAATGATTGCGATGCTGTCAAAGCTCCCGGAGTTGTAGGACCTTCAATCGGCGTGGTCGGGATATTGTCGTAACCATACAGACGAGCTACCTCTTCGATTAAGTCCACGTCAATGGTAATATCTCCACGGCGTGTAGGAACTTGAACTTCCAGTACACCTTGCTCTGCGTCGCCACATCCGAAATGAAGTCTACCGAAAATCGTTTTCACCTCAAGCAGCGACAGTTCGGTTCCCAAATATCGGTTTATTTTATCTAGCGACAGCTTGATAATGCGGTTTTCAGCTTTTGCAGACGCTGATTCTACGATGCCCTGGTGTACAGTGCCTCCCGCATAACGCTGAATCAGCGCAGCTGCACGATTCACAGCAGGCACAACAGCGCCTGGATCAACCTCTTTTTCAAAACGCAGACTTGCTTCTGAACGCAGTCCAAGTTGACGGGATGTTTTGCGAACTGTACCGCCGTCAAACTTGGCAGATTCCAGCGCAATGCTGATCGTCGCATCCGTAACCTCGGAATTGGCTCCACCCATCACGCCTGCCAATGCAATGGGTTTCACACCGTCTGTAATCAGCAGCATATGCGGCTCCAACTTACGTTCCTGATCGTCAAGTGTAATCAATGTTTCGCCTGCACGAGCGAGTCGAACTTCAATATTTCCATTTTCCAGCTTATCCGCATCAAAAGCATGCAACGGCTGACCGTATTCCAGCATAACGTAGTTCGTAATATCTACGATGTTGTTGATCGGACGAACACCTGCCGCCATCAGACGGTTTTGAATCCATAACGGGGAAGCCCCCACTTTTACACCTGTGATATAACGGGCCGCATAGTGCGTACACAGTTCAGGAGTATCTACCTTCACAGACAGATGATCTGCCGCTGCATCGCTAATTTCAACCAAATCCTTAGCCGGGTCAGCCAGCGAAATGTCACGTCCCAGAATCGCACTCACTTCATATGCTGCTCCGTGCATGCTCAGGCAATCCGAACGGTTGGGTGTCAGATCAAAATCCAGCACCTGATCATCTAGCGCCAGCAGCTTCGTAATTGGCATACCAATTTCAGCATCCTCAGGCAGCACCAAAATACCTTCTTGCAATTCCTTTGGAAGCAGCTTGTCATTCATGCCCAGTTCTTTGGCCGAGCAGATCATGCCCATGGATACAACACCACGTAGCTTGGCCTTTTTAATGTGGAAATCTCCCGGCAACTTTGCACCTACAACTGCAACAGGAACCTTTTGACCTGCATCCACGTTTTTAGCACCACACACGATTTGCAGATCTTCCTCTTGACCTGCATCGACAATACATACATTCAGCTTATCAGCATCTGGATGCTTTTCCTTGCTTTTAACATAGCCGACAACGACACCAGTAATTCCTTGATTGCGCTGCTCGACCTCATCAATTTCTATGCCCGAACGGGTGATTTTCTCTGCTAGATCCTCCGCGCTTACCTGATCCAGCGATACATACTCGGACAGCCACTCGAATGATACTTTCATATGGGTTCACTTCCCTTGATATAGTTGTTTATTGACGCGCAAACTGTTTCAGGAACGACAGGTCACTGTTATAAAAATGACGAATATCGTCGATACCGTATTTCAATATAGCAATCCGCTCTACACCCATACCGAATGCAAAGCCGCTGTAAACCTCGGGATCAAAACCGCCCATCTCCAACACTTTCGGATGGACCATGCCACAGCCTAAAATTTCAATCCATACACGTTCGCCATTTTTCTTCACAAAAGTCACGTCTACTTCAGCGCTCGGCTCTGTGAACGGAAAGAAGCTTGGGCGCAAACGGATTTCGGTCGATTCTCCGAACATTTCGCGTGCAAATTGAAGTAAGGTTCCTTTCAAATCACTCATACGAATGTCTTTTCCAATGACAAGCCCTTCAATTTGGTGGAATTGAAAAGAATGCGTTGCATCGTCATCATCACGTCGGAAAACCGTACCCGGACAGATAACCTTAATAGGCGTTTCGCCCTTCATCGCTTCCATTGCACGAATCTGAACCGGTGACGTATGGGTACGCATCAACAGATCCTCGGTGAGGTAAAATGAATCCTGCATATCCCGTGCTGGGTGATTTTTAGGCAGGTTCAATGCTTCGAAGTTATAATAATCCGTCTCTGCCTGTGGACCTTCAGCCACTCGATAGCCCATACCTGTAAAAATATCCTCGATTTGCTCAATCACTTTGTTGAGCGGGTGCAGTCCACCTTGCGGCAACGCGCGTCCAGGCAGCGTAACGTCGATCTTTTCCGCTTGCAAACGCTCATTTGTTTCTGCTTTCGTGAACTCGTCCTGCTTACGGTTAACCACTTCTTCAATCGCCTCGCGCACCTCATTGGCTACCTGTCCAACAACTGGACGCTCTTCCGCGCTCAGCTTGCCCATACCGCGCAAGATTTCAGTCAATGCGCCCTTTTTCCCCGAATATTTGACCCGTAAATCAGCCAGCTCCTTGGGTGTTGCCACCTTCTCCAATACTTCCAGTGCTTCTTCCTTCAAGGCCAGCAAATGTTCCTTCATTTGGATGGTTTCGCTCATCGCCTGTTCAGTCCCCTTTCTTCATTTCCAGCTTTTCAGACAACAAAAAAAGGTCTTTTCTCCCGGTAAGGGACGAAAAGACCGTGGTACCACCCTCGTTAGACAATAAGCTCAGCTCACCCAGCGTTCTGCCTTACGGCAACTAGTTACAGGTGATTTTCATGCTATGCATCATCGTCTCGCTCTACACGTTGTAACGGTCGTGAACCGGTATCCCCTACTTGCACATTCGCCATTCACATGGCGCCTGAGGTTCAAGGAACTGCTCCGGAGCGAACTTCAACAGCCCAGTATTTGCAGAAACGCTCTCAATCCTACGGCGCTTCCTCCCTGTTCAATCGGACACTGTCTACTCTTCTCCATCAAGACATTTTCAAAAATTCGAACTATTGTTCATTATTATATGCAAACTACCGCGCTTTGGCAAGCAGGGCATACGTTTCATTTCTTTAGATATCGAGATCATCCAACCGTTCCAGATTTGCACGAATGCGCCTGATTTCGCTCAACAACTTCTCGTTTTCGTCATTCGTGCCCGTCATTCCCATCAACTCTGTAAGACGCAATTGTAATCGAAGCCGTTCCTCACGCCGCTCCTGGTCTTCTGGCTCCCGTTGACGGCTCCGCTCATCTTCTTGCTTTTCGTCAGCTGTCCCCTCATAGATTTCATATCCGCCCCCCGGCTTCATATCCAGTAACCGAGTTGCCGTGCACCTCACCAGCTCCCGATCATGTGAGACGAGCACCAGTGCTCCATCATAGTTACGCAAAGAATCCTCTACAATTTCACGGGTTTCAATGTCAAAATAATTCGTGGGTTCATCCAGCACCAGCAGATTGGCTCCACTAAAGTACAGACGCAGAAAAGCTACCCTGCATTTTTCTCCCATACTGAGTGTCCCGATCCTTTTAAATACGTCCTCTTTCGCAAAAAGAAAGCAGCCCAACACCGTTCTCGCTTCTGTTTGAGTCATCGTCGGGAGTGCAAGCAGACTGTCCAGCAACGTTTGATCCTCCGGAAGCTGCTCCAGCTCCTGTGAAAAATATCCGATGTTCAACTGTGGGTTGGTTGTGATTTTTCCTGTCTGCGGCTCCAGTTGACCTGTTAATAACCGAAGCAGCGTGGTTTTACCAATTCCATTGGGCCCCCGAACAGCCAGACGGTCTCCACGTGCAACGATCAGATTTAGATTTTTCACAATGATACGGTCGTCGTAGCTAAAGTCAACCTGCTCAGCACGCAGCAAATATTTTGCCTGAAACCCGCTGTCACTTAATTTCATGTGCAAAGACGCAGCCTCACGCGGTTGCTCTACTCTATTGGCTTCCAGTCGCTCCAGTTCCTTCTCCTTCGCATGGTAACGGGAAATATTTTTTTTAGCCTTGGCCTTATAAAAGCTCTGTGTAACGGCCATCTCAACCTTGGATGCGCCACGATGCGCCTGATGAAACCATTCCCTGTAATTTCGAATCGTTTCCTCCAGCGCCTGTTTCGCCAGCTCCTGCTTCCGATAGTTGGCTTCCTGCTCTCGCAGTTCTCGCTCCTTTTGCGCTTTATATTCCTTATAGCCGCCTTTATAGCGCCCAATACCTGTCGATGTGAGCTCAACTATACTCGTAGCCACCCGATCCAAAAAGGCTCTGTCATGCGATACAAACAGCAGTGTTCCTGGATACGTGGACAGCCACTGCTCCAGCCAAAGCAAGCTTTCGGCATCCAAATGGTTAGTCGGCTCATCCAGCACCAGTAGCTTCGGCTGCCTGACCATGAGTCCGGCTAATCGCACTCTCGTCTTCTGTCCGCCACTCAGGTCACCATAAGCAATGGACCACGTCTGGACAGGCATTCCCATTCGAGTGAGCGCCTTTTCCACCTCAGACTCCCAGGCAAAGCCTTGCAGGCGTTCGTATTCATCCATCAGCTCGCCGTAACGCTCCAGATGATTCTCCATATCCTTCCCAGCATCGGCTAGGTCAACTTCCAGCTGTCCCAATGCTTGCTTGAGAAGCCAATGCCGAGGGCTGGCCTGCTGTGCGGCCTCAAGTGCGGTTCGAGACCAATCCACCGTATCCTGCTGCTTCAGCCAGCCCCGCTCTTCCAGTGGCAAATCATGCTCTACTTGACCAGAGGTTGGCGCTTCATCTCCCAGCAGAATTCGCAATAGCGTCGTTTTACCTGCTCCATTTCTTCCAAACAGTGCGAGCCGTTCTCCTTCCATCACATCCAACGACACATTCTCAAATAAAGATGTCCCGTTCCAATCCTTTACTACATTGCGAATACGCAAAATCGTTCTCATACCGATCATCCTTTCCCAGTCCGGTTTTTTGACCCCGGAAGCAATAAAAAAAGCCGCAGAAGGCTGCGGCTTGCATACAAGGAATATAGAATGACTGTTATGAATCGTCTCAGAACATACGCTTATGAAAAATAACACCGCAAACGAATAAGCCAAATCCCGTTCCGGAATAAACGCATACGTCCCTATATTCATTTTCAGACACACTTCTCCCGTTGCAGCTTACAGCCGCCTGCCAGTAACTGTGCAGTTAAGTGGGAAAATCAGTGTGCTTACTTCATCGGACGTATGGTTACCTTCCTTTTCATGGGATACTTACTTGCAGTCAGTATAGCAGATCACAGCACATTTGCAAATAACCCACGTTATTTTTCAAATACCAAAGTTGTATTGGACGAACCTGCATATTTCGTTACAAACTCTTTAGTATATTCAGGGATCTGAACCTGATAGCATTTATCTAGCTCCAAACAAAACAAAAAACCCTTGTGTCACAAGGGTTTCGAATTTCTTAAAACAGTAAGCGGGTGATGGGAATCGAACCCACGCTATCAGCTTGGAAGGCTGAAGTTCTACCATTGAACTACACCCGCATTTTATAACATCTCGATTCTTATGTATGACACGCTTAACCTATCGTCAACCAGCTGAATCAGGATGTTATTTAGTATAACTTACCTTTCAGCAAAATGCAAGCATACTACATACTATCCTGAGCCAGCCAATTCATAGGTTTACGTAAAAACAATTTTTCAAAGACTTCTGCAGGAATGGGGCGACTAAAGTAATATCCCTGACCCTCATGACAATCCTGTGCCTGCAAAAAATGAAGCTGCTCCTCATTTTCCACTCCTTCAGCCGTAACCTTCAGCTTCAAATGGTGAGCCATGGAGGCAATAGTAGATACAATTGCCGCATTTTTGCTGTCGACCAGTACCTCTTTTACAAAGGAACGGTCAATTTTTAGACGATCAATCGGGAGATTCTTCAAATAATGCAATGAGCTATAGCCAGTTCCAAAATCATCAATACTGATTGCGACACCAATAGCCTTTATTTTTTTCAACTGTTCAAAGGCCCGATCCTTATCAAAGGTCATACTTTCGGTAATCTCAAGCTCTAGATAGCGTGCTTCAAGTTCCGTATAGGTCAAAATGCCCCGAATGACATCCACCAGCTTTTTTTGCTGAAATTGGCGCATGGATAAATTGACCGAAATCGGGATGGGTGGGTACCCGAGCTCCTGCCATTGCTTATTTTGCAGACAGGCCTCCCTTAACACCCATTCCCCCAAGGGCACAATTAAGCCACTTTCTTCAGCCACCGGAATAAAATCGCCCGGCATCACCATCCCACGATGAGGATGATTCCACCGCACCAGCGCCTCCAAACTCGTTAGCTCGCCACTTTGCAGGTGGACACGTGGTTGATATACCAATGAAAATTCCTCATTTTCAAGTGCTCGCCGCAGATCATTTTCCAGCTGGAGTCTTTCATGCGCTCGCATCTGCATCGCGCTAGCATACCGCTGAAAATTCACTCCCTGCTCTTTGGCACTATGGACAGCCGTATCCGCCTGCTGAATAAGCTGTTCGCTCTGATTCGCATCCAACGGGTATAAAGCTATACCAACGCTCACCATCACATGATAAGATTCGCCATTAATATCGAAAGGCTGATCGAACAGCTTCACCATATCATCAATACGATTTCTCATAGCATCTGTATCTTCGTATCCCGTTAGAAGAAAGGCAAATTCATCTCCGCCCATGCTAAAGACTGCTTCCCCTTCATGGCTAAAATGCCCCAAGCGTTCGCCTACCGCATACAGCAAATAATTCCCTGCCATATGTCCAAGCGAGTCATTAATCGCCTTGAAACGATCAATATTTAGCACTAAAAGCGCTACTGTCTCATCCGATTTCAATGATTTGCGCAATATTTTATCTAAGCGTTGGGAAAGGCGACGACGATTGGGGAGTCCTGTTATATCATCATTATAGGCAATGTGATTAAACTCAGATTCTGCTGCTTGCTTTTCACGATAAGGAACCAGAACCATCAACCGAACCAGCCCGCTCAACATATTATAAAATGCTACCGCGTTGGTCAAAAGTCCCAAAAGGTGATTAATATCGCTCATTTGCTCAGAAAATAAATAGAACAACTGACTCACAACACACAGCCCAATCCCACGAACAATAAGCAACATGCCCAACTCCGCCGGGCGGGCTTTCCGATATTTTCGCACCCCGAAAATAAAAGTGAGCACAAGCAGTAACATGACAGCCAGATTTAATGTCCAGCCTAAGTTGCCTATTTCGTATCGTATACGTAGATCCGGTAAGTCTGCACCAAATGTCTTAATAACTCCTAGAATCAGCAAAGTGCAGCCTATCCCTGCCCACAAAGCCACTGTCTTGTATTCAGACTTCGTCTTGCTAAACGGGAGGAAACAAACACATAAGAGCAAGACAGAAGTAAAGGCACGATTTACAAATAGCAGCCATAACGAAATGCCCGGAGACAAAGCAAAGTCCGTCAGGCTTACGAAACTAAACGAAACAATATGAACAAGGTAAAGCAGACCAGCCACCAAAAACGTCGGGGCAATAAGAAGTCTCTGCAAGGATAACTGTTCCAGTAAAACGGACCAGGACTGATAAAAAATAGAAAAACAAATCGCAGCACAGGAAAATCCTACAATCGGATATAACAAGAAAAAAACATTATGGGAGTATATCTTATTCAAAGTTACGTGAAATAACTGAACCAAGACAAACAAAACTATCGAAGCAATGCCGATACCTATCGTTTTTTTTACTTCCAGCCGTATACTCATTCAGCCTCTTCAGCCCCCTGCATATCGGAGATTCCGATCATCTAAGACGTTTGACAGCTTTGGAAGCCGTTGTTTAAGTCTATAGTATCAAAAATAATGTTGTATTCTGGTATATAATAGCATTTAATCTGTGAAAGGTGAATCATTTTTTTGTCTTAAATTCATGAATTCATTTTCGCATTTACGCAAATAACCGAGCTTACAGCACCAAAAAAGCGCATCATCTTGTCAGATTATGCGCTTCAGACAACCTTTTCCAAAAAGGTGATACCTATACCCCAACGCTGCACAACATAAAAGAAATAGTATGTACAGGACCCCTCTGCGATAACCTCCCCATATTAAACTACAGGAAGCGTGATTTTGAATTGTGTGCCACTTCCATGTCTACTGTCTACATGTATGAAGCCTCCGTGATTTTTGATAATTCGATAGCTCACAGCCAATCCCAATCCGGTTCCACTTTCTTTTGTTGTAAAAAAAGGATCAAATAAACGCGCCAATGTATTGTGATCCATACCTAATCCGTTATCTTCAATACAAATGTGGACATAGTTACCCTCAAGCACTGTATGGATATCGATGCAGCCCTCTCGTTCCCCACTGATGCTTTCAATGGCATCCATCGCATTTTTAATCATATTGAGGATAACCTGCTTAATTTGCTTCACATCAATGGAAACCTTCATGAGCTCATCATTTTCGTCCAATGCAATCTGGCAACCCTTCATTAATGCTTCGCTTTCTGTCAGCATCACTACCTCTTTCAGCAAGCCCATCACAGATACAGCTGTTTTTTGCGGAGCCGAAGGCTTGGACGAATTTAAGAACTCATAAATAATGTCGTTCGCACGATCAATCTCTGTTAATATAATGCGGGCATACTCGTCCCTGCCCAACTCCACCAAATGTGGCCGAAGCAATTGAATAAAGCCCCGAATTGCGGTAAGCGGGTTACGGATTTCATGGGCGATAGAGGCAGAGATGCGTCCCAGCATCGCTAGCTTATCGTTTTGATACGCCGTCTGCTCAATCTGCTTATAATCCGACACATCCTTGACGCTAAACAAAAAGTCCCCATCCATCTGATCACCATAGGTCACTGTTATCAACCAATGCCGACCATACTCATCAATCAACTCATGATAGCGCTTTCTATGAAAGATAGTTTCTTTATAAATCCGCATGATTTTCTTCTTCTTAAACCGACTTAACTCAGGATGATGCAAAATTTGCATCAAATTGCGACCTGCTAGCGAACTCCGTGGTAGCTCCAGCAATTTCGCCATTTGCACGTTAATAAAGGTCAGTACCCCGTCACTGTCAAACAGCATGATACCACTATCCAGGTTCTCCAGCACATTTTCATACTTGTTATTGGCGATCTGTGTGGAAGGACAAGCTCCCACGGTATCAAGCAAGGCTTCTTGGAATTCACTGATCATGCCAGGCTTCCCCCTTGTTTCGGAATGACAAACTGGCCGTTTCGGACGCGTAATAATCTTGAAGAAGAGAAAGGCATCTATCGACTACCCTTCAATGATGTAGAAAACAGTTTCACAGAAATCCGACCATCTCTTTCCAATTCGAGTCGAGTCTTATTTTATGATAGACAAGATTAAGGATCGCAGTCAATCGGAAAAAGTGTCGAATCCAAATTTTTATCCTGTTTTCTTTCGTCATAATATCTGCGCAACATTACCAAAATGAAAGATTACGTTAGGAACAAGCGCCCTACACACCAAAGAAGCTCTCCAGAATTGAGAGCTTCTTTGGTGTGTAGGATGTCAACTGCCGCTCTTATTATGTTGAAGTCGGGATCGTCTTTGGCTCATAACGGCCAGTCTTCTCTTAAGCTCTCCCTGCCATTTTTCATCATTCATCTGTTTGGCTACCATCAATAAATCCAGAGATATGTCAATTTGACGCTTCACAATTTCAAAGGCATCTTCACTTTCACGATTCACACAATTTTCAAATATCGTATCATCGTCTTCCATGACATAATCCTGAAAATCAATCTCGGTTGCCCCATCTCCATGTGCATATTCAGCCAGAATTTCATACTCATTTTCGACTTTATAATGAACTTCAATGCGACGACATACCGGGCAAAACAGCAAAGGAACATTATGAACTTGGGTGCGGTAATGCTTCAGCGTTCCCTTGGTTCCTACCATGCTTGCTCCACAGCAATAACTCATCCGGGCTCAGCCTCCTCTGAACAAAACCTGTTCTGCCTTGTTTATCTTCTACAATACCTTATTCGCTTTCATCAGGCAAAATTCCTCCAGAACACAACAACATTTCCATAATTATTTGTTACTTCACTCTATATTGTCTCATTTAAACAGGATATCCTCACATCTTGCGCTGCACAGAGCAGGCAAGCAAGCCCCCAATAACGGCAGAGTAACCGCTAGTTGGGGGCTTGCTTGTTTAATTTCAACTTGTGAAGCTTATATTACAGATTTTGATCGCCTGGTTTCCAGTTCATTGGGCACAAGCCACCGGATTGCAAAGCTTGCAGTACACGCAAAGTTTCTTCCACACTGCGGCCTACGTCGTTGTGGTTAACCACTTGATATTTCAATTCGCCTTCTGGATCAATGATGAACAAGCCGCGCAATGCAACGCCTTCTTCTTCGATCAGAACGCCATAATCGCTTGCTGTTTTCTTCGTGATGTCAGAAGCCAATGGGAAGTTCAGTTTGCCCAGACCATTGTTTTCTTTAGCTGTGTTGATCCATGCTTTGTGGCTGTGCACGGAGTCTACACTGATACCCAGAATTTCAGTATCCAGCTCTTTGAATTGGTCAGCAGCATCGCTCAACGCTGTAATTTCCGTAGGGCACACAAAAGTGAAATCCAGTGGATAGAAGAAAAATACGAGCCACTTGCCACGGTAATCGGAAAGCTTTACCGAACCAAATTCTTGACCGTCTCCAGTCACTGTTTCCAATGCAAAATCAGGGGCGGGTCTTCCTACCAATCTTTCTGCCATAATAATGAAATCCTCCTTTAAAATATGTAAGAAAAACACCGAATGTGTTTTCCTCAATCATCTGTATTGTAATGAACAACTTACTTGATAAATGTTATCATTCGCTGAAATCAAAGTCAACATTATAACCATTACTTTTTTATAATTATTTTAAACTAGCTTAAAAATTCACGGTTTATTCACATTTTGAACTTTTGAATATACAAGTAGCTCCTGATTGCTCAGGAGCTACTGTGCTAAACATTTGCCGAAAAAGGCTGTACTGTATAACCTTACTATATAATAGGAAGCTTTTTTTCAGAACAGGTGATTTACGGAGCTTTTAACGAATAGCTGCTGCGATCAGATCTCCCATTTGAGTTGTCGAGATCGCTTGAGATTTATCCACCGCAATATCCGCCGTACGGTGCCCTGCATCCAATACCTCAGCTACCGCTTTCTCAATGGCATCAGCTGCCTTCTCGTACCCGAAGGTGAGACGGAACATCAAAGCAACGGACAAAATCGTTGCAATGGGATTCGCCAGCCCTTGACCTGCAATGTCAGGCGCCGAGCCATGTACCGGCTCGTATAGGCCGAAGCTGCCTTCTCCAAGTGATGCGGAGGAGAGCATGCCGATGGATCCGGTCAGCATAGCCGCTTCATCACTGAGAATGTCACCAAACATATTTTCCGTCACGATGACGTCAAAGCTAGATGGACGACGCAGCAATTGCATGGCGCAGTTATCAACCAATACATGCTCCAGCTCGACATCCGGGTAGTCTACAGCAACCCGGTTAACGACTTCACGCCATAAACGGGAGGTTTCCAGTACATTAGCCTTATCCACCGATGCTAGTTTCTTGCGACGTTTTTGTGCAATTTCGAAAGATTGGCGCACTATACGCTCTACTTCTGTTACATTATATGCACAAGTATCGACTGCTTCCTCACCCTGTGGACTTTCTCGTCTGAACTTCTCACCGAAATAAATGCCGCCCGTCAGTTCGCGCACCACGATCAGGTCCGTTCCTTCCAACACTTCCGGTTTCAATGTAGATGCGTCCTTGAGACAGTCAAAGACGACAGCAGGACGAAGATTCGAAAACAGACCGAGCTCTTTACGAATGCCCAGCAGTCCGGTTTCAGGACGAAGTTCCTTTGGATTGTTGTCCCATTGTGGTCCTCCTACCGCCCCCAGCAGAACGGCATCTGCAGCTTGACATACTGCCAGTGTTTCTTCCGGCAATGGTGTGCCTTTCTTATCAATGGCAATCCCACCGAACAGCGCATGCTCCGTTTCAAATGAAAGGCCGAACACTTCTTCCGTACGTTTCAAAATTTTCTCTGCCTCTGCGACCACTTCCGGTCCAATTCCATCTCCCGCTATTACCGCAATCTTTTTAACGTCTGCCATCACGTACACTCCTCTTGTTATACAGCTATACAACCGTATTTTTCATACCTTCTTTGTAACATATATGGCAGGGCTTTGACCAAGATATAGAATCTATCAATTCAATAGGCACAGCCTATAAGTTGATTTTTTCATCAGAGAAAAAGAAAACAGGACCGGAAACATCCGATCCTGTATATATCCAACTCTTAAGTCTGCATAAAATTAAGATTTATAATCTACGCGATTACTGTAATTTTTACGCTTGTCGATCAAACCATTTAGCGCATCTACGTAAGCCCGAGCACTTGCTTCCAGAATATCGGTACTTACCCCACGTCCCTGCACAGACAGTCCGTTTTGCGTCAGCACTACATGGACTTCACCCAGGGCGTCCTTACCATGGGTAACTGACTTGATGGAGTAATCTGAAAGTACAACGCTTTCGCTGCTGGCTTGGTCAATCGCATTGTAGATCGCATCGACTGAACCATTTCCTTCAGCTTCTGTCTCGATAACCTGACCTTCATCGTTAACCAGACGTACTTGTGCGGAAGGCGTAGCTTTGTTTCCATAGGTAACAAAAATGGTTTCCAGCTTGAATACTTCAGGTGCATCGGCCAATTTTTCTTCCAGCAATGCCAAAATATCATCGTCCGAAACTTCCTTCTTCTTATCAGCCAAGTCCTTGAACTGCCCAAAAGCGCGATTCAGATCTTCTTCGTTCAATTCGTAGCCCAACTCGATCAAACGCTCACGGAAAGCATGACGACCTGAGTGCTTACCGAGTACCAGCTTGCTTTCTTTTAGACCGATACTTTCTGGTGTCATGATTTCATAAGTCGTTTTCTCTTTCAACATGCCGTCTTGATGAATACCTGATTCGTGCGCAAAAGCATTGGCTCCAACAATCGCCTTGTTGCCCGGCACTACCATCCCCGTCAAACGGCTAACCAAACGGCTCGTGCGCGCAATTTCAGACAATTGCAGAGATGTTTTGGCCTGAAAAAATTCTTGTCTCGTCTCCAGTGCCATGGCGATTTCCTCAATGGCCGTGTTTCCGGCGCGTTCACCAATACCGTTAATGGTTCCCTCGATCTGATCCGCGCCGTTCAGGATGGCAGCGAGTGTATTAGCAGTAGCCATTCCCAGGTCATTGTGGCAATGTGCACTCAATTGAATCTTCTCCACATCGACCACATTTTCCTTAATGTGTTTGAATATATTTCCATACTCGTAGGGTGTCAAGTAACCTACCGTATCTGGAATGTTGACGACAGAAGCCCCTTCTTGTACAGCCATGGTAACCATTTCAACCACAAAATCAAGCTCTGTACGACCTGCATCCTCCAAAGAAAACTCCACTTTAGGCAAATATTTCAACCCATATCGTATGGCAGCACGAGCAGTTTCCAAGACCTGTGCCTTCTCCATCCGCAGCTTATGCTGACGGTGAATAGGAGAAGTTGCCAAGAAGATATGGATACACGGGTCCTGAGCTCCCTTAAGTGCCTCGCGAACCGCATCAATATCCTGTTCCCTTGCACGCGAAAGACCAATAACCGTCGAATTTCTCACAGCTTTTGCTACTGCATTAACAGCCGCCAGATCACCCGGAGAAGCAGCCGGGAACCCAGCCTCCATACGATCGATTCCCAGCTTCTCCAACTGATGAGCGATCTCCACTTTCTCACGAGTATTCAAGTTCACGCCAGGTGACTGTTCTCCGTCTCTCAACGTTGTGTCAAATATATATATTTTGCGCAACCTAACGCACCTCCTCAGGATTAGGACCCTTAAATTACAATGCGGCTCACGCAATAAGCAGGGCCGCATTGTAATTAATATTTATAATAATTCATATTGTCGAATTCATAGAACAAAAGATTATTACTTTTTGATCCAATGCATCATTTCACGCAATTGTCCGCCCACCACTTCAATCGGATGGTTAGCTTCATTACGACGAGTAGCCGTCAGGAATGCACGTCCAGATTGATTTTCAAGGATGAAGTCACGAGCAAATTTACCTTGTTGAATGTCAGTCAATACATCCTTCATGGCTTTCTTCGTATCTTCCGTTACCACGCGTGGTCCAGTTACATAATCGCCATATTCCGCTGTATTACTGATGGAATCACGCATCGTTGCCAATCCACCTTCATACATCAGGTCAACGATCAGCTTAAGCTCATGCAAGCATTCAAAGTATGCCATCTCAGGAGCATAACCTGCTTCAGTCAATGTTTCAAAGCCCGCTTTTACGAGTGCGCTCACGCCGCCACACAATACCGCCTGCTCACCGAACAGATCCGTCTCCGTTTCTTCACGGAAGGAGGTTTCAATTACGCCCGCACGTGTACAGCCAATGCCTTTTGCGTATGCAAGACCGATTTCTTTGGCTTGACCCGTTGCGTCCTGCTCAATTGCGATCAACCCCGGTACTCCAAATCCTTCTACATAGGTACGACGTACCATATGTCCTGGGGATTTTGGAGCAACCAGCAATACATCGCTATCTTTAGGAGCTACGATTTGTCCAAAATGAACGTTGAAACCATGGGAGAACAAAAGAGCTGCGCCTTTTTTCAGGTTAGGTTCAATTTCATTTTTGTACACAGAAGCTTGAGTTTCATCAGGTAACAAAATTTGAACCACATCTGCACGGCTTGTTGCATCAGCTACGTTCAGAACTTCAAAACCGTCGTTTCTTGCGACATCAGCTGATTTGCCTTCACGCAAACCAATAACAACATTCACACCACTGTCACGCAAGTTTTGTGCTTGAGCATGTCCTTGGCTACCGTAACCAATAACGGCCACTGTCTTTCCTTTCAATACGCTGAGTTCTGCATCTTTTTCGTAGTACGTTGTAACTGCCATGGTTAATTTCCTCCTTTTAATTGGACCCTTCATAATGAGCGGGTACCCCAAGAGACTTTCCCTCGTGCTCAGTATCCAAAAATCTCTTCGAGCCCCCGCTCTTATGCGGGCGGTTCTTTATTGATGTAATGCGCTATAAGCGGTAATTCGTTAAAGCTCCATATTAAGCATTGCCACGTATCATAGCTGTAACCCCGGTTCGAGTCAACTCCCGAATACCGTAAGGCTTCAACAACTCGATCATGGCATCAATTTTTTCTGTATCGCCAATGACCTGTACGATCAAGCTCGTCGTTCCAACATCAATTACAGCTGCTCTGAATGTTTCTACCACACCCATGATCTCTGGCCGCTGAGGCGGTTCTGCCTTTACCTTTATCATCGCCAATTCCCGAGCTACCATCGGCTTGGAACTGAGATCGATGACCTTGATCACATCAACCAGCTTGTAAAGCTGCTTTTCAATCTGCTCCAAGTTGTTCTCATCCCCTACAGTCACAATGACCATACGGGATAATCCAACTTCTTCCGATTGTCCCACAGTTATGCTCTCAATGTTAAAGCCTCGGCGACCGAACAGGCCGGACACACGTTGCAAAACGCCGGGTTGATCATTTACCAGTACAGCAATGGTATTTTTTGTTGTCATTTTACTCGTCCCCCATCAGCATTTGATCAATTGTCGAACCTTGCGTCACCATCGGATATACATTCTCTTCCTTGCTGACTACAAACTCGACAACGACCGGTCCGGGTGTATCAAGCGCCTCCTGCCAAGCCCGACGTGCCTCTTCCTTATTCGTAGCACGCAGTCCTTTGACTCCGTATGCTTCGGCAAGTTTCACAAAATCCGGACTTCCAGCCAGGTCAATGTGACTATACCGATTGTTATAGATCAATTCCTGCCATTGGCGAACCATTCCAAGAACCTGGTTGTTGATAATTACGATTTTAACCGGAATGTTATTGATTGCACAGATGGCTAATTCCTGCGAACACATCTGCATACCGCCGTCCCCGTTAATCGATATTACCAATCTGTCGGGATTTGCCATCTGAGCACCGATTGCAGAAGGGAAACCAAATCCCATCGTACCAAGTCCACCAGAGGTGACCCATGAACGTGGCTGATTGAATTTGTAATACTGCGCTGCCCACATTTGATGCTGTCCCACGTCCGTCGTTACGATTGCGCCGCCCTTGGTCGTTTCATCCAACAACTCAACAACCCATTGTGGTTTAAGCACCGTTTCAGAATCCTTATATGAATAAGGTTTCTCTTTCTTCCAATGCTGAATTTGCGCTCTCCATGCATCAGCTCGATCCGCACGTTTTACATCCTGATTCAGCAATTCCAGCACTGCCTTCACGTCACCCACGATAGGAATATCCGCTGCAACATTTTTTCCAATTTCAGCAGGGTCGATATCAATGTGGACGATTTTAGCTTGAGGAGCAAAGCCATCCAACTTGCCTGTTACCCGATCATCGAAGCGGGCTCCGATACAGATCAACAGATCGGACTGTTGAATCGCTTGATTGGAGGTGTATGTTCCATGCATCCCCGGCATCCCCGTCCACAGTTCATGTCCACTTGGGAAACCACCCAATCCGAGCAATGTTGTCGTAATAGGAATTTCCGTTTTACGAACAAACTCGTAAAGTGCTTCATGTCCACCGGAGTATACAACTCCTCCACCAGCCAGAATGAATGGACGTTCTGCTTCGGAAATAGCTTGAGTTAGCTTGTCTAGTTGAATTTTGTTGGGTATCACTTTCGGGTTATAACCCCGCATGGTCACAGGTTCCGTTTGTGGAACAAACAACGTCTGGGCTGCAGAAATATCCTTCGGAATATCAATCAGCACCGGTCCCTTGCGCCCTGTGTTGGCAATATGAAATGCCTCATGGATGATTCGCGGCAGATCCTCCACATCTCTTACCAGATAGCTGTGCTTCGTAATCGGCATTGTAATTCCCGTGATATCGGCTTCCTGGAAAGCATCCGTACCGATCAGGGAAGATATAACGTTACCCGTGATGACCACTAACGGCACCGAATCCATAAAAGCCGTCGCAATACCAGTTACCAGGTTTGTCGCTCCAGGTCCGGAAGTCGCGATACAGACACCCACTTTACCGCTCGCCCGTGCATAACCATCTGCCGCATGAATAGCTCCTTGCTCGTGACGAGTGAGGACATGCTTGAAATCCTTAAAGCCATACATGGCATCATAGATATAAAGCACTGCACCACCAGGATATCCGAAGACACAATCTACTCCCTCCAGCAACAGGCTACGGAGTAAAATTTCCGAACCTGTAATCACTTCAGGCTTCATCCACTTTTCACGTAATTCATTGGTTGACCTAACTTCAGGAATTTGTGCACTCATTGGTCATCCTCCTTTACAAAATTTACATACATCTGACATTTGTAAAAACAAAAAAACCTTTCATCCCTAGAACAGACTTGCTGTTACTGAGGGACGAAAGGCTGTAGCTTCCGTGGTACCACCCGTGTTTGCCCGATATTTCGCAATATCGAACCTTGGCAGGTACAGAAATCACAAAGGATCTCCATATCTGGCGTCTGTAACGTAGACCGTACGATTTTCCCTAATAGGTGATTCAGCGCACCGTTAATATCATCGGGCCCAAATACTTTTCAGGAAAACAGCTCCAAGGTGAGCTCGTTAAAAAGGGATTTTGGTGAAGCTTGCAGCTAATGCCTCACTCTCTGAACAAAAGAGCCCTAATCACTTCGTCCTCTTCATTGCCGTTGAGTTCATGTCATTCTTTCAAATGTTTAGACACATTATATGTCTCTCATCTGGGATAGTCAATACCCATATTTCATAAAAATTTATGTTTCTTTTCTGAAGCACCTCAGAGTCGCACGCTTGTAAGAGGTACCCGCATATTATAAAAAAGACCACACGGTGAGACAGTGCACTCCTCCAAAGCCACGTCTTATCTTGTTAAAAGGGTAGAAAAGGAGGCCCGTTTATGATTCGAAAACGCAGCTATCAAGATGACACCATCATCTTTCGTCTCATCGAGCAAGAGCTTGTCCCTCTATCGCATTTAAGTGTCCAAGAAATGGAACAAATACGCAAAGAATTACCCCGGCGCTTAAACCGGGGCATCACTTTTGTGGCTTGCAGACCGGATAATGCACAGGTTGTTGGCTTCATTCATGTTATGCTGCATGGCGAACTATTATACATTGATTTGATCGCAATCTCTTCGGCTCATCAAGGTATGCGATACGGAAAAAAACTGCTGGAGCATGCCGAACACTACGGACGACTGCGTCGCTGCAAGCGGGCTAAAGTTATGGTGGACGAAGACAATATCAGGGGGATCCATTTTTATCTGCGTCATCAATATCAAATGCTGCGCTACGTAGCTCTGAGCCGATGCCACGAACTCGAAAAGTCACTGTAAAAAGTATCTTTTTCGAGCTCAAGATTTTGTATGACTAAAATAAATTAGGGTAATACGGATATCCTACTCCGGGGTACCCCCCGTCTGTATACGGGCCTGGCTGCGGACCATATCCTGGTCCTCCATAACCTGGACCGTAGCCACCATATCCCCCACCATAGGCACCAATGTATGGAGCTGTGCCGATGGCAAGCAAGTCAAACAGCACCAGAGGAATAATCGCCTTCGTGTTTACTTTTTTCTTGCGGTTTGGTTGAAGAACCAGTCGGTTACCCGAAATGCGAATCAGCTTGCCGCTGACCTGGGAACCATCCTTGCGAGTAGCAAAGATGACTTTGCCAACAAGCTTCTCCACCTGCTTTCTGGTTACTGCCTGTTTCATCGTATTTCCTCCTTCTTTCTCAACGGATGGACAGATTGAACGGCTCCTTGATAGCTCATCACCACCACAAAATAGACCGGAGCTGACAGGGGCCGAGCGTCCCGTCCAATCTGCATAGCACAGTCTATTCCATTCATGCCAGTGGCGTATGTTTAAATGCCTGCACAATATAAAAAAATCTGGTACCTGCACATGCAGATACCAGATTTTTTTATACACCAATGTACATTTTCAAAATATACACATCAGCTGTTTATAAGTTTTAACGCTTGCTTGGATCATAAAGTTGACCCAAAGCGGCCGGAGCACGTGAACGTCCGACAGCCGCTACCAGTACAATAATCGTCAGGAGATACGGCAACATAAAAATAATTTCCTGGGGAATACTTTGGGACCATGCGAACAGCTGCACATAGTTGCGAATGGCTTGTGAAAAACCAAAAAACACTGCTGCGCCAAAAGCGCCGAGCGGATTCCATTTACCGAAAATCATAGCAGCAATAGCAATATATCCCTGCCCCGAAACTGTATTGTGCGAGAACATATTGGTTGTAGTCAGGGTGATGGTAGCTCCACCAATACCAGCCAACGCCCCACTGATCATAACACCAATATACCGAAGACGATTTACTTTAATACCCACTGTATCGGCCGCTCCTGGATGCTCCCCAACGGAACGCAAACGCAAGCCAAACGGTGTTTTATACAAAGTAAAATAGCCAATAATAACTAATAGAATGGCTAAGTATGTCGTTGGGTAAGCTTGGAAAAAGGCTTTTCCTGCAATCGGGATATCCACAAGGTAAGGGATGGATATTTCGTTGAAACCCTGAATCCGACCTGTGTCACCATCACCCTCAAATAAAAGCTTGACCATGTACAGTGTACTACCTGCTGCCAAAAAGTTGATAACTATACCACTTATTACCTGATCGGCTTTAAACGTAATAGAGGCTACAGCATGAATTAGCGAAACCAAAATACCGAACACCGCAGCTGACAGCACACCTACCCAAGCCGCAGAGGTGCCTCCTAGTCCAGCTTGCTCGGCATAAAATCCGCCAACACCCGCTGCAAACGCTCCGAATACCATAAGTCCTTCCAACCCGAGGTTCGTTACACCGGATTTTTCTGAAAAAACTCCGCCGAGAGACGCAAAAATAATCGCCGTCGCAAAAACGAGCGTTGTATGGATTAATTCACCAAGTGTTAACCAACTCATTTTACAACACCTTCTCTTTCTTCCGCTTGGAGTAGAGCGGCTTCACAACCCAACGTACAATACCTTGGGCCGCAATGAAGAAAATAATCGAGCCAATGACAACCCGGATAATTTCGGGCGGTACATCTGCGCTAAAGCTCATCCCCGCAGAACCATACGTAAGCGTTCCGAACAAAACAGAACCGAGCAACACACCGAATGGGTTATTCATCCCAATCAGGGCTACAGCGATACCGTCAAAGCCGGTTCCCGGTGATCCTGCCATAACAGATTGATAATGGAATACTCCCAGTACTTCAAAGGCGCCTGCCAATCCGGCAAAAACTCCACTAATGAACATCGCTTTTACGATATTACGATTTACATTCATACCTGCATAGCGGGATGCATCCTGATTAAATCCGACAGCCCGAAGCTCATAGCCTTGCTTTGTTTTCCACATGAAAATGTAGAAAAAGACTGCCGCCAGCACAGCAATAACCGTACCCCAATGTACCCGAGCATTCCCCATCATCTGGGACAGCCATTCGATGGAAATTGAAGCAGAAGGCTGAATATCGACAGAACGATTTTCACCATCCATAAGTGCGAACTGATTGATCACCAAATTAGCCAAATACAGACCGATCCAGTTCATCATAATACATGTAATAACTTCATTCACGCCTCGTTTGGCCTTCAAATAGCCAGCAATCGCAGCCCACAGGCCTCCGAAAACTGCACCTGCAATCACAGCCAACGGTGCATGTATGATAGCTGGCAACCCATGGAGTTTAATGCCCACAATCGAAGCAGCTGTCATACCTACCAGAAACTGACCTTCGCCGCCAATATTAAACAATCCGGCGCGGGCCGCAAAAGCAAATGCCAACCCCGTTAAAACCAGCGGAGTCATCTCACGGATAGCCTCTCCAAAGTTATAAGAATCTCCGTATACACGGCTAAACAAAGCAGAATAGGCCACAATAGGGTCATACCCGCCAATCAGCATCACAATAGCACCCAGAAGGAGACCCAAAATAATAGAGACCAGCGCCAGTACAAAGGAGTCTTTTGTGAATATTTTCAATAGATTAGCCATTCTCTACTCCTTTCTTCACTGCACTTCCTGCCATCATCAGTCCCAGTTCCTGGTCATTCGTTTCTTCTGGCAGCACTTCTCCGACAATCTTGCCCTCATAGATGACAGCAATTCGGTCGGATACATTCATAATCTCATCCAGTTCAAAAGATATGAGCAACACAGCTTTACCTTGGTCCCGTTGGGCAATCAGTTGTTTCTGGACAAATTCAATAGCTCCGACATCCAGACCGCGTGTAGGCTGTGCTGCAATGAGAAGGTCTGGATTTTTATCAATTTCACGCGCAATGATAGCCTTCTGCTGGTTCCCACCAGATAATGCTCTTGCCTTCGTGTGAATATCCGGTGTCCTTACATCAAACTTTTCGATAAGACTTTTGGCCTGTTTCTCTATAGCATCTTTGTTCAAAAAGCCATTTTTACTGTAAGGCGCCTGGTAATACGTCTCCAGCACCATATTTTCACTCATAGAAAAATCGAGCACCAGCCCATGCTTATGACGGTCTTCTGGTATATGGGAAACGCCTGCCTCTGAAATTTTGCGCGGTGGCTGATTGGCCACCTCTTGTCCGAGCAAACGAATGCTTCCGCCATCCACCTTGCGTAAGCCTGTCAAAGCTTCAATCAGCTCACTCTGTCCATTTCCATCTACTCCGGCAATCCCCAAAATCTCGCCCGCCTTGACCTGCAGGTTCAACTCATTTAGAACATTAATGCCATCCTTGTTTTTAGAAATTACATTGTTCATTTCCAGTACCGTTTGTCCTGGTTTCGCAAGCTGCTTGTCCACTTTAAAGGACACGCGACGGCCCACCATTTTCTCAGCCAGCTCATTTGGTGTTGTTTCAGACGTCTTGACCGTATCAATAACCTGACCTCGACGAATGATCGTAACGGTATCTGCAATTTGCATGATTTCTTTAAGTTTATGAGTAATAAGAATAATGGATTTGCCTTCAGCAACCAAGCGCTTCATAATGTCCAGCAACTCAGTGATCTCCTGCGGTGTCAGCACAGCTGTAGGCTCATCGAAAATCAGAATATCTGCACCGCGATAGAGCGTTTTGATAATTTCTACACGTTGCTGCATACCAACAGATATATCCTCAATTTTGGCATTCGGATTTACCTGAAGACCGTACTGCTCAGACAACCGCTGTACTTCTGCGGCAGCCTTTTTATAATTGATTTTCAGACCCTTACGTGGCTCCGAGCCCAGGACAATATTTTCGGTAACGGTAAACGGCTGTACGAGTTTAAAATGCTGATGCACCATGCCAATCCCCAGATCAATCGCCTTATTTGGACTATCAATCTGTACGGGTTTACCTCCGATTTCAATTGTCCCTTCATCCGGCTGATACAGTCCGAAAAGAATATTCATAAGCGTAGATTTACCCGCGCCATTCTCACCCAATAGGGCATGAATTTCTCCCTTATGCAGCTTGATGCTGATGGAGTCGTTGGCAACGATGCCGGGGAATCGTTTTGTAATTTGCTTTAACTCAACGACGGGGGTCGCTGCATCCATGAGATCACCCTTATACACTTTATAGTATGTGCTCCAATGAGCTGATTTTGCCCGTTATAATCCATATAACTCCAGACGTAAGAACAAGGCTAGTCTTATGAACCAGCCTTGTCGCTACTTCTATGTTCTTCAAGCCAAAACTTATTTCGAAGGAACTGTAACTTCACCCTTAATAATTTTTTGCTTGTATTGTTCTACAAGATCAAGCACGTCTTTAGGTACGTTTTTCGTTGATGTGTCTGCCAAACCAATACCATTATCCTTCAGAGCCAGTGTCTCGACACCGCCCTTAAATTTACCATCAATTACTTCTTTAGATACGCGTTTTACAGCTTCATCTACACGTTTTACCATCGAAGTCAATGTTACGTCGTCACCAAACTCAAGTGATTGGTCTTTATCTACGCCAATAACCCATACTTGCTGACCTTGCTGCTTACGTGCGAGTGCTTCATTAAATACACCTGTACCAGATCCGCCAGCTGCATGGAAAATAATATCCGCACCGCTGTTATAGATCGTCGCCGCTGCTGCTTTACCCAGATCCGGCTTATCAAATGCACCTGTGTAGTTAACTTCCAATTTTGCATTTGGATTTACAGCTTTAATTCCTGCTTCGAATCCTTTTTCAAAACGTTTGATCAATGGGCTTTCTTGTCCACCCACAAAACCAATTTTGTTTGTTTTGGTAAGCTTACCAGCTACAACCCCCACCAAGAAGGAACCTTCATTTTCAGCAAAAACAACCGATTTTACGTTAGGCGCATCCACGACACTGTCAATGATCGCCAAATTCTTGCTTGGGTTGTCTTTCGCTACTTGTCCAATCGCATTCGCCAGATTAAAACCGATTCCCCAAGTAAGGTTAAAATCACCCTTAACAAATTGGTTCAGGTTAGGAATATAATCTTGATCGGATTTACTTTGCAGGTATTTAACTTTAACGCCCGATTCTTTCTCAGTGGCTTGTAGTGCCTCCCAAGCAGATTGGTTAAACGATTTGTCGTTTACTCCACCCACATCTGTAACCATGCCGATTTGGACATTCGATGTTTTGGCAGAACCACCTGTGTCTCCGCCATTTGCGTTGGACGCACCTTGATTTTTGTTACCGCAGCCTGCGAGAATGACCGAGATCGCCAGCAGCATAACCAAAGACATACTGAACATTTTCTTCATGCTGATACTGTTCCCCCTTAGTGTTAGATCCCTGGACTGTCTCTTTTCTTTGAACATGTACATGCTCATGCATGTCATTTACTGACGAGACAGATCGTACAGAAGACTTACTTTAGAGATTATACAATTATGATCGGCTAAAATCTAGACAATTAATAACCTTGGGTCAATTTTTTTTAAAATCTCATCAATGTAAGCGTTACAAAACTAAAAAAAAACATACATTCTTCCATCTGACGTCATATTTATTCGTATTTTGGAGAAAACGAAGTCTTTTCGTACCATTGAGTATGTACAAAAAAAGGCATCCCTACACAGCGTACTGCTTGGGATACCTTTTTACCGTTTTCGCGGTTTCCACGCCTTCATTATTAATAATTAAGCGTTGATTTTGCCTTTAGCAACAGTTGCCAAAGAGTTGAATGCATTAATATCATTGACTGCAAGATCAGCCAAGATTTTGCGGTTAATGTCCACACCAGCCAATTTCAGGCCGTGCATCAATTTGCTGTAAGACAAACCGTTCAAACGAGCTGCTGCGTTGATACGCACGATCCACAGTCTGCGGAAGTTACGTTTCGTCTGACGACGGTCACGGTATGCGTAAACAAGCGATTTCATTACCTGCTCGTTAGCTGTTTTAAAAATGCGGTGTTTGGAACCAAAATAACCTTTAGCAAGCTTCAATACTTTTTTATGACGACGACGAACGACGAATCCGCCCTTTACTCTTGCCATATCAATAGACCTCCCAAATAATGTTTATACTTCATTCATTGCAGTGCTAGTGCTATTTCAGGTTAGCAAGACCTTGTTTCAGACGCTTAACGTCCCCAGGTGCCATCTCAGGGTTAGTACCCAGAACGCGTTTTGCACGTTTGGATTTGTGGGAAAGCAAATGGTTTTTGTAAGCTTTGTAACGCATTACTTTACCAGTACCGGTAATTTTGAAGCGGCCTTTAAGGCTGCTATGTGTTTTCATTTTAGGCATTGAACTTCCTCCTTAATTTGTCATTGACTCTTTGGAGCCAATATCATAATCATGCTGCGTCCTTCGAGCTTGGGTTGGCGCTCCACGGTACAAAGATCAGCAACTTCCAATTTCACACGTTCGAGAATTTTTTGACCCACATTAGCATGGGTAATTTCACGACCACGGAAACGAACGGAGCATTTCACCTTGTCCCCTTCATTCAGGAACTTTACCACATTGCGAAACTTGGTTTGGTAGTCATGTTCCTCGATGTTGGAACGGAACCATACCTCTTTGATGTCAACGATCTTCTGGTTTTTACGGGCTTCCTTTTCTTTCTTCTGTTGCTCATAGCGGAATTTACCGTAATCCATAATCCGACACACGGGCGGCTTCGCTTGAGGCGCCACGTTTACGAGATCCAAGTTTGCGTCAATCGCCATTTGCAAAGCTTCACGCGTCGGTGTAATCCCGATTTGTTCCCCATTCGCACCAACTAGACGTACTTCTCTCACCCGAATCTCATCATTGATCATATGTTCCTTACTAATAACCCTCCACCTCCAGAACCTGTTATTGTTGTATTGTGTTTAAGCACAAAAAAGGGATGACGACTATACAGCCGACATCCCTGTCTGATACTCAATTCATCATGAAAGTTCAATTCACAAATCATTGGATCATGACCAGCCGGCAATACCGGGCAGGTGAGAAGTCGGTCCTTCTACTTGTTAATCCATACTTTTCAATTAACATACTCGAATATCTTATCACGGTGCAATCGAGGTGTCAACACTTTAATAAAAAATGAATGACACCGATCTTCAGTCCTATTTCACCATCCAATTAACCTTGCTTGCTCTGAACCTCTTCCAGGCGAACGACACGCGTATGCTGGGTATGGCTCCATTGCTTGTTGTTCTGTGTAAAGAACGCATAGACCGTAATCGGATACCACGAAATCGCATAGATCGGGAACAGCAATAAGTACAGATATACTTTTTTGAATGTGACCTTTTCCAAAATCATTGCGATCACAAAAGTAGCAACATTCAGACCAATAGCTATAACACCGGTCCAAGCTGGTAACTGTACATAGATGTTCTCGATATTAGGCCCACCAAAGAAGGCAATATCTACCCACATCGCTGCTGTCATCAAAAAGGTGAACAGTACGATATACACGTTCAAACCATAGAGAGCCATATCGAATTTGATCAGGCTTCTATGCTTAATACTTTGCCACAGCAACGGGAAGAAATAACGACGAGCGACCGTGAAGTGACCTTGCATCCAGCGCAGACGCTGTCTTGACGAGGCCTTGAATGTCAATGGCTTTTCATCATATACCTTGGCATCGTAATTAAATCTTGGATATACGTTGCACTGTGTGCAGCGCATGGTGAATTCCAAATCCTCTACAAGACTTGTCGCACCCCAGCCCATTTCCTTAAGCAGATTTGTTTCAAAGCACATGCCTGTACCACCGAGGAAATTAGCCATGTTCAGATTGTGACGTGACAGCTGCCACAAACGGTTGATGTACCAATAAGATACCCCGTATGCCGCTGTAATCCAAGAATCCTCAGGATTCTTAGTATCAATGTACCCCTGAATAACACGGGCACCTGTGCACAGATCATTGTTCATTTCACTCAAGAAATTGGTATGCGCCAAATTGTCAGCATCAAACATGACAATGGCATCATATTGGCGCGGCATAGCCCATAATTCCTTGAGCATCCACTCAATAGCGTAGCCTTTACCACGCAGATTCGGATTCGTACGTTCACAAGCATTCATGCCGTGAGCGCGAACGATATCCGCAGTCTTATCTGTACAGTTATCACAGATTACGAACACATCGTAAAGTTCCTTCGGATAATCAAGTTGCTTCAAATTTTCCATCAATGCTCCGACAACCTGTTCTTCATTGTGGGCAGCGACTAAAATGGCAAATGATTTTTCTGGAGCCGCGTGCTCTTTCCTTTTCTTGCGAACCAATCCGAACAAGGAGAATGCAAACTGATAGACTGCGATCACCGCCAGTATGACCTGGAGCGTCACGAAAATAGCGTCTAACATGATCTCTTGTTACCCCCTTTTTATACCCCTTAAAATCTTGCGTTTGTTTGTTTTCTATCTGTGTAGCGCAAGTTGCGGCGCTTTGCGCGCCTTTTCTGTAGTTTTTGACCCGACCCTTGCTTTCTTCATTGGCTGTGCGCAGCCCCTTTTGGCTGACACAGGAATGCCATTACGATTTTCGTTGGTTTTCAATCTTTTGTCAAAGCCCTTAAACCGGTCTCAGCAGCAAAAAAACACAACAAACTCCCGTTTGAACCGGGAATGCGGCGCTGGACTTCTCATTCATGACGCTTAGGTCTTATTTTCATCCATTTGCTAACTTTTTATTTCTTTGGTCCCTCCTTTTTGTAGGCCAATTAGCAACCACTTCTAAACACTCTATCTTATTAGACGGATGAACGCAAAGAAAGTTATACAATTTGGCTTATATTCCATTAACATTTTTGTGTAGAATTGAACCAAGTAAGTTATGAATCTTTAGTGATTCTTGAAATGAACAGCGTTTAAAAATATGATGAGAGCAAGAGAATAATTACTTATGGTCTGATTATGTCAAAATGACTCAAAATATTTGCCGACTGACCTGAACCGGCAACCGGAGGAAACCAAATGCAACGTCTAGTCGTAAAACTTGTAAATCTGGAGCAGCAGTTGTTCAAATGGATCAACGGACGCTTACACAACCGTTTTTTGAACTTCTGGCTTTATTATCTCACACATTTAGGCGGGGCTACCTTTACTATAGCCTCCACACTCCTTATTTGGTGGCTCGCTCCGAATCCGTGGAAAGATACCGGTATGAAGGGAGCCATCGCTCTCGGGGTAAGTCACATCCCCGTAGTTATCGTTAAAAAGCTGTACCCGCGGATTCGCCCGTATTTGGCGCTACCAGGTACAAATACATTCCGCAACCCCTTGTCGGACCATTCTTTTCCCTCAGGGCACACGACCGCTATTTTTTCAGCTACCGTGCCTTTTATGCTACAGTCACCGATGCTAACATTGCTGCTGTTGCCTGTAGCGACAATTGTAGGTTTTTCTCGAATTTATCTGGGTCTTCACTACCCAACGGATGTACTCGCAGGAGCGGTCATCGGAACGTCTGCAGCAATAGGAACGGTTGCATTCTGGCCTTAAAGCCGATATGGTATGATTGAGAACATCCCAGCAGGAACAGGTGAAATGAGAGTGGCTAAAAAACGAGTGTTATTATTATCGGAAGGTTTCGGTGCCGGACATACTCAAGCTGCCTACGCGCTCTCAAGCAGTTTGCGGAAGCTTTCTCCGAATGTGCAGACCAGAGTGCTGGAGCTGGGGAGTTTTTTGAATCCAAGAATGGCCCCGCTTATTATTACAGCATACAAGAAGACTGTTGTATCGCAGCCTCGTCTAGTCGGATTGGTTTACCGTCATCAGTACAAAAAATCATTAAACCGTCTTACAACGCTCGCTTTGCACCGTCTGTTCTACACGCAGACCCGAAACATTCTCCGGCAGCTTCGTCCCGATTTGGTGGTATGTACTCATCCCATCCCAAGCGCGGTAATTTCACGTTTGAAGCGCTTAGGCTTACATGTTCCGCTTTGTACTGTCATTACAGACTACGATGCACATGGAACATGGATTAGTCCCGAGGTTGACCGGTACTTTGTATCTACGCCTGAAGTCATGCGTAAGCTGCGCGCACGCGGAGTATCCGTCTCGAAAATCCAGGTGACCGGTATTCCCGTTCATCCAAATTTTTGGGAACATCCTGGGCACGATGAAATTAGAGAACAATTTGGACTTAAACCCATCCCGACCGTACTCGTTATGGGTGGCGGCTGGGGCCTTATGAATGACGAAGTCATACATCGTTCGCTTACTCAGTGGAGAGATAGCATTCAATTTATTTTTTGTTTGGGGCATAATGATAAAATTCGTCGTAAAATGCAGTTGGATCCCAGGTTTAATCATCCAAATATTCATATCTTCGGATTTACACGGGAAATCGACAAATTAATGGAGGTATCGAATCTGCTCATCACCAAACCCGGCGGAATGACATGCACCGAGGGATTGGCCAAAGGGATTCCGATGCTGTTTCACAAACCTCTCCCTGGACAGGAGGAGGAAAATTGTCAATACTTTACGGCTCAAGGCTTCGGAGAACCGATTACTTCGCTGGATGTTGTCGTTAAATGGATGAACCGACTGCTACACGATTTTCCAGAAATCGTCCGCAAGCGACAGGAGCACGTCCATAATGTAGCGCGATATTATCCTCTTCAGAGCGCACAGAGTATTTTGGATATACTGGAACCGAACAGGGTGCTTTCCTAATAAGGAAGCACCCTGTCTTATTTTATCCATTTGATCTGTTTTTATTTCCCGTACTTTTCAAGGCGTGTTTTTCCGTACTCTTTCAAAGCATCTTTGCCGATCAGCACCTCGACTCGATGAATATTCATACCTTTGCCCATAAACTTTTGTTCATATTCCGTCATGACATGCTCCTCGTTAATCCCCTCACGATGAAGGTTTAACGAAATATTCGTCATCTGCAAACCGCTATCGGCAAACGAATTCAGAGAAAACTCAAACAGTGTCTCCGAATCGGTCTTAAAATGAATTTGTCCTTTGCTGTTCAAAAGCTGACGGTACTTGTCCAAAAAACGCGGATGCGTCAAACGACGACGTGCATGTTTGGCTTTAGGCCAGGGATCACTAAAATTCAGATAAATGCGTTCAATCTCTCCTGGTTCAAAAACATTTTCGATCTGTTCGATGTTTGCCAGTGCCAATTTGATATTAGGCGGCGTATCAACCTCTGAATTACTCCAGGCCAGACGAGACTTTTCTGTTGCACGGCGAACCAGCTCATCATACATATCAAAGCCAATATAGTTAACCTCCGGATTCCGGAAGCTCATTTGGCTTATAAATTGCCCTTTACCCATACCGAACTCTACATGAATGGGACGATCATTACCAAAAAGCTGCTGCCATTTCCCCTTATACTGTGCTGGCTCCAAGATGACTAGGTCCTGCTGTTCTTCCAGACTTTCCCGAATTCCTTTTCTTCCGCGTAAACGCATGTTACTCCTCCATATACTCTGTTATCAAGGAAAAAGGAATTTCACCCCCGCTTGAAGATACGGAAATGAAATTCCTTTTTCAATATATTTGGATTGGGGTCCAACTAATTTAATTGTTCATAGTCTACCCCATCAGCAGGTGAAAAATCAATTGTCTTTTGGCAAGCCGCTCTGATTTTTTGACGTGCGGTCGTTCCAATCTGACGATCCTGCCCAAAACGGACACCAGTCAATGCCAACGCCTCATCAAAGGTTAACTCAACAGTAACTTTATCCATACGCGTCTTATCCTGCGCATTCATAAAAGATCACCTCACGGGTTATTTGTGATGGAACCGACGTGCACTTACCCTAAAACAGGCGATAGAAACAGCATAGCTGCCTCCCTAAAGAATAATCATTAGCAACGGATAACTTTTATCTTCAGGATCGAAAACAGTCCTTTTATTGTATGTCTGGTACCGCTTACAATATAACACATTGTGTAACCTTTTTCAATCCGCAACGCCATAAAATACGCACATTTTATTGACTAGTTCGGTCAAATGATTCCCAATGAAGACTGATTTTTGTTACAATAGGGTGATCGTAAAAAAAGGAGTACACCCATGAAAACAGATTTATTGCCTGCTCCTCTCCTGTGGGGAGATAAACGGTTCCATACTTGGAATTACGAAATGCGTGAGCAATTTCAAAATAAAGTGTTCAAAGTCATGCTGGATGCGGGTTTTACCTGTCCGAATCGCGATGGCTCCATCGCTAAAGGGGGTTGCACCTTTTGTAGCGCACGCGGATCGGGTGATTTTGCCGGGCGTCGTCGGGATGATCTGGTTACCCAGTTCAATACGATTCGGGATCGGCAGCATCTAAAATGGCCAAACGCCAAATATATTGGCTATTTCCAAGCCTACACGAATACGTATGCCCCGGTTGAGGAACTGCGAGAATACTTCGAAGTTATTCTGGAGCAGCCCGGTGTTGTCGGTCTGTCCATCGCTACACGTCCTGATTGCCTGCCTGACGATGTAGTGGATTACCTTGCCGAGCTAAACGAACGCACGTACCTATGGGTCGAAATGGGTCTGCAAACTGTCCATGAATCGACCTCAGAGCTGATTAACCGCGCTCATGATACTCAATGCTATCTGGATGCGGTGGAAAAGCTGCGCAAGCGGAATATCCGCGTGTGCGCCCACATCATTTATGGTCTGCCCCAAGAGACGCATGAAATGATGCTTGATACGGGACGTGCAGTAGCGGCTATGGATGTGCAGGGCATCAAAATCCACCTGCTGCATCTCATGCGCAAAACGCCTATGGTCAAGCAGTATGAAGCGGGATTACTACGTTTTCTGGAAAAGGACGAATACGTGAAGCTGATAGTTGATACGCTGGAGTTTTTACCTCCCGAAATGATCGTTCATCGGTTAACCGGAGATGCCCCACGCGATTTGCTAGTGGGACCCATGTGGTCGCTTAAAAAATGGGAAGTGCTTAATGCCATTGATCATGAACTGAAGTCACGTGAAACGTGGCAGGGAAAATACTGGAGGCAACCTTAAATGGGCTTCCTATCCGTCCTGAGCTACGCTCATCAATTGGTGGCTGCGCGGGTGCAGCCAGGCGATACTGCTATAGACGCCACCGTCGGCACAGGAGCAGATACGTTATTTCTGGCAAAAGCTGCTGGCAAACGGGGTCGTGTCTATGGCTTCGACATCCAACAAGAAGCACTCCATTGCGCCCGTCGTCGACTGGAAGAAAACGCTTCTCCTTCATTAGCAGAAGTATCGCTACTGCTACAAGGTCATGAGCAAATGCGGGAGGCCGTTCCGGACATGCTGCATGGCAAAGTCGCTGCGGTCATGTTTAACCTCGGCTACTTGCCTTCCGAAGGCGCCGATCCTACTGTCATCACCCATACAGACAGCACGCTCGTCGCACTTGATGCTGCCTTACAATTGCTGCGACCACGCGGCATTCTGACTGCCGTGTTATATCCAGGACACGCCGGAGGCAGTGAAGAAGCAGATGCCGTTCTTCAATGGGCTTCTGCTCTCCCGGTCTCCAGTGGTCAAAGCATTATTTATCGTCAATTACAACGAGCCGCTTCGCCTTTCGTAGTGGCGGTTGAGAAGAAATAATGTTGGATTTTAAACTCAGGTTATGAGCGGCTTTTTAAGCCGCCTTACATATATTATTTTTCAAGCTCGTTTGGGCACTATTCATCCCAGTTTATTGCCACAGCGGCACGTTATTGATTTCCCTATTCTGTTAGGTCGCACTCATTACTCAATATGGAGGAGAGAAATTATGCTAAAGCCATACCCGCTGCAATTTCAACCTGAGTTCAAAGAGAGAGTTTGGGGAGGACGGGCCTTAGAGCAATTTGGTCTAACCCCACCAGAAGGACATATCGGGGAAGGATGGATGATTGCCGATCATCTAAACGGAACAACAACGGTTATCAATGGTGAGCTGGCAGGCAAAGGACTGGATGAAATCCGCGAGACCTACGGGCAGGATTGGCTCGGGGCCAAGGGTGTATCGGAAAAAGGCGGACGATTCCCACTTTTAATCAAACTGCTGGATTGTAATGATGACTTATCCGTTCAGGTGCATCCGACAGATGATTACGCAGGACTTCCAGCCGGAGAATTAGGAAAAACTGAAATGTGGTACGTGCTTGATGCCAAGCCAGATGCCAAGATTATTTATGGTCTAACCGAAGGTGTAACCCGCGAGAGTCTGCGCACAGCTCTTGAAAGTGGGGATATCCTTGGCAGTTTGCGCCAGGTTCCAGTCGAAGCAGGCGATACGTTCTTCATCCCCGCCGGAACCGTACATGCACTGTGTGCAGGCGTTGTCGTTGCTGAAATCCAGCAAAATTCGGATACTACCTATCGCTTATATGACTACAATCGCCCCGGACTGGACGGCAAGCCTCGTGAGTTGCATATCGAGGATTCCCTCAATGTAACCTCCTACGAAGGTGCAGGCGCAACAACGATGAAAACGGACGGCTTACAGCCTGGAAAATGGCTCCAGTTGGCAGCCTGTGAGTATTTTGTTGTGGAAAAGGGTATCGTAGATGGAAGTTGGGCACTTTCTACAACGGAAGACAGCTTCACCATTCTCGTGATTTGTGAAGGCAGTGGGACCATAACATGGAACAATAATACCGAGTCTCTTTCCTGTAAAGCTGGAGATTGCTTCCTGTTGCCCGCTAACCTGAGCGATTACACGCTGAATGACGGAATGACCGTACTTAGATCTTATCTTCCTTAATGCTTAAAGGATGTGATGTCTAATTATGCGGGAATACACCTTCACCATCGCTGAAAATGACGGAACAGAGCTTTTTGCCTACCGCTGGCTGCCTGATCAGAATTTGCCCATTAAGGGGATTGTTCAAATTTCGCATGGTATGTGCGAGACGTCCTATCGCTACATCCGACTGGCCGAAAAACTTACTGCTTGCGGTTATGGCGTGTATGCCAACGATCATATCGGTCACGGGCGCACGGCTGGTGATCCTGATAAGCTAGGTATGCCGGGAGCTAATGCGTTTAATCGAATGGCAGACGGCATGCTGGAGCTAGGCGAAATTGCGGCTAAGGAATTCCCTGATCAGTCTCGTTTTTTGCTGGGTCACAGCATGGGGTCCTTTTTAACCCAGAAAATTATGTATGATGATCGGCAAACGTATCACGGGTTTATTTTATCGGGAACCAACGGACGACGTGGTCTCCTAAAACTCGGAGAGCAAGTTGCTCTACTGCAAGCCAAACTGCAAGGAATGGATCATCGCAGCATGCTGCTCAACGCTATGGTCTTTGGTGGCTTTAACCGTGCCTTCCGTCCGGTGCGTACGGCGTTCGACTGGCTGTCCCGTGATCCTGAGGAAGTAGATCAATTCGTGCACGACCCATTATGTGGAGCTATATGTACGACAGGCTTTTTTCTGGATTTTTTCAGGCTATTACAAGAAATCCACTGGCCTTCCTCGCTGAAACACATCAATCCCAAACTGCCAGTTTATATTTTTGCCGGGGATCGTGATCCAGTGGGTTTGTTCGGTAAAGGTGTGTTGTCACTAGTGGAAATGTATCGAAGCTTAGAGCTTCAGGACATCGAATACCGCCTCTATCCTGACGGTCGCCATGAGATGCTTCATGAAACAAACCGCGACGAGGTGATGAGTGACATCGTGGACTGGCTCGACCGTCATGTTAACACAGGGGCGGCCTCTGTTTCCGCATTGTCTGGAGACTCCGAGGCACCTGGACATTCAACCTCGCCCAAGTCATCAGCCTTGTGAGGAAATAAGAAAAGAAACCTTTAAAACCACGATTAAAGTGGGATTGAAGGTTTCTTTTTTATTGCCTTATATTCATTTGGATATAGTTTTAAAAATCACCATGCATTCCGTTCTCTCAGGGAAGTAATATGAGCTGTGTGATGCTTGCCATGCCAGGCATAGATGCCGATGTTTCGTTCCAGGCGGATCGTCTGGCCCGATTCAGGATGAATAAATGTTCGGTGTAGCTGATCCTCTCCCAACGATCGTAACACGGTCACCCACCGTTCATGCAGTCCTTCCAGCAATTGCAACGAAGGTTCCAGTGGAAGCTCCCTGGCGTCTGGTATTTCGGCCCAACGCCCCTCATCATATGGCTTGATCGTCGGCGTATCCTCCGTCAGTGCCAGCTTAAAACGGATATAGCTGTTCATATGGCTGTCTGCCACATGATGAACTACCTGCCGAATCGTCCAGCCCCCTTCGCGATAAGGCGTATTGAGCTGCTGCTCATTCAGTCCTTCGACCGCCTGACGCAGCTGTGCAGGCAATTCAGCAATGTCGTGAATCCATGCGATAAGCTGTTCTTCTGTAATGGTATCTGGAACAACGAATGATCCTATCGGATAGCGCAAGTCTTTGTCCAAAACGGTTCCCGCCCTTCTCTGCATTTACTGCCTGTAATGTCAGTTGCTTTATGTTATAACTATGCAGGAAAAAAAGCAGACTCGCAAGAGTCTGCTTTTGTCATACACGTAAAGGGGAGATACACTTGCCCGATTTATTTTATCCTTCGAGCAACAATGATTCCGGATCTTCCAGCAATTCTTTGACCGTTACCAGGAAACGAACCGCCTCGCTACCATCAATAATCCGGTGATCGTAGGACAACGCGATATACATCATCGGACGATTTTCCATGCGTTCCTCGTCGATGGCAATCGGGCGAAGTTGGATCTTATGCATGCCCAAAATACCCACTTGCGGCGTATTGAGAATTGGCGTAGACAGCAGGGAACCGAAAATACCTCCATTGGTTATAGTAAACGTTCCTCCTTGCAAGTCGGCCAGAGAAAGCGAATTGGAGCGTGCTTTGCCAGCCAAATCTGCAATACTTTTCTCGATCTCAGCAAAGCCAAGACGGTCGGCATCCCTCACAACTGGCACGACCAAACCTTCCTTGGCAGATACAGCGATCCCGATATCATAGTATTTTTTCAGTACGATATCATCGCCGTTAATTTCTGCATTCACGGTAGGGAAGCGCTTGAGTGCGCCAACCACTGCCTTTGTAAAGAAGGACATAAAGCCCAAACCTACATCATGTTTTTCCTTAAACTTATCTTTACGGCGTTTACGCACATCGAGAATGGCGGTCATATCCACTTCATTAAAAGTGGTGAGCATGGCAGCTGTTTGCTGTGCTTCAACAAGACGCTTAGCGATCGTCGCTCTGCGCCGAGACATCCGCTGGCGTTCCACAGGCTTGCTGTACTCCGTTTGTGTTGGAGACGGAGGCGCAGGCTTGCTAGTAGCGGGAGACGCAGGTACAGATGCTGCACGTGACACTTCAGAGCTGTTATGCGTTTTTACGTCCTCCTGGAAAACACGTCCGAGCGGGTCCTTTCCCTGTACCTGCTCAAGATCAATCCCGCGCTCACGCGCCAACTTCCGGGCGGATGGTGATGCCGTCTGGCCATTCCCGTCGCCATTCGATGAAATAGGCGGTGCAGACTTTTCTTCTGCTTTAACGCCGCCTCCTACGGAAGACGGTGAAGTTGCTACGGGCGGTGCTTCAGGCGCTTGAGTCGCTGCAACTTCTCCAGCACCGGTTGATTCCGCACCACCACTGCCGCTTCCGATCAAGCCAACAGCTTCACCGATGACTACAGTATCTCCCTCCTGACGAAGGATTTTCTGGACCACACCTGCTTCTTCCGCACTAATTTCCAGATTGACCTTATCGGTTTCCAGCTCCAGTAGAACATCTCCCTGTCCTACGGAATCCCCTTCCTTCACAAGCCATTTGGAAATTGTCCCTTCCGTGATGGATTCTCCCATTGCTGGCACTATAATATCGCTCACAGCCGCTACCTCCCAAGTGTAATATTGTTTTTGGAATCCTGCTTCAACGCCGATTGAATAATTCGCTGTTGTTCTAGGCTGTGTACTTGCTGATAACCGCTGGCCGGGCTTGAACGATCTGGTCTGCCTGCGTAACGAATTTCCGCTCCCTGTGGCACAACATTCCGCAGACGAGGTTCAATGTAACTCCAAGCCCCCATATTTTTAGGTTCTTCCTGAGCCCATACGAACTCCTTAACATGCGGGAAGCGGCCGAAAATATTCCGAATTTCCTCTTCCGGGAAAGGGTATAGCTGCTCCACACGAATAATATGCAGACGCTCTTCTGCCTCATTCTTATCCTTTTCCAATGCTTCTTCGAGATCGATGGCAATCTTGCCACTGCACAGTACAATGCGCTCTACACGATCCGGACGTGCACCCAGACCAGGCTGTTCCAACACAGGACGGAACGCTCCTTCGCTGAATTCAGAAGCAGGCGAAGCGACACGATTATTACGAATCAGGCTCTTCGGCGACATCATCACAAGCGGGCGGGCTTCCTCACTTTCGCTTAATGCAGCCTGACGGCGCAGTAGATGGAAATACTGTGAGGCACTGCTCAAATTAGCGACAGTCCAGTTATTTTGTGCGGACAACTGGAGAAAACGCTCCAGACGTGCGCTTGTATGCTCTGGTCCTTGTCCTTCGCTACCATGCGGTAACAGCATCACCAGACTCGATTTCTGTCTCCATTTGGCACGGCCTGCGGAGATGAATTGGTCAAAAATAACCTGTGCACAGTTGGCAAAATCGCCGAATTGTGCTTCCCAAATCACTAACGTTTCAGGAGAATACACGTTATAGCCATATTCAAAGCCGAGGACAGATGCCTCAGACAATGGACTGTTATGAATACTGAATGAAGCACGTGCTTCCGGCAATGTATGCAACGGGCAATGTGTACGGCCTGTTTCAGGCTCATGCAGCACAAGGTTACGGTGAGCAAATGTAGCTCGCTCCGCATCCTGACCTGTCATACGAATAGGCTTGCCGTCTGCGAGAATGGTGGCCAAAGCCAGCGTCTCCGCCAAGCTCCAATCTACCTTTTCCCCTTCGTTCAGAGCGGTTTTTCTACGCTGTAAAATTCGATCCAGCTTCGGATATACATGAAAAGCCTGTGGCCATTTGAGTAAGTTTTCATTGATTTGGCGCAGCTTTTTCAATTCCACTGCAGTACGTACCATAGAATTCTGATTCTTTTTCGCCTTCACAGGACTCATTTCCGGCTCTTGTTCCGGTTGATTCTTCACATGCTCATGCGCTTCCTTCAGTCTGTTTTGGACCTTTTCAATGAGACCGGCACTAAACGCTTCATCCACTATACCCTGCTTCATCAGCTTTTGAGCATATAATTTGCTCACCGTCGGATGATTCTTCACCTTACGGTATACCAGCGGTTGTGTTGTTTCCGGGTCATCGGATTCATTGTGACCATAACGACGGTAACCAATCAGATCAATCAAAAAATCCTTCTTGAAACGATTGCGATATTCACCAGCCATACGTGCCGCTGCAATGCAGGCTTCAGGATTATCCGCGTTCACATGTACAATTGGAATTTCATAGCCTTTAGCCAAATCACTGGCATAACGGGTCGAACGTGAATCGACACTCTCTGTCGTAAAACCCAAACGATTATTCACAATAATATGGACCGTGCCGCCATTACGGAAGCCACGCAAATTTGTGAAATTAAGTGATTCTGCCACGATACCTTCACCTGGGAAAGCCGCATCACCATGCATAATAATTGTAGCTGCCTTGCTCACATCCAGCTTCGGATAACCAGCCTCACTGCGATCTTCCTGTGCAGCTCGTGAAAATCCTTGTACTACCGGATTTACATATTCCAGGTGACTCGGGTTATTCGCCAATGTCAGACGGGCCTGCACTGCTTCCCCATCTTTTACAAAACGATCAGCACCCAGATGATATTTCACATCGCCAGTCCAGCCGTAGTTAATTCCTGTGGAACCTTCTGACGGGATCAAATCCTTATTCGGCGAATGATGAAATTCAGAGAAAATTTTACTGTAAGGCTTGCCCAGCACATGAGCCAGTACATTCAAACGGCCGCGATGCGCCATACCCATCAGGACATGACTTGCTCCTGCATTTGTCGTTAGACGAATAATCTCGTCGAGAACAGGGACAAGCACATCATTACCCTCGATGGAAAAACGTTTCTGTCCGACGAATGTTTTATGCAAAAACTCTTCGAACTGTTCTACTTCTACCAATCTGCCTAGCAACGACTTGCGTTCCTGTGTTGTAAGTGGCTTGGAGGACCAGCCAGATTCTGCATAGCTGTTCAGCCAGCGGCGTTCCTCCTCGTTATGAATATGACTAAATTCATAGGCAATCGGTCCTGTGTATGCTACACGTAACCGTTGAATGGCTTCCCATCCGTTAAGTGTTCCCGCAGGAGCGTTATCCCATATTAAAGAGGCTGGAAAAGCCTTCAAGTCTTGTTCAGTTAAACCGTAAGATGCTGGATTAAGCAAGCGTGTATCCTGCTCTGCATCCAGTTCCAGCGGATCGATTTGGGCGGCTAAATGTCCGTACTCACGGATATTCCACACCATTTTCCCCGCTGTAACCGCTTTCTGTAATGTGTTTGAATCAAGGTGCCCCAAAGCACTTGTGGGGGGGCCTTGCAATTTGTTGTCTATCATGGAAGCAGCCGAATATTCGGATTGTGGCGGCTCACCCCATTGATCAAACAGCTCGCGGTAAGCCGGATCAACCGTTCCGGGGTCCGCTACATACTTTTCATACTGGTCCTGCACATAACCTAGATTAGGTCCATAATACGCCTGCCAAGGTACCTGTCTGCTGCTCTCTTCCATTGTCATCTCGTTCCCTCCGTCAAATTTTGAAATTCATAGCTGGACGGAAATCATTTTCATTTTTTATTAAGTCTTCAATTTTGTTCACAATATGCTCACATTATATGAAATCCTTCATCAAAAGTCGAATTTCACAATTCTTATTCCTCTTCCATTGTATAAAGTTTTCTAGCTATGAGCATTTCCTTTTTCTCAACATATCCATGCGTAAATGAGATGAATCGGGCTAATCTGTAATCAAACACCTAGCAACTTAAATAACCAGCCGTCGGATATCAACCGTCGGCTGGTTACTTAAGTTTATATTGCTCCTCATACTACGCCAAACCATTTTGAAAACAACTTCCCAGTCCACCCACTATGATTATCGTTAACAGCAGAATTTAAAAGGCAGAGGGTCCGATACGATGCAAATTCAAACTTAAAGTGACATTAAAGTCACTTTTCTGTACAATATTCCTACTTTTCACTATTATTTTAATTAGGCATCTAAAAACCGCTTTGAAAGCGAAAGGGATGGAACTGTGACTGGATTAAAACAAGTACTCAGAAACAAGAATTATGTCAGGTTTTTTCTGGCAACCTTCGCCTCACAAATGGGAGGAATTATCGGGGTTACTGCATTCATGTTTTATTTGTTGAAACGGTTTACAAATCAGCCATACTATGCAACGCTTGCCGAGTTAATGTATTCGCTCCCGATGCTGGTAGTGTTTCTCGTGGTTGGAGTGCTGGCAGATCGGATGGACAGACAAAAAATTGCTGTTAATTGTGACTGGATCAGCGCTTTTTTATCCTTATGTTTGCTTATTTTTATTTGGATCGATTCGATTCCTTTGATATTTGCCCTTCTCTTTATCCGTAGTGCTGCCTCCAAATTTTTCTTCCCAGCCGAAAGTGCCATTATACAGGGAATATTAAGCGAAGATGATTACACTATTGCCGCAGGCCTCAATCAAATGATGGGGAGTCTTTTCATGTTATTTGGAGGAACTCTGGGGGCCGTCGTTTACTGGCACTTTGGAATTACTGGAGCCATCCTAATTGATGCTATTTCTTTTATTGTGTCTGCACTGCTTATTCGTTCCTGCAAAATTCCAAAGGAAGTACGCCTTCCGAACGGGGCACATCATTTCAAACAATTAAAATTCAAACTTGTCATGATCGATTTTAAACAAGGGTTTCTTTACATATTACGCAATAGACTACTGCTTTGGTTGGTTTCAGGCTTTTTTATGTTCGGTATTTTAAATGGTGGATTTAGCGTTTTACCGATGTTTATTCTTAAATATAAGCTAGCTCCAGGCAACTATGAGCAGTATATGGTTTGGACAGGTATTATTTTTGGAGCTGGTGTGTTGCTTGGTACCCTAATCGCTTCTCTCATCTCCGCCAAGCTAAAGCTACACCAAATGATTGCAGCGGGAGTTCTGGTAGCCGGAATAGGTATGTGCATACTAGGATTTGTTAACCACATCTACGCTTTTCTGATTATCAACTTTGTCATTGCACTGATACTTCCGTTCATTAACATTGGCATAGGAGGATGGCTTCCTCGTATTGTAGATCCTCAAATGATGGGACGTGTGCAAGGTTTGATTAATCCGTTAATGATGCTGTCCCAATCTCTTACATTAGGTTTCATTGCTATAAGCTTTCCTTCATTTATTTCAATTGAGCTCTTGTTTTTATTAGTTGGGGTCTGTACCGTTATTGTAGGAATATACTACACTATTGTGCTTCCCCGTTATGCTGATTACAGCACTTCTTCCAAGACCCTTCAGGAATCTTTATAGGCAAATTAAAAAAGTCAAACAACAGACCATTCCGCCAGCGATTGTTGAGTTGCCACTTCTGCCTCCGAATCCAGTGCAGAGGTGGCTTCATCATATCTCCCCTCAAATACTCCACAAGTACATACGTTGGTTGCATACGACTAGCTCGTCACAACCCAGTAGATGCATAGACCGATAGGGTATATAATATTCAAAAAAAAACGCCCGGCAGACGCATTAGCTGCATCAGCAGGACATTTTGATTGAAATCGGAGTAGCGGGATTCGAACCCACGACCTCACCCACCCCAAGGGTGCGCGCTACCTAGCTGCGCTATACCCCGATAACCAAGTGTATGTAGATCGATGCTGTTATTTACCATTATATTCTGGTCATAAAATCCTGTAAAGGGATTATTTTCTCATCCTTCCGTTGCATTTTTAAGTTGTTTTCATTATGGTAGATACAAAAGTTAAGAGGTCAAAAACAGAGATCATAGGAGCTAACCATGCGGAGCAAAAAAGTGCTTATACCCGTTGCATTACTTCTTTTAATACAGTTAAGTGTTCCTATCTTCTATACCTTTGCACAGGATAACCTTGTCATAGATCATGAAACGAAAGAGAGAATCAAAGAACAATATGGCTTGGATGAACCGGAATTTCCTTCATCAAAGCAGCAGCAAAACATATTATTGGGAGGTGATTTTGGATTTACTCCCTCTGGTGATGCTGTTGTGGTGGAATTGACCATATTGATTCGGTATCCGCTCATTTTTATCAGTCAACAACTGGTACATTCACTGAAATTATAATTTTTACTCTACAAGTTCCATGATATAGAGCATTATTTCGTAGCAAGTTGTCTGCCACTCGGGGTCACTTCATCCTTCTTATTGAAAAGGTTTAATTCAATGGGGCCCCTCCCATGTAGCCACAGCAGTTCATCGAATAAAAATGTTAGTCCATCCTTAGCGCGTAAGCATTCGATGATCTCCGTGACAACTTGCATAACTTCCCCTTGTACACCCTGCTGCCAGTTGCAAGCCTCCGCTCTCTCCATCTAGGTAAAGATGCGTATGATATGATTGCTCCACCTTCTTCACATGGCGCAGACACAGTATGCCGTTTTCGAGGTAAAAGAAGTATTGATGGTCATAAAGAACCCCTTCGCATATCTCATATGCATGAGGTGAATCATACGGCCCCTGAACCATGGATACCCGTTCCAATCCCATTACCCATTCTGTCATACATCCTCGCTCCATTCCTTTGTTCAAAGTTTCTTATTTGCCAATATACTTTCTTCTATAGGTAGTTTTTCAAACTAGGGGGTTGAACGATAATTAATTGCTAATTGTCAAACGTTTTGGTACGATAAACATATTACTACGACGTTCACAAATAACATTTCAATAAACCAAATGCACATTATAGTGTTATTTTCGTTGTTTTCAGAATACATCGAACAGTGTTTATTGTCAATACTTTGATGTTACTTTTTAACACTATAGGATGCATTTAGCTGGAGGAAAATATGATAAAGATTCATCTTTCCCGTATTATGGGCGAAAAACGAATAAATATTGCCGAGCTTTCCCGCATGACTGGATTACATAGAAACGGAATCACCAAACTTTACAACGAAGAAACAGACGGTGTGAAATTTGATACGCTAGATAAAATTTGTAAAGCTCTAGACTGCCATGTTCAAGATGTTATCGAGTATGTAGAGGATGATACAAATTAGTAAAATGAACTTCTGTTGTTATGAGAAACTGTTTCAATTAGGTTTAGAACCCTTGGCGACTCCCTGGTGAACTGATCGAATATTTGCCGGAAGACGACGAAGAGAGCCGTTAACACGCTTAACGGCTCTCTGTTCTTTATATAATATTCAAATTTTTAACGATCTTCCCATTCAAATTAGGTTTGAAGATCATAATCCCTTCCTATCAGCGATTTCAAATAAACTCTTCCCACGTATGATAAATATCAAATAATGCATTAGGGTTACGTTTTCCTTTTAAAATTACGTACATTTTATTCGATACAATCCTGATCACATCCATTTCTTTGTTCCTGAATCCAATAATAACTGGGCGATTAACGCTAATATAAGACTTTGGTTTAAAAATAACTCCCCAATCCAACCCACTGTGATTACTTTTTACAGTCTCTCCTACTCATTTCAGAGTATTCTTTCATGACAAAAGGTGGTTGCATAATTTATAGTTCACTTATATATTTCCCTCCTTTCACTCCTTTTTTATCCTATATAAATTTATATAATCGATGCAGATTCCCAACTCCTTTTAAACCCTTAGAAAAGAAAAACCACACAGAATTAATCCATGTGGTTGGAGTGCAAACTCACTATTAAAGAATCATCTTAGACCGAATAAAAAATCGGAACATGTTTTTGCTCTCAATTTAATTTGATTATTTCCTATTACCTTGAAGATTCTTTACAGTTCCAGCAATGGCTTGATAGTGATTAATAATTGAGTTGTTTTGAGGATTAGAAGCAAAACTATTAGAGATTTGGTATGGCTCTCTATTAAAATTACTAATTCCACCTATATTTTCAATAGAAGGACCATAATTCTGATCGTAGTACCACTCACCATCTAACGTATGGATAAAAAATTCTCCTAAGAAATAGCTTGATAACAGAACGTTTCCCTCCGTCGGTTCTGAACTTAGCAAAGCTTCGATAGTTTTTAATGAATTTTCATCTTTAAAGTTCAGATTATTTACCTCGACAAATTTCTGTAGCTTCTCAAACCATCCTTTATCTAAAAAGTTAGCAGGAGGAAGCGTATCTTTAGGCACATTCTCTTCAAACCATTTTAGAGCACACTGATCAATAATCTTTTCTAGGGTGATAAATATATCTCGTAATGACTCTTCATCCTCATAATAATGAAATTTCTCCATCTTTGATCCATCAATGAAATAAAAGCTATACACTGATTCGGACTCAGTCATAAAAGTAATGCGTATTGCATTCTCTGTCCAATAACTTTTATCGATTTGGATTGTTTCCTTAAATCCATTGACAACTCTTGTAAAAAACCAAGTATTGTTTAAATGCTCATAAGTAAAGTTCAAAGCAGCTAATTTGTTCCCTATGGTTTTTCTGATAATATTTGATATTTTCACAAAATATTCTCCTTACAAGATAATTGGAACATGCATCCGTGGAACAGGAAAAAATCCTCCTACTCTCAATTTAACGAGCAAATGATCATCTTAGAGCATGTTGTCTCCTAATTTATATATTTTCAGAATGAGGAGCTAAAAAGAAACTCATAGAGTTTTATACTCCATATGGTCAAAATAACTATACAATTAATTTTTAATCGTTCAAGAGTTCCTGATTTATTCTTTTCATTTCTTTAAGGCACAAATCAATTCTGTCTAAATCTATGACTGTTTTATCAACGCCAGCTACAAAAAACAACTTTAGCCAGAAAGCATCCTCCTGAGCGTAATTTTCAATAGCTTGTTCAATAGTTTCTTCTGTTAATGACTTCACAATAATATCTGGTGGCGATGCAGGAATAAAATTAATATTCTCTTTGGTCATATAACTAATTAGATTTTTTGGGGTACAAACAGCAACAGAAATATTAGTCCCATCTTCAAGTTCAATAAATACATCTATATTATCATCCTCAATATCTGCTATCTGAGATAGTGAAGTTGGATATACAATTTTTTTCACTCTCATTTGGGCCTCCTCATTTACCATAAACATTATATATGATATCAATAACTGTTTGTTCGTTAGCCATATTAGCCTTAGCCAAAATGTTCATTTGGCCATTATTCATTCTAAAAAACACTCTTGCTCCTTTTTCCCCCTTAAGTAATTAATATCTCTTATTAGATTTCTCGTTCCATTTCCCGGATTAAAATTTCTTTTAAGGAATTTGCCACAAGTTCATCTGCTTCTAAATGTTCTTTCCCTTCGTTTTTACTCATTTCAGAGTATTATTTCATGTCAAAAGGTGGTTGCATTAATTATATTCCATTCAAAATTCCCTTCTTGCTTTGCCATCTTAATGCGAAGAAAAATTCACGGTAACACCACCTGATACTAAGATCGTTAGAAGATCCGTAAAATATTGCTGTGGTGAAAATCTATAACATCTCTCTTCTTGATCCCATTCTTCCTCGAATCTTTCCAAGAAATAATGTACGTTTTTCCAATGGATCGTGAACGGTCCTATTGTCCCAAAACCTCCACAGAGATAGTCCGATATACTGTCCAAGCTAAATCCATAGTACCCTCCGGGCCCATTAATCGCTTCACCAAGTGCTATGAAAAATGTTGTAAAATCAGATATGTATTCGCCGTCCAAGGTGTAGACTTCTCCTCGTTTATCCAGTCTGGCAAAATGATTAGATGCAGAATGTATTCTAGTCACGTTTAGCCACCCGGACCGTTCTTCTTTAGAAAAGCCTTGCCATATATTATTTTCAAGCGACTGAGCACCCTTTAAAAACTCCCATAATCTTAATTCCACAGGGGAGGGCTCTGTTTCAAGTTCTTGGGTAGAATAATTAATTAATTTGAAGGCGATAAGGATTGAGATCCTCTGGCTTTTTAATTTTTTTCAGATCTTCAGTAGGTAAATAGAAGTAAACATCCTTATCTTTGGGCTTAAACGTTAACGAAGCATCATACTTCTTTTCAACAATCCACTGCTTTATTTCCAACATCTCTTGAAGATAATGAGTGGCTGAAAAGTTACCTTTAATACAAATTGAAGCTTCTGAGGAGAGTTTTTGACTAACCTTAGAATAGCTTGGAACCTCGTCATGGTAGGTTAAAGCATCCCGCCCCATATGAGAAACATTTATGATGACTTCTGCATCTGATCCTGTAACTTCCTTTGTTTTTTGTGTTACAGCTTTTTTTAGCTCATCCCTCCACACAGAAGAGGCGTAGTTATCCATCATTTGCCTATAATAGTCTTCATCCACCAAAAAAGAAATCCCTGAGTCAGAGATCACATTTGCTATAAATTTATCATTCTTAAAATCATAATCTATTGAATCAATTTTCCAGTTCATAGTGTACGTTTTATGTAGGTAGTCAGTGACGTTACTCCGAAATTGGACTCTTTCTATCGGACTTCCTGTTGTAATGGATACAACTGTATATGCAATTACAATAATGATCACGAATAAAACAGCTTTTTTTACCACTCCAACCAAACCTCTCTAATAAAAGAATCATGTAAAAAGCTCTAAAGATTCCAGCAAAAAGTCACGCTTATATTTGTTTTTATAATCGGCTAGCTTTCTTCTTATCTTTTGTCTACATATGTCCTTTTGCGCCTTAGTAATTTTATCTTTTACGGTACTTATCAGTTGATAGGATTGTCTACTCGCTTCAAAGGTATCATCCAGTAAATCTACCAGCGCCACAACATGAGTAGATACGTCAAAAAATTCTAAAGCATATAACAGTGTTCCTCTATTCCCCTTGGTCTTTGGATTTCTTAACAAGTCGATAAGAGGCAACACCGCTTCACGGTCTACTAGATCAGCTAACGTAATGGCGATTACATTTCTTAGCAATACACTATCCGTCGTTGCTAAATATCTCAATAATATTGGAGTAAATGTATAATCCAGCTTTTCACCTATCTCCTCTATAATCTTTACCGCTTCCTTTAAATCTCCACTTTCTATGACTTCTTCTAATCGCATTTTGTTCATAGTTTACCAACCCACCTTATTACAATATATAGCAACTATTCAGTCTTAATACAATTCAATAATTTACATATGATAACAATCCGATGTCTCTTTTGTATATAGCGAACATTGTCGAGACCCTAAATAAATATCCACTCATTGATTTAAAATAAACAAAATGTTATATTGTCTATAAAATAATCATCAATTAATTGAGGTGTTTGCTAAAATGGATCATTCCGAACTATTCTGGAATGCTGGAATCGAAGAACTGAAGCGAGGATATATTCGCCAAGAAGAACAAGTAATTTGCCTGCTGGACGGACAGCGATACGAGCAAGGCATCATATATCAGGATCAAGGGGTATTTTATGACGCGGAGAGGTACATGCGACTTCATATTGAGCGGACGTACGGTTCGGTCTTTGACTATTTGATCGGTCTGGACAAAAAGCTGACTGGACTGACGGATCATCAGAATCGGTTGCTTCAGTTATTTTATCAAGGCATGGGCGATGCGGATATTCAAAAGGAAACCGGAATCGGTAGCGCATCCACCATACGTAATCATCGCTTTGGTCTCAAAGAAAAAGAACGACAGGCCAAGGTTTTTCTCACATTAATGGAGCTGTTAAAGGAGAAAGACCGACACGCTCCTGCCATTGTAGAAGTACCAGTACAAGCACGGATGGTGGACGAACGCTACAACATTACGGAAAACGAGCGGCAAAAGGTACTCACGAAGTATTTTCCGAATGGGACAGACGGACGCCTAAAGACCTTTAAAATGCAAGAAAAGCACAAGCTGATTGTGCTGCGTGAAATTGCGGGCCGTTTTGTAAAGGGACAAATATATCATGAGAAGGATATCAATGCGATTTTACAGGAAGTATATGACGATTATGTCACGGTGCGAAGGTATATGATTGAATACAATCTATTGGATTGTAAGCCGGATGGCAGTGAATATTGGTTGAAGGAATCTTGAATCTCAACGTTTATACAATAGGAGGATTCGACAATGAATCGAAGAAAAGAATTGGTGCAGCAGTACATGGAGATGAAGACAGAGGCAGGAATCTATTGCATTCGCAATACACGTAATGGGAAAATTTTCGTCTCTTCCACGCCGAATTTAAAGTCGCTGAATGGACGGCGTTTTGAGCTGAACATGGGTGGATTTAAGAATAAACAACTGCAACAGGAATGGAATGAGTATGGCGAAGATTCGTTTGAATTTGAAGTGCTGGACGTTTTGAAGAAAAAGGACTCAGCGTTCTTTGATGTCAAAGATGCACTGATAAAGCTGGAGCAGACCTGGCTTGATCGACTCCAGCCATACGGAGACAAGGGATATTTGTAAACTTACCGATCCACGGAAAACTCCTTCCGAAGGTAGCCAAAAATAACAGCGTCGACAAACTGACCTTTTTCATAAAAATAGTCTCTCAGGTGACCTTCTTTAGTAAAGCCACTTTTGAGCAGTAGCCGTCTGGAGCCTTCGTTATCTGGATCAATGAAGGCTTCTATACGGTGAACCTGCGGCAATTGAAAGCCATAATTCACGACCACCTTCATCGCTTCTGTCATCAGACCTTGCCGCCAATATTCCGGTGCCAGCTCATACCCAATTTCAATACGGGAGTGCTCCTTGTGCCAGTTATGGAATCCAATTGTACCCACGATCCGCTCAGGAGCTTCTTTTAACGTAATCCCCCAACGAAAGCCCTCTTGCTTCTCATATCTGGTTAGCATCGAACGAATAAATTTTTCGGCTTGCTCTACCTCTGTAAAGCTTTCCAAGTCATAATATTGTGTGACCTCATCCTTGGAAAAATAGCCGAACACATCCGCCGCATCCCCTACTGTAAGCTGCCTTAAACGAAGCCTATCGGTTTCTAAAATCGGAAACGTTTCCATTGACATTATCCATCTCCTTCTTCACATCGAAGAACCTATCTTATCAGCCACCAGCCAACCCCAACCATCACTCCATTTATGAAGAATAATACAATACATGCTCTCCACTTGTGGATTCCACTTGTTTGAAAAAAACCTGTGACTTTACTACGACACATGAACAACGTAAACAACAAATTCCAAATAATACGCATACCATATTTTACGTAGTATAGAGCAGGGTTTAGCTGTACACCGCCCAACGTTGGAGGGACATCCGGAATAAACAGAATTGCACACGTATAACGCATGGTCTCATATGTAAAATAAAATACTGCCAGCCACCAAGCCCACTTCTTGCCAAATAACATACCGACACCGGCAGTCGTCCCTGCCAAACCGAGTAACGCGATAAATCCTTGAAACATGCCCCTACAAATGCCTACTAACGTAGAAGCCTCATTTAATGCATTAAGCGTCAATAGCTGGGTCACCAACAGAAGTGCCCCATTAAAGATCAATAAAATGGCTGAAATGCTTACACCTAAAGGTCGTTCGAAAACCACGTTCGTTACATAATCTTCTACTTCTTTTTTCGTATACAGATCTGACACTTCTTCTACTCTCCTAACCCAAATTATATACTTCCATTTTCGGGCGGGTATAATAACAGTATGTTCTCGCCTCATTCCCATATATCGGCTTTTAGGAAAATATGATTTAATCTTTCCTGAAAATTCCGTTATCCGTAAGCTAATCAATATTATTCAGTGCAGCCATACTGCTAATGATCATCCTCTAATAGTATCTAATTAGCGTCATGAGAAACTTTATCATTAACAGAATCCCAAATAGAGTAATATCTATCCTTATACTACCATTCCAAGAATGAATCTGACAAATGAATGGACTACTACTAGCGCTTATGAATGTACACGCGTTATTTTCGTGGCCCTATAACCTTCAGATGACTGGATATACTCTACTTGATAACCCATTCGGGCATCCAAAAGCTCTTCCATAAACGGAAGGCACGGACTGTAAATAAAACTCCCTCCTGGCCGAATGGATCTAAGCAATTCCATATATTTGCGAGCGTACCCATGAATATTACCATCTGCCTTCAGATGATGATGTATAAAATGATTGGAGAATGCCATATGTGAAATGATCGTCCCCCATGCACTTTCTCCAAAGGTGGTCTCTAACCAATCTCCTCGAGTGACACAACCTTCTGTTTCAGCCAGCCGATCTGTTCCGTAAGCCTCAATTCCACAGGCACGTAAATAAGTAATTAACCGTGCCTCAGATCCGCAACCAACATCTAGAACAGGCTCTTGTAAACGAGCAATGTCCAATCCTAGTAGATTAGCTTGCAACTCCGGCGTATATTCCTCACAAGGTATCCAAAAGGTATACTCACACTCTGCATACTTAGCAAACATTTCACGTCCATTGGTACGAGTTAAAAAATCTCTCAAATGTCCGTAATGCTGCTGAAGCAGCAAGTCCAGGATTGCTCTATCTATAGATTTCTTCTGGAACAACTTTTCAATCCGAGTGAAGAGTCGATCATACAGCTCCGTAAGCTCCCTCGCATGATCTGTGTGAAAATGTAGATACTGATTGGTATTTACAAACTGGGACAGTATTTTAGCCGCTACATCCGTCACAAAAGCGTTATACGTATGCTGGCGCTTCAAGCTTTGAAGCATGAGGATCAGCTCCGAGCTTCTCTGCGTCAGCCAGTACGTCATTTCTGTTGAAGGTCCTAACAGAACAGAACCCTCGCGCATATAAAATAAACTCCGATGCTGATTGTACAGGAGTTGACCGTTAATAAGATTATGAAGTTGAGCGACTGTCATTCTCGCTTCCTCCTTAAGATCCAGAACATTAAAGCCCTACCCAAGCCTAAGCAATGCTATCTTTGGGTAGGGCCAGCTTATTTTCTAAGTATACCATGACTATGGAAATAATGTTTTATTGCGAACCTTCCGCCTGTACATAAGAGGATAAAGGAATGTTCAGCTCACGTATTCCCTGAGCTACCAGCCGAGCTATTTGCTCCGCACCGTATTCCTGAAAATGTGTATCATCCTTCACTCCATCAGGAAATGCAGGATACACCCCTGGCTCCACATGTAAAAATAACGGGAGTGTTCCTTCGAGGCCAAGTGTATCATAGTATGCTACACTCAAGCGGCTAAGATCGACCAGTGCAACATTTGTCTCCGATGCTGTTTCCTTCATGGCCTGCACATATTCCGGGAAACTAATCCGAAACGAGGCACTTGCCGCATCATAATCCCGGCGGCCAACAGGAGTAATTAGCACAGGTGTTGCACCGCGTTGTACGGCTCCTTGGATGTAGGTTTTTAAGTAAACTTTGTAATCCGCGGGTGAAACATAACGCTCTTGATTGTTGATCGCGGCATCATTATGTCCAAACTGAATGAGCAGATAATCTCCTGGTCGGATATTGCGTAAAATATCATCTAATCGCCCTTGTACCAGAAAGGTTTTCGTGCTTCGTCCACCAATAGAACGGTTCACAAAAATAGGCTCATCTGTGAAGAACGGAGCAATCATTTGCCCCCAGCCCGCTTGAGGCTTCATCGCGGATTTATAGGTTTGAACCGTAGAATCTCCCGCAAGATATACCGAAGGGCGTTCTCCAGCCGTTCGAGCATCCTTTGGAGTAATAACCAAAGCGTTAATCTTCGCTTCATTACCTGAGAAATACAATTCGAGCTGACCGTCGATGAGTGCAAGTTCAAATCCAGCCTCGACAAATTGTCCTGCTGTTTTGGTAGTAGGTTCTACCTTGACAATGGACTCGGCTTTAACCGTAATGTCTGTGTTTCCGGCAGTATCTCCGGCAATAAGGGAAAGCGTGTAATCCGCAGGTGGTAAATTGACAACAAATGATGATCCTTGAACACGAACAAAATCTGAGCGTATAGCATCACTTCCACCACGATCCTCTTCATCCACCTTGGAAAGATCGGTAAATCCATAGCCTCGCTCAGGCGTGTAAACATCCTTGGCAGTCACTTGGGTGTAGCCGTCAGCTACGTTCCCTGGGCCAAAGTCGAAACGAAGAGGCGCCGCAAGCTGTCTTTCGGCCAGTGCCTGCCCTGGGATAAGTATGGTTGCAAACAACAAGCTGAATCCTGCGCATAATCCAATCATCTTACCGAACAACCTGTGACGCTTTCCCTTTTGTTTCAAGCGCAACCCTCGCTTTTCAGGTTATTTGAGTGGTTTGTCATTGTCTCTACGTGTATTGCTCCCCGCCAGCTTTTGACAGCCTTGATCCAGCGCCCAGGATACCACAATGCCAACCGTGTACCTGATCAGATCCGCGGTCAGAAACCCTTTCCCAAGCACCAAGCCACCCAGCGTCGTTGCCCGAATGTGGTTAATCCAGGGAGCCTGGTACATCTGGCTGAACTCAATAGCGAAGCAAAACAGCAAGCTGCCCCACAGGGCTACAGACAATTGACGATTCACCCACAACATTCTCAGCCCAAAATAAATCATGCACGCCCACAAAGCATCCCCAAAGTGATTAGCAACGAATTCAGGCAACTGGGAGGAGAAAACCCGGCTTCCCAAACCCAACAAAATCGTGACCAGCACAGCAATTAGGTACGCAGCGCGGGCCTTCCAGCGGAATTTCGCCTTTATTTCCCGATTGGCCTTCCTGATGATGCTCTTACGAACGCTCCTCATGCTAAATCACCTGTCCTAATGCTGGGACATCTTCGCCAAGCTGCTGGAAATTCGTAAAGCATCCTCTCTTGGATAGCGCTTGCAAGATTGCTGAACCTTTTGCTGATGACATATTGTATGCACACTAACTTGTCTGTATTTTTCATAATATAATTAATCATAATGAGCCTCCGTAATATCGTACAAACCATCAGCAACTTCCAAACTGTTCATGTGAGGATACTAGAATTCAATACCACGCACCTTGGCAAAAACCATTTCGTGTGCCATGCTTCCCTCTTCATCATACTCGACGTTTCTTAAAATCCCCTCCAGTGTAAAACCTGCACGTTCCGCTACCTTGGCGCTGCGTGTGTTTCTGGAATCACAACGAATCTCCACCCGATTGGCATTCAAATGCTGTATGGCAAAATTCGTAATACCGTGCACGGCCTCTGTGATAATGCCTTTTCCGGTCCATGATGTTCTGAGCCAATACCCAATTTCAAATCTTCGTGCATCCCAATCAATACGATGCAGACCGCTGCTGGCTACAAATTCTCCCGAAACCGTATCAAATATATACAACATCATATCAGACCGATCCAGAAATTTAAGTCTGGCTTGGCGCGAACGGATTTCAGATTCCTCTGCCGTAGGAAGATTTCTTGCAAACGGAAGCCAAGGCCGCAGTTCATTCGCACTCTCTCGCATCGCCTCATTGACTGCCGCCCCATCCCCCCACTGCGGGGCACGTATGGTCAATCGTTCCGTCTGGAATTGGTCAGGGAACGATAAGAGAATGGGATTCGTTTGCTGCTCCATACTCATGATGCACCCTCCTCCTTATTCGTTGAATAACTGCGACGATCCAGCCAACCTGTGATTTCACGCAAACTCCCAATCTGATAGTCCGGTACAATGCCCGTTTCCTGCCACGTCATAAAGCCTTCCAGCCAGATGGTATGCAATCCTGCACTTTGTGCACCACGAATATCATTTGTCGGGTGATCGCCTACATAGCAGGCATGGCCGGGATCGACAATGCCCAGCTCATTCAGAGCCAACTCGAAAATTCGAGGATTAGGCTTCTGGATGTTGACGCCGCCCGATACGATAATAGAATCCACATAATCCCTCAGCATAACTCGGTCGATTTTCGCTTGCTGCGTACGGAGTGAGCCGTTGGTAATAATACCAAGCTTCAAGCCACGCGACCGCAGTTCGGACAGCACTTCCTTGGCCCCGTCCATCAACACCGTAAACTTATGAAATTCACCATACCAAAAGCCCAACATCTCTTGTACTGACGTATCGGGATTTTTCAGTTCCAAGTCTGCGTGCAGCTCGGTATACAGTTCCCTCTTATCCCGATATCCGTCCTGATCCGCCAAACGTATCCGTTCAACGACAGCCGCGCGGATCGCAGGTTCTTCTGCCACAATAAATCGTTCTATAAAGCGCTCTGTATATGCCGCAAACGCCTGTTTACGATGAATAAGAGTATTATCCAGATCAAAAATAATCGCTTCTATGGACATAAATAACTCCCTTCCTTCATCCTCTTGCACCGATTAGGTTGAAACAAATTGAATAATTCCTATTAGAAATAAAAGAAAAAAAATAGACAAGAAAATGATGATCATGTACTTCAAGATTCTCTTGGAGGTCGACTTTTGTTCCAGTTTGGTCTCGATCTGGGTCAACCTTTCTTTGATTTCTTCCAAATCCTGCTCCACCTTCACATCATGCTCCCCTTTCTTCGTTTCGACTTATTCATCTTCCTGACACTCACTCACAAAAGTTGCTCCAAAAACGCACCTTTTTTACGGCATTAAAATCAATTTGTTCATAAGGCTTCTCTCCAAATTCCAGCTTGAAATACTCCTGCAAACATTCCCCATACACGATAATATCCGTTTGATACACTGAAAATACCGGATTTCCTTCTTCAGATGGCTGCTCTGGGATATATCGATGTCCGTTGATCGGGATTAGCTTGGGCACACGTAAAATCTCACGTTTACATATATCAACGGCTTCCGCCGAATCTGTCGGTTTTTCGCCCCATTCGGGAGGCCAGAATATATGTTGCTCCACATCAAAAATCATACCTTCCAGCGGCCAATTCAACCTTTGCCGAATTACACCCATCCGCTGTGGTGACGTATCTCTCCAAGGGATAAAGCTTTTACCGATGGGAAGAACACTCATCAGAAGCTCCCTCAAATCGGGCGGGAAATGAATATCATACCTGCCTTCGACATCGGTAACCTCTTGCATGGATAAGCCTGGAGCTAAGGTCACATCGTGTTTACGTAATAAATCTATGATATAAGCGATATCCATCTCTTATCGACTCCTCAGCAGCTAGCTAGTTGACCGGATTGGTCAAGAGGCCTACCAGCCTTGTAACTTCAACTTCACCAACACGGCGCGAGCCTTCCATAAAATATCCCCTCGTTCCTGCGTATGCTGTCTGCTATTTTCATAGGGGTTTCACATTTCATATCATCCCCTTAGGTCTTTTCCAAAAATATGTACTCCTTTCTAGTGTAATTCAATAGGAAAAGAAATCCAAGACCTCTCCGCAATGCGTTGCTGAATAAGCTTGGATTATATGAGAGTCCTTTATTTGAAAATATGACTTCTATACATGCTGTCCGTTCACCTGAATATCTGCGGATACTTGCTGCCCCAACCAAGCCTGCATGCGATTCCACGAAAAAACCTGCTCCATGTGAAATACACCGTATGGAAGTTCTGAACGGTACAGGGCGAGCGCTGCAAAGACGGCTGCCTTAGCGGTTAAATCAGACTGATGGTGGCCCCTTAGCCGGCATTCAACCTTCGTCTCTTTGCCATTGAGCGTTCCTCGGGCATCTACCTTGACCGCTACAGCATTCCCTCCTATATGTACCTTGCCAAAGCTGCGAACCACTGCATCACGCACGGTTTGCTGTCGGAGTAAACCTGATACTCCTATCGTCCGAAGCCCTGCCAGAAGCCGGGTGGTCAAGCGCGAATCAAAGCAAAGGCGTGTGCTAACGGTAGGAACTTTGAGCGTACGAGGAAGTGTCTGCTGATCCGAAAAAGGAAATCGATACGCCCGATGGCGCCCCACTCCTGCACCAAAGTCTGCCACTATGCCGTCAGTAAAGCTTTTTCGAGTCACCAGGCGTCCCTGTTCTATAACCTCCAAATCGGCATGAATCTGATCTACTGTCCACTCAATGGCAGCCTGACCGTGTTGATCTCCCAAGCCTAGCATCAAAGATATGTTCAACTCATCCGTCTGATCCATGAGCTGTGTCGCTTGCAGTGCCAACAGATTGGTCAGCCCCGGAGCTAATCCTACACTTAACAGGGCTGTGGCCTGATAAGCTCGGGCCTCTTGATGACACTGCTCCACTTGACTCAAAAAGGCCGCATTCGCTGTAATATCCATGTAATGCACCCCATGTTGAAGACAGGCACGTACCAAGGCCGTATTGTCCTGATCCAGACACATGATAACCAATTTAGCTTGCTCTAATATCGACGGGTCCATCGGCTTATGAATATTTAGCTGCAAGGGCCGTATCTTACCATTCGATTGTCTACTAAATTCAGTGGCCCGCTCCAGGCTACGACCTGCGGCAAATACCTTGCCGGGAAACATTTCACTTAACTCCGTGCATATAATTTTTCCAACATGGCCATACCCGCCAATGATGATGATGTTATCCTTTGTCATAAGTCGTCTCTCCCTCTTTAACCGCAAACCATGCATTTACTAAAAAAGCGCCATAATACCGGGTAATGTGGGTAAAGCCTGCATCTATCAACAGTTCCTGTATTGCCGCATTGGACACCGGGTTTGACTCACGACCGATGGAAGCAGCGAATCGTTCCCAATCCTCCAGTGACGGTCCTCTGGATGACTCTTCCAACGTACCTGCAACAAATGATATTGTTGAACTGATGCCCGCATGTGTCACACGCTTACGTGCCAAATCCAGCATATGCTCGGAGGGATCAACTGCCGTAAAGGACCATGCTTCATGGCGCTCTCCGAGCGTAATCAATTCCTGGCCGCCTCCAGCTCCGACAATTAGCACATTTGGATCTATATTTCGAATATGAGCTTGTGCCCCAAGTTGTGCGGCTATCAAACAGTCTGTCATCTCGTACAAATGAGCATATCCAGGTATTTTTAAAGCAATCGTATCCGCGTACTTATGCACATTCGGATGATTCCAGCTCATCGGTTGATTTGAGTCCGTATTTCCAATAGGGGTTTGTTTCATATGTGCTTTCCTCCAAACATTTAGCCTTGATCTTCTCAGACCATTCGTTTATTGTTGATTTAATTAAGAATCATTCTCAATTATAAAGACAATACGAATATCCACCATCCCATAAATGTGGGATTTAATAATCGCGCTTGAGAACCTCCAGCTTTCACGATAGGAGTAAATGATGAACGCACATTACACGCCATTTGCACAACTTAAGGACGCTCGACAGCAGATCATGGATCTGGGGAAAAAAGCCCCCTCATCCCTAACGTACAAGCACACCCTAATCGAACGCTTGCGTACTCAGGTTGCTTTCGATGCGGCGTGCTGTACCTCAGTAGATCCGCGTACGCTGCTTTCCACGGGGGCATTTACAGAATCGGGTGTGGAGGACATTCATAACAAACTGCTAGAATACGAATATCTGCACGACGATATGATGAAGTATGATCAGTTGGTGCGAGAAGGACAGTCTGTAGCGACGCTACATGGGTCTACACAAGGCCAACCGGATCGGAGCACACGATATAGAGATGTTTTGCAACCCGCCGGATTCGGGGACGAGCTACGTGTTCCGTTTATGTACAAAGGGAGCTGTTGGGGATTTCTTACGTTGTTCCGTCATCATGGAAAGCCTGTATTCAGCGTGGAAGAGCAACAACTGCTTGAAGCGTTAGCGCCGTCCATAGCCTACCATCTGCGTCAGGCCAGTGTCGGTCTATCTCCAGCCCCTGCCATGATTACGGAAAATGAACTTGAACCAGGAGTTCTCATACTTTCTGATAAGCTAGAACCGATCTCATCCAATACAGTAGCAGAGCAGTGGCTACAGCTGCTTCGGCAGCAGGAGGGAATCCATGAAGACAGCCTTCCGGCTCCTGTCCGGGCGGTATGCTTGCGAGCGCTATCCACTGCCACTGCACCAGCTCGACTATGTATCCCTTCCGCAGACGCAGGAACCCCATGGGTAACCATCAGGGCCACCCTTTTGCAAGGCGGACAGGAGCATACGGGCCAGAAACAGCTAGCCGTATGGTTTGAGGCTGCTAAAGCAACTGACATGCTGCCGCTTATGACCGAGGTGTACTCATGGTCCGAACGAGAGAGACAAATTGTCCAGCTCATTGTTCAAGGCTTTTCGACCAAGGAGCTGGCCAGCGCACTTCATATTACTGCCTACACGGTGCAGGATCATCTGAAAGCGATTTTCTTGAAAACAGATGTAAGCAGCCGTCGTGAGCTCGTATGGAAGGTATATTCCAGATTCAACTAACCTATGTAAAAAAGACAGATGACCCAATTAGGGGTCATCTGTCTTTGCTTCACTGCTCTATTTGGACACAAGAGCCTTATTTCTTCGAAGAGGAGTTCGTATCATCGTATGACACTGGTGAGGGCTTCGCAATCCATTCATCAGCCTCAGGCTCGATATCCACGCCATTTTCCAGCTTCGTTTTCTCCATCAAGGAATCTCCGTCCTCGTCCTTCTTGTTGCGGATTTTCGCTTCGTCTTGAGTGTGATCGCTCATGTTGATTCCTCCTTTTTTAATTTCATCTGATGGTTGTACCTTACTCATAATTACCCATTGCCGTCCTGTACAAACCTCTACACGACCAGATGCCCTTTTTTCTCCGCTGGTTCAATGGTTGCCTCAATGCCAGCATTAAACTCCAGAAAGTCGCTTTCCACTCCATCGCTGAAAATAACTCCATTTTCCGGCATCTGCGATGCAATCCGTAACGGCTTTTCGGCTGCTACCTGACCAAACACAAGATCCGCAGCAGTCGTTCGACTGGGGAAGGGTTCTCTCACTGTAAAATAAAGCGATGGCAAACTCCAGGTTGCACGATGATCCTGACTCGTTCCGTCTACTGCCCCTTCCTGACTGAAGGCTGCACCTGGCATCAGCTGGCCTGGAGTCAGCGAGATGGGATGCCGTGTAGCACTGCCGACAATCCCGGCCGCTCCAGCAAGCACGCTGGTCAGCCAGCCTGTCGCTCCCAATCCGGTTGAAACGATAATACCACTGGAGGATTGCTGCTCTACCTGATCCTCCAGTCTTAACTCATATCTCGCGGAGACATGAGTTTTGCGCCCAATGAACAAATCATTTACAGCATACAAGGATTGGCCATCATTTAATTGGGCCTTAGCCAGCGTAACTTCCTTAATTGGCCGTCTGTGCACGAATACATCCGGCACCACCCAGCGCAGATCGGATACAGTAAACGGCAGCAATACCCCGTCCCAGCGCAATGGATCTGGATTCACACCGATAAGCGGCTGCTCGGTCAAATATTTTAACGTGTTGGCTACCAGCCCATCCTGACCCAGCACCACCACTGTATCCTGCTCACCAAAAATAAAGTTCGGCACATGCTCCCGCTCCACAATCTGAACTCGACCCAAAGCCGTTAACTCCGACGTAGCCGTTGCCACCGCCCTGCGGTAATTTTCGTCCTCCAGCACATAATCACTGAAATCCGCACCCAGCCGTTCCATAAAGAAGCGAGCCTGCTGCACCGTATTGTATCGAACAATCAGTTCCTCCAGTCGCGTTTTACGCTTCACTAAAATGATCTTTTGCTCTGTCATTCGGCTGCTCATCGTGCTCTTCCTCCAGACCCTCTCGATCCTGCTGATCCGTTTGCTCCCGTATCTGACATGAGACCTTGCAGCAGATCCGGTGTAATATTCAGCTGACCGATTTTCCCTGCATTTTCTGCAAGCTCCTGGAATGCTATCGCAATTAGCTTATCGGGGCTCATATCCATGTTGGCCATAGCTTGAAGTACGTTCGGCTCAACATCCTGCAACGATTTCATGACTGCTGTCAGCTCATAGGCCTTGGCATCGGCTTCTGCCTTTTTATTCGTTACGGTCAGCTCAATCAGCTCACGCTTTTTCTCCTCCAAGGCCGTGTCAAATCGTAGCTGCTCCTCTTTCATCTCGCTTTGCTTTTGCTTCACAGAACGCTCGGCATCGAGTTGAGTTTCGCGGATTTGTTTCTTTTTCGTCTCCACTGCAATCTCGGTGTTCAGCTCGTTTTCCTTCACACGCCGCTCTTGCTCAATAGATGCATTACGACGCTCATACAAAGCGTGATCCGCGTTGCGAAGAATCTCTTCCCTCGCTTGAGCCTCCAGCGCTCTCATCGTCTCCTTATTGGGTAGAATCGCCAAAATCGACAACCCCATAACCTCAATGCCGAGCTTTTCCATTTCCGTATGCTGAGCAATATCCTTCGTCATGTTTTGGGCCAGACGTTCACTGGACTGAACAGCTTCTTTGAGCGGGACACGCTCCAAATACTTTTTGGTAAGCACTTTGGCGATGTTAATCACCCGTTGGGCCAGCTTACCCGGATCATCCGAAATGTAGCGTCGTTCCTTCAAGTCATACGTATAGTTTAAAATCTGCGTCGTTCTCCGATAATCTACAATTCGATAAGTCAGTTGTCCCTGCACCGTCACCGCCTGAAAATCATTCGTCATATCTTCAAACATGAACGGTACATCAATGGAAGAGACGGGCACCACGACGACCGAGGTGGTCGGGGCATAATAATAAAAAGATAATCCAACACCCTCCCGAACCACCTTCCCGTTTTTCACCTTCATCACATATTCACTGGGCTGAAATTTAACAAAATTAAATCCAAACATAGCCGCTTCCCCGCTTTCTTTATAGTTTATAATATTATGTTATTATCATTTTGTTATTAACATTAAAATAACACACATTTTCAATAATATCAATATGACATTTATAAAAAAATAAAGGCTGTTTCCCCTCCGATATACTCGGTTAGAGGAAACAGCCTTATTGAAACACTTTATTTATTATCCACATTCCATTCTCTATAAAATTGCTCCAAGTACATCTCCATCCATTGATGCCGAACCTCCGCCAGCTCTCGGGCATAAGTGGTATTCATTAAATCTTTGAGCTTGAGTAGCTTTTCGTAAAAATGGTATATGGCACTTTTACCTGCGGCACGATACTCATGCTGTGAAAAGTCTTTATCCGGGTGATGCATCATACTGCCTTTTGAGCCTGCATACATAAAGGTTCTTGCAATCCCAATCGCTCCAAGAGCATCCAACCGATCCGCATCCTGCACTACTTGACCTTCCAGCGTCTCCATAGGCGGGTTTTGTCCACCATTGTAGGACATCGTAGCAATAATGGTCATCACGTGCGTGATTACATTCGGATCGCTGATATGCAGACGCAGCCACTGCTCTACTTTATCTAGTCCGGCTTGTTTGGAATCATTTAATTTTTCATCCGCTACATCATGCAGCAGTGCTGCCAGCTCACAAATAAACGAATCTGCGCCCTCTTTGGCAGCAATTTTAAGGGACAGCTTTCTCACCCGGTCTATATATGCCACCAATCGTGACCACTGTGGTCATGCTCCAGCTGTTGCTGTACATACGGCTCCGCCTTTTGAATAATATCTGCCATCATCGCTTCCTGTTGCTCCGTTCGTCTCTTCATATGTCACCTTTCAATCCCGTCCATACTTTCTATGGTAGGTTCGATTCTATTTAACTTAATTCCGTATCTTATTCTACTCCACGACACCAAGCTCGCGGTTCTTCTCCTTAAAACGGCTGTTATGAGAAGATACATATGCCGCTTTGTCAGCTGCTGGATCAATGTGCAACTTCGCGCTGTTCAGTGCAAGGGCGGCATCTGTGAACGCACCGGCAATCAGATACAACTTGCTTCCGTACTCAACAAAATCGCCTGCCGCGAAAATCCCTGGTAGATTCGTTTCCAGTTTTTCGCTCACTCGGGCATGCCACTCACCCATATCCAGCCCCCAATCCCGAAGCGGGCCGAAATCGGATTTTAGTCCATGATTTACGATGACTGCATCGACATTCAACACCTGTATTTCGTCCGTATCTACATGACTGATCGTCACCTGTTCAATTGTCTCTCCATTGTTGCTATGTAGCTGACTCACCGCGTATGGTGTGAGAACACGGACCGAAGATGATTTCATACGAGCTACATTTTTCTCATGTCCGCCAAAGTGATCCCGACGATGTACGACAGTCACACTCGCCGCAATAGACTCCAGCTCATTCGCCCAATCCACCGCCGAGTCGCCCCCACCGGAAATCAGGACGTGCTTGCCCCGGAATGGCTCCAGCTCTTGTACCGTATAATGCAGGTTCGTAACCTCATAGCGGTCCGCCCCCTCAATCTCCAGCTTAGCCATTTTGAGAATACCATAGCCTACTGCCAGAACGATCGTGCGTGTCCAATGCTGTTCCCCTGTGGCAGAAGTTAGCAGGAACGTGCCATCCTCTTGCCGATCCAAACCAGTGATCTGCTGTCCCAACACAATGGTAGGCTCGAACGTCCGCGCCTGCTGCTCCAGCTGATCAATCAGCTTTTCACATAAAACTGGGGTAACCCCCCCGACATCCCATATCATCTTCTCTGGGTATATGCGCATCCGTCCGCCCAGCTCATGCTTGGCTTCGATCAGCTTGGTCTTCATATCTCTCATTCCACTGTAAAATGCGGTATACATACCGGCAGGACCACCGCCGATGATCGTTACATCATATAATTCCAAGGATATTGTCACTCTGCAACTCTCCCTATCATAGCGTAATATGTCTGCTCCTATTATAAGTGATAATAATTATCAATATCAATTAAGAAATAGAAACATGACCATTACAGAGTTTTTCGTGACCTTAGAACTGTATTTTATAGGTTTATATAACTACTACTTCCGTTATTCTCGTAAATTTCGCGAGGATTGCTGCACAGAAGGATGAAAAAGCTTCTTCTACCTCATCCATCAGTTGTTCCTTGTTTTGCATGGAAGGTATAAAGCTGTCCTCCATTCCTTGCTTGTATGTAATCGTCGGGTCCATAAGCTTGGCTGCGTTTCTGCGCACATGCACCATGATATGGTTGATGATCCCACCAATACTGTTCGTTTCCGCCTCACCGACGCGCCATAGCACCTGTTCATCCAAAAGCACAATGCATGCCCGCAACTTTACCAAATATTGATCGTACATTCTGTGCTTGGATATCATTATAAACTCATGCATGGAAGAATCCATATATTCATTTCCTCCTTCGTCCTATCAAGTGAATGTTTCAAAAAAATCACTTCCATCAATCATCCAATACTGTTCAGGTGAAGGTACCTCGTTCAAAAAGTTTTGATATTCCCCTTTCCACCCCGCTGGGACATAGTGTTCAAACGAAGCTGGCTCAGGAAATAGCGAATAGAGAACTTTCTCGTCAAAGTTAACATACAGAGCAGGACAGAACTCCAACAATTCATCCTGATGCTGAATAGCCTCATCCAGCAACTGAAGCATTGAAGTTAGTTCCCCTGTAGCCACCTTATATTCACAGATGTGATGCAAAAATGCTCCCACTGTGGTTTCATCCAAAATAGAGATGCCAAACCGTTCCTCCATCTCGGTATTCAAAAACCAATACTCTCTTTCCGTCACATACCAATTCCATTTCCCTTCAAAAATAACACCAACAATGATATTTTGTGCATATTCAGGCCATAATTTCATGAGCTTCTCGCGTTCCCCTCTTTCTCACTCACAGTTCGATCCAAAACCGGTTTACACGGTTTCCGTCTTCCTCTATGTAATCCTTGTCCGGCGTTCCGCCGTTTTGTATGATTGTTTTTTTGGAGGCAATATTATCGGAGTCGCATACGACCAGGGCTCGGGAAATCCCCAGCTCTTTTGCTTTTTCTAACGCCAAGGCCAGCATTGTAACAGCGTACCTGTTCCCTCGTGCAGAAGGACGAATACCGTAACCGATATGACCCCCGGCATTCATTAGGTGTTCGTTAAGGTCATGCCTGATATTCACTGCTCCGAGGACCTGATTATCCGCATCCATAAGCCAGTATGTTGAGCTTTTGACCCAGCCCTCAGACAGATTAATTCCATTTTCCTGATTACTCAAAAACGTCAGCATACCTTCAAAATCGTACGGCTCTACAGAGATCACCCAAGGTACCATATGCTCCTGACTCTTTTTCCATTCCTCATAAAATGAAAGATAAGCTTCCTTCCAGTCCTGATCCGGCTTTACCAATCTAACGGTCTGCATCCACTCACGGCCTCCTCTTTAAACGTTCAATTCATCTGCTATTGCTTATATTCAATATCCATGAATTTTTGCGCCCAATCTGCAAAAGAGAGCTTATCATCCCAAGTGACTCGCTTCATCGCTTTGGCACATCCCCAGTTTAGAACATGCTGATGCAGCACATGCACCCGGAAACGCTCAGTAAATCCTTCTTTGGCTTCCATCCCTTGTGCGTAAGCAGTAAGAAACCCTTTTGCCAACTCTTCTTCGCCGTTCTCCAGATGTCGTCGTCATCTTTACACACCATAGCTCTTAATCGTTGCTTCCAGGGTTTCATCCGTATCTGCCAGCCAAACGAAACTAACCTCAAACGTTCCCGGCTCGAAAAACAATGGAAATCTCCGCTTAAACCAATCCTGCATCGGCAGATTTAGCGCCTCCTTCATATCCACCCACAGCAATTCTCCCTCAGGGGGATTTTTTAATAGTTCACCTTCAGTGGCTGTAGCCAAATAGTTAAAGACCATATACCTCAGCCCTTGATTTGGATCACAATATTCGTCGATTCCTTTAAATACAATTTCCGTAACGGTTAAGCCTGTTTCTTCCTTTACTTCACGAATGGCCCCATTCACAATGCTTTCTGGAAACTCTACTTTTCCTCCTGGAGCAATATAACCCGGAAACCCCTTTCGATTGGGTCTATTCATAAGCAATACCTTGCTTCCGTCTTGAATCATACACATGGTATATATTTTGTGTGTCACTTCTGTTGTCAATCCGATCATACCTTTCTTTATTCACGATTCACTGTAATCTTGCTTTACTTTCACACCGACAAACTGTGGTTAAATATGGCATTTCTCCTACTTTAACTCGTTATTTTGTAGAGCGCAATAACTCTAACCATAGACTAGTTTAGAAGACTCATGCCTAGGTCGGTCAAAATTAGCAAAAAAAGACCGCCTTTCTGCAAAGCCGTTGGTACTACCAAGCGACTCCAGAAAGGAACGGTCTTATCCATCATGCCAATAATCAGTTTTCTAGACACGCCCCGGATAACGAGAACCTGCTGCGAAGCCTTTAGGCGAAATGCGCTCGATCTCTTGAAGCTCTGCTTCCGACAAGGAGACCTGTAGAGCACCAAGATTTTCACGCACTCTTTCCAGTCTCTTCGTTCCCGGAATCGGAACGATATGGTCGCCTTGCGCCAGCAGCCATGCCAGCCCCAACTGAGCAGAAGTACAGCCTTTTTGGGCAGCCAGTTTTTCGATCAGGAGGACAACTTCTAGATTTTTGTTGAAATTCTCGCCTTGGAAGCGTGGAAAATGACGGCGGTAATCATCCTCTGGCAGATCGTCAAATTTCTTGATCTGTCCCGTGAGGAAACCTCGACCCAGTGGACTGTAGGGTACGAAGCCGATTCCCAATTCGTTCAGTAGCGGAAGAACATCATCTTCCACTTCTCTGCTCCACAAGGAATATTCGGTTTCTACCGCGCTAATTGGATGCACCGCATGCGCGCGGCGGATCTGTTCAGCCGACGCTTCCGACAAGCCGATATAACGGATTTTCCCTTCCTTAACCAAATCGGCCATCGTTCCGACGGTCTCTTCAATCGGAGTATTGGGATCGACTCGATGCTGATAATACAGGTCGATATAATCAATCCCCAGATGAAATAGACTGGCGTCCACGGATTTTTTAATATATGCCGGATCTCCTTTGGGCCCCTGAGTGTGCGTGATTCCGAATTTAGTGGCAATCACGGCCTCCTCCCGACGACCCTTGAGCGCACGTCCAACCAGCTTCTCATTGCCGCCGAACTTCTGCTGTGCGTATTCCTCACCATAAAGATCTGCTGTATCAAACAGCGTTACACCAAGGTCCAGCGCTCCCTGAAGTGTACGCACCGACTCCTCGTTGTTCGGCATCATCATCGTGCCAAGGCCCAGAGCTGATACCTCCAGCCCTTCATGTCCCAATTTCCTTTTCAGCATATCATGGTTCCCTCTTTTCTTTGGGTAAATGGATGGAATGAACATGTACTCATTCTAATGGACCCATATGGAGGCAACCACAGTACGTTTATACTAGTAACAAGATTACCAGGCAGAGGATTGGCTTACTGGCGTGTAGATACAAAAGTGCAGACCCGGTTGGTCCGTAATGCTTGCTAAAGAATTAATATCATAGGAAACTGCCTCCACAGCGCCAGGGATTTGAAAGGAAACCCGATTCACTTTTTTGAGCTGGATATGATGCAGCTTCCACATGGTGTCAAACTCCATACTTTCCACACGTAGCCGTTCTACCGTCTCCTCAAACCAAGGATCTCCTAAATACTTGTCATAATAGGTTCTAAAAACAGCTACCGAATAGGACGCAAATTCTTCCCAGTTAACCATTCGACGACGTAATTCGGAATCCACGAACAATAAACGAATCATGACACGTTCAGAAATAGACAGGGAAGAAAAATCGGTAATGACCTCATTCGCCGCGCTATTCCAAGCAAGCACTTCCGCTTTCTCATTGCTGATGAAGGAAGGATAGGACAACTGATCAATAATATGTTGCCACTGTGGATTCAGCGTTGTATGGATGGGCGAAATAGCAACCGTCTCATTGGGATTCCACAATTGAATTAGATGTGCTCTCTCATCATGAGTTAATTGTAGAGCTTCTCCTATACTTTCGATAATTTCCTTAGATGCTGTTACTTCTCTACCTTGTTCCAGCCATGTGTAATACGTCGCACTGACACCTGCCAGCATAGCAACTTCTTCTCGGCGAAGCCCCGGTGTTCTTCGCTGACCCTGTGAAAGTCTAAGGCCTGCCTGCTCTGGTTGAAGTCGATTTCTACGTGATTTCAGAAAAGCTCCCAACGTTTTCGATTTACTATAATCATTAGACATGTGTCACCTCTTTTCCAATCAATCGCCATAGAACGATCACAGTCCCTCGTCAAACAACTGTAGGCCTATGATTTCAAAGGCGACACCTTCACCCGCCTTAACGTTAACATCACCATTTATTTCTTTAAAATCCAAAATAAACGTAGTGTCTCCTACTACAATCTCCAGACATTCTATCTCGCCTGCTTCGCCCTGTATCACTTGATGTATCGTTCCTTGAATCCAATAGTCGCCTAGCTTTGGTTGAGATCGAAAAATCCCTGTCTCTTCAGTAGACTTCAGCCTTCTGAACCCCTCTATACTGGATTGAGAAGTCTCGACCGAAATTACACAACCGGGAATCATCTTATTCAAGCTTTGTTCATACGGGACAACATACGCATATCCGGAAGTCAGTTCATGCCAAAAATATGTCCAGTAGCCGTATACTTTTTTCTCGCCCATACTACGAATGATGATATGCTGATCTTTATTTATTTCCTTGATCTGTACACGCATATATAGAGTCCTCAGTAGATACTTTTCTTATAATAATAGTGTTTAAAGCCTCTCGGAGCATCGTCAATGACACCAACGACTTCATACCCATGCTTTTCATAGAATTTAGGCGCTTGAAAAGTAAACGTATTAAGTTGTATAAAATTACACTCTTTATCTCTAGCAATCTGTTCAATTTCACCAAGAAGTTGTGAACCGTAGCCCTTTCCTCTGTAACGCTGATCTACCCACAAAATATCAACCTCCACCCAGTTCCAACATAGTACACTTAGGAGACCGCCCATGACCTGACCGTCTTCATCTTTGAGCGTAAGATTAATCTCTTCGTATCGGGTTTGAATATCTGCTGGGACGTGTTTCGCATTAAACTCAATCAACTTGTTTCTGACTAAACGTGCTTCATCTCTACTACTTCGATTCATCTGAGGTTCCAGCGTCATGGCATAAATCCTCCAATTTGAAATGATTACTAGCACTTACTGATTTAAATATAGAAAATAATAGGGTTAAAATACTTTCATCTTCCTACTGTTATATATTGTATATACTTTTCTATGTTTAGTCACATGATTCAATTTAGATGGACAGAATTATTCTAATCTAAATATCGCTGATTAAAGTCGCTCCCTGGACTCATGCAAAATATTTAGTAAACGAAAAAAGCAGGCCCCTATGAAACGGAGACCTGCTATCGTTTATACATCGTCTGTCATACAGGAGAAGAGAGGGGATGATTAAATTGAAATATCCAGTGATTTCCCAACTCCCGTAATATCGCTGCTGTTAGCGCTGTTGATACGAGTTTTTTCTGTGTTACTTGAAGCGGGCTTTTCCATTTTTGGAGTTGACGTACTGCTGGATTGCGAACTTTGCTGTGCAATTTGAGCTTCAATTTGTTTAATTTGCTGCTGAAGCTGCTTCATTTTTGTTTCTTTTGTATCTTTATTATCCTTACTTTGCTGTACCTTGTTGTACTCCGCTTCAAGTTGAGCTTTTTGCTTTTCCAGACTAGCTGTATCGTTGGTACTGGATGATGATGTGCTTGCAATAGATATTGAACTGCTGGATGTGGATGAAATGTTCATACGAGATTTCCCCTTTATAAAAGTATGAGTTTTACACGTGTGGGCTAACCGGTTCTAAGCTATGGCATTGCACTCTAATGACTATGACGACGATGATACAGATTGTTCAAAAATCTTAGCGATTTTATCGAATAAAGCCGATATTTCTTCATCTGTGGCATTCGATTCATCTTTATTTCCCCACGCGTCTTTTAATGCAGAAAGCAGATCTGTTTCCTGATCTTTGTCCGAAGCTGTTGACCCGGATATAAGACTGGAACTCAGAACGCTCTGCAAATCACTCAGTAAGGATCTTTTTTCATCTACTGTAGGCTCTTTTTCAGATGTAGTGCTGTTATTCTCTTGATTGGAAGTTTCTTGGATATTCCATGCGAATGGAGGCATAATTCCACCCATTGCCTGCATCATAGGAGGCAGACCACTGCTATCCATTTCAGGATGGGACTGGTCACCTTCAGACGGCGGTGCAGGACGATTATTTTGGATCGTTTCTGCTATCTTATCGAATAGATCCGATACTTCCTCATCTGTTGCCGTCGCAAGATCCACACCGGCTAATAAGTCGCTAACCGAAGCCAACGGATTCTTCGTGCTGTTGGTGAGTTCATCTGTATCAGTGGAAGCACTGGAAGACATCAGGTAACTTTGCAGATCAGACAACAGCGTTTTCTGTTGGTCTGTAGTTAGTGCAATGGTATCCTGGTCATCGTACTTGTAATCATTACTGTAGTTTTCCGTAGGAAGCGGAGCCTGCATTCCTCCCGTGTATTCCATGAATTCCTTGCTCAATTCGAGTGAATCGTTAGATTTCTTGTGTGTGGTATGACCCGCGGTATTTAGTCCATTCTCATTTGACTTCACCGTATTCGATTGATCATAGGAAGTCGTGATGAGATGCCTGTTAATGGATAGTGACAAAGTAGATCCCCTCTCAGTGTACATAATGTTTTTAGCTGCCCACCTACCTTTCATCGGTAACAAATCTGAATGCAACCTGAGGGTATGCTGAATGATAACTGAATAAATACAAACTCATTAATACCGTAACCCTTTTATTATTTCCTAGACCATAGTCAAGGAAGATTCCCTCCGCAAGACGGGGGGATCAACCCTACTTGAGACAGGAGTAAGTAAAGGGATAATTTGTTACTCTTAGCAAAGAATAAATGAACGTATTTTAAAAATTGAAAGTAGGGAAATGATGTATGATCCGTATTAGCCATTTGGTTCACGAGAGACTTATGTTCCTAGTCAAATTTTTGTACTCGCCTGCATACGTGGGTAGTGTAACACCAAGTTCCAGATTTTTAGCTAAAAATATGATAGAATCCATTCCATGGAGTGAAGTTCATGCTGTTGCCGAGCTTGGTGCTGGAACAGGGGCAATTACCCAATACATCCCGTCTGCTGCTGAATTTCACCCCAAGGTTTTACTCTTTGAGAAAGACCAAACCATGCAGCAGAGTTTAAAAAGAAGATTCCCGAATTATCTGTGCTATTCCGACTCGCGTGAGCTTCAGCTTGCTATGAAAAATGCCCAAATAGAACAGCTTGACTGCATAATCAGCGGGCTGCCATTTTTCAATTTTCCACAAGCGATGCGGAATCAAATTGTAGAACAAATTCATCTATCGCTCAGGGATGGAGGAATGTTTGTGGCCTTTCAATACTCTAAACAGATGAAACAACAGTTAGGTGAATGGTTTGATATTGAAGAAATCAAGTTTGTGCCAATGAATGTTCCACCCGCATTCGTGTATGTATGTCGAAAGAAAACCTAAGAAAGGAGTACGGGTATGGACGTGGAATATTTAATTTCCATCATCGAACAATACGGCTATGCCGCATTATTCTTTTCTCTATGGCTGGGGATTGTGGGTCTACCCATCCCGGATGAAGTCATCGTGATGACTGGCGGGGCTGTAACAGGCATGGGCATACTTCACCCGTTACCCGCTTTTTTAATTGTATATCTTGGGGTTGTATCAGGCTTGTCCTTAGGTTATGTATTGGGGAGAACCGTGGGCACACCGATTCTAGAACGTTTGCGTCGGAAGAAAAAAATGGACAGGTACATTACGTTTTCGGAAAAATTGATACATAAGTATGGAAATTTCACTATTTGCATCAGTTATTTGCTGCCGATCGTCCGTCACATTATCCCTTATATTGTCGGAATCAATAAAATGAGTTTCAAACGCTATGCCCTCTTCTCTTATTCAACAGGTTTGATCTGGACGCTGATCTTCTTTCTACTCGGACGTATCTTTGGCGATCATGTACAAGCAGTAGGAGAACTAATCCATCGTTATGGCTTGCAGATGGTATTGCTTCTCATCATGCTGACAATTATATTTCTTATAATGAAATTTGTATGGGGGAAGAAAACAACAGAGGAGTAAAGGTAGAATACGAGTGGCACTAAGATAACTTTTAAATTTGCTTATATTATGAACATACGCAGACGGATGGTGCTTCCCATCGCCACCGCCCCCGGATTTCTGAAATAAAGTCTTCAACAGTAGAAATCCGGGGAGGTGATGCTTCCGAAGTGAGCTTTCCTACGGAAAGCTTTTAAAGCGACCGCTTCGCTTGTACAGCACCATTCCGTCTACTCCGTTTTCCATGTACATTTTTTAAGTTCAACCTATAGAGACTATTATTTCCTCACATGACAGGACAGAGCTATAGGATCAGCTCATAACGGTAAAATCCCCCATCATTGATATTTTGATTTCCTTCATACTCTCTTGTACTGAAATATTATTCTTTCCTATCGATACCCAATTCCCTTGAATCCTGTCAGTGTACATGTTGCTGAGCTGCGGTCAATAATAGTTGGGAGATCCCTCGTTTTCGGTATTCTTCATCCACGCATAAATCATCAACATCCAAGATCATTTTATAGAAATAGAAGAAAACGAAAGAAACAATTGTGTAAACTCAATCACTTTCTTTTTTGCTTATCATTTTAAGTAAAATCAAGAATGTTCACGAAATATTCGATATTTATTGAAATTTCCTATTGATTTGACGTCACTATGATGTCACCTTTCGGTATACCAAATCGCTATGCAATGATACAATATTTACATGATATTTTGTCATTACACATTAAAATATTTTCCCTCCGGAGGTTTGCAAATCATGTCTAATTCTTTAGAAATATTAGTTGAACCCATAATCAGAAACCGATTAGAAACATTGTATAGCAATCTTTCTAAAACCATCCCGGAATACAACCAATTTTCCACGGAAAGCAACCAGTATTTTCAACAAATCCGTGAATCCGTTCCCGAGCATCTCGAACATACCCTGTTTTTATATGAAGATGCCCAAATCTCTCTACAATCTATTCTAGAGAACCAAATATATTTACAGGGATTCAAAGATGCTATGCAAATTTTAGATGAGTTACGTAACACCTATACTGGGTAAGAACTACATAATAATTTTCAACTTTAAAAATATATCTTTTGAAAAAACAAAAAACGCCTAGAAACAGGCGTTCAGAGTGTCGAGAAAGTCTAGAGGACTTTTCGACACTTCTATTTTTATATGGGGAGACGCATCTTTTAAAACAAAAATCGATTTAAAACGATCTGAGGACCCTAGTTTTTAGACCACTAAGACAGTTTTAAACCCCCTGCAAAAAAACAGGGGGTTTCTCGACAGCCTGAACGCCTAGAAACAGGCGTTTTCATTTTTGTCCTTTTTAGCAATACTATCCATATGATATACTATAAACTAACAACAGAATGGCTTAGATGGGCGGTCGGCTAGTCTCCTGCAAAGGAGGTGATGCCTGTGGAGGTTAAAGATACATTGATGTTGATGATTCAATTTGCGACATTGGTGATCTTGATTATTTCCTTCAACAAAAAGAAATAGACCGCCCTCTGGAAAAGGTTAGCGGTCTATTTCACTAATCCAACCCTACAGCCACCGCCCTTATAAGCGGCTGTTGTAAAAGAGTGAGGATGTTGGTAGCATCCTTACTCTTTTTTAGTATATACCTATTAGCTTTAGTTTATCACAGGAAAAACCATATTGCCAATATGGAAAACCTTTTAAGTGGCCGCTTTCACACCGAGCTATTTTTTTAATTGAAGCAGCTTAACCAGCTTGTCATGAATGGCAGTATTCGGATAATTCCCGCTAAACTGAGAAGACCCAGGTCCCATCGCGGTTAACGCCACATCAACAGATGTATGTCCACCCGTGGTCCAATCGATATAAAACTTCTCATCGGAGCCTTTTACAGTAAAAGGACCATCCTCTTTGGAAATGCCTTCACCGGATTCATCCTCCGCATCTTCGCCTTCAATCGCCAAACCGCCCGTTTCATGATCTGCCGTCACCAACACTAATGTATCTGGATGCGCTTTGGCATACTCTTTAGCTACTTTAACGGCCTTATCAAGTTGTTGCCCAGCCTTAATCGTTAACTCCCCTTCATTGTCATGCGCCATCTCATCCGTTCCTTCTTCTTCTACCATCAGGAAAAAACCTTTTTGGTTTTTGGAAAGAACATCAATCGCTTTAGCCGTCATATCCGGTAGAGAAACGGTTGGGTTGTAAGAGTTACCCAGCTTGTTGTGAGCTTGAAACATCTCTTCATTGGCGAACAGTCCTAGCAACTTAGAACCTTTGGCTGCTTTCATTCCTGCCTGATCCGTCACATAGCTATAACCCAGCTTCTTCGCTTGTTCTACCAAATTCCCTTGAGTTCCCTTACTAGCTTCCTCAGGATCTTCTGCCGGAGCATCTGGATGTTTGCCTACTGTTCCGGCAGGGTACCAGAAATCCTCACCACCGCCCAGAATAACATCCAGCTTGCTTTTCTCCAGATACTGCTTGGCAATCTCGCTTTGAGCGGAGCGTTTTTCGACATGCGCACCAAAGGCGGCCCCCGTTGCGTCTGTCACTTGGCTTGTCGTCACGACACCTGTAGACATGCCTGCTTTTTTAGCCAGCTCCATAATCGTTGCCACTGGTTTTTTATTCAAATCCATTCCGATTGCGCCGTTATACGTTTTCACACCTGTTGCAATGGCAGTTGCAGCCGCGGCAGAATCCGTAACCAGGTTATCCCCTGAACTTGTACTAACCAGGCCGGTTACAGGCATGTTGTCCATTTCAAGTAATCCCGATTTCCCTACCGTCGCCAAGCGAATCGCGTTGCGACTTGCTTCTCCCATACCATCGCCGATAAAAAGAATGACATTCTTAGGAGCATCGACTTTCGCTGACGAAGTTTTCAGTCCTTTGGATACCTGTGCGGTAGTAGACTTGGTATTAGATGAGGCTGCAAAAGCGTTAGGGATATTAGCAGATAACAATGGCGCACTCAAAACGGTAATGGCACCTAAAGCAAGGATACTCTTTTTCATCGAACGCTTTTTCACAAGGTCACACTCCAATAAATTTGATATTCATATATGATAAAGTAATCATATATTTGTTTTGTAAAGCATCGTAAAGCAATAGATTATGCGAATGTAAAATTTGGAATGAGCGCCTATTTATTTATAAAACAAAAAAAGACACCGACTCTTGGTATATCAAAGTCGATGCCCTCTGGCGTTTTTATTTAAATGGCGGCGATATTTTTGCCGATCGGCATGGCGTAGTAGAGCGGTTTTTGCTGTCCATTTTGCTGATAGACTACAAGCAGCAGGGTGCGGCCTTCGGCTGTCAATGGGCTACCCCCACTTAGGATATGATCCAAACTGAACGGCAGAACATCCAGCACAGCATGCTTTTGCAGTTCCTTTTCACTCAGCTTCAAGGAAGCAAAGGCTGGAATAATCTCGCGGTATGGCTGCGGCTGTTGACTGCCTACATCCGTCCCACCTGTACTCTCCTTGCTCGCATCTGCCACAAAATCTGTAACCGCAGGTGACAACAGCGCATCCGGATGCTGGAGAACCATTTTCATATAGCTGGACCAATCATTCTTCTCCAAGGTATGCTCCCACCAAATTTTACGCGGCTTGTATTTATGGTTAAGGAAATAATCAAGCTTCATCAGTCCAAGCACCATATCCATTCGCTTTGTTCCACGCGATTCTAGAAAGGACTGGAGACGCGTGAACAAGTCTTCGAGCTGATGTCCGATTTTTTGCCAGCCCTGTCCTTCCCAGTAGTCTCCGAATTCCTGAAAGAAATCAAAGGCGGACGAGAATTCGCGCTCGATCAGATAGTTAACTGTATGATCCATACGATGAGAGTTCCAGTATTTTTCCAATACATCTTCCAAGCGCTTGAGCCGGACGATATCGGCAAAGGAAAGGACGTCATTGCTCAACATTTCATACGGCGCAACATCCATATACGTATAGTTATACTTGTCTGCGTCGATACGTAGTCCGGTGCCACGCAGCATTTTGAGGAAGCCAAGTTGAAGCTCTTCCGGGCCGAGCGCAAAAACGTCATTAAACGTTTTACGGAATGTGTTGTAGTCCTCCAAGGGCAATCCGGCGATCAAATCCAAGTGCTGGTCGATTTTACCACTTTGTTTGACCTTGGTAACAGTACGGGAAAGTTTGGTAAAGTTCTGGCGACGCTTAACCAACTCATTGGTAGGATCATTCGTTGATTGGACGCCGATTTCAAAACGAAATACGCCCGGTGGCGCGTTTTCCGCCAAATAATCCAACACCTCGGGACGCATAATATCTGCCGTAATCTCAAACTGGAAGACACAACCACGGTGATTTTCAATCAAAAATTTGAACATTTCCAGCGCATAATCGCGTTTAATATTAAACGTCCGATCCACGAACTTAATTAGGTTGGCTCCATTGTCGATCAGATACAGAATATCCGACTTTGTACGCTCGATATCGTAATAGCGCACCCCAACTTCGATGCTCGACAGACAAAACTGGCAACTGAACGGACAGCCTCGGCTCGTTTCAAAATAAACAACCCGTTTCCCAAGTTCCGGTATATCCTCTGCAAAACGATAGGGCGACGGTAGCTCGTTCAAGTCCGCTTTCGGGCGACCGGGCATCTGAATAACCTCTTCTCCCTTACGGTAAGCCAGTCCATACACAAAATGGAACTTGCCATCCCCTTCCAACTCCTGCAGCAGTTGATGGAAGGTTTCCTCTCCTTCACCAACCACGATAAAATCCACATTCGCCAAGCGCTTCATCCAGTGATCCGTATCGTAGGATACCTCTGGACCACCCAGAACAATTTTGACCTCGGGCATAATCTTTTTCAACACATCAATGACTTTGATCGTCTCTTCAATGTTCCAAATATAACAAGAAAAGCCGATGACATCTGCCCCGCGTTGAAACAAATCGGATACGATGTTCATCACCGGGTCCTTAATCGTGTACTCCGCCAACTCGATATCAAAGTCCTTTTCACTGTAGGCTTTGAGGCATCGAATGGCCAGCGAGGTATGAATATATTTTGCATTTAACGTTGATAAAATGACTTTCATAGGTCACAACCTTCTATAGTTTGCATGAACTGTTATATCCCCTTACCTTAGTATAGCTATTCAAAATCCTCGTACACATCGTCTGCATAAATCTCTTCCTCGCTTACCGTTCCCCCGATACTCCCCTGATTTTGAAAAAAATCAAGAAACGGCTTGCCGTACTTGCGGAACTTCACTTCGCCGACACCCTTGATCCGCAACATGTCTGCCTCGGATTGCGGGCTCGCTACGCTCATCTCACGCAGCGTTGCATCATTGAAAATGATATAAGACGGTACATGCTCCTGAGCGGCCAGATCGCGGCGAATCAGGCGCAATTGCTCGAACACGGTTTCGTTGACTGCAGCCGGGTATGCATCGCGTCCCTGTCGTCCGCGTGAACCTGCTCCACCTGCAAAAGCCGTGGCATGTCGCACCACACGCTGCATGACTTCTCGCTGGCCTTTCAGCACCTCAGCCGCAAGCTGCTGCAAGCGTACGACTGGATATTGTCCCTCGGACAACATTAGATAGCCTTCCGAAACAAGAACATTGATAATTTCGGCAATTTCTTTTTCCGTTCGGTTGCCCATCACGCCATAGGTTGGCAGGCTGTCAAAACCATATTGCAGCACTTTTTTGTTACGCGATCCCTTCAACACCGAAGCGACCATCGAGACCCCATAACGTTCCCGCATGCGATGAATACACGAAAAAATCTTCTGCGCATCTATGGTCATATCAACCAATTCCCGCTCATCTGTACATGAACTGCATATGCCGCAAGCTTCATGCTCCTCCGCTTCTCCAAAATACTCAAGCTGTGCCGTACGTAGGCAACGAGTCGTGTAGCAATAATCAACCATCTGTTGGAGTTTGCGGTAGTCGTTGCGCTTGCGGTCTTCATCCTGTGGATTTTGCTCAATCAGAAACTTCTGCGTCACAATATCTTGCGGTCCGAACAGTAAAATACATTGACTTGGGTCGCCATCACGTCCTGCGCGCCCCGCCTCTTGTACGTAAGCCTCCATATTTTTAGGCATGTTGTAGTGAATGACATAGCGTACGTTCGATTTATCTATCCCCATGCCAAAGGCATTGGTTGCTACAATGACACGGATATCGTCGTACAGAAACCCTTCCTGGCTATCTGCACGTTCCTGATCTGTCATCCCGGCATGATAGCGTCCAGCCGCCATGCCTGCGTCACGTAGCCGTTGGTACAAATCGTCCACGTCCTTACGTGTCGCCGCATAAATAATGCCCGATTCACCCTCATGCTCACGGGTATAATTCAGTAAAAAGCTGCGTTTGTCTTCCCCACGCAGCACACTGAACGCCAAATTGGGCCGTCCAAGGCCTGTAACGAACGTCTCCGGTGAGCGCAGACGAAGCAGGCGCACGATATCATCCATGACCTGCGGTGTCGCCGTTGCCGTAAACGCCGCCACGATTGGGCGTTCATACAGCCCGTCCACGAATGGAGCCACAGCCAGGTAGCTGGTACGGAAATCATGGCCCCACTGGGATACGCAGTGAGCCTCATCTACCGCAACGCAGGAAATTGGCAACTGAGCCATTTCATCGCGAAACCAGTCCAGTTCCAGTCGTTCCGGTGCGACATATAGTAACTTCAAGTCACCATTCCGTGCGGCTCGTATGCGATCATTCACTTCTCGACCACTCAACGTACTATTGATGTAGGCAGCAGCAATCCCCATGGTGGTCAGCGCATCCACCTGGTCCTTCATCAGCGAGATGAGCGGTGACACGACAATGGTCAGCCCCTCATGCAACAACGCGGGGATCTGGTAGCATATCGATTTTCCGCCCCCTGTCGGCATGATGCCCAACGTATCGTTGCCCTCCAGCATACTGGCCACAATTTTCTTTTGTCCCTCCCGGAAATCGGGATAGCCATAAAATTTTTGCAGCAAGTCCTGCGCCCGTTCCAATGTTGGTGCTTGTACACTCATAGTTTCAAAACTCCTCATATTTCTAGCGTCCTTGACGCATATCGGCTTTTCTTTCGTTACCTTTAGTTTACCGGGGTTCAGGGTAATGTTCAACCGCTAGAAGACTGCCAATCTGGTTTAGTCCCTTATGGCGTTCGCTGTTTTCTCATGATATAGTGAACACGGTGCCGCAAATTTGTCCATAATTATGAAGAGACACGGTTCCAAGAAGGAGAAAGAACCTATGAACAATCGGAAACCCCAACGGAAAAATCATACAAAATCTACGTCAAACGCAAGCCATTCCAAACGCAGTCATAAACCTGCCGGAAGATCTGGCTCCCATAGACCGGAAGCTCAACGGAGAACGAATGCTTTTGATAAAGCCCCTGCCAAAACATACATCGTCCAGGAGCCTGCCGAGCTGTTAAGCTTTTTAGTAGAGCATGTGACTGGCATGGGTCGTAACTCCATTAAATCAGCACTGGCTCGTGGGCAGGTGTCCGTCAACGGCATTCCGCGCACCGTGCACAATTTTCCACTGGAGCAAGGTCAGACTGTCGCGCTTTCCAAGGAAAAAGTAACTCCCGTCGTACCACTGACTGGGCTACGTATCTTGCATGAGGATGAAGCCATTATCGTTATCCATAAGGATGCCGGGTTGCTGTCCGTGGCTTCAGCGCAGGAGCAGGAAGTAACAGCCTATCGCCAGCTTACGGCCCATGTGAGGCGCGAACATCCGTACAATCGTATTTTTGTACTGCATCGTTTGGATCGTGATACATCAGGAGTGATGATGTTTGCAAAAAGCGAAGCCATACAGCAGGAAATGCAAAAAGCGTGGAAGGAAGTTGTGTATGAACGAACATACATTGCTCTTGTAGAAGGACAGGTTAAAAAAGCTGAGGGTACAATCACCTCATGGCTGAAAGAAAGCAAGACGCTAAAAATGTATTCCAGTCCTTATCCGAATGACGGACAGCACGCAGTCACTCATTACAAGCTGCTTCAAGCCAATCGTCATTTTTCTTTGCTGGAAGTACGTTTGGAAACCGGACGCAAAAATCAAATCCGCGTACATATGGAGGATATCGGTCATCCAATTGTTGGAGATAAAAAATACGGTTCCAAATCCAAGTCGATTGGGCGCCTTGGCCTACATGCGAGGGTATTGTCATTTATTCATCCCGTCACCGGAGTATTGCTGCGTTTTGAATCCGATATTCCTAAAACTTTTTTGAATCCGTTTCGGGAGTAGAATTGAGCAAAGCATACGGAGATTAAGTGGAAAAATAGAAGAGGAAATGAGGGGGCTGTAGAAAACAGCACCCTTTTTTTGATTGATTAAGCGGTATACCTCCGAATACCATCAGCCATTTTCATCAACTCATCCCATATATATATGGGCGTACTACACACTGGACAATCTAGCCAACCGATTAAATAGGGTAATTGAGCAAGAAGCTTGTTCTCTTCAATTTTCTGGGCATATTCGTGTAACCACTGTATATTAGCACCTTTATGGTCCAATGAACGGGGGCGGATTGGATGGGGAACCAGATTGTCTGAATTTACAGGGTCCTTATCATAGACAACCAGGGTGTCATTCTGTTCATCAGGCCAAATATAGAGCGGGGTACCGCAATGCGGACAATCCAGCGTATATTCGTCACCTGTATCGAAGCTTTGTAGCATATAAGCTATACAGCGATATCCCTGAAAAGCGGCACCCGCAGCCAGAACATAGCGTTTACCTACATCTCCTTCGTGTTCTTTCGCATAGAGCACCATTTCTTCAGTCAATTCTGCAAGTCGGACAATGGCACACCGATATTGCGCATAAATATATTCAGCCACACTAGAATCCACTTTCACCTGATCCCTTGTAAATTCCAATGGAACTTTGGTATGTAAGGGATTGTTATTCTTCGCTTCGAATATTCCGCAAATGTTATAGATATCTGCACGAATCCTTATATCAGAACTTTTTAACGCAATGTCTACAAGGTAAGGAACAGCCGCAAATGTACAAGTATACAATGTATTTTGGTGATACAGTTCCTCCCAATACAAGGTGTCAGCCATTTCGCCGTCATATCCAGCTTGGAGCTGTTTCAACATTTTTGGGACGTATTGAGAGGAACCGTAGGGGCCTTGGAGCAGAGTCCAGGCCGGATCGGACAAAGCCAGCATCTTGATACTCCTTCCACCGTTTTTCTTACAGTAGAGGATTTTGCAAAAATCCAATAAGCAAACTCCAATGAACAAGATATAGATCGAAATGGTTTAGTTCGTCTATATCTTACAAATTCGGAGCGACTGGAATCGAATTTTGTAAAATCCTGATAGTAACATGCGATCGGTTTATAAAATGAATTTTGCTATCAAAATTCATTTTAACTTCATAATTCTCAGCTTCTTACGTTTATTTCATTATACGCATATTATTAGCTGAAGTTGCTTTTCTCGATTTTCGCAATATACAAAATCACTATTTTTTTGGGTCTATAATCATATTCGGTTAAGCTTTCGGCATTGTGAAGGTGAAACACATTAAATTAATGAATTAATGAATACTAACCCGGTTCTTATGTCTTACTACGACTCCTCTGTCCATTCAGTTCCTTCTTCGTATGCATAGTCCACATTATAAGTCCTGTTACTTAAAAATTGCTGAGTAAGAAATAAAATATATATACATTAAAATTTCCATACATGTAAAAACAAAGCCACTCCCCTACCTGTTTTTAATTATGCCAAACGGGTAAGACATACTTGTTCAAGCCTTTAATCTAACAGTTACAAAATGATTTTATGAATCGGTATATGAAAAGGCGTGTTGGGAATATTATGTACGAATACTGCGACTATAAGGGGAAATAGCCTATGACCATAACACCGGAACAGCGGATTACCCTGCACGGATTTAACAACCTGACCAAATCATTGAGCTTCAACATGTACGATATTTGTTACACCAAAACCAAAGAAGAACGCGAGGCGTATATTGAATATATTGATGAACAATACAACTCAGATCGACTGACAGCTATTTTAAAAAATGTATCTGACATTATCGGCGCCCATGTGCTCAACGTAGCCCAGCAGGATTATGTACCTCAAGGAGCCAGCGTGACCGTACTTATATCAGAAGGACCCATTGTGGAGGTACCGACTGAATCTTATGCCGAGTCACCCGGCCCCCTACCTGAATCTGTCGTGATACAGCTGGATAAAAGCCACATTACGGTTCACACCTACCCGGAATATCATCCAGACGAGGGGATCAGTACGTTTCGAGCCGATATTGATGTCTCTACCTGTGGGGAAATCTCCCCGCTCAAGGCACTCCACTATTTGACTCATTCTTTCGACACCGACATTATGACGATTGATTATCGGGTGCGCGGCTTCACACGTGATACGAATGGACATAAGCTTTTCATCGACCATGATATCGCCTCCATTCAAAACTATATTCCGGACGAAGTGCGCAGTCAGTATGACATGATCGACGTGAATGTGTATCAGGAAAATATTTTCCATACCAAATGTAAGCTAAAACAATTCGATCTGGACAATTACCTGTTCGGCTACACCAAGGAAAGCCTGAGTGAAAAAGAGCAACAAAATATATCAACACGTCTCAAAATCGAAATGGACGAAATTTACTACGGTAAAAATATGACGTAACAGATCGAATGCGTAAAAATAAAATAGATCATTTCATTGAAAAAAGGATGATCGCTTGGACTGGAATATAGCCGGGCTTTCGTCCTTTGTTAAATACAAAATAATAGATATTACTCAACTTGATCTGTACAAGCGAGAGATTGTTCACTATGATAGGGGAAGAAACCACTAATTTAAAATAACAGCATGGATTTTACATCCGCTTCTTATTGTAAGCGCAATCAATTGATCCTACGTATGATTTTGTTATGGAAAACAAAGGAGGAATTTGTATGCAAGGCGGTATTGGCGGTAAAAACATCATTTTACGATTGGAAATTTCCACCGGGCACATCCAATTTGGTCAATTGATTACGCTGGTAAACGAACATGGCGGAGATGTGATTGCCATTGACGTCATTAGCACCTCTGAGAAGGTCACCGTGAGGGATATTACGGTGACCATTGCCGATCCAGCAGAAATCGACCGTATGATTGCCCGAATTAAAAAAGCACAAGGTGTTAAAGTATTATCCATCTCTGATCGTACCTTCCTATTACACCTCGGGGGCAAAATTGAAATGCAGCCCAAAGTCCCAATTCAAAACCGCGATGACTTATCCCGGGTATATACCCCCGATGTGGCACGCGTATGCATGGCGATTCACGAGGAACCCGACAAAGCTTTCCGTTTGACGATCAAGCGCAACACGGTCGCTGTCGTCTCTGACGGAAGCGCTGTCCTCGGGCTAGGTAACATCGGTCCCTATGCAGCCATGCCGGTTATGGAAGGCAAAGCTATGCTGTTCAAGCAGCTCGGCTCCGTCGATGCCTTTCCAATCTGTCTGGATACGCAGGACACCGAAGAGATCATTAAGGCCATTAAGCAAATGGCCCCAGCTTTTGGCGGTATTAATCTGGAGGATATTTCATCGCCACGATGCTTTGAGATTGAACAGCGGTTACGTAAAGAGCTGGACATACCTGTTTTTCATGACGATCAGCACGGCACAGCTGTCGTTTTATACGCAGGGCTGATCAATGCGCTCAAAGTTGTCGGCAAAGCCCTGTCTGACGTCAAAATTGTCGTCTGTGGTATCGGGGCTGCGGGTGTGGCTTGCACCAAAATTTTGCTATCTGCAGGGGCTGTCAACATCATTGGCGTAGACCGCCATGGGGCTCTTACAGCTGATGAAACATACGAGCATCCGATGTGGAACTGGTATGCGCAGCATACCAACCCTGAACGGCTGTCTGGCACGCTGTCCGAGGTTCTGAAGGACGCTGACGTGTTTATCGGTCTGTCGGCAGGTGGAATACTGCAACGAGAAGACGTGAAACGTATGAAAGAAGCCCCGGTGCTGTTCACTATGGCTAACCCGGTTCCTGAAATTGCGCCAGAGGACGTCGAGGACATTGCAGGTGTCATCGCCACCGGACGTTCGGACTATCCCAACCAAATTAACAATGTACTTTGTTTCCCTGGCATCTTTCGAGCAGCGCTCGACTGCCGTGCCCGTGAAATCAACGAAGAGATGAAGCTGGCGGCCGCAGAGGCCATCGCAGGCACGATCCGTCCTGAAGAACTAAACAAGTTGTATATTATCCCAGGTGTATTTAACGAGAGTGCGGTTCAACGGGTACGTGAAAAGGTAATTCAAGCCGCGATTGCGAGCGGTACAGCCAGAAGAGTGCCTCGGGATTTCAGATAAAAGAAAAGGATTGCTCCCCTAAATGCGGGTGCAATCCTTTTTGCTATCGAGAGATCAAGCTTCATATCCGTTATCTTTACAGCGGTTATGACCTCCATTTAGAGAACAATTGACTGGCACGCTGAGCAAACTCCTCCAGATTAAAGTTGGAGTTATCCAGCTTGTAGTACCATTTTTTAATCGTATCCAAAATCCATGAGGGCACCTTAACCTCCGAGATACCGGAATAAAACGTATGATACGCCCACACCAAATGCTCCCAGCGCTTGTCATCGCCTTCCTTCACGTATTCCGATACGTCCAATACCTTGGCACGCCCATCTTGCATAAGTACATTCTTGAGGTGAATATCACGGGGATTCAGCCCCTTGGACCGGACAAATTCCCTCGCCTTTTCCACATCCAGAATGACCTGCTCTGGCACAGGAATTCCTTGCAGCAAACAATCCAGCAGCGTAATACCGGATTCATAACTTATGACAATATACTTGTCGCCTTTTCCGTAATAATGAGGAAAAAAGTCAGACCCTCGCAAACGCTCATATACGTCGGCCTCCGCATCTTTTTTCTCGATCGCCATGTCTGAGTACACCTTGAACGCGTAGCCTGGCAACGTATCGAGCGTAAATACGGCCGCATCTGTCCCGATGCCAATACAGCGGACGTCTTGAGTGGCTGTTTTAATGGTAACCGGATCATTATCCTCCGTACTGTATACGGTCACTTGACTTATGATGTCTTCTGCCTGCCTCCATTGTTCTACCATGCGCGATCCCCTCCTTCTCTGTTCTAAACCTTTACCAATGAAGTTAGTTCTATAACAGATAAATAGTATTACGGGTTATCTTTTGGAATGGCTTCAAAATAGGTTGATTCTTTTAAAAAATACGGTATGTACCGTGTCTAACGGGCGTCCGGCAGCAGCAACCTTCTTAACTCTGCATAGCTTGCTGCTGTTTTATAGTTCCCCAGCACATCAGTTTCCGGGGGAGCATTCCTGTGATTGAACCAGATCACCTGCCAATTTGCAGCTATAGCTCCCGCCACGTCATTACGCCAGGAATCCCCAATGTAGCAGCAATGCTCTGCTAACGTTCCTGTCCGCTCATTCACTACTTCGAAGATGCGCGGATCAGGCTTGGCATAGCCAACAGTCCCAGATACAAAGATATGCTCTGCCGCAACATGATTTTCCAACGCCATCGCCTTGATCTTGCTCATCTGGTGTTCTTCAAGACCGTTTGTAATTAATCCAACTAAAAAGCCAGCCGAGCTCAAATCATTTATTAACGAGGTAGCCCCCTCAAAAGGCTCAATTCGGTACTGACGATCCAAGTATTCTTGCTGAACATGTACTGCCTGCTCACGGGTGATTTCTACCCCGAATTCTTGTAAAGCCAGAATGAAACGGCCTTCCCTCATCTCATCCAGTTCATCCGGCCCTGCCTTCCCCTCCAATAGTCCTCCTTTAGCCGACAGTACATCGCTGTAATAGCGAATACGATGGTAGGCTTTCTCATAAGGAAAACGCTCACTTAATCCTAATACTGTACGCAATGCATCGCGTGTAGGGTGCAAATGATCGTACATCGTATCATCTACATCAAAAAAAACAGCCTTCTTTTGCAAGTTCATATGCCCACTTCTTTCTGTTAAATCTTCGGATGACGCTCCTTTTCACCTTGTCCTGATATTATACCCGTTGGCCTGTTACGTTGCACCCTGTCCTTCACACTGCGCATCCTGCAATCACACTTCACCGTTGCTAACATACACTGAAAAGACCGCATTTTCGCAAACCCACTTTACTTCTCTACCGAGCTAACATAGGTATCTTGTCCTGCTTTGCTCGAAAGCGTTTTATTTGACAACACACGGGTAAAAGGTCACATTTTTGAAAATATTCGTCATACAGGTTTACATTTCGTGTAAAATCACGTACCTTTTAGGGATGAACGCTTTAATGGATGTATTGGATAAGGGAGGCATACACGATGGATTCCGGTTCTAACCTAGCCTATGGATCAGCTACACCTTTGATTGAGGCACTTATAGAATTTGAAAAGGAGCTCGAAGCGAACCGGCATTCTCTGAGTTTTGATTTGGGATTGATTATGGAGCAGGGCCGCGCGCCACGATATATGGCTACACCACCAGATGTTATTCCTTTTGCCCACGCAGGAGTGGACGGAATACATTATGGCTTTTTAACGGATTTTGGTCTTGAAAAGGACCTTTCACAGGCCCCTATCGTATGCGTATCTCCCGTCGATTGGACGGGTGTATGGGTGGTTGCCCGTCATTTGCAGGATTTTTTAAGCGTTGTTTATACAGAGAACAGTTCATTAAAACGATACTACGCCAGCGGAGACGACTATTCTGGACATGCAGGTCAGCGACTGCCTCAGCTTGTAGATGAACGCACCGCGTTTGTACGCGAATGCTTTCGGGAACGATTTGGTATCGAACCGATTCAGGATATGGCTGCCTATATCGACAGCTTGCGAGCAGAACGGAAGCACAATGAAGCAGCTCCTACGCTGAACGGCTTGGGCATTCAGGTATCTTCTTCCGCGAAACATAGCTCTTCTATGGAAAGTACCCTCTTGACCGTAACGGAGCCTTTCCTTTGGGAACAACAAGGCGAAGCTGTACGTGAATTGTTCTATAACGGTTCGCGTGAAGCCAGACTGGCCTTTATTCGGGATGCCCAGACACGGCATCTGTTCACCCATTCTGCCCTTCGTGCTTTTGTAGCTGGACAGCTTAAGTTGATGGGCCTATCTGAGGCCGCAACATATCTGGAAGAGTCCTACTATACCGTTATTCCCGATATGATAGAATCTTGACGAAAACTTCGATCCCCCCTAACATAACCGCCTCTGAAAAGGCGGCTTTTTGTGCTACAATAAATGAAAATAATAGGGTCGAACGGCCCGGTACGAATGAAAGAGAGCGAGTATGAATAATCATTCCTATCCTACTCCTGAAATCATTGAAGTTTGTCTGTTGGCGGGCAAACTGATGATGCAAAATGGAGCCGAAACCTATCGTGTTGAAGACACGATGTCCCGCATTGCTTCAGCCTATGGCATATCCCAGTCCCATAGCTATGTAACACCAACTGGGATTTTTTTTGCCATTAATGATTCGGAGCCTGCCAAGCTCATCCGCATCGTAGAGCGGACCACCGATTTGCACAAGGTGACAGAGGTCAATTCCATTTCACGTAAAATCAGCACAGGTGATTTGTCTCCCCGCGCTGCCGTCAAGGAGCTTGCGGAGATTGAGCGTGGCCCCCTCCGCTATTCCAACCGTGTACAGCTGATGGCTGCTGCGTTGGCCAGCGGTTGCTTTATGATTATGTTTGGTGGTGTCTGGCGAGACTTCCCCGCAGCTGTGTTATGCGGCGGTATCGGATTTGCAGCCGTACAGTATTTTCACAGGCTCGTTAAGGTCAAGTTTTTCTCAGAGTTTTCTGCATCTTTTCTAATCGGCTTGCTGGCGGCTCTGTTAACGATAGTAGGCTGGGGACAGATGATGGATAAAATTATAATTGGCTCCGTCATGCCACTGGTTCCAGGCTTGTTAATTACAAATGCCATTCGTGATTTAATGTCAGGGCACCTTGTTTCGGGTCTTTCCAAGGGAGCCGATGCTTGCCTGACGTCTTTCGGCATTGGAGCTGGCGTTGCGGTTATCATTTCTTATATGTGATTCGGAGGAGATTCAAGTCTATGCTTGCACAATTATTCACAAGCTTTATTGCCACCGCTGGTTTCGGCATACTTTTCCACGCCCCCCGGCGCTCGCTACTGCAATGTGGTTTTGTCGGTATGCTAGGCTGGCTGGTCTATTATTCAACCACGGACAGCATGGGACCTGTGAGCGCCAGCCTTTTAGCAACGATCCTTATCGGCATCGTCAGTCAAGGCTTTGCGCGGCTGTACAAAATGCCTGTGATTATTTTCAGCGTAGCAGGCATGATTCCGCTCGTTCCAGGGGGAATGGCCTATAATGCCATGCGCCAGTTCGTACAACAACATTATCCTCAGGCACTGGAGCTGGCCCTGAGCACGCTGATGATCGCAGGAGCTATTGCTGTCGGTTTGGTGCTGTCTGAGGTGCTTAATCAAATTTTTCACAACATACGTTTTAGACCTCAGCGTTAAAAGCGATGAAAAAAGCAAAATAAAAGAGGCTGCTCCCAAAATCATCCGCAGTGTATGAGACGATTTTGGAAACAGCCTTTTTCTGTACACATTACAAAAAATATTTAACTGTCATAAGCTATTATTCATCCACTCGCTTGCCCAATATCGCCAAATCTCGCTCTATGCTGTCCAGCACAGCTACACGCGGATAGTATCCCCATTGCTCAAAACCAAACTTCCGCAGCAGCCCAATACTTGGCTCATTATGACCAAAAACAAATCCCAACAACGTTGTAATCCCCAGTCTCGGACATTCATTTAGCAAGTGCTGTACCAGTCGACTTCCTGTTCCGGTTCCACGAGAATCCTCATGGACGTAAATGCTAATTTCTGCTGTACCGTTATAAGCTGGACGCCCATAAAAGGACTGAAGGCTGGCCCAACCGGCAATTGTCCCCTTTTGCTTTAAAACCCACAAAGGGCGGTGGTTCTCCTGATGAGCCTCAAACCATGGAATGCGGCTCTCCACTGTCACCGGTTCCAGATCTGCGGTGACCATTCGTCCTGCAATCGTAGAATTATAAATATCCACAATATCGGGAAGATCCTCTCTACACGCAAATTCAATGGAAAAAGATTGGTCCTGATTCATTATTCGTATCCGCCTCCTATGGTGTGATTTATTTATTGTACAAGACAAGCGCCCGATCAGCCATATCGAGTTGTTTTGCGGATTAGTCCCAAAGGGTTTTATAATAGAGCTTGAAGATAAGGAAAAATAAAAACGGGGAAAGCGATTTAACACGATGAGACGGGAGGTATGTTTCGGAGTCAAGGATTCTGAAGCAGCTTAATATGAATATTGGAACTCAACTCTTGATTTTGGAAATACCTATGGAATCTTTTTTTGGAAAAACGACTATTTATCCTGTACTACTCAAGGACGAGGATGGACTTACACTGATTGACACGGGAATGCTCGGCCAATTTGAGCCATTACGCAAGGCTATCTCAGATGTGGGTGAAGATATCAGCCGCGTGAAAAGAATTATTTTAACACATCAGGATATTGACCATATCGGAAATGTTCATGCACTGCTGGATCTGCTGCCGAATACTGCCCTGTTAGCCCATAAGGATGACGTTCCTTATATGACAGGGGAGCGACCGTTTGTGAAGCTGACGTCGGAACGGATTAAACAAATGGATACTGTGCTCAAGCAGCAAGCAGAGGATATGATTCGCCGCCTGCCAGATTTGCGCTTTGCTCATATTCTTGAGGACGGTGAGCATCTGCCTTATGGTGGGGGCATACAGATTATTCATACACCCGGTCACACGCCCGGGCATATCAGCTTGTATATGCCCGCACAAAAGCTACTATTGGCAGCAGATGAACTGCTGGTAGTCGAAGGTGAACTGGTCGGTCCCGCTGAGTCGGCTACGCCGGATATGCCATTGGCTCTGAAGAGCCTCGAAAAGCTGACGGTATTGGATGTTGAAAAGGTAATCTGCTACCATGGCGGCTACTATGATCAGAACGTACAAGCACGTCTGCAAACATTAAGTCAGGCAAGAGAATAAGACATTCAAAACTATAAATTAAGATGTAATAAGAGCTATAATGAATACATGGACAGAAAGGAATGAGACTCTATGAATGATAAAATTACAAGATTATATGATGAACTGAAATCACAATCTTGGGATGGCCTGCTTGTGACCGATCCCAAACATATTTACTACTTGACGGGCTTTGCCAGTGATCCGCATGAGCGTTTTCTTGGCCTCGTGCTGCTTCGAGACCAAGAACCAGAACTGATCGTACCCGCCCTGGATGCAGAAGCCGCCCAAGCTGCTTCTTCTGTGACTCGTATATCCACCCACACCGATACGGACAATCCATATGATCTGTTGCGTCAACGTACAGGCACCGGAGTGAAAACATTCGCGCTGGAAAAGGAGCACGTCTCCGTCCTCCGTTATGAACAGTTACATACTGCTATTGGCGCGGTTCAATATGTGGATCTGGGTCCTGTGCTTCAAGAAATGCGTGTGAGAAAAACTCCTGAGGAAGTACAACGTCTGAAACATGCAGCTCGTTTGGTGGAAGATGCTCTTCGCCACGGCCTCACCCATGTGCGCGAAGGAGTGACGGAAGTCGAGCTGGTGGCCGAAATCGAATATCAGATGAAAAAAATCGGCGCAGATGGCCCGTCCTTTGACACGACAGTGCTATCTGGACCCAAAACAGCCTTGCCTCATGGTGTTCCGGGCACCCGCAAGCTACAGCCTGGTGATCTGCTCATGTTTGATATGGGCGTATATTCCGATGGCTATGCTTCGGATATTACGCGTACTTTTGCTTTTGGAAAGCTGACGGCTGAGCTGGAAACGATTTATAATACGGTTCTTCGCTCGAACGAAGCGGGAATTGCCGCCATTCGCCCGGGAGTTTCCTGCGCATCCGTAGATCAGGCAGCACGGGCTGTTGTTGAAGCCGCTGGATACGGCCCTGCCTTTAACCATCGAGTTGGACACGGCCTTGGTATGAGTGTTCACGAATATCCATCTGTACACGGAGGCAATAGCGATCTGCTTCATGAAGGCTTCGTGTTCACAATCGAACCCGGCATCTATGTGCCAGGCCTCGGCGGTGTGCGGATTGAAGATGACGTTTTGGTCACCTCTAATGGTGTTGAAGTGCTTACCTCTTTTCCAAAAGAACTGACAGTGCTCGGATAAACCCATCGCTATTCATTATATTGGTATGTAAAAAAGGATGAAAAAAAGGAGGGGCAACCCCAAGCCATCATGGCTTGAGGGTTTGCCCCTCCTCTTCTATAAAGCGGAAATTGCGTGCGATGTACAAAATGGGTGTACCCGCCGCGGTCAGTACAAATTTTAAGATGTAGGTGGTGAATAATATCTCGAGCCATATCCCCCACGCATAACCGTAAAAGGCAATAGTACAGAAAATGAGCGTATCTATAAACGAGCTGATCATCGTGCTGCCATTGCCGCGAATCCAGAGCTGATGACGTTCCGGGAAGAACTTGCGAATCCAGGCGTACAGACGCACGTCCAGCAATTGACTGACCGCATAAGCTGTCAAGCTGGCAAGCGCAAGTCTTGGCAACAATCCGAACAGCTGTTGCATCGGTGTCTGGGCAAAATCCGTTGCAGTAGGCTGGAACTGCAGCACCATCTGCATCGTTATCGTCGTCATAATCAGAGTGAAAAAGCCGAACCACACAGCTTTACGCGCTTCTTTAGGCCCATATTTTTCATTCAGTAAGTCGCTGGCCATATACATAGAAACATACATCGTATTTCCCAATGTCGTGGTAATGCCGACCAGATCAATCGTTTTGGTTACCTGAATGTTGGCCAGTACAGTAGCAACACCAATCCAGGCGTACAGCCCTTTTTTACCGAACAACCGAAAACATAACAAAAAGAACATAAAATTGACGAGGACAAAAGCTGCCCCCCATAACAGATTAAACATGAAATCCTCCTAGTTTTGATAGCGCGGGATGGTTGCGAACCGCGGTTCATCCGAAGCAAGCCGGAAAAACATTATTTTAATGTATCATAGATTAGGATTTGTGAACAGCCATAATTTACACTGCCCTAAACTCAATACAAAGAGCCGACCTTATGGCCGGCTCTTTGTACAGCGTACATACAGTACGTGTGTTATATAGGCTACAGATGTGATATGAGACTGATCGTACACCCTTCATTTATCATTACTTAAGAGTGTGCCGTTGCATCCAAATCCATACCATGATTATTGAATACGTCTTGATCGTTCTCCTTGAGCACCTTGCCTGAAATGAGACCTGCAGTAATAGAATCATTGACATTTAACGCTGTGCGTCCCATATCAATCAACGGTTCGACTGAGATGAGCAATCCTGCCAATGCCACTGGAAGATTCATGGTGGAAAGCACGATCAGGGAAGCGAAAGTGGCACCACCGCCTACACCCGCCACGCCGAACGAGCTGACCGTAACGACCAGAATCAGCGTGAGGATAAAATCCCAGCTCGTTGGATCAATACCCACGGTTGGAGCAATCATAACCGCCAGCATTGCCGGATAAATACCAGCACAGCCGTTTTGCCCAATAGTCGCTCCCAAGGTCGCAGACAGATTCGCGATGCCGTCGGACACACCAAGCTTTTTCGTTTGTGTTTCAACATTTAACGGAATGGTCGCCGCACTGGAACGAGAAGTAAAAGCAAAAACCAGTGTAGGCAATACCTTTTTCACATACGTCACCGGATTGTAGCCGAACAAGGCCAGCAAAATAAGATGAATGATAAACATGACCAACAGAGCCACATAAGAAGCGAGCACAAACTTGATTAGCTTCAAAATTTCATCTGGATTGGTCGTAGCTACTACTTTAGTGATCAGTGCTAAAATGCCGTAAGGAGTCAATCTCAGCACCAGCGTTACAATCCGCATCACTACAGCGTACACTGCATCAATCACCTTACGGAAGGTTTGCGCCTGTTCCGGTTTTTTACGATCCAATCCGAGCACAGCCACCCCGATAAAGGCCGAGAAAATAACCACCGCCAGCGTCGACGTACGACGTGCTCCCGTCATATCCTCAAAAGGATTTGAAGGAATAAATTCCAGCACCTGCTGTGGAATGGTCATGTCCTGAACTGTTCCAAGGCGCTCTTCCATCTTCAAGCCCTGTGCTTGTTCCTTTTCCCCACCTTGAATCTCAATTGCCTTTAGGTCAAACGACAGGCTGGTTACAATACTAACTGAAGCAGCAATTGCCGTTGTAATCAGTAGTACTGCAATAATGGACACGCTGATTTTGCCAAGGTTCTGTCTTCCCTTCAAATTCATAATAGCCGAAATAATCGACACCATGATAAGCGGAATAACGACCATTTGCAGCAAACGGACATAACCGTTACCTGCGAGGTTGAACCAATCAACCGATTTTGTAATGACCTCTGATCCTGCGCCATAAGCATATTGTAGAATAGCCCCGTAGATCAGTCCGAAGCCAAGTCCGGCAAATACCCTTTTTGTAAAGGAGATGTGCTTTTTCTGCATCCAGACCAATACGCCTAGCAGCAAAAGCAGCACGATTACATTTAAAATAATAAAGAAGGTATCCATGTATTATTTCCTCCAAACTTATACTTAATATGTTTTATAAGGTGATCCTTCAATCCGAAGAATACTATATCACAAAACCAACTATTTTTGTAGGTTTTCTAACAATAAAATAGTTAAGCAGCTTCAAATTTGGATTTTATCGAAAACGCCAAACAGCAAGCCTTCATCTTTCGAGGGCTTGCTGTTTTTTTGTCCTGAACAGAACGACATGTATTCAACTTAGCTGCCGGGGCTCTTTTCCACAACCGAGTTCGGAGAAGCATTCATGCCAGATGTAGATACTCCTTGCGAATGCTCGTCTTTTTCATCCACAAAGCCCACAAAATACGTAATTACGCCAGCCGTAACAAACGAAATCAGCATACCCACAATACCGTACACAAGCGTGGGTTCAGAAAATAAAGGCAAACTGAGCAGCCCAGCAGAGACACCAATACTAGTAAGCTCCGTTTCAAACAGACACATACAAGCCCCACCAACGGCTCCACCGATCATAACTGCTATTAACGGTTTTTTGAAACGGATATTGACACAATACATGGCCGGTTCAATGATTCCCAGCATGGCCAACAAACCTGTGGACGCAGCCAGCGTTTTGACTTTGGCATTTTTGGATTTAACACATACGCCAAATGTTGCGCCAGCCTGAGCGAAAGCCGCTGCAATGACCACGGGAAAAAGGTGATCATAACCCAATGTTGTAAGCGAGCTGATCATAATCGGTAGCATTATATATTGCATACCTGCAATAATAAGCAAAGACATCGTGCCTCCGAGCAACAACCCTGTAAATACTTCTGCATTGTCAAACAACCAGCCTAGTCCATCGGATACATGTTGGCCGAGATAACTCCACAGTGGCCCGAAAGCGAACACCATTAAAGGTATAGTGATCATCAGTGTCAAAGTCGGGACAACCATTAATTTAAGTGAATAAGGGATATACCTGTTTAACCATTTTTCGACATACGATGCTATCCAGACGACAACAAGTATGAGTACTATAGATGAAGCAGCTTGTGGGTCTATAACTGGCAGACCGGCAAAACGTACCTCCTCACCAGACTGGAGTAAACTTGTTAATTGGGGATGGAATACGGATGCTGCGATGGCTGCCGCAACAAACACATTGCTGCGCAGCCTTCTTGCCGCACTTGCCGCAACGAAAATAGGTAAAAAATAAAATATCCCATCGCTGATAGCCGTTAAAATAGTATATACCTGCGGATCAAACAACAATAAACCGAAGGATATTAAAACTAATATAATTACCTTAACCATTCCCGCACCAATCATTGCCGGCAAGATCGGAGTAAATACGCCTGATACATAATCTAATAGTCGACTTATCGGATTTCTCCCTGTGGCAGCTCTATAACTGCCGGAAGTCAGCTCCTGTGTATCTTCTCCTCTGACCTGCGAAATCACTTCTTTGGAAAGTAAATCCCGATTCATAACAACCGTTTCCCCTTTTATATGTATATTGAAGACCACTTTCGAACTTACAAACCAAGCTTAGAAGAATATTGTAAAAAAGCCGTATTCCTTATGCTACTTATATTACTTCTTTTTTACAATAGTTTTAAAGAAGGAGTAATCTATTCGTTTTTATGCACCTGATAATTTACATCTAACTTACATCTAAACACCTAAGACCATAGTTATATATTTTTTGTTTGTTTTTGGGCAAATATGACTATTCAACCGTCTGTTAATTATGTAAAATAGGTCTAACCTACTTTTTAGTAAATCATGGATTACTTCCCTTTCATATTCTTGTCCCTTGAATTCAGCTGAAATATACATAGAATCCGAACATTTTCAGTCTTTTCTTCAAGCAAGGAAAGGAACACAAGTAGATCATGGCGTGTCAAGTATCTATTGGACAAGCGGCCTACTTCAAGCAGGGAATTCGTCTGATTTTATTACCATCATGTGAGAGGAGATTTTTCATGAAGCGTTTTAATCGTTCCATTGGCGCGAAATTACGAATTATGTTTTTGCTGATTCAGCTCTTTGCGTCCCTTTTGTTCAGCATCAGTTTCTATGCAATATCCATGAGTATCATTAATAACAGTGTCATGCCTCAGGTAGACCAATTGCTAGAAACTGGAGCTAAAAATGTGTATCAGGATCTCAATATTTCCTTAGCTGTTCAGGCTGGGCAAGGAAGCGGTTCTGATTCCGGCTCCGCTATACAGATGGAATCCTATCTTCAGGACAAGGTCGATACCCTCAAATTAGAATCGGCATATATCACGGTAGTGAAGGATGATAAAGCCGAAGTCGTCGCACGGAATGTAAAATCAGTATACAAGGTCAAGGATGCACTCATTCCTGTTGAGGATATTAAAAAAGCAAAACAAGGCGAGATGAATATCAGTGAAATTTACAGCGATTCATACGGAGTACACAAAACCGCCTTCTTTGCTATATCAGGTAGTAATCTAGTTCTGGGTGTGAACGAAGACGTCGGATTTGTACAGGAAAAATCCCAACAAATTCTATGGATTTGCATAGGTATTACAGTGGCAACGCTCCTGCTGGGCGGAATTATTTCTACCCTCGTGATACGTAAAGTTGTAGAACCCATTGCTGAATTGGTTCGTCATAGCGAAAAAATTGCTCAAGGTGATCTTTCACAAGAAGCGAAGGTTCATGGAGTTAATGAAATTGCCCAACTTGCCCGCAGCTTCCAATCCATGTCTCATAACTTGAAAGAAATGATCGGCCATGTACTTTCTACATCCGGTGCGGTTGTTGAAGGATCGGACGAGCTACTTCGTCGGACTGAGGCTATCAGTGTAAAAGTGCAGGACTCTACAGTTGCCGCAGAGGAAGTAGCAAAGGGCAGTACCAGCATAGCTACAGCTGCTGCTGAAAATGCACAGGCTATGGAGGAAATCGCTCAAGGTGTTCAGCACATCGCCTCCTCTGCCAATGATGTATCCGATCAAATCAGTGAAGCGACAAAAGAAACGGTTAACGGTAATACGCTCGCTCAAAAGGCTGTAGCTCAAATGTCACAGGTAGGACATGCTGCCGATGAATCGCTTCGATACATCCATAGTATGAATGAGCGCTCAGAAGCCATTGGCAGTATCGTTTCGGCTATTTTCGATATTACGAAGCAAATTCAAATGTTGTCCCTGAATGCCTCCATTGAAGCTGCCCGTGCGGGCGAACATGGACGGGGCTTTGCCGTAGTAGCCGGAGAAGTACGTAAGCTTGCCGAGCAATCTAAAGAAGCCACACAAGAAATTTCCGACTATTTGGTTACCATTCAAGAAGTATCGCAACAATCTGTGGACTCTGTGACCCAGGTGAGCCGTGAAATTCATTCGGGAACGGAAATGGTTCAACAAGCGAGCTCAGCCTTTAACCAGCTAAGTGAGCTTATGCAAAAGATCAATGCTACGATTCAAACGGTATCTGCAGCAACAGAGCAGGTATCTGCCAGCTCGGAGGAAGTATCTGCTTCCGTGGAAGAGACAGCACTCATCGCAGCCAATGCACAGCATATGATTCAAGAAATCGGTTTAAATGCCGATGAGCAACTGAATGAAATGGAAAGCCACAGCGAGGTTGTTCGCCAATTAAGCAAACAAGCAACCGAACTACAAAAGGCTGTCCAAAAATTTAAAATTACGTAAGCCGATACAATACAAAGAGGTATCTCACAGTCTTGAAAATGGCTGTAGAGATACCTCTTTATTTTTTAAAAGCGATTTTAATAATCATCCATGAAGTTTATGAATCCATTCCCATAATACGATAAATTTGCTCCATATCTAAATGAGCCCGGACCACCTCTGCGACACGGTCAAACTCTCGTTCCTTGGCTTCACGTACAGTAAAAGTGCTTTCTAAAGGTGCCAAACCCTTGGCTTGTCGCAATCCATCCAGCCAGCACCGGCGAAAACGGTCATTATCAAACACACCGTGCAAATAGGTTCCCCATACTTTACCGTCTGTTGTACCCCAGCCTTCCTCAAAAGCTGTTCCTTCGCCACGCCGGATATAGAATAACCTTTTCATTTCGCTTAGGTTTAAAGTTCTATCTGTAGGTGCGCATGGTTCCGTAACATACTCCGTAACGCCCATATGTATTTCATAACCTTCAATGCTTGGCTTGCAGGCAGAACCTGAATCAGTCGCAGTGCTAAGCAAAAGCGGGCAATGATTAGACAGGGTTCCCTGTACGCGTACGGTTTGCTTTTCCTTTAAAAAGGTCGTGGATAGAGCAAGCCAACCTAACCCTTCTGCCTGCTGCGGCAACCCAGATTCGACGGCTTCGGGATCAAATAGTGCGGTACCCAGCATCTGATAACCTCCACAAATGCCAACGAGCTGCGTGCGTCCGGTATTCATAGCCTGCCGAATGTCTTTCTCCAGACCTCTCTCACGCAATTCCAGCAGGTCTCCAATGGTGTCTTTGGTCCCCGGTAAGATAATGGCGTCCGGTACGCCCAACTGTCCGGCTTCTGTGACATAACGAACACTCACATCCGGTTCTGCGGCCAGAGCATCCGTGTCTGTAAAATTGGAAATCCGCGGATATCGTATCACCGCAATATCCAGTTCTTTATCCTTTGCAGATTGTTTGGGCTTCTTATCCAGTACTACCGAATCCTCAGCTTCAATACGAATGTCTGGCAGATAGGGCAATACACCGAGTACAGGAATGCCTGTCCGTTCTTCCAGCCAGTCTAATCCTGGTTGAAGCAGAGACAGATCGCCTCTGAATTTGTTAATGATAAATCCGCGGATACGCTGTACTTCATGGGGTTCCAGTAATTCGATAGTTCCTACGAGAGAGGCAAAAACACCACCCCGGTCGATATCTGAAATAAGCAACACTGGAGCATCCGCCCAACCTGCCAGATTCATATTTACGATATCGCGGTCCTTCAAATTAATCTCTGCCGGGCTGCCTGCCCCTTCCATAAGGACAATATCATAGGTATCACGCAACCGACTCAGAGCATCCATAACGGTCTGTTTGGCTTTTGGCAAAAAATCCTTCCGGTAATCGGAGGCGCTCATATAGGCATAAGGTACACCGTGTACAACAATTTGTGAGTGCATATCTTTGACCGGCTTAATCAGAATCGGATTCATGTCAGTTGTGGCCTCAATACCGCAGGCCTCAGCCTGCACCCCCTGAGCGCGTCCAATTTCCTTGCCGTCCTCGGTAACATAAGAGTTTAACGCCATATTTTGCGACTTAAACGGTGCGGGACGATATCCGTCCTGCGTAAAAATACGGCAAAGCGCAGTCGTCACCACGCTTTTGCCCACATCCGACGCTGTTCCTTGAAGCATCAATACGGCTGCCGGGTTTGTGTAGGACGGTTCGAAAGTTGACAATTGCCTCTTCCCCTTTAACGAATTCATTTCAAATCTGGTCACAACCCGTACAAAATGACAATAAACAACAATAAAACAGTCTCCAGCAATTCGTTTAAAGTTCCGTATATATCTCCTGTAAGTCCACCCAAGCGGCGGTTAATACGGTTTGCCGTGAAGGTTCCAACACCGTAAGCCAAGACCGGAAGAAACACAAAACCTAGCGAGATTGGAAGGCTCTCAGAATATGAAAGGAACGTCTGTAAGTAGGATCCTGCCAACGACAGATTCCCAGTCCCCCTTGTTGCTGTAGCCAAATCTGCCAGAAGATATTGTCCTACGGCAGCACTTAGGGTCACTAATACTGCCCAGAATACGGCCAACCCTACGCGGCCACCACTCATATCAGCAAAACGCGCAGCCAGCCCATCATCATTACGGGCTTTAGGCCAGCGTTTCATTGCATGTACCATAAACCAGCGGCTCCAAACCATCGGAAGCAGCAGCAAGCCAGACACATTCCGTTCAACCAGCACCGTATACAGCAAAGAAGCCTTGAGCATGAGTAGCAGCACACAAGCAATAACGCCCATAGCCCCTACACGGCTATCTTTCATAATCTCCAGCATCCGCTCACGAGATCGGTAGCTGAACAAGGCATCGGCCGCATCCATCCACCCGTCCAAATGCAATCCGCCCGTCAACCAAACCCAGACAACAAGCGTAAGAATCGCACACGGCAACGGCGGCAATACCATAGAAGTAAGCGCCGCAAAGCCCCAGACAATGATGCCAATAACCACTCCCACCAGCGGATAATAACTTGCACTGCGTTTAAGCAAATCCGGGGAAAAATCTATTTCCGCCTTCACCGGAAGACGCGTTAAAAATTGAAAAGCCGCAGCAACAGCCTGACGTTCGCGGCTCATAGCTTATATTCCAACTGTTTGAGTTCTACGGGAATGCCACCCGTCACCAAAAATACTTCATCACAAAGACGGGCAATCCGCTGATTCATAAACCCACTCAAATCCCGATACAGCCGACCCAGCGGATATTCGGGCACAATACCGTCACCAACCTCGTTGGTTACGATGACGAGCTGCCCTGGATACTGCTCCACAGCTGCCGCCAGTTCATTAATGGCAGCTCTGGACGCAGCTTCGCCGTCCTCGCCTGCGGCCAGCAGTACGTTCGACAGCCACAGGGTCAGGCAGTCGACTAGCAACATAGGCGCGGGCTGCGACGCTTGATCGCCACCAAGCCGCTGCAGCAGCTCCGGCAGCGCCTGCGCTTCCTCCAGCGTCTGCCAGTCGTACCCGGCAGACTCGCGCTGGACCCGATGAAGGGCGATGCGCTCCTTCATCTCCATGTCATAGGCTTGCGCCGTTGCAATGTAGCAGGCGCGCGAAGCGCGCGACATGCATAATCGCTCGGCAAAGCCGCTTTTCCCGCTGCGTGCCCCGCCGGTCACGAGCGCTTTCATCGCTGCGCGGCCCCCTGACCGTCCGATACGCCTGCATCGGCAAAGGTCGCCATTTCGCGCATGATGCGGCACGCCGCATCAATCAGGTGCAAGCTAAGCGCACCGCCTGTGCCCTCCCCGAGCCGCATGTCCAAATAAAGCATGGGCTCCAACTTGAGCTGGCGGAGCACCGCCGCGTGCCCGCGCTCGTCCGAGGCGTGCGAAGCGAGCATGTACGCAGCGCTAGCAGGCGCAAGTGCACGCGCTGCAAGGGCGGCTGCGCCTGAAATAAAGCCGTCCAACACGACTGGACAGCGATGTGCGGCTGCGCCGAGGATGACTCCTGCCAAGGCGGCAATCTCCAGACCGCCGACCTTAGTGAGCACATCGAGCGCATCATTTGCATCTGGCTGGTTCACGTCCAATGCGCGGCAGACAACCGATATTTTACGGGTAAGCCCAGCCATATCTACACCCGTTCCCCGGCCTACGATAACTTCCGGCTCTAGCCCGGTAAGAGCACATACGACCGCAGCGCTGGCTGTCGTATTCCCGATGCCCAGTTCTCCGGTAACGAATAGCCGTGTGCCACCTTTGACCGCTTCTGCTACGGCTTCAGCTCCGGCCAAAACCGCCTGCTCCGCTTCCGTACGTAGCATCGCTGGCCCTTTAGCTATATTCGAAGTACCCATGCGTACCTTACGGTCCACCAGATTCGCGTGAGCGACATCCGCATTCACGCCAACATCTACCACCTTGACATCTGCGCCCGCATGGCGTGCCAGCACATTAATTGCCGCGCCACCTGACAGCATGTTATACAGCATTTGCTGTGTAACCTCAGCCGGAAAGGCACTGACTCCCTCTTCACACACCCCGTGATCCGCAGCCATGACCATAACCGTTTTACGATCAAATTCAGGCTTGTCCACTCCTGTAATTCCTGCTAGCTTGATGGCCACACTTTCCAACTTTCCAAGACTTCCCGGTGGCTTTGTTAATTGGTCCAAATGGGCTGAAGCTGCCGAGGCCGCCACCCCATCCGGCTGGGCAATGCTATCGATCAGCTGACGCAGCTTGTTGTTCATACCTTCCACTCCCTGCTCTTTTTAAGTGTGTTTCATCGTTTATTTAATCTGCTGTATCCGAAGCACTTCTGCGCAGCAAGAGCTGCGGCACACCGCTATCTGGATGCGGAAGCATCACAGGCTCAACACCGTATACTCGTCGAATCCGATCCTCGGTTAATAACTTCGATGAAGCTCCCAATCCTTCAACCATTCCATCCTTGAGTACAAGCAAATCTTCGCAAAATTGGGCTGTCAAGTTAAGATCATGCAAGACCGCAATGATCGTCACACCCGTTTCTTGGCGCCAATCTGCCAGCAGTTCCATAAATTCAAGCTGATAGCGCAAGTCCAGATAGGTCGTAGGCTCGTCCAGCAGCAATATTCGTGGCTCCTGCACCATTACTTTTGCCAAAGCTACACGCTGTCGCTGTCCCCCACTCAAGCGGTCCAATGCTCTGTCCGCCAACGTGGCAAGACCCAATCGCTCCAGCACGCGATCCGTGATCGCCTCCACATCAACACCCTTTTCCCTGCCTAACCAGTCCTGATGAGGAAAACGTCCCATTTCTACGACTTCCCTGACAGTGTATCCCACTGGAGGAAGCCCTTCCTGTTGGAGTACGGCTATGAGTCGGGAAAGCTCTTTTCTGCTGTAGCTACCGACCTTTTTGCCATAGATATGAACGTTTCCCGAAGTTGGCTGATCTACACCCGAAAGCAGATGCAGCAAGGTCGATTTTCCACTGCCGTTCGGACCAATAATCCCCCACCAAGTTCCTTCGTCGACGCTCCAGCTTATATTCTTTAACGCATGGAACTCTCCATAGGCACGTGTCAGACCCGCTACCTCTAATGCCCGATCCCGCACCTTCTGTGATTCACTTTGTTCTGTCACAGCAGTTCCCCCCTGCGCAGCTTCTTGTTCCGGTACAGGAGATATGCGAAGAACGGTGCCCCAACAAAGGCCGTCATCACGCCCAGAGGAATTTCCGTGGGGGCTAACAACGTGCGAGCCGCCGTATCTGCCCAAGCCATAAAAATGGCTCCACCGAGCGCAGATAATGGAACAATCATCCGGTAATCAGGACCTGTCACCAGACGAATGATATGCGGTACAACAAGTCCCACAAAGCCAATCACTCCACATACCGAGACAGCGGCAGCTGTCAGCAGCGTGGAAATGATCAGAACAGATAGCTTCGTCGCATCTACATGAACTCCCATGTGAGCCGCCTGCCGTTCACCCAAAGCCAAAATATTCAGTACACGTGCCCGGTTCCATAGAAATACCAGTCCTATGACCACATAAGGTAAAAGGATTCCTGTATATGACCAACCGCGCAGGCTAAGACTTCCCATCGTCCAGTACAATATTTCATTGACCGTCTCCTTCGACATGGCTGTCAGAAAGGAAACAACTGCTCCTAGAAAGGATTGCATCACTACACCCGACAAAATGAGACTTTGTGTCGGAATTTTTCCACCTTCCCGTGCCAACGTCAGCACCATCCACAGCGTCAGCATTCCGGTCGTAAATGCCACTAGCGGCAGCGTCCATATGCCAACAAATGAAAATTGAAGGCCCCAATAGATCAGTACTGCCGCTCCTACCGAAGCCCCCGAGGATACCCCCAGTGTATACGGATCAGCCAAAGGATTACGCAGCACACCCTGAAATCCGGCTCCCGCCAGCGCCAGCGCTGCTCCTACCAACATTCCTAGTAACACTCGTGGCAATCTGACCTTCAAAATAATCTGCTCTGAGGATGTATTCCAATCCGGTGTAAATGTATCGCCTAACCACGGAAGGTGGTTAACCAGAATGCCCGTGATCTGGCTGACCGGAAGCTTGGCCGAGCCGATGCCAAGACAGAGCAGCAGCGTCAGCAACAGCAAGACAAGACCTGTCCCTCCAAAGCCGATCAGTTTACGGTTCATTTGAAAATTTCAGGATACACGCCCTTGGCCACTTCCTTGAGACCTTCCGTTACGCGTGGACCCGGACGACTGATCAAATTATCATCCACGGCAAACACCCGGTTGTGGCGAACAGCCGATATTTGATCCCATCCACTGCGAGCTTTAATGATTTCGCCGAGCGTTTGGCCAGTTTTGTCGTCCTTGACACTTTTGCTGTACAAAATCACGTCAGGGTTCGCAGCAATAATATTTTCCTCACTAATTTGGTACCACCCCTTCTGCGTGGCACCTACATTTTCGCCGCCCGCCAAAGTAATCAGCTCGTCCATAAACTCACCTTTACCAACTGTCCAGCCTGGTGAAAACTCGACGTATACCCGCAGCTTCTGCCCTTTACCGATATTTTTAACTCCTTCTTTCACTTCCGCTACATCTGCTCTCATCTTGTCAGTCACCGCTCTCGCATCTTTCTGATGATCGGTGATTTTTCCATACAATTCGATGTTAGCTATGACATCTTCAACTGTCTTCGGTTCCGTTTTAAAAATCATAATTCCCATGTCGCGCAGCTTGGTCGTAGCCTGTTCACTAAGTGATATCCCTGCAAAAACGACTTCCGGGTTAGCAGCAATGATCGCCTCTTCGTTCGGTTTCATAATACCGCCTACTTTAGGCTTTTTCGTAGCTGCTTCCGGGTAATCAGAGTAGTCGGAGACGCCAACTATTTCCTTATCCAGTCCGATGGCGAACAGCGCCTCGGTTTCTGCCGGGGAGACGGAAACGATTTTATCCGGCGCTTTTTTGAATGTAAATTCCTGTCCTGTTGCATCCTTAACTGTTAGTGGGTAAACTGTTTTGCCCGGAGGCTCTTGTGCGGTTACGGTCTTTCCCGGCTGCTGTGCAGAAGTCTGATTCTCTTTATTTTCAGCATTTTTCCCATTAGCGCCACATGCACTCAGCACAACTGCCAAAATCAGAACCAATAAACCTGTTGTCCAAACCTTTATTTTTTTTCCTGCCATGATTTGCACCCCTTCATAAAAAAATCGTTAAGAGCGTTACTTGAGCATCATCAGATATCTTCTAAATCCAGCCTTCTTTTCCTATCAAAAAACCCCCGCATCCTTATATCAGGACACAGGGGTCACGTTAGCGCAGATCGTGCGCAGGCGGCAGCTTCTTTCCGCACGGACAGTCACTGCGAACACGTCATCCTTTCCTCGAAGGATTATGGTGACAGGCGGACGGGCAGGTATCCTGACTTATGGTAAGATGCATGTCCTGAAATTCCTTCATATGCTTAGTAGCACATAAAGCAGGACTAACGGGCATGTTTCCATTTACAGTGGCGGGACCGCGCCGGACTTACACCGACTTCCCTTTTAACAGCGCAGGCAAGGGAAACCATAGTTTCATCACACTGCGCCGACCTCGTCTGCTGGATATTTGATGTAGTGGTAGTCAAGCCGTTCTTTTACTTGATGATTATAGGTTAAAATGAGGCGGCTTACAACCCAAACAGCCTCTTTATCCACTGGTGCCTAACCTAACGAGGGAGCATTTCCGCTATGTAATTGTGCGGTCCTGCCAGCCTCAATTGAATCCTAAATGCTTCTCCCGGCTTCGGATTCAGACTCCAAAAATCATGGCCCGGTATCAGCATACAAGCTAACTGACGAATTACGCCACCATGCGTAACGACCAAAACAGAGAGCGGCCCAGCAGTCAAATCCATGGGTCGAACTTCCATAGCAACACGCCATTCATACAGAGAGTCAAGAAATTTCCGCAAACGATTCACAAAATCTGTCCAAGACTCTCCTCCAGGAGGGGTTATCCGTTGCGGCTCATCAATCCAAGCGCGATACAACGACACATCCTTGAGCATGTCATACGTTTTTCCATCCCACTCGCCAAAATGAAGCTCTCGCAGACGTGGTTCCATCATAGGAGACATAGTGGATAGGGAACCTCCAGACGTCAATTCTGACTCCGGCACAATGATCTGCAAGGTCTGGCAACATCGCATTAAATCGCTGCAATAGATTCGAGCAAAGGACTGCCCCTGCAATTCTTCTTGCAAAGGCTTTAATTCTTGTTCTGCTCCTGGTAGCAAACCTAAGTCGGAGTGTCCCATATATCGACGTTCCTTATTCCATAAGGTTGTGCCGTGACGAACTAACACGAGCTCCATGTCCCAATGCAGATCTTCTTTAGCATCATACGGCACCTTATCCTCCTGTGAGTTCGGACTTTGTACGTCTTCTACCGTCCTTTTTGCTGCTATATCTTGTTTCAAGATCATGTCACTTCCTGCTCGATCATTATTCAGTGTGTCACGCCTCACCCTCACCGCACCCATCCCAAGGCAAAACAACCTGCGGCTCCTAACAAACACAATCCTACGAACATACTGGACACGGCGAACATCAGCTGGATTGTATGCCGTATATCTTTCGACTCTAGCGGTCGTATCCAATCGCCCATGTATGCACGAAAAGAGCGTACGCCATGATACACATTATAGCCTCCAAGACGAATCCCCAGTGCTCCAGCAACAGCTGATTCCGGGAAGCCACTGTTCGGGCTTGGGTGCAGACGAGCGTCTCGCTTGACTGTGCGCCAGCTTCTAGCAGCATCTCGCTTGTATATCCACGCCGCTACCACAAGCATTGCCGCTGTCAGGCGTGCCGGAATGTAGTTAGCCACATCATCCAGACGTGCTGAAGCCCAGCCTAAATGCAGATACTTTTCATTTTTATAGCCAACCATGGAATCGAGCGTATTCACAGCACGATAGGCCAGCGCCAAGGGTGCTCCTCCGATCAGGGCATAAAAAAGCGGGGAAATAATCGCGTCCACGATATTTTCAGCGACCGTTTCAACCGTACCACGTACAATCTCAGGCTCATCAAGCTGTTGCGTATCCCGCCCGACAATCATGCCCAGCTCCCGCCGTGCCGCTGCCAGATCATCCGCCTGCAACGCTCGATATACTGCCATTCCTGCATCCTTTAGTCCTTTGGAAGCAATCGTGGTCGCAATCAGCACCATTTCTGCGCCGACAGACAACCACGGATGAATCCAGGCAAGCAAGTGCAACAGCGCCCAGGCGAGCGCAAAGGAGCCTCCCGCCACAATGAGCGGAAGCAGTATACCCGCACGTTTTAGCCCCCGATCACTGCGGACCTGGCGACGAATCGCTTTTTCCAATGCTGAAATGGCATGTCCCATACCGATGACTGGATGCGGCAACCACCTCGGGTCACCGATCAGCCTGTCCAAAAGGTAGGCTGCCAGGATAATCAAGCTAACTGTCACGCCGCTGTTCCTCCTCCAGCACTTCACCCAATACAGACAGCAGCCTGTCGTTGGCTTCTGCATCCTTGACCGCAATCCGAAAATGGCTCGTCGTCAGTCCCGGATACATAGCACAGCTACGTATAAGAATTCCGCGTTGTCCAAGCGCCTGCTGAATAGCCGATGCGCTCCACGTACCCGGCGCCCTTGCCAGCACGTAATTGGCTTCGCCGGGAACGACACCGCAGCCCCATTCCGCCAAGGCGGTCAACAGGCGGTTGCGCTCCGCAGCAATCAGCTCCTGTGTTTGGCGCTCATATGCTTGCCCACTTCTCAAACACGCCTCCCCAGCCAGCAATGCCAATCCATTCACACTCCAGGTCACCTGTTTGGCCGTCATTCGCCGGATATAGTCCGGATGAGCAATCGCATATCCCAATCGCAAGCCAGGAATGGCATAAAATTTGGTCATTGACCGGATCAAAATCACATGAGGATAGCGATCCAGCACAGGCAGCAGTGAGATTCGCCGTTCCAGCGGAATAAAATCAATGAATGCTTCATCCACCACCAGCACGGTACCCGTTGTGCCAGCCGCCTCTGCCAGCTCGCACAGCTCCTGCTCACTATATTGCACGCCATTTGGATTATTCGGCTGTCCGAGGAACAAAACATCTACCTGCTCCATGAGCTGAAGGATGTCCTCCACGTCCGCCTTCCATTGAAGCGAGGCCTTCCCATACACCCGTTTGACCTCGGCTCCGAATTTGCCAGCCAGCTCGGCATATTCCGAAAAACACGGCTCCACTGTACCCACACGCTTAGGAGCTAGTCCCAATAGTAGGAGCGCCATGCTTTCAGCCGCTCCGTTTCCGATACTTAGCGACTCCGGTGGAACATGCAGTCGCCGTGCGAGCATATTTTTAAAATTCCGATGCCCAGGGTCTGGATAGCGAATCACAGTGTCAAATGAGTGTTGCAGCGCCTCAAGCACCTCTGGCGGTGGACCAAGCGGATTAATATTTGCACTAAAATCTACAAAATCCGCAGCAGCTCCGCCAAAAGTCGCGGCAGCTGTTTCCCTGTCTCCACCATGACCGTAAACCTCTATCATTGCCTCTCATCCTTTCCGCCCGTTTCCAATCATTTAGCTCCATTATGAGGCTGCTTTTTGCGTCCCGTCAATGCAAATGAGCTTTTGTACATGGCTCACTTGGGTTACAATAGAAGGAGGCACACATAAATTACACAGTTTATATACGGAGGAATGGACATGCTGTTCATCGACAACCAGGGGATACACGATCCAGCCATTAATCTTGCTATTGAGGAATACGCGCTCAAGCATCTACCGCTGGACGACAGCTATTTGCTGTTTTACATTAATCAGCCTTCTATTATTATAGGCAAGCATCAAAACACTATTGAAGAAATCAACGCCGAGTTTGTTAGGGACAACAATATTCAAGTCGTTCGTCGCCTGTCCGGCGGTGGGGCTGTATATCATGATCTCGGTAATTTAAATTTCAGCTTTATTACCAAGGATAACGGGGAGTCCTTTCATAATTTCCTCAAATTTACGCAACCTGTGATTGATGCCCTCCGCCAAATGGGAGTAGAAGCTGAAATGACAGGCCGCAACGATCTACAGGTCGGAGAACGTAAAATTTCAGGAAACGCTCAATTTGCCACACGCGGACGTATGTTCAGCCACGGTACATTGATGTTTAACCTGAATCTGGACAATGTGGCTGCATCGTTGCATGCCAATCCCGAAAAATTCAAATCCAAAAGCACTAAATCTGTCCGCAGTCGCGTAGCTAACATCAGCGAACTAATGGACCGTGAGATGACCATAGAGCAATTTCGCGAGGAACTACTGCGTTTCATATTCGGATCAGAATTGGATCAAGTACCTCAATATAAGCTCACCGATACCGATTGGGCCAAAATCCATGATATATCCAAAGAACGCTACCAATCGTGGGATTGGAACTACGGTCTATCCCCCGAGAGCAATATCAAGCACACACGTAAATTTCCGGTCGGTATTATTGATATCCGCATGGATCTTAAGGAAGGCTACATCCGTGATATTAAAATCTATGGGGATTTCTTCGGTGTGGGTGACGTTGCTGATATTGAAAATATCCTGCGCGGCAAGCGCTATGATGAAGGTGAGGTACGTCAAGCCTTATCCTCTCTCGATTTGAAGCACTATTTTGGTAATATTGAGTTGGACGATTTTGTTGGACTTGTTTTTTTGGAAGACTAACCGTTACTTTTTCCCATCGTTTCAAGCCAATACTTCAGTGGTTATAAGGGGACAGGCTCTTATAGGAGCTGTCCCCTTTTCATTGCGATATTGTCATTTTGAATATTATAAGATACAATTTTAGCATTGCCCCATGATAGAGATAAAGGAGAGAATACCGATATGTATAAATTAATTGCCATTGATATTGATGATACACTCATTAACGACCAGAAAGAAGTCACACCAGCGACACAACAGGCATTAGAAGCTGCTGTAGCAAAAGGTGTGGTGGTTACCCTCGCTACTGGACGAGCTTATGCCTCTGCACACAAAATTGCTCGCCAGACGGGTTTGAACGTGCCGATCATTACGTACCAAGGAGCTTTGGTTAAAAACCTGCTGGACGAAAACGTGCTGTATGAGCGTTATGTTCCACTCGTGGCTGCACGTCGTCTGTTTGAATTCTGCGTGGAACGCAATCTGCATCTGCAAACGTATATTGATGACAAATTGTACACACGTGAAGATAATCAGAAAATCAAAGATTACACGGAGCTGAACAACACGGAATATTTTGTAGAGCCTGTATTCAGTAAAGTTATAGAGCAGCCGGCTCCTAAATTGCTGATTATCGACGAGCCTGAAGTGTTGGATGAATTAATTCCTGAACTTCGCGAACTGCTTGGCAATGAAGTTCACATTACAAAATCCAAGCCTCATTTTCTGGAAATTATGCATCATGAAGGCACTAAGGGCCATGCGCTTACCTTCCTTGCAAATCATTTTGGCTGTGAACTGTCGGAAACAATTGCTATCGGTGACTCTTGGAACGACCACGAGATGCTTGAATGCGCTGGTCTCGGCATAGCGATGGAGAATGCCATTCCCGATTTGAAAAAGCTGGCTGATTACATCACTCGCAGCAACAACGAAGACGGTGTTAAGCACGCCATCGACAAATTCGTACTCAACGTTGAATAAAGTAAAAAGTAACTGTTCCTATAATACTTAAATGAAGTAGTACAACAACAAAGCCTCCAAACGTCGCATGTTCAGTAACATATGACAGTTTGGAGGCCTTTTCTGTCAGATCATATAATAACCTGCCCCCTTTAAAATATCAGGCAGCAGAACGTACCTTACGCCTGTTCACCAGACGGATAATTCCATTGTTCATAAGGATTAATCCGGTCACAATGAGCAGCACCCCAGCCAGCATCCACCAGCTTACATGCTCTCCATACAACAACGCTCCCAAGCCCACCGCAATCGGCGGTGATATATACAGCCACATCGTCGGAAACAGGGGATTTGTACGCTCCATGAGCCAGTAGAATAGTGTATGTGCAATCATCGAACCAAACAGGATCAGATAAAGTAAAGACCCCATGGCAGGAAGGTACTGCCACCCCTCAGAACTCCACGGTTCCGTGATCGCAGACAGTAACAGCAGCATCCATCCCCCATGGATCATTTGCGCCGCATTCAGGGCAATCGGGTTCGTTTCACGAAATACATCCATCACTCGCTTGGAATACAGAGCTCCCCCGGAATAACACAGCTCCCCCAGCAAAATGATAAGGCATCCCGCCAGCCACAGACCACTGATCTGAACCGCCAATCCGGGCAGCACAACCAGCACCACACCAAGAAAGCTGATCATGCAGCCAACGACCGTAATCCGTGACGTTTTTTGCCGTAGCAGTACAGATTGTAAAATGACGATCATCATCGGCCCGGTAGCTGACAAAATAGCTCCGATCCCGGAGCTGACATATTGCTCTGCCCAATACAAGGCTGAAAATGTACCGAAGGTCGTTCCTGCTCCAATCAGCAACATTTCCTTACGCCATAATAACGACCATCGTACTTTTCCGGTCAGCTTCATAGCAATGAACAATATCGCCCCTGCCGCGAAAAAACGTACACCTGCCGATAGGAATGGCGGAAGTCCGGCTTCCACTCCCACTTTTATGGCCAAAAACGTTGTGCCAAAAATAAGACACATTACTGTAAACGCGATACCTATCATGATACGTCCCTCTCCCTTCAGTTGCTTTTAAGCATACAGGGAGACGAACAGAACAGATGTATAACTACAGAACAGTTGTATACGTTTTTGAAGTGCTATATAGTACAATACACAGAAAGGAGCGTGGATAGCATGGGTAAGAACAACAGCGAACTACTCTTTGCAGCCGATCATGCCTTAAAGCTGTATGAGCAGGTTATCCATTATGTAACTGTGCGGATTGATCGCGGGGATTGGCAAACAGACATGAAGCTGCCGTCCGTACGAAGCTTGGCTCAGGAGCTGGGTGTACATCGGCTAACTGTTTTCCGGGCATATCAGGAGATGAAGCAACGGGGACTGGTCTATGTAAAGGACAAATCAGGATATTACGTTCATGCTTCCCAAGCGACTGGGCATGCAAAATATGCTGGCTACTCGGGACATTCGTCCATTGACCTCACGTTTCACTCCGAATCTGCCCATGCGGCAGATGATCCGTCAGTTTCAGCCTGGAGAGGAATGGATGGACTTAGCCGCGTTCAATCCGTAAATACGAATTTCCAGTTTTCCAAAGCGCTGATTGACCCCTCTCTCCTGCCCAATAGATTTTGGAAAGAGCTAATGATACAGGTATTTGAAAAGCATCCGAAAGTAGCAGCCACCTATTCCGCTGTGCAGGGTGATGCCGAGCTTCGGGAGGCCATGGCGCAGCATTTTAGCGTGGATAAGCATTTTGCTTTATCACCGGATGAAGTGCTGATTACCTCCGGAGCACAGCAAGCCATTGATTTAATTGGCCGATCTCTGCTCCGTACAGGAGACCGTGTATTGATCGAACGCCCTGCCTATGGCCCCGCAATGGAAATATTCCGTAGACTCGGCGCACGTCTGACTATGACTGATATTCGACCAGAAGGTTATGATCTGGACCAGATTGAGTGGTGCATGAAAATGGAAAAACCACGCCTCTTTTATATGAATCCAACATTCCACAACCCGACGGGCTTTACGGTCCCCGATGAGCAGCGCAAACGACTGCCTGAACTAGCCGAGCGCTATGGCTGCCTCATTGTTGAGGATGACAGCACCTATGACATTAGCTTTGGGCAAAAGCCCCCTTCTCCAATTTTCGCCTATGATGTTTCGGGAAGCGTCGTCTACATTCGAAGTTACAGTAAATATGTCGCACCCGGTCTACGAATCGCAGCCGTGACCTGCCGACCACAGCTCATGAACAGCCTGCTGAACGTCAAAGCGTTAGTGGACAATGGATCGCCACTGCTGAATCAAAAGCTGTTTTTAGAATACTTTCAATCTCCACGTATGCAGCAGCATATTAAAAAGCTATGTATCGCGCTCCAGATTCGTAAAGAAACGATGGAAGACAGTCTCCGCGACTCCGGTTGGACATGGACCAGCCCGGCAGGGGGACTCAACCTGTGGCTCCAGCTGCCTTCTACGTTGAAACCTAATGAATTACTTGCCAAAAGTTTACAAGAGTCTGTATCCTTTGTCCCCGGCAATGTATTTGATCCCATCGGCGCAGAGGGTAAAACGCATGTACGGCTGTCCTATTCATACGCCAACGAGCTACAAATCAAAGAAGGAATCTCCACACTTCTACGTATCAGTCAAACGATGTAAAGGTAAAGGTCACCTTTATTCTAACGGCAAACTCATGCCGGTGTGTGCCAAGCTAATCCCTTCCAGAAGCCCATAGTTGCGTGTGACATCTACATCATGGGACATATGTGTAAACACTGTGCTTTCGGGTTTAAGCCTTCCTATAAGCTCCTGAGCCTCCAGCATGTCATATACGGAACGGGTGGCATACTCGGCCTCCTCATGATAAAAACTCGTTCCCAGGACGAGCAAATTCAGATTGTGCAAGGGCAGAATTTCCGCCTCATTCAATCCAATCGAATCCGAACAGTAAGCCCACGAGAAACCGTCCTTTTCCAGACGATAAGCGTAGGCATATCCGTTCTTCCCGTGATTCACACGCCATCCCCGGATATTCCATCCGCCAAGTTGGGCTCCCTGGTCTACTGGAATAAGATCCAAGTTTCCAGAGAGCCAGGAAAATTGACGCAAGATTGTGTCGATCACTTCCTGTGGCGCGTACAAGCGACCTCTGTTCCCAGTCCAGCGACAGGCATCTGCCCATTCTGGTAATCCTCCAATATGGTCAAAATGTGCATGTGTCACAAGGATCGTAGGGATAAAACGCAGACCGCGCAATTCTAGCTGTCTGCGCCAGTCCGGGCCACAATCAATCATAAAGTCCTCCGTCTCGCTTTCGATCAGCACAGACGATCTCAATCTTACATTCGCCCCTGTCGTGCGAGCTTCTGTGCATACGAGACAATCACAATATACACGCGGAACCCCCATTGCATCCCCCGTGCCAAGAAAAATAAGCCGATTCATGGTTTAACTCCTATCTACTTGGGTCTTTTTACTACTATTATAACGAACAGACCGATTCTACGTAAATCATCTGCGTAAATCCTTCCAGCGTCCAACGCCAAAAGGAGCATGCCCAAAGCCGTGAAATCCGGCCAGACATCCCCTCATGCGTGATCGTATTTATTTTCAAATGATAATAGGCATTGGATCTTCCTTCAGGCGGTTTTCCACCATCCAGCTGGACTGGTCATTATAGAGATAGGCTCGATGCACCAACACTCGCACCTGCTGACCAGGTTCCAGCGTAGACTTCTCCAGCGAGCGGTATGTCATGAGACGATGATCCCCGACCTGTACTTCAACCATCCACTCACTTCCACGAAAATGCAAATGCTTCACTGTGCCTTCCTCGGTCGCCGACAGAAGCGTAAATTCCTCGCTTGGCCCGACATCAATATACTCTGGACGGATCAAGGCACGTGTTCCCACTCCAGCAGCTTCTTCGAAGCCTCGGAGACTGCCTGCCTGTTCAATCACCGTAGATTCCCCAATAAAGGAAGCCACGAACGGAGTACCCGGTTTTTTATAAATATCCCAAGGTGTTCCCTTCTGCTCCAGTCGTCCCTGATTAATCACCATAATTTCATCCGCTACTTCAATCGCCTCATCCTGATCATGGGTGACAAAAATTGAAGTAATACCCACCCGCTCAATCAACTCTCGCAGCCAGGTGCGCAGCTCCTGACGAATCTTGGCATCAATAGCTGCAAAAGGCTCATCCAACAGCAGCAATTGAGGCTCTGGTGCCAAAGCACGCGCAAAGGCAACCCGCTGTCGCTGTCCACCTGACAACTGATGCGGATAACGATGCTCAAATCCTTTGAGCCCCGTTAGTTCGACCAACTCTGTGACCCGTTCCTTGATGCGGGTTTTGGAGCTTTTTTTCACTTTCAGGCCAAAGGCAATATTGTCGTAGACGCTCATGTGCTTGAACAAAGCATAGTTTTGAAATACAAATCCGATTCCACGTTCCTGCGGGGACAGCTCGTTTACCCTTTTTCCATGAAAATGAATTTCTCCCGCATCCGGTTGCTCCAGACCCGCCAAAATGCGAAGAATGGAGGTTTTTCCCCCACCACTTGGACCGAGTAAGCCAATAAGATGGCCCGCCTGAATATCAAAAGATACGTCCTTTACTGCATGAAAATTACCGAAATGCTTGTTTAATCCTCTTACTTCCACATGCATATCCGTACACTTCCTTTCCGCTTCTGGACCTGTTCAGGAACAGCAGCAGCCTTGCTTTCCGCAAAGCACGTACCTCATTTGAAATCATTTAATTATTCCAATGTATATACTATGTTTTTTCTTATGTGATACTTTATCAAAGGAAAGTAATTTTCGTCAACTATATATTATATTAGGAATTAAAAGGGTAAAGTATTAGGAAGAAAGGAGATGGAGTTATTGTTGCATACTTTAGAATTATCCACTACACGGCGAGATGAAATGCGCGATATTACACGAGAGGTTGCTTCATTGATCGAAAAAAGCGGGGTACAACAAGGAACCGCACTTGTTTATTGTCCACACACGACAGCCGGCATCGCCATTAATGAAAATGCAGACCCAGACGTCAAACATGATGTGATATTAACACTAGATGAAGTTTATCCGTGGGAGCATCCCCAATATCGCCATATGGAGGGAAATACGGCTTCCCACCTAAAATCCATTACGACAGGCCCCTCACAAACGATCATCATCCATGATGGAAAGCTGTTGCTCGGACGATGGCAGGGACTTTATTTTTGTGAATTCGACGGACCACGCAGACGCCAATACCATGTAAAGATCATGAAAGGCTGACGGACCGGGTAAAAAAACAGACCATGATGTTTTCCTACTGGATGCATCATCGTCTGTTAAATTCTCAGTCGCTTTCGCAAAGTACCGTAATGATAAGTCACCGTCATGAAGTGCATACACCCAGAAAAGCGCCCTACATGTTCATGGCTGAAGTGTGTGAATGCAGGTACGCTCATAGGTGTCTGCACAGCAGCTTTACATGTGCTAAAGCAGCGGGCCTAATTTCTTCAAATGTTAAACCGTCCTGAATATAAAATGATACAAAGCCATGCATGGATAAAAACAGACTTTTCGGTACCCTAGAGCAATATTCCTCCGAATGCCCCTGACCACTCAATTCTTGACGGATCATGGACGCAAATAGTTCCACACAACGGTTTTGCTCTGTGCGACAGTATGCAAATAGTTCTTCATCGTGCATCATGAACATAATTTCGTATTGATATGGATTTTCCAAACCAAAACGGATAAATTCCAGCATCAAGTACTCCAACCTGCTCAAGCCATCATCAGGCGTACCTGTTGCTGCTTGCAGTAGAATCCCACGCAATGTATTAAAATCTTCAATTACAATGGCATAGAACAGTTCAGCCTTCTCTTTAAAATGATAATATAACGAACCATGACTGTAACCCAGATGCTGGCCAATGCTGCGCATTGAAATCGCACGGTAGCCCTTGGTAATAAACAAGTGCCTGGCCGCTTCCAGAATCCGCCCTCTTGACAACTCCTGTTCTACTGCTCTTCTAGCCATATTATTTATTCCCCTTCAATAAAGTAAAGCTGCTCTCCCTCCGACACAAGCGATTGCCCCTGCGTCAAGTCTGTTATCCAGTTGCTGAAGGATTCCGCATCACCAGCCAGCGGCAGACAGGTTAAGGTAACTTTATCCGTAAACATTGTTTCTCCAGTGCGGATGCTGCGATTGCGTAATTCATTTTCCACTTTGCCCAACCAGGTATAATCCAATTCTACAAAGACTTCGCGATGCAGCACACGTGTAATTGCATCTCCTGCCTCGATTGCTGCAACAGCACCATCTGAATACGCGCGAATCAGACCGCCTGCTCCCAACAAAATCCCACCAAAGTAACGGGTAACAACAATAGCGACATTTTTTAGCTTCTGGTTGCGGATCACCTCCAAAATAGGCTTTCCAGCCGTACCACTCGGTTCTCCGTCATCCGATTGCTTTTGGATTTCGTCTCTTTCGCCAATCATGTAAGCAGAACAATTATGGGTAGCGTTCCAATGCTCTTTTTTGATGCGCTCTATGAAAGCAACTGCTTCTTCCTCAGTTTGAACAGGCTGAATATGGCCGATAAAACGGGATTTTCGGATCACAATTTCCTTGTTGCCGGCACCGCGTACGGTTCGGTATTGTTCCAACATACACGTATAACCTTCCTTACTTCATTTTACAAGAAAGCAGTCCCCCGCTTCTGGCAGCTGGTGAACTGCTTTCCTGTACTTTAATTGATGCTATACACTATAACACTTCTGACCGAAATCCTGTTTCGCATCAGAGATTACAGCACTCTTATTCAGACAATCTCGCTTCAAGCTCAGCTTTTTCTTTTTCGAAGCCTGGTTTGCCGAGCAGCGCAAACATGTTCTTCTTGTAAGCTTCTACGCCCGGTTGATCGAACGGATTTACACCCAACAGGTAGCCGCTGATGCCGCAAGCTTTTTCGAAGAAATAAGCAAGATAGCCGAAAGAGTAAGGGCTTAAGTCAGGAATATTTACAATCAAGTTCGGTACTTGTCCGTCTGTGTGAGCCAGCAATGTACCTTGGAATGCTTTTTTGTTTACAAAATCCACAGTTTTGCCTGCCAGGAAATTCAGCCCGTCCAGATCATCCTCATCTGCTTCGATGGTGATGTGACTTGGTACATTTTCTACTTGGATTACCGTTTCGAAAATGTTGCGGCTGCCTTCCTGAATGAATTGTCCCATGGAATGCAGGTCTGTCGAGAAATCAACAGAAGCAGGATAAATGCCTTTGTAATCCTTGCCTTCGCTTTCTCCGTACAACTGTTTCCACCACTCGGATACAAAATGAAGAGACGGCTCATAGTTTACGAGAATTTCAATTGCTTTACCTTTGCGGTACAAAGCGTTACGAACGGCTGCATATTGATAAGCTTCGTTCTCAGCTACATTCGGGTTGCTGTACTCTTTGGAAGCGTCTGCCGCCCCCTGCATCATTTCCTCGATGTTAATGCCTGCAGTAGCAATCGGCAACAAGCCTACTGCTGTCAGCACGGAGTAACGACCACCCACGTCATCAGGAATAATGAAGGATTCGTAGCCTTCTTCGTTAGCCAATTTTTTCAAAGCGCCACGTTCTTTATCCGTCGTTGCATAAATACGCTTGCGTGCTTCTTCTTTACCGTATTTTTTCTCCAGAGCTGCACGGAATACGCGGAATGCGATCGCTGGCTCTGTTGTCGTACCTGATTTGGAAATGACGTTCACAGAGAAGTCTTTACCTTCAATCAGTTCCAACAGATGATTCACATATGTAGAGCTGATGTTATTACCAGCAAAATAGATAGCTGGACCCTTACGTTGATCTTTAGGCAGCGCATTGTAGAAAGAATGCGACAGCATTTCGATCGCAGCACGTGCTCCAAGGTAGGAACCACCGATACCGATTACGATCAATACTTCGGAATCGCTTTGAATTTTAGCAGCAGCCTTTTGGATGCGCGCAAACTCTTCTTTATCATAATTGGTAGGCAGGTCAATCCAACCCAAGAAATCGGACCCTACACCGGTTTGGTTGTGCAGTTGCTCATGAGCCAGCTTGATGGGCTCTGCAAAATAATCAATTTCGTGCTGACCTATAAAGGAGAGCGCTTTAGTGTAATCAAAATTAACTTTTTTATACATGTTTGGAACCTCCTGTTTGGTATTACTAAGACCATGAATACGAACATAAGGACTTAGGAATAGGATACTTTAATTTGCGGGGCCTGACAAGCTTGCGTTACCTGTGTATCCTGTGCTTGACAGCCCCTCCTGTAGATAGGGTAGCATGCCCATGCTACAATTAACTGAGATCAACCTGTTTTATATTCATTTCAAGCCGAACTCGCAATCTGCATCGGACGGCAACTTCCAACAAGAAAGGTGATTAGCAATGAAAAACATCGGATTTATCGGACTGGGCACCATGGGCGCCCCGATGGCATCCAATCTGCTAAAGCAGGGATTCGGAGTCACAGTTTATAATCGTACCGCTTCGCGCTGCGAACCACTGGCAGAGCAAGGTGCACGTACAGCTTCAACTCCTCGTGAAGCAGCTGAAGGTCAGCACTTGGTCATTACCATGGTCAGCGATGATCACTCCATTCGTGACATCTATTACGGCGATGACGGCGTGTTTGCCGGACTTACGGCTGGCATGACCGTGATGGACAACAGTACGATTTCACCTGAGCTGGTCAAGCAACTGGCCGCCGAAGCGGACAAGCTGGGCTGCTCTTTCATTGATGCACCCGTAACAGGCAGTAAGCCTGCTGCTGTAGACGGTACACTTGTGTTCATGGTTGGCGGTAATGCAGAAGCCATTGCGGCACAATCAGATGTTTTTGATACCCTGGGCAAAAAGGTACTTCATATGGGACCTAATGGCAGCGGGGCCGTAGCCAAGCTCGCTCATAATACGATGGTGGGTATTCATAACCTCGCTCTGGCTGAGGGCTTTGCTATCGCGGCTAAATCCGGCATCCCGGCAGACAGCTTCCTTGAATTGGTACAACTCGGATCGGCAGGTAGTAAGGCCGCTGACCTGAAAGGGCGCAAAATCATTGAACATGATTTTAGCAACCAGTTCTCACTTGCCTTGATGCTTAAGGACTTGAAGCTTGCTTCCTCACTAACAGACAGCCTGTCCATCCCTGCACCTATGTTATCCATTGCCAAAAGCCTGTTTCAAGCCGGGCAAACTCAAGGCTACGGCGATGAAGACCTATCCGCTGTCGTGAAGACATACGAAGCATGGATTGGCCACACCATTGGTGGTCAACCTCTCGAATAAGCTGCACCTTTCTTTGTAACCATACGGCTGTGCTTGTGTACATATGGCATAGCTTTAGGGTAAGCAACACTTGGCTTGAAGGCTGAGTGTACTTACCCTTTTTAGCTTTTATTCGGGATAAGAACAGCAATAATCAGTTACACTTCGTACTTCCAGCTTGAATGAAGACTTTGCAGGTACGTGAAAGGTTGCCGTCCCTTGTATTTCTAGCCATTCCTCAGTACCTGGAAGCAACACTCTCACATCCCCTGCCAAAATCTCCATGATCTCACGGGAATCCGTGCCGAACTCATACGTTCCTGGCAGCATAATACCCAGTGTAACCTTACTGCCGTCACCCAGGATGACTGTACGGCTTGTAACCTGACCATCGTAATAAACGTTTGCTTTTTTAACTACGCTTACTCCATCGAACTGTGTCATTCGTTATCCCCTCATCTGCTCTCAATGGTTGAATGAATATTGGTGCATCATAACATAGATTTGATTCCAGCTTCAGTATGAAAATACACACTGTATCACCGTATCCTATACATTGGAATTCAATAGTGATTTCATTGCAAAGCATCAACTGTATGAAACAAACAGCCGTAAGCCTTTCTCAGGTTACGACTGTCTGTTTTAGATGCTCAGTGTTTTATTTCAACAAAGCTTTCACACGGCTAACAACATTCTCTACTGTAAAACCGTATTCCTTAATTACGCGGTCGCCAGGTGCGGATGCACCGAACGTGCTGATACCGAGAATGTCGCCTTGATCGCCAACATATTTTTCCCAGCCCAGTGGATACGCCATTTCGACAGCCAAACGAGCTTTCACTTCTGGCAGCAGAACGGAATCTTTGTATGCTTTGTCTTGTTTTTCGAACAGATCCCAGCTTGGGAAGCTGACAACACGTACTTGAATACCTTGTTCTGCCAGTGCTTCCTGAGCTTTAACAGCCAATTGCACTTCGGAGCCTGTAGCCAGAATTTGAGCAACCGGTTTGCCGTCTGTTGCATCTGCAACCACATAAGCACCACGTTTGATACCTTCGCGTGCATGCTCAGCACTAGCAGCCAGGATTGGCAGGTTTTGACGAGTCAATACCAGAGCAACCGGGTTTTTCTTGTTTTCCAATGTATAAGCCCAAGCAGCAGAAGTTTCATTACCGTCCGCCGGACGAATTACTGTCAGGTTCGGGATAATACGCAGGGAAGCCAATTGTTCGATCGGCTCATGAGTCGGACCATCTTCACCTACAGCAATACTGTCGTGAGTCAGAACGTAGGTTACAGGCAATCCCATCAGAGCTGCCAGACGAACGGCTGGACGCAGATAGTCTGTAAATACGAAGAATGTACCGCCGAATACTTTTACACCTTGGTGCAACGCCATACCGTTCATCGCAGCAGCCATACCAAATTCACGGATACCGAAATAGATGTTACGGCCGGCGTAGTCTTCTGGCGTAAAGTTCGTCAGGTTGTTCAAATGTGTCATCGTGGAGCTCTCCAGATCGGCAGATCCGCCTGTCAGGAAAGGTACGTTTGGAGCCAATCCATTCAGAGCATTACCAGAAGCTACACGAGTCGAAACGGCTTTGTCTCCAGTCGTGTATTTCGGAAGATCACGATCCCATCCTTCTGGAAGATCGCCGTTTACAGCTGTTTCGAACTGAGCTGCCAAATCAGGGTGAGCTGCTTTGTATTTCGCAAACTGTTCATCCCATGCTTTGTTCGCCGCGATACCGCGCTCTTTTACTTTAGCAAAATGCTCGCGAACCTCTTGTGGTACGTGGAAGTCCTCTTCGTATACCCATTTGTAGAATTCTTTAGTCAGCTTAGCTTCTTCTGATCCCAGCGGGGAACCATGAGTACCACCGTGTCCGCCTTTACCTTGTTTGTTCGGGCTTCCGTAGCCGATAACTGTTTTCACTTCAATCAGCGTAGGGCGTGTCGAGTCGCCTTGCGCTTCTTCAATGGCTTTTTGGATGGCTGGAAGGTCGTTACCATCTTCTACGCGCAGTACTTGCCAGTTGTAAGCTTCAAAACGTTTGGCAACACTCTCGGAAGAGGACAGATTAAGCTTGCCGTCCAGTGTAATATCATTGGAATCAAACAATACAATCAGCTTGCCCAGTTGTAAGCGACCAGCCAACGAAGCAGCCTCGTGAGAAATACCCTCCATCAGATCGCCATCGCCGCAGATTGCATACGTGAAGTGATCTACAACTTTAAATTCGTCTTTATTATATGTTGCACCCAGTTGAGCTTCAGCCATTGCCATACCTACGGACATTGCGAGACCTTGTCCCAGAGGTCCAGTTGTAGCATCTACACCAGCAGTGTGCCCAAACTCAGGGTGGCCCGGTGTAAGGCTGCCCCATTGACGGAATTGTTTCAGTTCTTCCATAGGAAGATCATAGCCGCTCAGGTGTAGAAGGCTGTATAGCAACATGGAACCGTGTCCTGCGGACAATACAAAACGGTCACGGTTAACCCACGTAGGTTGATCCGGATTATGATTCATCGTTTTAGCAAAAAGTTGGTATCCCATTGGCGCGGAGCCCATCGGCATACCAGGATGTCCCGAGTTTGCTTTCTCGATGGCGTCAATTGCCAACGTACGAATAGTTGTGATGGACAAATTGTCGATCGTGGAGTTTTCATCCTTTTGAATCGCTTGATTCTGGTCAGTCATGGTTTGCCTCCTCATATTGTATAAAGTATGTCAATTGCATTCGGTCATACTCTTCAACACCACCGTCCGATATAGAAACGATGTCTATTGAAGTGAGTGAATCTGCTTGAATGTTTCAATATGACTTATACATTCTTAAGTATTGTACCATTTGCCGTGAAAGTTTGCCAGATCGTTTATAAAGATGATTGTGGAAATGTTGTACCGGATCCTCATATAAATATACCCGTAATGTATTAACCTCATTTAAAAAATTATAAAATCACAAAAAATATTATGTACTGACCGTTTATAAGGCAAATAACTCACATAGAAAAACAAAGCCCGTTATGCGACGGGCTTTGTTCAACAAAAAATATATACTCACAAATTTTTTTCTAAAATTTTAAGATTAGTTAAAAACGACCGTTTTGTTCTCATGAACCAGAATACGATCCTCTGCATGCCATTTCACGGCTCTTGCCAAAACGACCCGCTCTATGGTGCGACCGATCCGTTTTAGCTCATTTACATCATCTCCATGACTTACCCGCTGCACGTCCTGCTCAATGATCGGGCCGCCGTCCAATTCTTCAGTTACATAATGCGCAGTAGCACCAATAATTTTCACACCGCGATTATAGGCTTGGGCATATGGCTTCCCACCCACGAATGCAGGCAGAAAGGAATGATGGATATTGATAATTCGGTTGCGATAATGCTCAATAAACTTGGGAGAAATAATCTGCATGTAACGGGCCAAAATGATAACGTCAATGTCTTCGCCAATGACCTCTAGTTGACGGCGCTCCGCCTCCGGTTTGGTATCGGCGGTTACCGGAATATGGTAATACGGGATGCCAAACGATTCCACATACTCCTTCATATCCGGATGATTACTAACTACCAATGAAATATCCGCGTCCAGATCTCCTGCCTGCCATTGCCACAGCAGTTCTACCAAACAGTGATCTTCTTTGGAAACGAAAATAGCCAGTTTTTTCTTGCGGCTGACCGCAGAAATCGTCCACTCCATACGGAATTGCTCAGCAACAGCGGCAAAATCCTGCTCCAACTGTGGCTGGGTTGCACTCAAATTCGGCAGATCAAATTCAATCCGCATAAAAAACATACCGCCGGACGGGTCCATTGTATATTGGTCAGATTGAACGATATTGGCCCCATGCTCATACAAAAAACGGGACACGGCCGCTACAATACCTGGTCCGTCTGGACAAGATACAAGCATACGCGCGCGGTTTTCATGGGCTGATAGAGTGCTACTTGGCTGATGTTTTACGTGAATTTCCATGTGGCTATTAATCCCCCTTAGCTTATACCGTCACTGGCAAATGACTGCCGGCAAACCAGGCAATCAACCGTTGATTAATGTGTTCTTCGCTCAAATCTGGAAATAGTGCTGCTTCCGTTATCATGTCATACAAACGCTCCAACGGCTCACGTGGATCGGCTTTTCTTGCTTTGGCATCATTTTTCAGCAGAGTCCAGGTGTCCAGCACAAATTTACGGACATCCACATCCTGTTTTTTGAAAAACGAATGCAATTGCTCTACCTGACCCAAAAACTCATCCCCAAAGCGCTCCTTTACATTTCCTCGAAGCAGGGCAATTTCAACCTCATACATCGGACGCTGAGTTTTGGCTTCCTTCCCAATCCATGGCGTCTCCAAAATAAACGGACGTCCTTGAAGTGCTTCATGATGCACCACATTATGAATCGTCTGATAGCCAATCCAGCCTGATCCGATCGGAGTATGTCGGTCTTTATGAGCGCCAACTGGATTTTTACTGTCATTAATGTGAACAACTGCGATGCGATTCAAGCCGACAATGCGGTCGAATTGCTCTAATACACCGTCCAGATCATTTACGATATCATAACCCGCATCGTGAATGTGACAGGTGTCCATACAAACTGTAAGACGCTCGTTATGCTCTACTTTATCTATAATGGAGGCAATCTCCTCAAAGCTACGACCCATTTCCGTTCCTTTGCCTGCCATCGTTTCAAGCGCAATGTTAACATCTGTCTCCTTCACACCGTTTAGTACCTCGTTCAAACCATCAGCAATACGCCCAATTCCGTATTCTGCATCCTTATCGGTAAAAGCGCCTGGATGTAGCACGATATTTTTCACACCAATCGCGTGTGTGCGTCGAATTTCCTCCTGAAGAAAGCTGACCGCAAGCTCATAGGTATTTTCTTTGTAAGAGCCAAGGTTGATGATATACGGGGCATGCACCACGATATCTTCCATTCCCTTCTCAGCCATTAACTGCTTGCCTTCCTCCAAATACATGGACTCCATCGGCTTACGGCGCGTGTTTTGCGGTGCTCCCGTGTATATCATAAAGGAGCTGGACCCGTAAGAAGACGCTTCTTTTGTAGCGCTGAGCAGACCCTTGTCCGAGAAGGACACATGAGAACCAATTTTCAGCATGATCCTGATTCATCCCCTTATCCTGTTATGCTTGTCTTATTTTAATTTAATCATTTTAACGTGATTATTGAAATCAAACAACATAGCTTTTATGGCAGCTTTCTTAAATGGCTCTATTAAGGGAAGACGTAGATAAAGTACACATCCGAATATATGTTAGTCAAACGAGGGTAAATAAAATCATGGATTGACATCCTTAACCGTATAAAGGTACATTCATATGAAGTTTTTCTCTCGAAAAGGGTTATATTCTATAACAGATGTATTTTTTTTGTGAATCGGAAGGAGAGCTGCTCCATGAACATCATCGTATGTGGAGGAACTGGATTGGTGGGGAGTGCACTGGTCAAAAGCTTACTAGACGACGGATACACCGTGAAAGTCGTTACCCGCAAGCCACTGGTAGGACACGAAGCGAGCCCCCGTTTGCAATATATGAGTTGGAACGAATTAAAACAAAAGCCTGAAGTACTGGAAGGCACCGATGCGGTCGTTAATTTAGCAGGCGAAACGCTGAATCAGCGCTGGACGGATAAGTCTAAACAAAGAATTCTTCAATCACGACTGCTATCTGTTGCACGGTTGGCTCAAGCATTGAATGCTCTACAAAAAAAGCCGAAAGTTATCATTCAGGCTTCGGCTGTTGCCGCCTATGGTACTTCCCTGACCGAAAAATTCGATGAAACGAGCCCTCGCTGTTCGGAAGATTTTCTGTCTCAGGTGGTAGAGCAATGGGAGGAAGCCGCTAATGCCTACCCTTCTGATGCCCGTTTAATCAAGTTACGCATTAGCCTTGTGCTGGACAGAAAAAAAGGGGCATTCCCCCTCATGAAGATGCCTTATAGCTTCGGATTCGGCGGCAAAATAGGCAGTGGTCATCAATGGATGAGCTGGATTCATATTGAAGATATCGTTCGTCTGATCACGTACTGCATCCATACGACGGAAATCGTCGGGGCAGTGAATGCTTCATCACCACATCCCTTGACGAACGACCAGTTTGGGAGGACAGTAGCTACGGTATATCACCGTCCGCACTGGTTTCCCGTGCCCAGCATTCTCGTTTCAAAGCTAGTTGGTGAGATGAGCACGCTTATATTGGATGGTCAAAAGGTACTACCGCGCAAAGCGCTGGAGCACGGATTTAAGTTTAACTATCCTTCACTTAAGGACGCTCTGGAGGAACTCCATTCTTCCCAAAAACAGCATTGAATCTAAAAAGAGGAACTCCAGGCTGGTAGGTAGTGTCACTGCCAGCTTAGAGTTCTTTTTTAGTCCGACACAATCTCTCAAGCAGACTGCAAGTTTTTAAGATGCTCATTTTATTCCTATCAATAGCCCCCTATTACAAAGAAAGAAGCCCTGAACATAACAGGCCTCTTCTTGACATATATCCATATAACCTTTATTTATGATGCATTGGAGGATTTAAAAGAGTCCAACCGATAAGTATAAGATACCCCGGCGATTTTAAAAGTGTCTCCATCCTTCATTGTGTACTCCTTATAAGGCACCATAGGCTCTCCATTCAGAACAGTTCCGTTCGTCGAGGATAAATCCTTAACAATGTGGCTATGTTCTCCTGTAACTATACAAAGCTCAATATGAGAACGGGAGGCTCCATCCGTATGCTCTACAAACTGGACCAGTTGCGGGTCTCTTCCGATGATAAAGCTGCCTGCAACGAAATGGTCTGGCTGTAACCGGATGCGCTCGGTCCCTCCACTACCTGGTGGCTTGCGATCCAGGCAAGCAATCGGTGATTGCTGAACAGGTGAAATCTGTATCTCTTGATCTGGACGAAGCAGCATCGTTTCCTGCTTAGATGCAGCATTTAGCAGCTCCGTTACCCCGGAGAGAGACTTATAATAAGCCTCACTGGTATCATTGGCTTCCAATTCATTTCCCCGCTCCGCACCTTTCCACGATGGCTCGTGTAAGTCATAATTTGCTGAAGTTTTCTCCCTGTCTTCCGTAACTCGGTCTCCCACGCTTTTAGATTCTGAGTTTGGAAAAGTCCATCTCCAGCTCTCCTGCCCTTGATCACTCAAATCGGAAGATCGCTTGTCTTGATGATGCTGTCCCGCTACAAATCCGGTCAGCTTATCTACCTGATAACGATCATTTTTCCGCTGCGCTGGGGAAGAAGTAGTTCCTAACCATTCCGAATCCAATACAGGTACTGAATCGCTGTACATATGAGACGAAGTTCTATTCCGCTCCCATTTCCCCGTCCAGCTTATATAAGCAACGGCGGCAAGTACCAAGGTCAGCACCACGGAAATGATCAACGGTACCGTCTCTGGATGATCCAGATAAATATAACGCCATACGATGGCCGAAGCGAGCAGACATCCAAGAGCAATGTACGTTTTATATTTTTGCAATCCAAGCTCCACATCTTCTACCTCGTTTTCTGTTACTAGCTCAGAATTCTCCTCTGGTTTCATGGACGGTTTGAGCCGATTGATCCGTTTAAGCTCCTGAATCTCCTGCAAAGTCTCCCGATGCTCTTGCCCGTATGTTCCGCCACGATCAGTATAGTTCCCCTGAGAGGTATGAGAGACATGAGAGATATGAGCAGATATGATAGGGTCGGCTGATGAAAAAGCTCGCCCCTCCATACTTTCTCCCTGCACGCTAGCACTCTCTGTACCGGCCTTCATTCCTTGTAATAACAGTTCCTTTAGCAATCCCAATTCAAATTCATTTCTATCACACAGATCCAGTATACGTTGTATATATTCTCCCTGAAAGTGGGCCACACGAGTCATTAAACGAATAACCATCTGCTTAAATTGACTGCCTGTTTGCCCTGCATACTGTACACTGCGTAAAGGAACATAGGTTAAACTGGCGGTTTCCCTAGTACCTGAACCACTTAGAAAAATATAATCCTCATGCAAAATAAACTGGCGGATATCTAACATATATTGCGGGCTGCGATGGAGGGCATCTGCCACTTCATAAAGAATCCGGTAGAATTCAGAAGTCGACACGCCCCCACCTTTCCATAACTGGGAAAGCATGCGTTGTCCCGAAATGTCGTAATGTAACTCAATCTGAAAATCGACTTCCTTTATTCTAAGTTCCAGCAGACCGGGAATACGATTACCAGTCATCATTCCGGTCTGTACGGAATTTAAATCATCGGTCTTGAGCCCGTCTTCCTTGTTTAGAATCATAAATGTCCCGCCGTTCCGGGCAAAATCCCTGTTTAAACCCAACAATTCATGACCTCCTTAACAATTTCCTATCTCCGTGAGGTAGCATGATCTCCCCCAGCGGACATGTCATGGCAAGAAGTAAAGATAAGCACTGATCGCTCCCGGAATGACTGCCGTCATAAAAGGAAACCTGAGGTGCGCTTCATTTCCACTGGTCAGCGCTTTGCCGCTGCGAAATAGAAAAAATCCTCCTAAATTAAAAGCCACGCGCCGCAGTCTCATGATCGTTTCCCTCTTCCATAGCAAAATTCCTATGCCAATAATACCTGCAAAAAAAATCGAATATAAAGCTGACTGCCATGCAAAAGCGGCACCTGTCCATGCTCCAATCAAGCCGAACAGCTTTACATCTCCTGCACCAACAGGTCCCATCCAGTACAAAATCAGCATGAACCCAAATCCGGTACCCAGTCCAGCAACAGCAAATAAAAAACCGTGCCACCCTCCAAACAGAGTATTGAACACTAAGCCTACCACTATACCGGGCAATGTAAGCTTATTAGGGATTTTCATGCTACGTAAATCCGTAACTAACGCAATCGCGAGCAGTACTCCGCATACAATATACATCCACGTCAATGCGATCTTCCCCCTTTAAAAAATAGAACTAGCAGACTACCAAATCATTTTCCATCGTAGTTATTCCTGTCCGTCTATGTCGAGTCGATCCTATCTATCCATCAGCTGGCTTTTCCACGGTAAACGGAACTTCTATACGTTGACCGTCCTCCGTTTCAATCACAAAGCTCCATTGACCGGGTGTTGTATTCGTTCCCACAAACCAGTTCCATTCAATAATCCCGTCCGCATTGGCAGAGGTCCAGCCCAAGTGCTGAGCTGTGCTCTCACCCGACTTATAAAGTACAGAAAGGTTAGCAGTCGTCCCAGGCTCAACCTTGGCCTTGATCAAATTGTACACACCTTTCACAGCAGGTTCAGGCTTGACGAGCAACTGTATGGAATGCTGCGCATCCTTATCTCCTGTCGCATTTCCTGTACCTGCTCCTTCCCCTGTGTCGCCAATCCAAAGACGTTCCTCTGCCGCCGCCTGAAGCACAATGCTACGATACAGAAAGGGGACCTTCATCGGCAGTTCATACGACAGCTCTACTCTAAAATAAGGGTCCTTAGTTCCTGTAAGAGCAGGTACATGTACGCTCGTTATATGAATACGGTCATACTCCAGAATGTTTTCCTCCATAAAAGGCTTTAGCATCGGCTTCAGAACAGGGTCAAGTGCAGCTTCCGTAAATCGCCCCCGCAGCTCCTCCATCGGCTTTTGACCGCCCTGAACAGCGCTCTCTACCCAATCACCCATTGGAGGTGGCAACTGGGCAGCGAATTGGCTTGCATATTCACTCACAGATAACTTGGGCAATTCATCCAGCGGTTCACGGACTGCATCTATTTTCGCGGACGCCGCCTCCACGGCTAGAGAAACTGGGTAGATTTTAGTCGAAACCTGCTTAACCACTTCTGAAGCGGTGGTCTGCAAGGCTGTGGATACCAGCGTCATCTGAACCATATAAATGAGAAAAATAATAAAAAACAGAAACATTGGCAACACGAGTGACGCTTCTAAAACAATACTTCCTTGTTCACGCCGCTCCTGCCCACTAACCTGCCGTAGATACTGATTAATAGGAAAAATGCGCTGTTTTCGTGACATAGTACACACTACCCTTAATGCTCTCTCCTTCTTTTGAGGCGGTCCCGAGCATCTTCATTACCCCAGGTAGAAACCACAGCCTCATCCCATTTTTGACCTCACCCGTTGCATACGTTTGCCGCTCAGCAGGATTGACATCTGTATTCAGGCGGATCAGAGCAAGCATACGGGACATTTTTCGTTCATTATTGCTATGGAGCATCAGGAACAATCGCAAATGATCTTTGTATGTCATTCGAAATTTCAGAAAATCAGACAATGGCACGTCCCCCTTTTGTGCCAGCATAATCATATCTTCTATCGCTTTTTCTACTCCATATAACAAAGCTGCCGCCAAAACGACCAGCGGATTACCTTTTGAGCTGTTTTTAACCAATCCCTCCATTGTTCGAATGGCAAGTCTCATAGCAAAAATTTCTCCATAGGCGGATGCCAGATTACCCGTCGGATTATGGAACCCATACAGGATGTACTCAACTTCCTGATTATTCACCTCCAGCTGATCTCCCAAAATCTGTGCAGCATTCCCCACATTTCCACCCGATCCGGCCAAACTGCCAAAACGGCTAAAATCCACATGATGGAAGTAAGAAAGCGCGTATTCATTCTGGTAAAACTCGTCTCCCAGTTGAGTCAGTAAATTGGATGCCGACCTGTATAGACCATCCATACTATCCATGGAAGCTCCCGCTGCATCATAGGTGTCATAGGACAAATCAGCGGATACAGCTGGACTGGATGTAGACTGGTTAAACGAAATACTTTCATTGTAATACCGCTCCAGATTTCTGAATTGTTCTGCACTTTGTTTACCTTTGGAAAGAACCTCAATGATCCGATAGGCTTGTTTGAGCTTGTTTTTCGCCTCTTTTTCCATTTTCTTGCGTTCTTTGTCCGGTCCACGTCGCGTATCCATCATTTTGGCTTCACCGTCGAGTACATTCGCAGGTCCCGTCCAAGCATACGCACTCAAGTATTTATCTATCTCTTTGAGCGTTGAAGCGACTTCTTGCTTGAGCATGTCTGCATTCAAAAATGGATCTGTATAAAAAGATAATGTGCGCATCATACTCGTTATTCTATTGTTAGCAGTATTTATAGAAGTCCGTTGCTTTTCAATTTCTGCTTCCCATTGCTCAAATTCCTTGTCTGGAATCAACAAATCCTCTGCTTTTTGCCGTGCGCTTCCTACCGACGGATCTGCGCTGGAGCCTGCTCCGCTTGGAGTAGGCGCTGCTGAAACCTCATCGTAGCCTGCATTGGCCGCCCTCTGCTTATACTGGGCAATGACTTTGCGCATCTCTTCATTAATCTGCCGGGCCTCATTTAACGGTTCCTTGGCTTCCAGAAGCAGCTTATCATGTTCTTCTCCAGCCTGAGCCATGATCTGACGCAGGCGATCAAGCGCTGCCCTCGCTCTACGTGCATATTTTTCCATCTGCATGATTTTAACGTCATCCACACTCTTCTTATTGTCTTCATATACATGTACGTAATGCTTATATTGAGCGGCAATATCGGCTACAACCTCAAGCGGGTCCCATATATACTGATTGGGCATATAGGTGCCCCTCTGTTTAATAATCCGCTTACGTACCTCTTCCATATAAGCTCCTGCCTTACGCTGCTTCTCCAGCATGTCATCTAGTTTGGCCTCTCGTCTGTCGTACAGCTTTTGCAGCCGTTTCAGCAAATCTACCGTATGAGAAGCCTCTTTCATATTTTGAGAGAGCGGCTTTAGCTTTTCGAGCACTTCAAACGTAAAATCGACAGGTGCTTTATACTTCATCTCTTCACGGATCTGCTCGTTAAATATGGCATATTTACCAAGCTCCCTTTCCATTTGCAGGGAACTAGAATCCAGCTTCATATTCATAAGCGGTAGCGTTTCTGCGCGTGCCGTACGCCGCGCGCTGTCATTGAGCACTTTGACCATAATTTGTTCTCCGCCGCCTTCGCCATAAGCAAACAAACCGTACTCTTGTTGTAATGTCGGATCATAAGCAGACATCACTGAACGAACCGCCGCATGGGTCAGCCGTTCGGTCTGCACATGCAGTGCAGCAATTCTCGCGTAATCAATAAATACAGCAATAAAACCGAACATGACCGCCAAAATCAGAATTAAAAAGACCGTGACAGCACCTGATTCCCCGTCCTTTGTATTGTGTCCCTTATCAAACACCCGCTTCCTCCTTTCTAGTTACATTCCCATTACTTACTTCTCACTGACCGTTTTGACCATATTGCATCAATACTTTCCCTACAACTGCCGAATCTACCTTTTCACCTGATCCTCTGCCCATAAACTTCGCACCATAATAACGGACCAACTCCACCGTACGAATCCATTCTACAGGTTCGACCACGCCAGAACTCATTTCCCCTTGCAAATCTGTCTGATCTAAAAACTGATTCAGCAAAGGTACCTTCACTATCTTATTTAACTTTGTGGTCACCTTACGGTGAATCATACTGTTCTCATATGTCATCTGCCCCTGCATGCCCGCAGGCATATTATTTTCTGCATTGGACAGCTTTTGAGCAGGTAACGAGCCTCCCCCATTTCCGCCCGGCACCTGTACACTTTCCTGATTGTTGGCTCCGGTCCAGCCAAACAGGGCTCCCAGCATAACATCATCCTTCAAGCGCCAATAGAGAGAATCCCGTTGCCCTTGTGTAAATGCTCCCGTACGCGGGTCCTTGAAGCTGTTATCCCAACTGTAAGCGGCCCTTTCCGAAGCAGTAGCAGCGACCTGCACCAATATAGATTTTTGATATATGTACAGGCAAAAAAATAACATCACAAAAATGACCAGCAGTAGAATGGGAAAGACGAGGGAAGCTTCCAAGGAGAAGCTCCCGTCCTCTTTTTGTGCCAATTTGCGCAGCATTATGAATCCATAAAATCGTTACTTTTCTTATCCGCCTTTTTCAAAAGCCCTTCTACAATTTTCTTGATCTGATCCTTGAAAATAATTGCCACCGCAATCAGAATGGCAATGATCAGGATCATTTCTAACGTACCCAGGCCATCCTCATCCTTGTACAATTTACGAATACTGCCTGTTACTAATGTCATCATCGTTGTATTCCTCCTACATATTCATCATCATTAAAGCCGGAGCGCCCACCAGCACAATTACCGTTAGCAAAATCAGCGCCATCGGGAATACTAGCTTAGATGAAGCCTGCTCCCCCCTTGTGCGGCTAATTGAAGTCCGCTTGCCCCATAACGTCTGGGATAACTCACGTAAAGCCATCACGAAATCGCTCCCGCCGCGCCTCATATTCAACAAAACTGTCGTCGTAAATACCGTCATTTCCTGAATACCACAACGTTTGCTCAGGTGCTCAAATGCCTGTTGAAAGGAAAAACCACTTTCCCATTCCGCCACCGTCTGCCTCAGTTCTCGATACAACGGATGTTCCGTATCCTCCCCTTTACGTTCCACGCAATGTAGCAATGCCCGTTGTACCGTCTCACCTGCACCTACTAAAAGCATCATTTTACTCAACAGTTCAGGCAGTTCCATTAAAATTTGCTGATCCCGCTTCTGTACTTTCCCATGCAAATCCTTGATCAGCGCGATGGGTACCAGAATACCAAGTCCCAATCCGAGCACCAGCCCAGTCGCATCCCCGCCCAGCATAAGCGATATTAAAGCTCCACCAGCAGCCATCATATATCCGTAACCCAACATTTCTGCCAGAAAAAGCATCGTTTTTTCTCCGCTGTTGCGCATACCATACAGCTTCTGCACCGAACGCTGGAGCTTGAACATCAGCAAAGGCAGCCGGTGAGTAGCACGTGAAGCATGAATCATGTGTACAAATGGGACTGAAAGTCTTTGCAGCCGCAGTCCCTCCAGCTTCATATGGCGAAAATGCGCATACTTAGCACTATGCATCTGGTTCAGCACCACCCAACCTCCCACTTGCAGAACCAGCATGACCAGACAAACCAACATCACCACACCCATCTCTCCTTACACTTCAATCTTCATAATGTGGTTGATCCACACAAGACACCCACCAAGCACCAATAAACAAAAGGTTGATAAAATCATACCTGTACCGCTGTATAAGGGCATCATGTAATCACCCGCCGTCATCGTCATAAACAATACAAACAAAAAAGGGGCCGCAAACATAACCCTCGATTCAAAACGTTTCTGCGCAATCATTACACCGATCTCCTGCTGAATTTCCAACTTCTCACCAATGACATTTGAAGCTCGTCGTACGACTTCCACCAGATCACCTCCGGTTCGTTTGCAAGCCGCAAATACGTCCGCAAAATTCGTAATGTCCTCCATCTGCGCCCGACGGGCCAAATCCTGCAAAGCAGCCTCTACAGGCTGTCCGATTTCGAGACAGGCGGTAATGATGTTAAATTCAAAAATCAGGTCGTGATCTCCATCTGGACTAAGCAATCTCAAATCCTCTACAGCCTCACGAAAACCATTCTCCACCGACCTTCCCGCTGAAAGAGAAGATGAGAGTGAATATAAAGCCTGCTTGAATTGGATGCTTAGAGCAGATCTGCGTCGTTGCAGCAAAAATTGCCTAAAATAACGAGGCGTCACCACAGCCCCGGCAGCGCACAGCAATGATAATATCCATTGGTGATAAAATAGATAGCCGATCATCGCAAACAGCACGCCACTAAACAATATGCACAGACTTTTTTGTACTGTCGATAATGTATATATCGTATAATCTGGCAGAGAAGGGACCTCACGTGATACTTGCTTGGCAGTCGTTTTTCCTGACTTCACGCTGATACTCCTCCCCTGTGCCAGCTTTCCGGATTGATCCCAGCCATTTGCAGCTTCAAAGTATGTTGCAGACCCTCGCCACAACTTTCCAGACCTCCCACGATTCGCCCCTTACTCTCTCCTCGTTCCTGAAAACGATAAAGAGGATTAAGCGTCACCTCACCATTTTCAAAACCAATCACTTCGCTAATTTCCAGCACTCGTCTGGATTTGTCGCGCATCCGTGACAGATGAACGAATATATCAATGGCCGAGCTGATCTGCTGCCGTACTACTCCAAGCGGAAGCTCTGCCCCTGCGAGCACCATCGTTTCCAGCCGGCTGACCATATCGCGGATATTATTCGCATGCCCAGTTGACAAACTTCCATCATGGCCAGTATTCATGGCTTGCAGCATATCCAGCGCCTCACTTCCCCGGACCTCACCCACCACAATGCGATTAGGCCGCATACGCAGGGAGGAACGAATCAGATCACGAATCGTGATTTCTCCCTTTCCCTCGGTGTTCGCATTCCTTGTTTCCATGGAAACCAGATTAGGGACCGTCACAATTTGTAGCTCTGCTGAGTCTTCAATAGTAATAATCCGTTCAGACGACGGGATAAACTGGGATAATGCATTCAGAAAAGTTGTTTTACCAGAACCCGTTCCCCCGCTGATAAAAATGTTGTACTTGCTACGTACCAAGTCCTTGAGCATAGCAGCGGTTTCTGCATCCAGCGCACCCATTTGTATCAAGTCATCCATCGTCATAGGACGCTCGGGAAACTTCCGTATTGTCATCGTCGGACCCTTGAGAGCAACTGGAGGCAGCACAATATTTACGCGTGACCCATCCTTTAACCGGGCATCCACAATGGGGGAAGCCTCATTCACAATTCGGTTCACCCCGGCTACAATCGTCTGGATTAAATCCTCCAGTCGCTCGCGGGACTCAAATTGATCGGGTACCTGCATCACCTCACCAGCCCGCTCCACAAAGATTTCCCGGTGACTGTTGATCATAATTTCCGTACGGTCGGGTCGTCAATCAATGGCTGGAGTACATCTAGCCCACGGAAAGAGTTAAAAATCTTGCGGACAAGTGCGTGCTTCTCACGGGAAGTTAAGCCCGCCAGCTCTACATCGTGTAAAATTCGATTTTCAATATGCCGAACCAGATCGGTATCCTTTACCGAAGACGTTACGTCCAGCCCGTTTCGGATATCTGCTCGCAATGCCTTAAACCGTTCCTCATTCATGTTCATCAGCCCCTTTTAAGACCAAACGGCGGGCGGATGTGTTACATTGTCCACATTCAGCAGCTCGTGGCACAGATGACGAATTTCCCGCTGATAAATCGGTGAACTAAGCAGTAGCTCACGGTGCTGCATCTGCTTCCATGAAGGTATATAGGGTAACGCTCCGTTTAGCTCCATGAAGTCACGAGGTAACGAGTTGATCATAGTTCCCATATAGCGGTTCACCACAAAGCTGGTTTTGCATATCATATCTTCAAGCCCTTCAGGCTGCGTGGTTTCTAAAACATCCAGCCATAATCCGCACTTGTGCATGCTCATTAAATCGTCTGCCAGCAGCCAGATCAGCTTATGACTAGCTTCAAGCACAGCTTGAGCCCGGTCACCTTTTTCAGAATCGCCATCTACGATCACTACATCATACTGTCCGCTTTCGGCAACCGTTCGAATCAGTTCCTTCGCTTCATCACAAGTCATGTCCGTCAGTTCCTTACGATTATAGACAGGCTGAAAAGTATCCGCCTGAATTTCAGGGCGGCGAACACAATAGGCTGCCACAGATAATGGAATGCCCTCATTCCCCTCCGCCTTGAGATCATAGAGCAGCCTGGATAGCCCCTCTCCTTCTGCTCCGCTAGCACTTCCTGAACCAGTGAACAACGAGCTTGAATCCACCGTCTCCAGATTCAGATAGAATACCGAATATCCCTCATTCCCCAGCTGTTTGGACATATTCAACGCGGCCGTTGTCTTGCCCAGTCCGCCGGAAGCTGCTACCATGCCGATAATCAGTCCACCTTCCCGGCTGTTTACACATTTCCGACCGTTCGACTTCTGTCTCGCCGTTTCCAAAATAAAACCGACCAGCTCAGATAAGGGCTGATATTTTAATAAAGGCTGTCCATATTCGCTCACTTGTTCTCCCTCATGCAATACCAAACAAGGAATATCAGCAGCTTCCCTATCTGTCCATAGATTCAAAAAAGCCGCTTCACCAACCACCACGTCCGGTCTTTTCATTCCGCTGGTTTCCATCATGTATTGATGAAATGCCTCCGGTTGCGAAAAAGCCGTTATTCTCAGCCTTCTGGCGTACTCGCTTCCGTGAACATAATTCAGCAGCGGCTCAATATAATCCCGGCCTTCTACAGCCAATACCACTTTCACTGGAACCATAACGCTCATCCCTTTCCCTAACACAACAACGCAAAAAAGCACCGTTCATCCATCCGTAAGTACATACGGTTGGTGAACGGTGCTTCCGTCACGTGCAATCTATTTACTGGTAGAATAGCATAGCGCTTATATTAGAGCAAGTATTTTTTGTGCAAGTATCATCTTCCAAAATCCTCGTACTAGGAGAAGGCGGGCAGTCTAGCCCCGCCTCCTACCATCTTCATCTTAGTAGAATTTGTGGTGACGACGATGACAGTCATGATGGCGATGATGGCGATGATGACGTTTCCGGCAATGACATTTCTTATCAAAATCTTCATGTTTCCAGTGATCACGTTTAAATTTAGGTTTAAACTTAATGACAGTCACCTTAATGATCTTCTTAAAGACACGTTTTTTTGGCTTTGGAAAATGACAATCATGCTTACGATGTTTATACATTCAAATTCGCCTCCATTTCTTTGAGATAGAATATACTATGGAAGCAGCGAACCATCGGTAACCAGCATATGACTATTTATGAATTTACTGGGCGAATTAATGATCTACCTCCAGCTTAATATCCGGATCATAATCCGCCACAATGAGAACATCCATATGACGTGCTTGACGGAGAATCCTCGGCACAACCGCAGACTTCCCCCAACAGCTACTTCGGGAAGACTGCCCCACGATGAGCTGCGTACCTGAATATCCTTCCACCGGAGCAATCAAAATGTCGGCAATCTCGCGTCGGCTGGAAACAAGCCTCATCTCAAAGGTTCCCCCCAGTCGGTGGGTCAGCAACTTTAGTTGTTCCAGACGAGGGTTCAGTCTCTCGGGTATACACTCACCGACATGAGCATACGTCACAATCCACACAGCCTTTAGCCGAAAGGCGATACGAAAACCACGGCGGATCAACCTTTCAGCATTTTCGCTTAGCGTCACGCCTACGAAGATCACTTCCTCCCTGCGCCACGGTCCCCGAAGTGATTCGTTTCGATCCCAGGATTCCAGCCGCTCATCTACGTCATCTGCCAATTCCCGCAAAGCAAGTTCACGCAACGCAATCAGATTGCCCAGTTTAAAAAAGTGGCTAAGTGCCTGTTCCACCTTCGCAGGATCGTATATTTTGCCCTCACGCATACGCTGCTGCAACGATTTGGGAGCCACATCAACAAGCTGCACTTCATCGGCCAGACGCATCATATGGTCGGGAACAGTCTCTCTCACACGTATGCCAGTAATCTGTTCTACCGCATCATTTAAGCTCTCCAGATGCTGTACATTCATTGTGGATATCACAGAAATACCTTGTTCCAAAATGGTAAGCACATCCTCATAGCGCTTAGATCTCATACTTCCGGGCACGTTGGTATGTGCAAGCTCATCAATAAGCACCACCTCGGGATTACGCCTGAGAATGGCTTCGGTGTCCATCTCTTCCAAATGTGCGCCATGACGCTCAATGGACTGACGGGGAATCATCTCCAGAGAGCCTACTTGTGCCAATGTTTCTGCTCTTCCATGCGTTTCCAGCAGTCCGATAACTACATCGATCCCGCTTTCCAGCAGATCATTCCCCTCTCTCAGCATCGTGTATGTTTTGCCGACCCCCGGAGCAGCGCCAATGTATACCTTGAGCTTGCCCCGCAGGATTTTGGCTGCCTCAGCCTGTGCTTCCTCAACGCTCAAACGATGATACGGATCATTATCTCCCTCTTCCTGTCTCATTGTTGGCAAGATTCGCTCACCCTCCTGCTCGGCCCGGTCCGCAATCAGCAGCAAATCCATATTTTTCATTCGTTTTAAAATCCCGTTCACCAGCGATCCTTTCATCAGCTCCTGCCACGGAGTCTGCCGAGAATGCCCCATAACAATTCGGGTAACATTGTGCGTCACCGCATAATGAATCAGTTGACGAGGCAACCTTCTGCGGGAAAAAAGCGGGATTTCTTCAAATGTTGATCCGATCTTGTCAGCCAACTGCTCAATCGAACGCTTGAAGGCTGCTGATTCCTTGGACAGCCTGCGCTTCGAGCTGACAAAGGAGACCACTAGCATATCTCCACCCAACCGCTTGGCGACCTGTTCTCCCCTACGTACATAAATAGACCCATTCCAATGATATTGAACAGGTACCAAAATACGCTCTGCCGCTCCTGACGCCCCGTGCAAGCCTAACTCCTCCCGGTGTCGTTCCAGCGAATCATTCACATCCTCTGCTACCAATCGCAGAGCAAGCTCACGCAATTTACCGAGATTTCCCCGGTGAAACATCTCAGGATTGGGCGTATGCATGTAGCCTTTCGCCAGCCGTTCCAAAATCATCTCCGGGGTGGCATCGATCAGACGAATTTCATCCGCCAGTTCCAGTGTATCAACCGGAACCGTATATTCCGCTTCAAAGCCTGTTAGCTGATATACCCACTCCGTAATTCCTTCGAGTTCATAAACATTAACCGTCGTAATGACGCTAATTCCCTGCTCCAGCAAATACCGAATATCCTCCAGCCGTGTTGGAAATGGGGCGTCTTTCCGGTTATGATGTGCCAAATGATCCACCAGTACCACCTCGGGATTTCGTGTCACCAAAGCTTCCACATTCAGATCCTTTTGCTCCTCACCATCTTTTATCCAATGAATACTAGGCACGCGCTCCAGCGTGCCGACCTGTTCGACGGTCACAGGCCGCTGCATGGTTGAGACCGCACAAATCACAACATCAATACCTTCATGCTGCAACGATTGTCCCTCCTGCAGCATATGATACGTCTTGCCCGAGCCACTGACCGCACCCATGTAAATTTTGAGTCTGCCTCGATGCAGTTTGTTAATCGAATCCAGTATTTCCTCTGGTGATTTACGTTTGAAGCTCTCCACTTTCGTTCCTCCCCCAGCGTAACCGCTCATTCCGTTCATTCTTATATGGTTGTAATGAATGTACTCCCGTGTCCCAATCAATTCAAGATGATCAATCAAGCTTGCTCCAAAAAAAGCCGCGCAGGGCAGTATAAGCGCAAAAAAACGTGCATTCAGGTCTCTTATGCCTGAATACACGCTATTTTAGGTAACTCATATGGGATCACTTCCTACAATCACTTGCTATCTTCGCCAACGATCCCCCGTTGTTGAAATAACTTTTGCCATATCACACCGTGAGACGGGGAAAAGAGAAAAGCCAAAAGCAGCAACACACCCGATACACATAGCATACATGCCGCAATAGAAGCATCCAATACACTTGCTGTGTAAAAGCCTACGACCGAACTGATGGCTCCAAATCCGACGCTGTATACAATCATACGGGACAACTTCTCCGTCAGCAGATAAGCGGTAAGAGGCGGTACAACGAGCATGCCAACCACCAGAATTGCACCCACGCTCTCAAATGACGCCACCGTCGTTAACGAGACGAGACTCATCAGCAGATAATGAAAAAAAACAACTGGAATGCCTAATGAAGCTGCCAGGGCGGGGTCGAAGGAAGTGATTTTAAATTGCTTGAAAAAACCCCCTATCACGAGCAAATTGATCAAAAACATCGCGCCCGTAATCCACACAGCCCTCGGACCGACATCGAAGCCAGCAATCTCGAACGTATTCCATGGCACATAAGCAATTTCCCCATATAAAACGTGATCCATATCCAGATGGGCATTGGAAGCAAACACACTGATCAGCAAAACACCGATAGCAAACAATGTCGTAAACACCACGCCAATGGCAGCATCACTTTGCAGACCGCTTTGTTGGAATAGCTGAATTAGGTACACCGTTAGAAGACCCAGCACAGCCGCACCAAACATCATCCACACCGAATCCCTCGATCCGCTGATGAGAAAGGCAATGACAATCCCCGGCAATACCGCATGACTGATTGCATCACCGATCATAGCCATTTTTCGAAGCACGAGAAAGCACCCAACGATACTACATCCCCCTGCCACTAACATTCCCGTCAAAATTACATAAAATGAACTCATAGGGCACGCTCCTCCCTTGGCTGTGTTCCGACTGTCTGCTCCAGATTTTTTCTGGCGTTCAACCGAACGATAGCCTTGGAGATCATCCCGCGCTGCGGCGCAAAAATCAAGCTCATTCCAAACACCACAGTCGCACACAACACACATAACGGTCCTGTAGGCAGATTTTGCCCCAGAGAGCTAATGAGCGTCCCACCAAGGCCTGCTATAGCACCAAACAAGCCTGATAGGCACACCATGACACCCAGCTTCTCTGTCCAGTATCTTGCCGACACGGCCGGGGTAATCAGCAGGGCAGCCATCATAATGACTCCCACGGCCTGAATGCCAGCAACCACCGCAATGACAATCATTAGCATCAACAACTTATCCAGCAAACCTGCCGGGTAACCAAGTCCGCGGGCAAAGCCGGGATCAAAGCTGAGCAACTTAAATTCCTTGAAAAATAATATACATATTCCGATGAGTACCACCGAAATTACCGCCATCGTATAGACATCAGACAATACCATTGCCGCAGCTTGACCAAATAGAAATTTATCCAATCCGCTTTGGTTGCCTGCGCCACTATGCTGAATTTCGGTCAACAACATAATGCCGAAGCCAAAAAATACCGACAGCACCGCTGCAATCGCGGAATCGCTTTTAATTCGTGAATACCGGGTTAACGCACTGATGGCAAAGGTCGCAACAATTCCTGCAATGGCGGCCCCAATCATAAATCCAAACACGGATTTTGTACCTGTGATCATAAAAGCCACACATACCCCCGGCAAAGCCGCATGTGCCAAAGCATCTCCCATGAGCGACTGCTTGCGCAAATACATAAAACTGCCAATCACTCCGCTGCTTAAACCGAGCAAAATGCAGCCCAGCAAAATCCACTGCAAATTCGGGTCGGTCAAAAGCGTTGCCAAGCTTGTCATACTGCTCACCTCACTCCGAGTATCGTACCGGAATCCGGGCTTGTTTTGAGTATACTCAGACGCCCGCCATACGTACGCTGCAGATTTTCCTCGGTAAAAATATCTGTCGTCTCTCCAAACGCCATAAGATGCCCGTTCAACAGTATAACCTGATCAAAATAATCCGTGACTGTAGATAAATCATGATGAACAACAAGCACGGTTTTACCCTGCTGTTTCAGATCGTTGAGCAGCGAAATAATGGCTTTTTCTGTTGCAGCGTCCACACCGACAAACGGTTCATCCATAAAATAAAGCTGAGCATCCTGCGCGAGTGCTCTGGCTAAAAAAACACGTTGTTGCTGACCGCCAGACAATTGACTAATCTGCCTGTCTGCATATTTGCTCATTCCAACCTTGTCCAAACTCTCCATCGCAGCCTGACGATCTGCTGCACCCGGACGCTTAAACCAGCCCAATCTGCCATACCGTCCCATCATAACCACATCCAATGCGTTCGTCGGAAAATCCCAGTCCACCGACTCCCGCTGCGGTACATAGCCAACCTTGAGCAGCTGATGTTTATAGGGCTTGCCGTAGACCAGCACCTCGCCCCTAAGCTTTGGAATCAGTCCAAGCGCTGCCTTGATCAACGTAGATTTCCCAGCCCCGTTCGGGCCGATAATACCAATCAGCTTGCCTTCCGGCACCTCAAAGGAAACATCGAACAAAACGGGCTTTTTTTGATAAGCTACCGATAAATCACGAACAACAAGTGGTGAATGCCCCATGTATCTTTGCCTCCTTATTTAAGAGCTTTAACTATCGTATTGACGTTATGCTTGACCATTCCAATATATGTGCCATCTTCTGTGCCTTCTTCACCCATGGCATCCGAATACAGCTCGCCACCAACCTTAATTGTATGACCTTGCTGAGCGGCCCCCTGAATAACCGCATCTATGGCCTTTCTCGGAACACTAGATTCTACGAATATAGCCTTGATTTTATGTTCGACCAGATAATCTCGCAGCTTGGTCACATCTTGAGAACCCGCTTCTGATTCTGTGCTCATACCTTGAAGTCCTCTCACTTGAATGTGGTAGGCATCTCCGAAATAGCCGAAAGCATCATGTGCCGTGACAAGCACGCGCTGGGCTTCCGGTATACTGGCAATCTGCTCTCTCGTGTAATCATCCAGCTCTCGCAGCTCAGTAAGATAGGCTTCTGCGTTGGCCTTATATTCCTCCGCATGAACAGCGTCTAGCGCCGACAATTCATCTCTGACGGTTTCTACCGCAGACATCCAATTCTGTACGTTAAACCAGATATGTGGATCATGCTCAGATCCCATTTCCGGGCTACCTGCACGCAATTGATCCTGTGCGATGTTTTTGGACACGGGTATGACGGGTTTTTGCTTGCTGATCTTCTCCAGAATGTCCTGCATTTTTCCTTCCAGATGCAACCCGTTATAAAAAATAACGTCGGCCTGATCCAGCTTGCGCATATCTCCCTGAGAAGCCTTGTACAAATGCGGGTCAACGCCTGACTTCATAATTCCCGTGACCTCTACATGATTACCGCCGACCTTGCCGACAATGTCAGAGATCATACCGATGGTAGCCGTAGCCTTTATTTTTTGTCCTGTTTCTCTCGCAGTTCCCTGCTCCTTCTTCTTAGCATCGGTACATGCAGTCGCTAAAACCAGAGCTAGAGACAATACTCCAACTGTCGTTACCCATCGCGGCAAAGCCTTCTTAAACTGCTTGTTCATGTTTTAAAATCCTCCTTTGAACTTCGTTTTGGGACAAACTATTTCCTTGATTCAATTATTTTTTATCAATACTATATTTTAGAGTATACACTAAAGTTTTTACCTAGGGAAACATTTTTAAAAAATATAATTCTTATCTATTTCGTTATACCGTTCGATTTTCGTTCTCCCAATGTGTAATATATAGAAGATATCCAATCGTTAAACCAAAGAATACATATAAAGAGGTGCAGGTCATGGAGCCAACAGGATACAGCCCTTATCGGAACAAACGTCGGCAAGTTCGGATACGAAAAATACTGCTTATTTTTATGCTGGTGTGCTGTCTGCTTGCCCTAACTTCCTGTGCTCGAGGTGACATCCATGTAGATGTTCATCTCGATCAAAGTGTAGATCTGGATGCAACGTTCAGTGTAAACAACCAGACACTGATGATGTTGGACAATCCCGGGCTGCTAGATCGATTAGTCAAGCGTATTCAAAGCAACAATGTAGATGTACAGCCGCTAGCTGAACAGGGAAGAAAGGGATATCAAATCAAGGGGCATTATCAAGGAGATTGGAGCACAAACAAAAAAAATCCCAGTCAGGGATTAAATCTACCTGAGGGATTAGAAATAAAGCGCGCTGTGAGCCAACATTTTTTCACAACGAATATTGATCTTACCATGAAGCTCGATCTACCACGGATGCTTCCTGAAGAAGCTCAAGGACTGAGTGATAAATTTGAGCAAATGAATGTGTTTGCGCGCAAATTACTGGAGCGGCAGCTGGATCTTAACTTCAGCCTATCCTTACCCATCCAACCTGCTACCAATAATGCGGACCGTGTGTCGGAAGACGGAAAAACACTGTATTGGGACATTGCTCCTTTGGAATCTAACGAGCTAAAATTGTCTGTTAACGTACCCAATGTACGACATATCGTGTATGTAGCTGTTACGAGCCTGATACTAATCGTGATCGCTGTGATCTTACTAATTCGTAGACATCGCTCCAAAAAAGAAACTTAAAAAAGCAACTAAAAAAATCGTTGTCTGATTTCTGGTGGGGGGATCTGACACTGATCCTCTTCATCCTTGCCAAACCAACGATATCGGTTACGCGCCACCCAGTTATAGACAGCGTTGCGCACAAAGCGGGGAACCAGGATGAACACATAGGCCAGCGGGTATGGAAAACGAAGACGTTTGGCAATTCGCAAAGCCGCGGTGGACCTTGTATAATACGTACCGTCTTCAATCAGCACGAACGTATCCAGCTGATCTGTAGATAGTCCTCCTGCACGTAATAGTTCTTGTCCTGCCTCCGATTGCAGGGAACCAAAATGAAATGTTCCCTTGGGGTCACGCTTGATAATAAAGCGGGCCGCTCCCTGACAAAAGTGGCATACCCCATCTACCAACACAATGGAATGATCTGAATGAGCATGATCAGTCTGGTTCATAAATGCATTTCACCTCCAAGAAAATCAACGGCATGAATACCAGCAACGCAACCATATGAATATAAACAAAAAAACGCCGAAAGTATCCGACGCTTGTTTAGAAATGTATAGTCTTTACCTGTTCGAAAAACTAGCTCAATGCTTTCTCAAACAGCTGTTTCGTATTAATTTGCTCTAAAAACTCCTCATGGAACTTATCCATACACTTGCAGATAAAATCCTTATGGCATACCGGGCAAGGCGTCGTTAGCAGTCGACTAATATTCGTCAAGGTCCACTCCGGATTACGTTGAGAAAAAACGCGGCACTCCGTTCCATCGGCCAAACTCATTTTAAACTCATAAAGCCCTTCTTTTTCGTTGCTGCCAGCCAGCGTGAAATTAACAATATTCGGTCTGTAAGACATCATATCACCCGTATTTTTCAAATTTGTTTCGTACCTGATGACCAGAATCACCTAAGCCATCTTAATGAATTTTGGCGATGATGTCAAATGGTCGCAAATCTCAACGAATCAAGATCTATGTGCAAAAGCCACCGATAAATCGGCGGCCAGAGTGTAAAAGTTATAGAAATGCAGTCAAATGACATTAAGCTCGACATCAATGTTACCGCGTGTTGCTTTGGAATACGGACAAAAATCATGCGCTTGGCGTGCCAGATCTTCGGCCTGGGCGCGTTCAATACCGGGTATTTTCACATCCAGACGTACCGCCAGCTGGAAGCCGCCATCGCTTGGGTCCTTGCCGATAGATACGTGGCTGGTGACCTCAACATTGTCTACCTTCACCTTAGCCTTCCGGGCCACATTAGCCAATGCGCTCTCATAGCAGGCACCATAGCCTGCCGCAAACAATTGCTCCGGATTCGTAGCTTCTCCGCCTGCGCCACCCAGTTCCTTCGGCGTGCTGAGCTTATGCTTCAAAACTCCATCGGATGAAGCGACTGAACCGTCTCTTCCACCATGTACCGTTGCTGATGCTGTGTATAATGCTTCCATGATTTCATCTCTCCTTCTCTATATCATATGTTTTCCGCAGGAATCTATCGTCATGTTAATACATGATTTCCTTCTCGTATGTACTTTAAACGAACTACACAAAATGAATCATTTGAAATAAGGTTGTTAACCTGTACATTTACCGTTTAGTTCCACCTCACCTTGTTTACACTATATGTTATAAGCCCCTAGCTTGATGGGCCGTCAACATATGTCTTGAAGGCTCACTCGCATCATTTTATTGTATCTGCTCAGACTTCCATGACTGACAACCCTGTCGTACGCGAGATCGTAGGCTACTTGTTGGTGCGGGGTGGAGTCCATGTGATGGCCTATGCCAAAGCGTTGGAAAAGCTTACAGGCGTAGAAATGACCAAAATGCTTCCGATTCACCGGGCTATTTATCGTTTCAGTCCGGATAACTACAAGGAAATTGATAAAATATGGAGCAGCGTTCACCCGGAAGATGGACAACAATTTAAAAAAATCCAAAACGACCAAGCTGCTCCCCTCAGAGCGATATAGCTTGGTTTTTTCTAGTGTTCGGCTTTATACGATACCCATATTGCTTCAAAAATACGATTAACTTGCTTGACCACACAAAAGTTGCACTAGACAAAAACTATTGTAAGTGTACAATAGGGATAACACAATCGTTATGTCACTAATAATATATTTCAACATCAATAAAGAAGGTGAAGCGTATGAAAAATACAAAGGGTAACTTCGCGGAAATCGCTTCACTGTCGGAAGTGAATCGTTCCTTGAGCGTCCCGAAAGACGGAACCTGGTTTCGGAAGTTTCTTGCCTTTGCTGGACCCGGCTATATGGTCGCAGTCGGCTATATGGACCCCGGCAACTGGGCCACAGACATCGCTGGCGGATCGAAATTCGGCTACACGTTACTTAGTGTCATTCTAATCTCCAACCTGATGGCCATCCTGCTACAAGCCTTATCTGGCAAGCTTGGCATTGCCACAGGTAAAGACTTGGCTCAAATGTGCCGTGATGCTTACAGTCGTCCTGTCGCCATCGGCTTATGGCTCTTGTGCGAAATTGCTATTGCAGCCATGGATTTGGCCGAGGTCATCGGTTCAGCCATTGCGCTGAAGTTGCTGTTTGGTCTACCGTTACTATACGGAGTCATCATTACCGCATTTGACGTCATGCTTATTTTACTGCTGCAAAACAAAGGTTTTCGGGCATTGGAAACACTTGTCATTGTACTGATGGCGACGATTGCCGGCTGTTTTGGGATTAATCTCATTTTGGCACAACCGGAATGGGGCGGCGTATTGGGCGGCTTTGTACCAGACTCGCAAATTTTGACGAATCCAAGCATGCTGTATATTGCCATCGGTATTATGGGTGCTACTGTAATGCCGCATAACCTGTATCTGCATTCTTCTATTGTACAAACTCGCAAATTTGAGCAGACTTCAGCAGGTAAACGGGAAGCTATTACATTTGCAACTTGGGATTCCAGTATAGCGCTGATGTTCGCTTTATTTATTAATGCGGCCATCTTGATCGTGGCAGCTGCTGTATTCCATACGGCAGGAAGAACAGATGTAGCCGAAATTAGTGATGCCTATTATCTGCTTTCGCCACTACTGGGAACCACGCTGGCAAGCATACTATTTGGGGTTGCGTTACTCGCCTCAGGTCAAAATTCAACCGTTACAGGCACTTTAGCTGGACAAATCGTGATGGAGGGCTTTTTGAATCTTCGTCTTTCACCTTGGTTGCGTCGTCTGGTGACCCGCCTCATCGCGATCATTCCAGCGGTTATCGTCACTGCTATCGCAGGTGAAAAAGGTGCGGAGGAACTACTTGTGCTGAGCCAGGTCATCCTGTCCATCCAGCTTCCCTTTGCCATCATTCCATTACTGCTCTTTACCAGCGACAAAAAGATTATGGGTGAATTCGCAAATAAAATGTGGCAAAAAGTATTAACCTGGATCGTGACCGCTGTCATTATCATCTTGAATGTAGTGCTCATCATCCAAACGATTTCAGGTTAATCGGTAGCCAAAATATGAATATATTAAATAGGTATCTCACTAGCCCCATGGCAGCGAGATACCTTTTTTTGTTCATCCTATTTTATTTATCCTGTATACATAAAGAATACTCAACGCTTGGCAGGCTCCACCTTTATTTGCGCCTCAAGCGCGAGATTCAGCTTGAGCACGTTCACACGCGGCTCGCCGAATACCCCGGCGCTGCGGCCTTCTGTCTGCTCCTGCACCAGTGCTCTCAGTTGATCCTGCGGGATACCCGTCAAGCCGCTAATGCGCGGAATTTGCACCCGTGCCGCCTGTGGCGAGATGTGCGGGTCCAGACCGGAGCCGGAGTTTGTAATCAGGTCCACCGGAACCTGACTGACGGGTACATCCGGGTTATGCTTCTGCCAATCCGCAATAGAGTCCTTGACTCGCTGTATCAAGGCCGGATTCGACGGCGCGTAGTTGCTTGAGCCTGAACCAGCCCCATTGTAATCAACGCTCGATACCCGACCTTGAAAAAATGCCGAATCGGCAAAGGACTGCCCAATCAGTTCGGAGCCGACCACCCGTCCCTCTGCGTCACGGAGCATACTGCCGTTTGCTTGCTGCGGAAACAGAACCTGCGCTACTCCTGTACTGACTAGCGGATATGCCAAACCGCACAAGAGAATCATCAGCACCGAAGTTCGCAAAGCTACTCCAATAACTGTACTTCCTCGCATCTCTTGTCTCTCCGGTTGTCCTTCCGACACTGTCCCGGTCCCTGTACGTTTGTTATGACCTTGCCCGCCAGATTCGGCTTTTTCGTGCGCAGCAAATCTGCGTCCAGACATCATCCGATAAAAACCACTCATGTCGTTCACCCTTTCTGCACTAAATCCACAAATGCACCAGCAAATCAATGGCCTTAATACCGACAAACGGTACGACCATACCGCCCAGACCGTAAATCAGCAAATTCCGTCCCAGCAGGCGATCCGAGCTCATCGGCTTATACTTCACGCCCTTCATGGCCAGCGGAATCAGAAGCGGAATAATAACCGCGTTAAAGATCAGCGCCGACAAAATAGCGGACAGCGGGGAGCCAAGCCCCATGACGTTCAAAGCGCCCATTTGTGGAATGGCCAGCATGAACATCGCCGGGATGATGGCAAAATATTTGGCAACATCGTTCGCAATGCTGAACGTTGTCAATGCTCCGCGCGTCATAAGCAGCTGCTTGCCGATCGCAACCACCTCAATAATTTTGGACGGATCGGAATCCAGGTCCACCATATTAGCTGCTTCTTTGGCCGCGACTGTGCCGCTATTCATGGCCAGACCGACATCCGCTTGCGCCAGTGCAGGTGCATCATTCGTGCCGTCTCCGGTCATGGCAACCAGCTTTCCCTGTTCCTGCTCACGTCGGATAACCGCGATTTTGTCCTCCGGCTTGCTCTCAGCTACAAAGTCGTCCACACCCGCTTCTCGTGCAATTGTAGCTGCTGTCAGCGGATTATCTCCGGTACACATGATCGTACGGATACCCATTTCCCGGAGCTGATCAAACCGTTCCTTCATACCTGGCTTCACTGTATCCTTCAAATAAATAATGCCGTATATCTGATCATCCAGCGCGACTGCCAGCGGTGTACCTCCTTCAGAGGCTACCTGATTGGCTTTTTCCTCCAGATCGGCTGGAATACTGCCGTTTTGCGATACAATCCATTGCCGAACAGAATCCACCGCGCCCTTGCGTACCTTTCGTCCATCGGTCAGATCCAGACCACTCATCCGTGTCTCCGCCTTGAATTCGATAAAGGTTCCACCTGCTGCCAAGGATGCATCCAACGTATGCTCCTGTTTGCGCATCAATTCGAGAACCGAGCGGCCCTCTGGCGTCTCATCCTTCATAGAGCTAATCGCTGCCCACTTCACTAACTCTGCCTTCTCCACGCCCTCCACAGGCACGAATTCACTCGCCATTCGGTTACCGAAGGTGATTGTACCTGTTTTATCCAGAATCATCGTGTTGATATCCCCAGAAGCTTCTACCGCCTTGCCTGACATGGCCAGTACGTTAAACTGGGTGACCCGGTCCATACCAGCAATCCCGATAGCTGACAGCAGTCCTCCAATCGTGGTTGGAATCAGACAGACTAGCAACGAAATTAGCACAGGGACAGGCAAATCAATGTTAAAATGACGGGCAATCGGCGCTAGTGTAACCACCACAATTAGAAAAATAATCGTCAAGCTAATCAGCAAAGTGTTCAGTGCAATCTCATTCGGCGTCTTTTGCCGCTGTGCGCCTTCCACGAGCGAAATCATTTTATCAATAAATGTCTCGCCTGGCTCTGTCGTAATTCGCACCTTAATCCGGTCACTGACTACTCGCGTCCCGCCGGTTACCGAGCAAAAATCACCACCAGATTCCTTGATGACCGGAGCCGATTCTCCCGTAATTGCAGATTCATCCACCGAAGCCAGACCTTCAATGACCTCACCATCGCTTGGAATCATTTCGCCTTGGGAGACAATAACCACGTCACCCTTACGCAATTCGGTTGAGCTAACCACTTGAATGTCATTTCCGATGAGCTTGTTAGCTTGTGTATCCTGCTTGGATTTTTTTAAAGAGGCAGCTTGTGCCTTACCCCGCCCCTCCGCGAGTGCTTCGGCAAAATTAGCAAAAAGCAACGTAAACAACAGAATAACAAACACGGTCAGGTTAAAGCCCATTTCCTTGCCAGTTCCAAAATAACCGGGAAACAGTAACATGAGCAGCACGACCAATGTACCGATCTCCACGACGAACATGACAGGATTTTTCATCATAATCATCGGATTTAACTTTATAAAGCTATCCTTGATCGCATGCTTCAAGATGCCTCTGTCCAGCATGTGTTTGCGTTGTTCCTTCATGATCAAACACCCCGTTCATCCATTCTCATTTTCTTCTTCACATGGTCAAAAATTCAGCAATAGGTCCCAATACGATGACGGGTAAAAAGGTCAACGCACCAATCAGCAGCACGATCCCGATCAGAATGGCTCCAAATAACTTGTTATCCGTGCGCAGTGTCCCCGTCGTCACCGGAGTCGGTGCTTTGGCATTCAACGAAGCCGCCACAGCCAACAATGCAATCATAGATACATATCGTCCGAAGAACATAACCATCCCCGTTGTCATGTTCCAAAATACGTTGTTATCCGAAAGACCTTCAAATCCCGAACCGTTATTTGCGGCAGATGACGCATATTCATAGAGCACCTGAGTCAACCCGTGATAGCCAGGGTTAGTGACCGCATCGTATCCCCAATGACTCATAAATGCAAGTGCAGTTGGGGCGAGAATGAGAAACGGATGTACCAAAATGGCAATCGCGATCAGCTTCATTTCCTTACCTTCAATTTTCCTTCCCATAAATTCCGGAGTTCTCCCGACCATCAGTCCGCATATAAACACACCCAGAATCGCATACATCAGCATATTCATCAGTCCGACACCCTTGCCGCCAAAAATGACGTTTAGCATCATTTCTCCCAAAGCAGCCATGCCACCCAGTGGGGTTAGTGTATCGTGCATATTATTGACCGAACCTGTCGTTGCCGCTGTTGTGACCGCAGTGAATAAAGCCGATTGTCCAATGCCGAAACGAACCTCTTTCCCTTCCATGCTTCCCTGAGAAGCATCCACACCCAGTGTCTGGATTAACGGATTACCTGTCTTTTCAGACACGTACGTAATGGATAGAAAAATAAGAAACAATACCATCATGGAGCTAAAAATAATCCAGCCCTGCTTACGATTACGGGCAAACAATCCAAAGGTATACGGCAACGAAGCCGGCATTACCCACATTGCCAAAATTTCCAGCACGTTCGTCCAAGGACTTGGATTTTCAAAAGGATGCGCAGAGTTAGCTCCCGCATAACCACCCCCGTTTGTCCCCAAATGCTTGATGGACTCCAGAGAAGCAATGGGTCCCATAGAAATCTGCTGCTGTGTTCCGCTCAGCGTCGTAAGATCCGCCGTAGGCTGTAGCGTCTGGGGTACCTTCAATCCAACCAGCACCAGCGTAAGCACAAAGGCCAGCGGCAGGAAAATTCTTATAATGGCTTTAATAAAATCTTGAAAGAAATTGCCCATTCCTTCACCGCGCCGCGTCAATCCTCTCATAAAAGCCGCAGCAACCGCAAAACCGGAAGCAGCCGAAGTGAACATCATCATCGTGACGAACGCCATCTGTGTCAGATACGTAAGCCCGCTTTCTCCGCTATAATGTTGGAGATTCGTATTCGTCATAAAGCTGATTACCGTATTAAAAGCTAGTGATGCTTCCATATTACTGTTTCCAGCCGGATTACCGGGAAGCATTCCCTGTAAACGCAACAGCAAGTAGCTGATTGCCACAAGCACGGCGTTCGTAGCAATGAAACTCATAACATACGTAGTCCAACGCATGCTCTCCAGCTTCTTCAATCCTACTATCTTATAAATCAGCTTTTCTGTTCCGCCAAAAATCCGATCCGTCCGATTGGGTTCATTCGAGAATACATGATACATATAGGTGCCCACTGGCTTTACCAAGAGCAGCAATATAACGATCACAATTCCAATTTGAAGCAGCTCCATCCTCTATTCCTCCTCCAAAATGCTCCTGCGTTTGGAACAACAGACCTGCTACCTATGATGCTTAATATTCATGATCTGTTGTTCCCGCCCGCTCTATCCCTACCAGTGACTAGAACTTTTCAGGGTTCAGGAGTGCGTAGATTAAATACATAAACACAATAGCCGTAAGCCCAAGTATAACGATCATCCTCTTCGTCCTCCTTTAGAGGTCTGCGCATCACACCAGCGTACAAACAGCAGTATCACTCCATAACTCACAGCCATGACGAGCAGCATGTATATATCCATCATGTTCATACCCTCCGTATCGGTCCTCAGATCGCCATTCCTATTTCATCATAAAATCATAAAACAACTATGTTATAAGTGCTTATCCGTTCAGCAGAAAACCCACCTCTCCGTTCAATGTGTAGATCACATGGTCCGCTCCCAATCCTCGATAAATTCCTTGTGGATTACAGCCGTGCGTAATAACATAGATCGATTCCGATGTTAGCGGCCGACATATTTGCAGGAAACGGCAAGTCAGATTCAAGCTGTTCTCGAACAAATACACACTACCAATTTCTTTTTTTGGAAAATTCCATTTTCCCGCTTGCATGGTATTGATGCGGACAATGTGCTCCACACCCATTTTTTTGAGCTGTCGTTCCTCCTGGGCGCTATTCGTCAGAACTGCAAACGCCAATTTTTTGAAAATAAGCAATTTCACAAAACTTCTGCCCGCTTCATTCGGTGCAGTGACAATAATTAACCGACCTTCCATCAGTAGCTCCTCTCCCGGTATAAAAAGACAACAAAAAGAAGCCGAAGGAAAAAGGCTTTCCTCCGGCTTCTTACATATCCATGATAAAATAAACCATGGCTGCACACGGCGGTTTGTTGCCTCTCCCTGTACGCTTACGAGGTTAGCTGTCGGATTCGGACGTGAGAGTCGCCCTATTTCTGGCACTTGACCGGAAAATTCACCCCATGAGACACACGGCAAGCCGTACAGTCTCGATTGGTTCCCCCGCTTTTGCAACTGCAAAATTCAGCGCTATAGACATTTCGTTGTTGCTTCATTCAAATTAATTTGAAATTACGTCTTGAATCATACACCCGCGCATGGAAGACTGTAAAGCTCAACTGCGGGGTTATAAATCGGCCTTTAGAGCATAGAAGATTAATAATAACGCTTACAATGCGACTATGCTTCTCACAGCTCACTCAATCTCTGTTTTTCATCCCTTTTCGAAAATGACAAGCATGTCAATATTGGCGTAGGGTAGAGCGTTTTTGGCCTTTTTTTGTAAAAAGAGAAGAAAATACGCTATATGTACCAGCTAAACACCGATTGAACCCGCTTTTATAAGAAGAAACACCTTAATTCGCTCCATTTGCAGTGCGATTTACTGTTTTGAACAAAATACGATTTTACAGCGGCTAAAGGCTTAATACAGCTTTTCCAGACTTGCAACCTTACTTTGAATTGCTTACAATTTAATTGCTGAATATTGAATAAGGAGAGATACTATGACCGTTTATGAATATGATGCGCAAACCCTGCAAGGGAAACCAATTCCGTTATCCACATATAAAGGGAATGTTCTGCTTATTGTGAACACAGCCAGTAAATGCGGGTTAACCCCCCAATACAAAGCGTTACAAGAGCTATATGACCAGTACCATGAACTGGGGCTCGAAATTTTGGGATTTCCCAGCAACCAATTCGCCAAACAAGAGCCAGGTTCCAGCGAGGAGATTTCCGAGTTTTGCCAGATCAATTATGGTGTTACCTTTCCGATGTTCGCCAAGACAGATGTCAATGGCGATCAAGCGCACCCCTTATTTCGCTTCCTGACCCAAACAGCTCCGGGGGTACTAGGGTCCAAAGCGATCAAATGGAATTTTACTAAATTCTTAATTACACGAGAAGGTAACGTATTTAAGCGCTATGCACCGCAAACCACTCCAGATAAGTTGGCGGGAGATATAGAGAAGCTTTTGCAGCAAAACTGATATTCTTCTTTATCACAGTTATTAAAACAAAAAAAGCATCCCTTCACGTAAACCGTGTCAGGATGCTTTTTTAACTAGGTTTTGCATATAATGCGGTCGAGAGGACTCGAACCTCCACGGGCGTACGCCCACTACCCCCTCAAGATAGCGTGTCTGCCATTCCACCACGACCGCAAATCATAATGTATTGAGGCAACAGATTTATTATACTCTCTCATCGACTATTTGTAAACACAAATATAATAATTATTTTATATGTTATTTTATATAACATATATGAGCGATAATAATATTTAATTTGACACAAATGCCGCTAAAATGTAAATATATATTACATATATTTCGAATTTTTTCGTTATCCCTAAGTAAAGAGTAAAATAATATAACATAATGATTCACTTCGAGGAGGCGAACCGCCCTGCATAAAGGCAACCGCTTGCTGAACTATGCATTATTGTTGGACCCTTCCCTACCTGTTGGTGGCTTCACCCGTTTTAACGGACTGGAGAAACTATTCCGCAACGGACATTTGAACAGTCTACAAGACCTGGAACATTACATGCTGGATGATTTGTATCCTCAATTTACAACCGTTGACGGCATGGCTATCAACAGTCTGTATGTCGCCATCCAGCAGAATGACAGTTGGCGAATCGCTCTTATTGATAAGATGCTGCATACCCAACGTCCCTCCTTGCAGCATGTGAAGGAGTTGCGTCTATCCGGTCAGCGTCTACTTAAGCTCGCTAAGGCTCTTTATCCTTGGCTTGAATTTGACCAGTTGGAATCCATACTCATTCAATACAATGCAATTGGCACACTCGCTACCGTTCACACCTGGATTAACTTCCTCCTCGGAAACGATGTAGAACAGACCGTTCACGGCTATCTTGGCGCAGCGGTGTCCTTCTGCGTGGAAGATGCCTTCAAACTACTCAATCCTCCTTATGAGGAAAAGAACCCTTTTATGGAGCGTATGACCAGCGAGCTGCTCTCCGCATGGAAGAAGCTTAACAAACCTGAGCCAACTGCATTTCAGCGTCGCCTTCTTCACAGACATTGGTACAACTCCTACATCACTCTACCGCTTTATATGAGCCATAATAGCCAATTGGATGAGCCTAGACTGTTTTCCCCCTCAGGTCTATTCAAACGCCTTCCAGCATCCCCCTGATGCGTCGTTTCGCTAATGTGGCAGCAACACCAAAAACACTCTGCCCCTTTCCTCAGGTGGCAGAGTGTTTTTTATCCACATATAATCGAAATTCACACTATTAGTAGACTCTAGACGGGTTATCAGAACCACCTAGCACTTAATTAAGTAATTAATTCAACAAAATAACGTATTTACGATTGTAAAAACACGTATAAAAGTGTATCATAGTTTTAGATGGTTAATTCTAACATGTTTACTGATGATTATTATAACACACCAATTATTCCGCAAGAATCCGTAAGGGGCGATTTCTCTTGAACAACAAAATGCCTGTCACCTCCTTCGGGTGGGCCATCAAACAACGGCTTGTCGAACTTCGACTGGATCAGAAAACATTTTGTGAGACACACAACATTCCGCCTTCACGCTTGTCCAATCTGATTCACGGCACCCGCAAAGCACAAAGGTACAGAAAACAAGTTGCTGCAATTCTGAACATCGACGATAACGATTATAAGGAGGCACCGCCACTCTAAATCCAACAAGCATTCCAGTTACATATAGGTCATTCCATATCACCAAGAAACCAAATAAACCCGTAAAGCGAACCCCTCCAGTTCGTTTACGGGTTTTCAACCCAGACGATCTTTAGCCAAAAAATTATTCCGGCTTTGTTTTATCCTTGTCACTTTTTTGCTTACGGTATTTCGCAAATTCAACATATTCTAAAATAAAATTCTGTTCTTCCGTCTCAAGATCTTCTGCCTGGCAATTCAGTGGCCCCATCACTCCAAAAAAATAAGCAGCCTTCTGCTCCTGAAGTACGCCTTCCCCTGGCTTAATTCCTTTCATTAACCAATCAAGCGATACATTAAAAAAGTCCGAAATCTGAATCAAATGGGCGGTACCCGGCGTTGTTTTACCTCTTCTCCAATCACCGAGATTCCCTGAACTGATTTTAAGTTTTTCACAAAATGCCTTCTTGGTCATTCCGCGATCCTTAATCAAAGCTTCAATCCGCTGATAAATAGTTTGATCTCCCAAAATGTTTCCCCTCCGACACAGTAACTTTTTCTGAATTAATTTTCATTTTTCAGCCTTACTCATTAGTAATCCTCATCAAATCCTAAGCAACCATTACCCCATAGTAGAATTGCGCTGGTTTTTCTCTTTACGAAAGCGGGTAAATTCAATATACTCAAGTAAAAAATTTCTTTCCGTCTCACTAAGCGGTTCCCCCTGGCAATTCAGTTGCCCTGAAGCGTCAAAAAAATAAGGGTCTTGCGACTCCTTCAGCACCTCACCCTGTACATCTCGACCCAGCATAATCCAATCCAGACTGGCATCAAAAAAAGAAGCGATTTCAATGAGTTTATTCGTGCCCGGCGTCGTTTTTCCTCTTTTCCAATCCCCGAAGTTCCCTGTACTAATGCCTAACTGCTGGCAGAACGCCTTTTTCGTCATTCCCCGTTCCTTGATGAGTTCCTCAATGCGATGGTAAATAGATTGCATAGAAGTTCCTTCCTCCCTAGCAGGCTCTCAAATAACGATATCATGTTCTCTGTTCCCATTTCAAAGATCACGTATGCTAAAATTACCGAATTATGTATGTTGGTTTCCATTATACCACAACACGCAACAAAAACCGCCTGTTTTCCGAAGAAAGGGCGGTCTTTAAGCCAGTTCACTTACGCCAATCACGTAGCAGCGTTGTCGATTTTAAGTAAGATATGCTTCAATTCATTCAAAGTTTCACTCAGATGCAATAAATCTTCTTCTGGCAGATACACCAGTCTTTCTTGAATTTTATTGGAGAAGGTATGAAATACCTGTTCACAAAAAGCATCGCCTTCTTGTGTAATCGCCACATTCACGACTCTGCGATCCGAATCACACGACTGGCGGTCAGCCAACCCATGCTCCACCAGTTTGTCCAGAAGAGGAGTCATGTTCGGACGTGAGACATTGAGCTGTTTGGATAAATCAGATACCGTAGACAAGCGCACCTCACGCAGAAGCAGTAATACCTGAAAGTTATTAGGCGACAAATGTAATGGGAAATCGAGCGGACCGTAGGTGAAAAATTTCTTCTTCACAATCGGAAACAAGCCCAAAATATTTTCTGATATATTTCCTAACAGTTGAGTGTCCATATTTTTCACCGTCACTTCACAAGTTTATACTTATCATTCTATAACATTATGGCATTATATTATACTATGGAATCATTATTTCATCATAATCATTACTTTATTACATCACTACACAAATAAAAAAAGCCTCTACCGCGAGAGACTTTTCCGTTTATTCCATTGATGCGGTCGAGAGGACTCGAACCTCCACGAGCGTACGCTCACTACCCCCTCAAGATAGCGTGTCTGCCATTCCACCACGACCGCATAACAAAATATAAATGGTGAGCCATGAAGGACTCGAACCTTCGACACCCTGATTAAAAGTCAGGTGCTCTACCAACTGAGCTAATGGCTCATGCTGTTCATCCAAGCTGTCCGCCATTAGACCAGACCTCAGGAATTTCCCTTAAGCATGCAACATGTAGTCTATAAAGACAACAATGACCCGTAGGGGATTCGAACCCCTGTTACCTCCGTGAAAGGGAGGTGTCTTAACCCCTTGACCAACGGGCCTTATTATTATGCGCCAACTTGGCGACAAGAAAGAGTATATCAAATAGAATAACGAATGGCAATACTTATTTCTAAAATTTTAAAAAAAGCAGTTTTTATAAGTACAAAATGCATATTAACTTACAATCCCTTATATCAAATCATTAAAATCCTGAAAATAGCGATAAATGATTGCAATATCACTTGTATTTACTTATAATCACTTACAAGATACCGAAATAATTATATATCAGAGGAGCTTTCTATGTATCAGGAAGAACGAATGTTAAAAATCGTTGATTACTTACAGCTTCATAAACGTATTTCGGTGGATGATATTTGTGAATTTTTTAATGTTTCACGAGATACGGCCCGTCGAGACCTCGTAAAACTTGAAGAACATCAAAAAATTATTCGCACCCGCGGTGGCGCTCTTCTCCCTACACTTCATCACGATCCAATTGGAAATTATAACGAAAGACTGCTTACTGTATCCGAGGAGAAACAAGTGATCGGACAGCTGGCTGCCAGCATGGTACGAGATAAGGATCGTATTATATTGGATTCCTCTACCACCGTACAGGCGTGTGCAGAAAGACTGAATGTGCAGGAATGTTCGGTCATCACCAATTCAATCAATCAGGCTGACGTGCTATCTCGAAAAGACGGTGTCTCCATACATCTGTTGGGAGGCCGCCTGCAAAAAGAACACCGATATGTATATGGCTCCTCCGTGATCGCCACTTTGTCTCACTATTTTGTAGACAAAGCCTTTATCGGGATTGGTGGTATATCTGCCCACGGACTAAGCCTAATTCATGAAGAAGACGGTATGCTGAAGCATCAGATGATGAAGCAGGCAGATCAGGTGATCATCCTTGCGGACCATTCGAAATTCGGAATCAATTTTCCATATCGTTTTGCCGATCTGTCTGAAGTTAATATCGTGATTACCGACAGATTGCCAGAACCAGCGATGCTGGAAATTTTGCAACATTATGATGTTGAAGTTGTTGTACCCTCATAAAATATGAAACTGCTTAGCTAGAACTCAAGATTTATCACAGAGATATCGAAAGACAGGAGTTGGAGAGAAATGAAACTGTTTGCGATTGATATGGATGGAACACTGCTGAACGAGGAAGGAAAAATAAGCAAAGTAAACGCGGAGGCTATACGCCAAGCACAGCAGCAAGGCGTTCAGGTGACAATCGCCACTGGTAGAGCCGCTTATGACGCCTGGACGAAGCTAGAGGAAGCAGAGCTTGTAACTCCCGTCATTGGAGCAAACGGCGCAACCGTACACGATGTGCATCGTCGTCAGTTAACCTCTACTCCTATGGGCCGCAGTGAAACGTTTGAAGTGCTGAGCTGGCTGCATGACAACGACTTTTACTATGAGGTCATGACAGACCGCGCTATTTATTCTCCACAAAACGGACATCAGCTGCTTGCTGTTGAAATGGACCGCTTGCTGAGCTCCAACCCGGATATTTCGCTGGATACTTTATTACATGCAGCTGAAAAACAATATGAACAGACCGGACATACCCGCATCGCTTCATATGAGGACATTCCACTGGATGTAGAGATTTATAACGTGCTCTGTTTCTCCTTTGATCAAGCCAAATTGGAGCGGGGTCGTGAGCGTTACCGAGGTTTTCAGGGCCTGAACATGGTCATCTCTTCAGACCGTAACTTTGAAGTCGAGCATAGGGATGCGTCTAAAGGTAATGCATTGCGTTATTTGGCGAATCATCTGAACATTCCCATGCAGGAAGCCGTAGCGATTGGGGACAGCTACAATGATATCTCCATGCTAACAATGGCAGGAACAGGCATTGCCATGGGCAATGCAAAAGACGACATCAAGGCCGTCTGCTCCCAAGTGACTCTGACTAATGCGGAAGATGGCGTCGCTCATGCTCTGTTGAACATACTCAAGACAGTCGAGGCTGACACCGTGAAATAGACGTCATTGGCTGCGTACAAGACAGGCTAACGCCGCTTCAAGCTGTACGCAGCACGTCCCCTCTCCATTTAAACGATTTCAGTCCACCGTTATTCTCAAAGCAGATATAGACGAAAAGGACGCTCGCAAGCATCATTACAATGCATACGAGCGTCCTTTTTCTACTTAAAATACCAACGGAGAGAGAGGGATTCGAACCCTCGCACCGCTTTCGCAGCCTAACCCCTTAGCAGAGGGTCCCCTTATAGCCACTTGGGTACCTCTCCATGGCTCCCCGAACAGGACTCGAACCTGTGACAACTCGATTAACAGTCGAGTGCTCTACCAACTGAGCTATCAGGGAACATTACTGTAAATTATCTTACAGTATGGTTAATTTACCATGATTCAGGGGGTGCCGTCAAGTGCCAACAGGCGAAGCTTCCCTCCACATTTCCCACAGCGATACCGCTGAGGATTCATCTTACGCTTGCGCATATACTCCTGCTGACAGGAAACGCATACTAGCTTGTAACGATAAGGCTGAGGCTTACGTTCCGTTCTTCCCGGCAGAGTCTGACAATGCCTGCTTCCTCCTACACGGGCCAGCCATGCTTTGAAGTCAGCATCTCGATGCTGATAGCCCATCCCGCGCAAATGCAAATGATAATGGCACAGCTCATGCTTAATAATTTTCTCCACCTCAGAACGTCCGTAAGCTGCGAGTTGATGTGGATTAATTTCAATATGATGACTTTTCATAAAATACCTACCACCTGTGGAAGACAAGCGCGCATTAAAGGTGGCTTGATGTCGAAACGGCACGCCGAAGCTCTCCAGCGAAATGCGCTCTACCCATTCTTGAAGCTCTTCATTACTCATAGAACGGCTCATTGAATGGTTCATTGAATTGCTCAGGGACTTGGACTCCATCCTAACGGTCTCTCCTCCTTTGCTCCTTACTGACAAGCATATTATAAAATAACGACCGAAGTCTAACCCCCAATTCATAAGCACACTTTAGGTACCCACCCCATATGCTAAACATACAGATGTAACGCAGAGGAGGAGATCGGCTTGCCTCAATGGCTCAGCAACCAGCTCATGCGGGCCTTTTACAAAAAGGACCGGCGTCAAATTAAACTGTTGAACGATTGTTGGTTTTTTTATCATAAAGCACCTGGCGTGGAGTTCGATGCCAACAACGGGTAAAAGCTAAAGGCATCCAAAAATGAAAGCCGGAATCTCCGATACAGTTCGGAGATTCCGGCTTTTGTTATACCTTCACAAGAAGGTTGTACAGCATTATTTAAAGTATTATGCCTGCGATTGCGCCTCTGCAGGAGGTTTCATCGTCAGACCAACCCTGCCTTTTTTCAAATCAACATTCAACACCCACACCGTTACGTTATCACCGACAGATACGACATCCATCGGATGCTTTACAAAGCCACTGCGCAGCTGTGAAATATGAACCAACCCGTCACTTTTAATACCGATATCGACAAACGCGCCGAAATCAATGACATTGCGGACGGTTCCCTGAAGTTCCATACCCGGTGCCAAATCCTCGATCTTCAGCACATCCTTGCGGAATACCGGCAACGGCAGCTCGTCACGTGGGTCACGGCCCGGACGCTGGAGGCTGTCCAGAATATCCTTCAGTGTCGGCACGCCGACTTCCAGCTTGGCGGCCAGTTCGTCAATGTTGGACACCCTCAGTGCTTCCATTGCAGTCTTAGTACCCAGATCGTGAGCGCTGATGTTCAGTTCCGCCAACAGGCGGTCTACGACAGCATACGATTCAGGGTGAATCGGTGTACGGTCCAGCGGATTTTCTCCACCCGGTATACGGATAAAGCCTACAGATTGCTCGTAGGTTTTTGCACCAAGACGCGGCACCTTCTGCAATTGACGACGGTTGCTGAATTTTCCGTTTTCCTCACGGTACTTAACGATGTTTTTGGCAATCGTCGCATTGATCCCTGCTACATAGGATAACAGCGCAGAGGAAGCCGTGTTCACATCCACACCGACATGGTTAACGGCTGATTCGACAACGTCCTTTAAGCTTTCATCCAGATGTTTCTGCGACACATCATGCTGGTATTGGCCTACACCAATAGCCTTCGGCTCAATCTTGACCAACTCAGCCAGCGGGTCCTGCACACGACGTGCGATGGAAGCCGCACTGCGCTCGGCCACGTCCAAATCAGGAAATTCCTCCTGTGCCAGCTTGGAGGCAGAATATACGCTCGCGCCCGCCTCATTGACGATCAGATACGCTAGACTGCTGTCACCAATGTCAGCGATGACTTCCGCTACGAATTGCTCTGTCTCGCGCGAAGCGGTTCCGTTACCAATGACAATCAATTCGATCCCGTATTGGGCAATCAGCTGCTTGAACTTTTCAGCAGCCTCGCGCTTCTTGTTGTTCGGCGGTGTCGGATACGTCACTGCCACTTCCAGCAGCTTGCCTGTGTCATCGACAACCGCCAGCTTACAGCCTGTCCGATAGGCCGGATCGACACCGAGCACACGTCGGCCCTTGATCGGAGCCTGTAGCAACAGACTGCGCAAGTTGCCTGCAAAGATGGAGATGGCCTGCTGCTCGCCCTTCTCCGTCATTTCAGCGCGCACTTCACGCTCGATAGACGGCGCAATAAGTCTTTTGTACGCATCCTCAATGACACTGCGGAGCAGATCTTGCACGACTGATGATCCTTTAATCACTTGACCTGCCACGTAATTGTAAATGGAATCTGGCACTACCTCCAGACCAACCTTAAGAATGCCCTCCCGCTCTCCGCGATTAATCGCCAGAATACGGTGAGGTGGCATTTTCTTAGCAAGTTCACGATAGCTATAGTAGTTCTCATACACGGATTCTTGCTCCGCATCCTTCGCTTCGGAGGTCAACATACCATGGTCCAGCGTATATCGGCGTACCCATTGGCGAATAGCCGCATCATCCGCTATATTTTCAGCTAAAATATCTAAGGCACCTTGGATGGCCGCCTCGGGATTTTCAACTCCCAGCTCAGCATTCACATAGGATTCCGCTTCTTTCAAAGCATCGCCCTGCTTCGGCTGGCTCCAGATCCAGATGGAGAGCGGCTCCAGTCCCCGTTCCTTTGCTACACTGGCGCGGGTTTTACGCTTTTGCCGATACGGACGGTACAGATCCTCCACTTCCTGAAGTTTAACCGCAGAGGTGATAGCAGCCTGCAGGTCTTCCGTCAGCTTGCCCTGCTCATCAATAATGCGGATGACCTCTACCTTACGATCCTCCAGATTACGCAAATACACCACACGATCTTCAATTTCACGTAGCTGATTTTCATCCAGCTCTCCTGTCATTTCCTTACGATAACGCGCGATAAAAGGAATTGTATTCCCTTCATCCAACAAACTGATCGTTGTCCGGATTTGCTTGAGTGCCAGCGACAGCTCTCTCGCCACTTGTTTGACAATCCGCTCTTGGCGTTCTGCTTCGTTCGGCTCCTGCCGGATTTCCGTCTTCGTTTCCTCGTTAGACAAACCTATCCCTTCTTCCTCACAGCTCTTGTCTTACACCATGTCTTTCATTATCACAAAAAATGATTCAAAGCGCCAGCAGGTGACGTTAAAGCAAGCCCTACCTGCATTTTTCATTGGACACGCAAAAGGACAGCGCCCAAGCGCTGCCCTTTTCCCGTTTCACTCGTCGTTCCATCACGCTAAAAATCAATCAAACCGAGACTGATTTGTAGCGAATCGCTCACTTTGCGCATGGTTTCTTCGTCTAAATGGGTGATTTTGTCGGTAAGCCTCTGCTTGTCGATCGTCCGAATTTGCTCCAGAAGAACAACAGAATCACGATCAAAGCCATGCGTCGCCGCGTCGATTTCCACGTGTGTAGGCAGCTTTGCCTTCTGAATCTGGGCGGTGATGGCTGCTACGATCACAGTAGGACTAAACCGGTTGCCGATATCATTTTGAATGATCAGCACAGGTCTGACGCCACCTTGCTCGGAACCGACTACGGGTGAAAGGTCTGCAAAAAAAACGTCGCCGCGCTTTACGATCAATATGGATTACACCCCGCTAACTGTACGGCCCAAGGTGCTGTTTGCATCTTCCTCCGCGTGAAAGGCTTCGGATGCCATGGTTAAGTTAATTTTAGCCATTTCCATGTATCCACGCTGCATAGCTTCACGAATGTAACGTTTTTTTCGTTCACCTACATACAGCTTCATGGCCTGCCTGATAAATTCACTGCGGTTGGAATTTTCCATAGCTACGATCCCGTCCACTTCCTGCAAGAGATGATCTGGCAAACTGATCATTATTCTTTTGGTGTTCTGCAAATTGGCCAACTTCTCTTCCACCCCCAAAACCTTGTCGCCATTGTACCATTATAACGTTATTCCCGGTAATTTATTCAAACGGAATACAAGAGAATGTATATGACATTCGTATATCATCTATGCTGCATTCCATTATAAACTACGCAGTTCGTTTTCGTACAGGCGTTTGATCCCCGAAATACAAGTGTCAGCGGAGCCTAATGCGTCTTTTGACAGTTATAGCGCTCTTTTCTTTCCTTTGTACATATTTCGGGACGTTCTGCGAAAACTCCTGCTTTTATTCGGTAATTTGCGTTATGAAATTAATTCCAGCGGGTTGGAAGAAGCGAGTTCACTCGAACAACAGGAACATGACCTCGTGTGTATACACGCGGTACCCTGTCTGCGATCATGCAGATCACCTCATAGTGGATCGTACCAAGCTTGGATGCCAGCTCATCCGCCGCGATAGTTTCGCCGGACTGCTGGCCGATGAGAACAACCTCTTCGCCGGTTTGGATTTCTTCCGCATCTTCTGCGAAAGATTGTAAGGATACCATACACTGGTCCATGCAAATCGTACCGAGTACCGGGACGCGGCGACCGCGTATCAACACTTCGATCTTCCCACTCAGCATGCGGGAGTATCCATCCGCATAGCCGATTGGCAATGTACCGATCCGTTCTTCACTGGAGGTTACATACCGGGTGCCATAGCTAACTCCCCAGCCGGGAGGAAGCGTCTTGGTATAAACCACCGCCGTCTTCAATGACAATACAGGCAGCAGCTCAATAGCTTGCCGGTTAACCTCATCAGACGGGTACAGACCGTATATACTGATACCAATCCGCACCAAATTGGGGGAAAGAGAAGGGGTATCAATGGTGGCGGCGCTGTTGCCCGTATGTATAATGGGAATGGTGATACCTTGTTCCCTTAGCGCTTCCGCCACGCCCCGAAACCGATCATATTGTAGCAGTGTATAGCTTTTGTCTTCTTCATCCGCGCGGGCAAAATGGGTGTACATGCCTTCCAGCAGCACTTGCTCTAATTCGTAAGCCTGCCGGACAAAAGCCATAGCCTCTTCTCCAGGCAGCAAACCCAGTCTTCCCATGCCGCTGTCTATTTTGATGTGCACCTTCAACTTGCGTTCGTTTCCTTGGCGGTCCAGTCTACGGATACCGTCCAGCACTTCCTCACTGAACACTGTCAATGAGATATCATGCTCCCAAGCCGTTTGTACAGCTTCCGGTGAGGTATAACCGAGTACTAGAATTGGTAGCTGAACCCCCGCATGACGAAGCTCCAACGCTTCATCCAGAAAAGCGACGCTCAAATAATCCGCACCAAGGCGTTCCAATTCCTTTGAAATTTCCACGGCACCGTGTCCGTAGGCATTAGCCTTGACACAGACCAGTATCAGCTTATCCTCTGGCAATGCCTTGCGAAAAGCTTCATAGTTGGCGCCAAGGTGATCCAGGTTGATTTCGGCCCGGGTCGATCTGTATTGTGCTTGCAAATCCAGTCACCTTCTTCAATTGTTAGCCTGTAACATAACCTTTTACCATTCGGAGTGTGGCAAAGTTCTTGCTTCCAAAGGTTAATGGTAATGTTCAAAAACGTGGCTGTCAATGGCAGGGGGACTTTGCCAGCCTCCTCTACCATATCTACAATAGAACAGGATATACAAGCGATGCACATCTTAGACTGCGAATGAACAAAAGACGGATACGGGCGGCAGCAGAGCATTTTTACACTCTAGACCGTCTGCATCCGTCTATAAAGTTTTATTTACCCGATTGATCCTGTATAGAAGCGGCAATTTGTATCATTTCGCTCACAGGCAGGTCAGCACTGGTGATTCTGAACTCGATTCCGTCATTCATCCAGGTCATCGTCTGCTGTTCGCTTCCGGTCAGAACGGCAAAGCTTCCTCCAATATCAACCAGTTCGCCTGCGGCTAGTGCGACTGCCCGATCTTTTGGACGCGCCTCCACAATGGTATAATTATACGTTCCACTATACCGCAGCATCACGGCATGTGTACCATTATCCTCCAGCTCCGGCGTATCCTTGATCTGTACTCCGGCTGGCGTGTAGGACGGTTCGATTAAGCCGAACTCACCCATCACAGCTTCTGCCGCATCTGTTCCCGCTGACGTTCCGTTTGCGGCATCCGATGTGCCCGGGGTTTGTTGCTGCGCATCTGCGTTGGCTGCTGCGTCCGGTTTGGACGTATCATTTGTGGCAGTACCGTCCACGTTCGCTTCCCCTGACGGCTGCTGGACTGCATCCCCTGCTGTTCCCTGCTCTTGTCCGGGTTCGCCAGACGTCACGCCAGTCGTCCCATCCATCGCACCGGAAGGATCAAGCTGACCGCTGGGCTCAACTGCTCCAGAAGATGGCGCCCCTTCGCTACCCGTACTCGTCTTACCTGAAGCCATGTTCCGCTCCATATCAAAAGAGTCTTTGTCAAACTTCGTATCAAAAGCAAATTGATCGAATTTCAGATCAACAACTACCTTGGCATTCGCATCAGACACCTGTACCTGAGTGGGTGCATAGTCATTTTTGGACAGCCATATCTTTTGTCTCACCAGCGCATGGCTGTTGTAATTCGCTGCCACATCAAACACATAGGATTTATCGTCGGTAGCCAACTGACGGGAGGCATCGCCGATAATGCTGCGAACCAACGTTTCATATAAATATACTTGACCCTGATTGTTTGGCCAGTCGCTTTTGAAACGGAAGCTTTTGTTCAGGCTGGGTGTCAGTACAAATACACCCTCATCATTACGAAGCACGATTTGCGTAACATCCTTTTTCTCGTTCGTCATGGCAATTCGGTAATAGGACGGCTTGCGGTAGGAAATATCCACCTTGTATTCCTGCGGCGTGTCGCCGGTATGCAGCGTCATCAAAGCTGTACCGTGGTAGCTGTTCAGGTCGCTCACCACGTCACTCAAATCTTTAACCACATCGTCCGCGCTCTTCTTGCCGCACCCGGCCAGCAGCAGCGTTACACACATGACCATGGCAAGCATCCATGAAATCCGGCGCATGTCATCAACCCCTTCAGCACATGTTTTAAATGAATTAGTACATGTCTATGAAGGACTTGTTCGATTTATGCAGACTGGCATGACAAGCTTGAACGTATCCTTGTGTAATGCTATAGAATCTTTTGAAGACTGAGAACCTCCCCCGTTCAGTTCACTGCTTTTTCATTTTAAAGAAATTGCGTTGATTGGTGAGCCTACCGATGAATTATTATCACGTCCCAATTCATATCACTGTCTGCTTATGTTCATCGGTGGGACAGGTATGGTGGACATTGGCTCAGAGCAGTATCTATTCCATACAGGTCATGGATATTGGCTAGCTCCAGGTGAATCCTATCAAATCGCTCCCCTGAATGGAACTGTGCCCGAATACTACAAAATCACGTTTGAGGTCATCGCTTTGCCGTCAGAACCACAAGCGGACATGGCCTTAGGTGAACACGCATCGCGTATGCCATCCATATATCATGGACCTGTCCTGCCGAGACCGCGCGAATGCATCGTCTCCTCTTCTTCCTCCAAACTTATTCAGTTGACTGAAGAGCTATTTCATAGTACCCAACAAACGATACAGCCGCATACCCAGATATCTGTATTACGGCAGCAAATTATGTTTCAAGAGTTGCTCTTGTTGTGGCAGGAAGACCACACCCATATTGATCAAAATACTACCTCTAATCCGGCATTGCCAGCATCGGTAGAAGGCACTCTCTCATATATGGAAAACAACTATGAAAAGCCCATTACCGTCAAGCAGCTTGCCGAGCAGGCGAACGTTTCCATATGGCAATACTCCCAAATGTTTCGTAAAATGACAGGCAAAAAGCCGCTGCATTACCTCACTGAGCTGCGCTTGAATCATGCCAAGCGGCTGCTGCTGGATTGCAAACGGCCTTTACGTGAAATTGCCCGTCAGGTTGGTTTCTCTGACGAATATTATTTTAATCGGCGGTTTAGGCAAATAACCGGGATTCCCCCGTGCAAGTACGCGCTTTCTGTCTCCGGTTCTGTGCGCGTCAAGGATTGGACGGGTCACCATATTCATATTCCGCGCCGAGCAAGCCGCATCATCTATCATGGAGAAACGATGAGCGATCTATTGGCATTAGGGGCCAAAGCCATCGGCGGAAGTCTGCGACCCAGTGAATACAGCGTCTATAAACATCGTCTTGTGAATGTCGCCGATGTGGGCCTTCCACTGGATACCCGCTTGACCAGTGCTCTCGATCCTGATCTAATTATCATCGCCAATTCGGATGAACAGGAATATGAGCGCATTGCCAGTATCGCTCCCACGGTCACCTTCAACTCCTTCGCCACGCTGGAGGAACGGATGCGTACACTTGGCACCTGGCTCGGTAAGGAGCGGGAGGCCGAACGCTGGTTGTCTACCTTCACAGCCCGTAATCTGGCAATGTGGCAGCAGCTCGGTACGCAAATCACAGCCGGAGAAACAGCCTCCGTCTTCATCTGGAGCGATGCCATGACTCGGCAAAAACTGCTTACTGCACTGCCCAAACTGCTCGTCACTTCAACCTGATAAGCTGTCATTTTTCTAAAGATACTACATTAGACCATGGATGCTTCCATCTGCCTCCAGCGACATATGCTCAGCTGCTGGGGATTTGGGTAATCCTGGCATCGTCATAGTATTGCCTGTTTCCACGACCACAAAGCCTGCCCCTGCGGACAAAGAAACGCTGGACACGTGAATGGTAAAGCCCTCCGGTGCACCTAGTAGAGAAGGTTGATCTGAGAAAGAATACGGTGTTTTGGCCATGCATACAGGCAGTTGTCCAAAACCAAGCTGCTCCATACCGGCCAACGCCCGTTTGGCCGCAGGAGTGTAAGCTACCTCTGCCGCACCGTAAAGCTCCTTCGCAATAACACTAATTTTCGCTTGCAAATCAAGTGTATGCTCATACAATGGTGCAAAATGGGCTTTGTTCTCCTGAAGCAGGTTGAGCAGGCTTTGGGCCAGCTTCTCTCCACCTTGGCTTCCCTGTGCCCACACCTGTGACAGTTCTACGGGTACACCCAGCTTGCGGCATTCCGAGAAAATCAGTTCCAGCTCGGCATCGCTATCTGTTACAAAATGGTTGACTGCTACTAGTACTGGCACGCCAAACTTTTGCAAATTCCGTACATGCCGATTCATGTTGACTAATCCAAGTTGCAATTGCTCCAGATTTTCTGCGTCCAGCTCATTTTTAGCTACACCGCCGTTATATTTCAGCGCTTTGGCGGTTACGACCAACAGGGCCGCATCTGGCTGCAAACCGGATTGACGGCACTTGATGTCAAAAAACTTTTCCGCTCCCAGCTCGGCCCCGAATCCAGCCTCCGTGACGACCACCTCTCCCAGCTTCAGGGCCAGCTTCGTACCGATCAAACTACTGCATCCATGCGCAATATTCGCAAAAGGTCCGCCATGCACAATAACTGGAGTTCCCTCCAACGTTTGCACCAGATTGGGTTTCAATGCTTCCCGAAGCAGCACAGCCATACCTTCCACCGCATGTAGTTCCTCAGCTGTTACCGTTTCGCCATCTTCGTTATAACCAATCACCATCCGACCCAATCGCACTTTAAGATCGTCCATATCTTCACTTAAACATAATACCGCCATCACTTCTGAAGCCGAGGTAATGAGGAAGCCACCTTCTCTCACTGCTCCATTACCTGACCCCAATCCGGTCACAATATTTCGTAAACTCCGGTCGTTCATATCAACAGCGCGTTTCCACACGATCCGCTCCGGTTTCAACCGCAAAGCATTTCCATGAAATAAATGGTTATCGATCATCGCTGCCAGCAAATTATGCGCTGCCGAAATCGCGTGAATATCACCTGTAAAATGCAGGTTAATGTCTTCTGCCGGAACAATCTGGGCTTGTCCTCCCCCGGTTGCTCCTCCTTTCATGCCGAAGCAAGGGCCGAGGGACGGCTCACGCAATGCAGCAACGGTTTTATGTCCCAGCGCATTCAGCGCCTGTGAGAGCCCGATGGTTGTCAGCGTTTTTCCTTCTCCCGCCGGCGTGGGATTCATTGCCGTAACCAGCACCAGCTTTCCATTCGGGCGATCCTTTAACTGCTCCCACAGGGACGGATTCAGCTTCGCTTTATATTTTCCATACGTCTCCAGATGTTCTTCTTCAATGCCTGCTTCCTTGGCTATATCAATAATCCTCTTCATCTTTCGTTATGTACCCCCCGTTTTATAAGTCTGACCGATGGTGTCAAACCCTGTATCGTTTTATTTTACCAAAGTGTGCCGCTTATTGCGCTATGATTCATTTCATCGCAAGCGTTGCTATCATGTGAGTTATAAAAAAAGAGCATTCCCCGCCCGCATGGACTTTGGTGGATGCTCTTTTGATACGTCTCGTTTAACAAACAGCTCTCAATTTAACCTGCAAAGTTAGCAGCGTAATTTTCAGCAATAAATCCCTTAGAAATCAGGATAGCTTGGGATTTCTTAGTAGCAGGGCCATAGCCTTGGGACAACAAATCATTAATATGTAAGCGGTTATATATGAAGCAAAATACAAAGTTGGATGCCCCACTCGTAAGGATCGACACCAGAAAAATAATAACAGCCCACTTCCAATCCCCTCTAAACAACGCAGGGAAAAAACCAAAAAAGAGCGTAGTCCATGAAAAACCTACTTTGCGTTCCTTGATCATTCCAGTTTTATTTCTCAATTTAATCTTCATTTACCCCTTACCTCTCTTTATATAGTCTTTTAGAACTATATTAGATTATATAGGACAGAGGGAATAAATGGAACTCATTTCGTAAAATCATAAAATTCTCAAATACTCTCTAGTTTATAATGCTTTTCTAGCATTTCTTTAAAAACATCAACAGGGTACTTGTATTCGACTGTTTTGAAAACAATCCGGTTATTCCACTGGTTTTTTTCCAGCTCGCACCCATGCTCCATATCCAGTTCCTTCATGATAAAAATAATCTCATCTAAGGTTCTTATTACACTATGACTATTCGTCGTAGTAGCCAGCATCTGCTCGCCTTCCTGTATGTAGGCCTTTACGATCTGTTCATCAAAGCCTTCGCTGATCATAAATTCCTTCAAGGCTTGCATAAAAAGAGCTGGCAAGTTTTTGTACTGCGATTTTTTAATCCCAAAAAGCGTGATGCTTAAGCCGGATATATCATGCATAAACACTATATTTTTTCTTCGATTAAGTAAAAACAAGCTGGCATGCCAACTATTCAAAGGCGGATAAATATCAACTTGAAGTGGTTCAGTCTCCCATTCCTTCAGCAGTTTTTGTGTTCCTCGTATGACAAACATCGTCGCTCTCCTTTATTGACGGTCCTGTACCGCAGCGTGATTCGCATACCCAATCTCTCATATGAGGCATGTCCCGGATATCATAACACTGTATTCCAAACATCGGATTATAAACTCTTTCAGTATAATATAGGGACTAGCAGCTGCCAGTAATTTGATTACATCTTACGCTGGGGATGGAGAAAAAAATCTACTTCAGTGCCTTCAGGTTAAGAGCATTTTGAATACTTCTCTGTTGTGGTTAAAGGGATCGGAAGCAAGAGCTATTTGAAAAATTAAACTAATTTCAATACATCCCATGTTGTGGCTAAAGTAGAGGTCGATTCGATGGAACGTATCTTCATCACGGATTTCAATACATCCCATGTTGTGGTTAAAGTATAGACTGGACAACGGATGCTCCATCGACTGTTTCATTTCAATACATCCCATGTTGTGGTTAAAGGTGGTACATTAGAATCAGCGGAGAGATCTACATCGCATTTCAATACATCCCATGTTGTGGTTAAAGTTGGGATTACGCACGTTATGGCATCCTGGAAGGCATATTTCAATACATCCCATGTTGTGGTTAAAGAGACGCATGGGTGGACAGATACATGTCACCACCGGATATTTCAATACATCCCATGTTGTGGTTAAAGTTCCGTCATGGTGTAGACGGAACAGAAGTCACCTAATTTCAATACATCCCATGTTGTGGTTAAAGACAAAGATAGGCAGCTATACACCGTTACACAGCTTAATTTCAATACATCCCATGTTGTGGTTAAAGTCCCATAAGGCTGCGATGCTCTTTGTCATTCTTCTGATTTCAATACATCCCATGTTGTGGTTAAAGTTGTCACAAAGCCTGCCAACCGATCTTACGGCAAATTTCAATACATCCCATGTTGTGGTTAAAGGCTAGTAAAATCAACGTTCTTATAAATACTATTATGCCTATTCTACTACAGCCGCAAGGGTTTCACAAAATTTTCCCAACCGAAGAGGGTTTGTTAAAAACAATTGACAAATCCTCTCAAACCCTTGGCGCTGTAAGGTTAATTGCTTTCCTCCTCTTTAGGGCGGTTGGGAAAATTACAGCAATAAGGACTCCGAATCATTCATGCGGACACCGATGATTTCCTCGTCGAAAACATAATCACCTGTCATCTTAAAAACGGCAACAAAGTCGTTCCCTTCATCAATAACCTTTTTTAACTCAGCGCGTAGCTGAATTAAATTAGCAGGGGTAATTTCACCTCGAAATACGGATTTCTGAAATGAACGAGATACTTTTTACATATTTTAAATACCTTACCCACTCGCTTTTCTCCGATGTCATACACCAAAATGACATAGTTATAATTTTTCTCCATATCCTTTACCTCTTTTCCTTTTCCAAAAAGGGAACAAAAGGCGTTCCTTCGACAATATGCTTTTTTAACTTATAAGCATCATATTTAATAGCAGATAAATAGCTGACCTTCCGTTTAAGCGTGCCATGATCGAACACCTGCTTCATCCGATCTTCAAGCGCGGTGATAAATACATCGCGACCCGTCCCATTTAAAATACAGTAATTATAATCCTTTTCAAAATGCTTATTAACCTGTATTCTTCGATTGTTCACCAATTCAAAAATAGTACGGTACACCAACAATGGCTTGAACGGCTCAGACAAATCCAGACTGAGGGAAAATCGTCGATCACTCGGTTCATGCAGGAAACTGATACTCTGGTCCAGATGGGTATGGTAAATTTGCGAAATCGTTTTCGTGTACAAAATGGTATTACCAAAGCTAATTAGTGCATTCAGCGGATTGTCCGGCGGGCGCTTGACCCGCTTATTCATTTTAAAATCTTCAGGCAGGAACGTCTTAAATGTGTCGTAAAACCGTCTCCAAATCTCCCCTTCCACACTCAACAGTCTCGGAATATCCTCCATTTTATCTAACAATCGTGGTACATCTTTTTTCAGCCAGTCCAGATATGGTTTGATCTCCTTGTTGCCATGTTTATAATAGTGATACAGCACTTCATGGATGTTAGCTGCAATGGCACCAATAAAAGCAGCAGCAATAGGTATTCTTCTCTCCAAACAGGCTTTCGCTTGCAATAGCTTAACCTTACCGCTCACTCTTGCGTCCTTCGGATAAAAGGTTCCTCTAAAATGACCATAGTAATCAAAGAAATGGACTGTTATCCCCGCCATCGACAGAAAAGACAGGAGCTTGCTGTTCAACGTTATCTCATTGAGTAAATATAGCTCCTTCAATCCATGAATCGGCAGGTGTACGATTCCTCTTTCTTCACTCCGAAATGTCAGTGAATTATCTTCACGTCCCAAAGTGCCCGGAGTACGTATATATCTAGTAGATGGCGCTGTTTTGGACATACTTATTCTCCTTTCTTATAAAAAACAGTAGGCGAGGTATGCGCAGCGAGTGCATTTCTTCTCTCTTACGGCTGGGTCAGGCTGCTCTTGCCCCAAATATTGCTCCAATTCATAAAGTAACTGGGTCATAGCCTGTTCGGTTGCTTCATCCAGCTCCAGTTCTATAGTTTTACTAGCCTGCTTGTTACGCTCGCTGAACTGGATTTTACCCTTACGCTCCATGCCTTTTTGCTTAAGTACATACATATAGTACAGCGTCTGCCATTTAGTAGCTTCGACATCGGCGTCAGACTTTTTAATCTCGGTCACATAATCACTGGTCAGCTTATCCACTTTGATGCCCTCAATAGCGACTTCGCGGTTTTTCTTCCCCTCACTCTGTAGCTCATGCATGACCTTGCCGATCCGCACGTCCTCGCTATCATCTTCAAAACCCATTCCATTGGCAAATAACCAGCATTGTCTACGACAGTGTACATAATAGTTCACCATCGTTCCGGTAATCCTCATAGGAAAAGCCCCCTTTCATCCTCGGTATACTTGGCACGATTAAACTTTTTAGTTCTAGTTAGTTCATCCCATTCCATATATTGTTCACCGTGCTCCACGAAATACAAAGTACCTACACTATAAGTGTATATCCCCGGCTTTACCTTTCCCCATTTTGCATACATTTGGGGAACCGGATAAATAAAAGTAAAGTTATTCATTTGAGCACGCACCACGGACAAGCGAATCATTCTTTCGGAATAGTCCATCTCCAACCGCTTGTCTGACAATCTAACAAACTCATCCCACACCTCTTGACCGTTCAGCGGGGCAGCGTCTTTCATTGGACAGGTATAGTTCAGGAACAGCGTCACACTTTGATCAGGTATGAGGCCCATATGCTTTTGTACATCTGGAAATTCAAGTTTCTGTACTTTTTGGGTAAAGTCGCCCCAATACTGCTGATTTGGCTTTTCACGAGACTTATTGATTTCATGAATAACATTCTCATAAAATCCACTGAAATCCTTATTTTCAAGCATTTTTTGATACGCTTCTTCCTTAAGATCAAATGCAACACGCAAGTCGTTTTTATATATACCGCTCGCTTGATCACAATCAAAGAAATAAGCCTGGCAGTAGTCACGCAGACAAGAACGATTCAGTCGTCCCAAAAATTGCTCCTCGCTATCCAGCAAAGAAATATCTTTAAAGCCCACATCCATATCAATATCTACCCCGGCTTCAATCACCTGTGTTGCTACAACGATCACATCACTCAAATAAAAGCTCCCATGTTCGTCCTTCCCCAATTTCTGCAACAGCTCTTGGCGATAGGAGAAGCTATCATCCCCAGTAAGCTCATAGACGTCAAAGCCCAAATTCTGCTCTAGCACCAAATTATAAAATTGGCGTGCCGTCTTTTTCTTGATAAACTCGATCAGCACCCTGTTCCCTTGCCCATCCCGCTCTCGCTGCTTGATTACAGATTCAACATGCTCCACTACTTGTTCCGGCTGCATCTTGCCCTGTTTCAACAAATTAAAATCCAGCTTCACGCGCTCTCTAAACAACGAATGGGTAAAATAACGATCCCGGTTCTGCACCAGTGTATAGGTTTGTATTGCTTCCTCATGATCTCGCTGCTCCAGTAACAAATCCAGATTTGGCAAGGTAGCGGACATGATAATAATTTTAATGTTCAGAATATCCGCAAAGGATCGCAGAAAATGAATAATTTCCTTCCACAATTCATTTCGGTAGCTCTGAATTTCGTCCAGTACAATGACACTATTGCATAAATGGGCAAATGCTAGATTGGCCTCTCGTCCTGTCCCAAATAAATAATTAAAAAAGTTCACGTGAGAAGTCAGTGTCACCGGATATTGCAGCAATTGACGCTCCAACAGCACCCTTTTGAAATCCGTGTTGTCTGGCTCCTTGTTCTTCCCTTCCAAAGCAGCTTCTGCCTCTAGTTCTTCCTCGGTCACCATCGGAGTAATTGAATTAATAACTTCCACCCGATAGTCGTTTACCTGCTCCTTGTGGAAAATCCCATTTAGCGTCTGTCTTGTCTGCTCGATCAGAGAGTTGAACGGAAATACATAAATTAACTTGTTCAGTCCCAAGCCGCTATTCAGCAAATGCAGTGCCAAATTTATAGACATGTTGGTTTTACCTGAACCAGTAGGAGCTTCGAGATAAAAAACAGGCTCTTGTAGTCGCTCCAACAGCCGTCTTTCTGTTTCGATAAATAACTCCGCCCGTAGCTGATTCATCTCAGACAAGCCAGAGGCATCAGCATTTTGGCGATAGGACTCAATCCCCTGCACAATTCCCGTCTGACGATAAGCCTCCAGCATGGGCTCCAGTGGTAGACGTTCTCCAAAATAATGCATCTCCGGTACTTGCTGCTCTATATATTGATACGTTGCCCGAAAATCCGATGCGACCATCGTGGAGTACAGTAGCTTGACCAACACATAGAAAGGAAAAGGGCTGTGTATTTTATTCTGACGTTTATTGCCTTCCAGACGGATGCACCCAAATACGTTATCGTTCTGTAGCAAGTCCTGCTGATCACGATAATAGCGAATATAATCAGGATTCTCTTTGACCCGGTTATATTGATTTTTTATTTTCAACTCAAATTCGTTTACCTGCCCTCCCATATCTTCATCCATATTTCCCAGGTACGTGTGGTGGCGGGAGATCGTATATGCGAATGAATATAAAAGATGATGCAGGAATGCAAGTACTTTGCGTTTATGCTTCTTACGGTTTGGATACAGCTCTGTTGTATCATGCCATTCCTGCACCTGTCGTAAATGAATATGCAAGTAAAGCACAGCAGACAGCATGGAATGGTTACTGTCTCCCAGCTCAGCGTTCCTTTTAACTTCATTGTTCTTCATTTTGATACGTTGGAAGGCCGGGTTCACCTTGCCAAGATCATGCAAATAAATGGCTTGTCTAAAATAGTACATGATCATTTGCCTTAATGATTCATCCAGCAGTTCTCCATCTATGCCGAGACGATCTAGCGCCCTATGTACAGCAGCTTCCACACCATTATCCCTCATCAGTATCTTAGCATGATGCATGACCAGATCGCTATGCTCCTCCAGCATTTCATCCTGTTGAAGCCCCTCTTCTTTTGCCGTGTGCGCCTTCAGCCTCCCTTTCCCTTCCTCCGTTAGCCAATGTTGTATGGATACATGAATACGCAATTCGTCTTCCCTCTTTTTCTTGGGTACAATTTTAAAAAATCCATATAAAAAACCAGGCGCTCCCCATCCTGACAATGGAGAATACCCGGTGTTGATTACATCTACGAAAGCGACTGCCCTTTTTTTAGATAAAATACAAGGTGCGGTCATTGTCAGCATCCCGGTACATTTTTTGTAGATCTTCGGCTTTCAGCTCATCTGTATCTATTTCCTGATTAGAAAATACAAGCGGCTCCAGAATGTAACCGTTGTTGGCTGTATTCAGCCCTACGGGGAGATACTCTTGCAAGTAGGATTGCATCTGATCATCTTTCACATATCCTCCCGTATCCACAAGTACATGTGCAGCTCGGAGGGAGTCGATATATTCCGGTTCACTCGCTGGCTCCAACTCAACTAATCGAGCCTTGGATATCGTAGCCGGATGATCATTTTTCCCCAGATAAGGAATGTATTCAGCCTTGGAATGCTGTACATAATCTGCAAGCCGATCAAATACCTCCCGATCTACGCCCCCATCATCTGCCACGTAGATCGTCCAGCGTGGACGCTCCAACCATTGTTCTCGCACATTCAGCACACCGCCCTCTTCCTGGCTTGCATAACCGACTGTGTTGTTGAAAATCTGGATTTTTTTTGAAAAATATCCTCGATCCCCGTGTGGCACGATGCTCACCGATGCATGACGAAACACCTCATAAAATTCAGGGTACGGCATCGCCGGATTATCCTGTTTGGCTTTACCGCCCAACGCCATATTCCGTTCATACTGCTGCGTATAGCCGCCAAGTCCGAGTACTGCACCGAGCAAGCCATATAATGCAACCTTGTGGATATGACTGTATGTAAAATACGCATATACGTTAACATCCGGCTTTTTAAAAAACGCTGTTTCTCCGCTCAACTCAAAGCATAACGCTTGCATGCTTTCTTCCCTCCTTCCCCGATGTAATCATCCTCTAGCCTTGAGGAAGCTCGCTGCGCGTAAAGATGTTAAACGTCCGCAGCCCCGGAAAATCCAGCTCTACACGCGATGCATACGGATTAACGTATAATTCTACTGTTTCAATTTCCTCGTTTACATCGTTCAAAAGCGGTGCAAGGGCCGACAAATCATAAACCGTCTGCTTTCCATCCTTGTCCTTATCTACCTTCACATAAGGGTCCAAATTCGGTAAATACGCCGGGCTCCCCGCTTTAAATTCCACAAATAGGGCAAAAGCATTTTCCGCACCTGATTTACTATTGGTATTTTGCAAAGTTGCCCCGGTCAAAGCTCCTGTTTTGAAAGCCTGATATGCTTCCTCCGTATACCCTTCAAAGCCCTCGGCTGCCAGCAGTTCCAGATAGTTATCATAATGCTTCGGATTGACGGAAAAAGGATATATATAATGGGATTCGTCCACCGTTCTTTTTTTACCAATCGAGGTGGCGTCATTGTCCTCGCTCTTTTCATTTGAGTTACGGAACGGAGACAAAATATCCTGCACCTCCAGATTGGACCACTCATATTTATTAAAGCCCTGACCAATTTGTACCGGACCCGCCAGACCGATATTCTGATCCTTCACTGCAAAGGTCGCACCAAAATTCATCACATCCACACACTGAAACAGCTTGTTCAGCACTTCACGTGAATTTTTGGACACCTCTTCACCAAAGAGATACTCATAGCGTTCCGCAAGATTACGTGGCTGCAGCTTCTCTTCTTTCCCTTTGTCCGCATCCTTCGCTTTGTCCGTCTTTTTGTCCTTGCCGCTACTTACTTTATACGAACGAATATACAGTACCTTCTGTCCTTCCTCCGCCCATAAGCGTTTGATGCTATATTTTAACGCCTTGTCGCTACCAAAAATGTCGCCTGTGCTGGTCGTCTTCGGCTGTCCGCTAAAGTCCGCATTCCAGTTAGCCATCCGGCTCACAATCCCGATCAGTCCCACCACACGATTAGTTTTCTTCGCCATATCCGTTCTCCCCTTCGCTGTTTGGTTTCTCGCTCTCGCCTTTCTTCCAGAACCAATTGTCTGAAAATAGCCCCGCTAAGAACATCTCCCTTGCATCTTCATGCTGGAATTCTTTGTCCGGCTGGTATCCGTACACTTGGCCTAAAGCCCAATTTAATTTAGTGTGATGTAATCGCATTTTGTGACGATGCAAATGATACGCTTCTTCGATCCGTTTTTTGAGCTGTCCACTGCGCTTTGCCATGAAAAAAGGCCCGAGTAAATCTCCTTTTTTCTGCTGGGCTTCAGACTGACTTTTCAAATAAAAAGCAAGCTGCCCTGCCAAATAATAAAACTCATCATCTGTTACTACATAGATCGGCTCTGAATAGGCTGTTTGCTCCGTTTGTCCTGCTCCATCTGCGTTTTCCTTCTGTTTTCGCTTATCCAAGGTGTCCAGCTTTTCTTTGAGTTTATTAGACACTGCAATCAGACGATTTCCCATAGCTGTGTATTCCTCCCCATCCAAATATGCCATTAACGATAGCCTTACATTCATCGCATCGGCCAACCCACTCAGATCCAGCTTCGACTTCTCTTGCCCTACTGGCTCTACTCGTAATAGCTGTTCCTCTATGAGTCGAAGCGTCACGCGTGCAAATTGAGAGCGGATCGTGGCGGTCGTTCCTTTGAAAATCCAGTCATAAAAGCCCTTTTTGCTCTGCATAAACAACGCGACCATCCCACTGGTAAAATCCTTTTCTCTCACCTTCGGCTCATCTTGAAGAAAATCACCGTTCATCCGTCCGCGAAAAAAGCGTCTGCTGATTTCCTTTTGCAGTTGCTCCACATTTTCCAGATAGCCGTAATCCTTCACAAACGCTTCGCCATCGTTATTTTTGGTCATCACACCCAATACATTCTTGAGTCGGATATTGACATGAACTTTTTTGGAGAAAGGTACATTTTCAAAGTCTTGTACCTCGTTATCCTTACCCTCCACGTAAACAAAAAAGTAGCCTTCTGCTACGTCCGAGATACTTTTGGAAAAATCCGTAGAATAGCTAAACTTGTTCATTCTGAACTTAGGTTGAGAAATAAGCCATTCGGTCGCTTCCTTTACCCGTAATGCTTCCTCCAATGATAAGCGGACAGGCGCACCAACGCGCATTGTTTTATGCTCCAAATAGGGCTTCTTACTGTTCATGCTCATGTTAAAACCGGGAAGACCTGTCAAAGTTCCTTCTACCATTTGGTTGTAGTCATTACTATTAAAGATTTTTGGGATGGTATATAACAAATATTCATAGCCATACATTTCGTCCCATGAGTAAAAGCTGAAAGATTCGTTAGATGGGTGATCCATTGATGAGTGAAGTGGAGTAGATTCTGAGGTGAAAAAGATTTTAACGTAATTCTTAAAAGGAATGGTTCGGATATGTTCAATGAGAGCCGACAGGTTTGTAGCGTACCATTGCTCAATCTGTGCAATACGTGTTCGGCGCTCCTCACTTACGAGATATTCCAGTGCAGGTGCATAATCCGTATCAGAGAAAAATTGCTGCGTAGGACTGGTGATGATAGTCTCGGTGCTGCTTTTCTTACTGGTTTTCTTGCTGCTAGTCTTCTTGGTACCTATCAGCTCATCCCACTTTTTCTGCACCTCAGATGCCTGAGTCTTGTCCAGAAAACGGGCAAGATGCGTGCTCATCCCGGTGGTTCCATCTGCCAGTGGCTCGGCTAAAAATACATCCCTTTTTGCGTATAGGGTGTACGGGTTATTAGAATGAAGCTGTTTGCCGGGATCTACAGCTTTGTTCATAGAGATCAGAGAACTCACATAATCTTTTTGTTGGAACCATTCAAAAAGTTCCTTGCGTGATAGATCGGGTTCTTCTTTGGTAATAATCATATGCTCGCTATCAAACACGCTGACCTGTTCATTCCAGCTTTGATCTAGTCGCAGTCGAATATACAGCCCTTCCTTGGGTTGGTGTCTTAGAAATGTGATGTTGGGAAAATCATTCTTCGCCAATAGATAGCTGTTCGTCAAATCCTTCAGCATACCCTACGCCTCCTTTCCACGTTATTCCAGTCCTTTGGCGATACAAAAGCCTGCCCCAAGGATACTATTCTTTTCTGCCGCTCCTGAACCTAATACCACACTTGCCAACTTCTGTGAATATTCATCTTCTCTGACAAGCAGGCGCAGTTTATTACCTAATAGCTTACGTCCTTTATAGGCCAAGGCAATCGGTTTATGGTTCAACACCTGAATCCCTTCGACAAAAGGTTGTTCCAATCGAACAGGCTGATCCGGGTATAAATGATTGTATTTTTTCTCCGCATTAGCATGAATCCGTTGTAGTAAAAGCTCCACACTCAGACCCGGTACCCACGGCTTGCCTTCAATGGTCACAATAGCAGGAGTAACAGTGGTAAGCTCGGTAATATGGGCCAGCTTCTTGGACTGCACAGGGGATGCCGCGATAAACTGGAAATACTCATCCTCCTGCAAGGCTTGCAAAGCTGCGGATATTCGACGTAACGTAAGCTCTATGGAACTACGAATCGTAATGACGTATACACGACCTTGCTTGTACATCCCCTCGTTTTCACGCGGAAAAGGCGCCCCGAATGTATAATGCTTGTACTCCTTATCGTAGTGCGCCTGCTTTAATGTTTCATCTTTCAGCCCCGCTCGACCAATCCAGGCTCCGATACGCTCCGGTATCTCCAGATGGTGAGATGATTGTTTCATTAACGTTGTTATCTGAATTTCAAAATACAAAATATTCACCTCCTAACTTGATATAGAGTATAGACCTCAATCCGTGATTTGTAAATATTTTTCTCGTTATAATTCTTATTTTAAAATAAGGTTCGACGGTACTTAGGCCGCTACACGTGCAGATTGTTCTTCCGATTGCTGTTATCTCCGGATTTTCTGGATTGTATAAACCCATCAAAGGTTAAAATCCGGGGATAAAGGCAAACGCTTACGCTTCTCCAGAACAATTCTGCCCGCTTCGCTGCTTAGGACTGAATACATTTCATGTTGTGGTTAAAGCGGCTAATGTCTTCCTATTGTGTCAGTAGCTGCCGGATTTCAATACACCTCATGTTGTGGTTAAAGTTCACAAACCGTACTGGACGAGGTGTTTGCAGTGCTGTTTCAATACATCACATGTTGTGGTTAAAGGGAGATATCACCGCCGATTATTGGCAGGCATGGCTGTTTCAATACATCACATATTGTGGTTAAAGGAAATACAAAGGGTTCGAAATAAAGAAATACTCGTAGTTTCAATACATCACATGTTGTGGTTAAAGAGCTCACACCGTCCGAAAGTCTGCGTAAACAACCAAATTTCAATACATCACATGTTGTGGTTAAAGCCGGATTTGTCCGGCGTATACAATACCCCAAATTTGATTTCAATACATCACATGTTGTGGTTAAAGATAATTATGGCTATGATGCCTGCTGCTGTTAATGCATTTCAATACATCACATGTTGTGGTTAAAGTTTCATCGGTTTGCTACAGGGAACCGAATCATTCAAATTTCAATACATCACATGTTGTGGTTAAAGACCTTTCAGGTAAGCGAAAAGAGAAAGATTACACCCATTTCAATACATCACATGTTGTGGTTAAAGATACAAAAGACGTTAAGGTGGGTTTGTATAACTTTTATTTCAATACATCACATGTTGTGGTTAAAGATCAATTACTAGATGTTTAGCTGAGTTCGATGAACATTTCAATACATCACATGTTGTGGTTAAAGGTACTGCGGTGCTGCAAGGTCGGAACGTCAAAGGAGATTTCAATACATCACATGTTGTGGTTAAAGTATATTTTAATAGTAGAAATCAACGTCGTATTGGAAGATTTCAATACATCACATGTTGTGGTTAAAGCTAGTAAAATCAAGCTTTCCAAAATCGCAATGTCGTTATTTTACTACAGCCACAAGTGTTTCGCAATTTTTTCCCAACCGGAGGTCGCTTCTTGCCAAGTGCTAAGAAAAATAGCTGTATCCCTTGGTGATCTAAGGAGTTACCTCTTTCTAGCTCTTATAAGGTTGGGAAAAACATAGACCTTTGGTCTATGTTGAGATCGCTTGCCTAAGAGTATAATGTAAATACATCAGAAAAAATGCACATAATGAATAAAACACTTGTGTATTGAAATTTATAATTCTAGTTTTAAAATACTGAAACTAGACTATGACCGTAACATCCGATGTTTCTTTTACTTTTTGTTCGGAAATATTCTTACTAATGGCTATGAGCTACTTCTTTCTGAATACCCAATTAGTAGCTGACCCCAATACCAAGCTTACCAAAAAGAAGCAAACAACGATTTCAAAATAACAGGCAGTATCGATTGATTTGAATTATTCACGATGTTTACTAAAATATCTTACAAAAATAAATATAAAAATGACAATGCAATTTTGCTTTTCTGAAGTTCTTTATATAAATCACGTTTTCAAAATTTGAGATTTAAAAAATATATTAGTACCCTAATGCATGCAAATGTCAAAAGCCTCCTGACCACTATAGGAACTGACCCCATAACGTGAGACAAATCAAAACACCTTCAAGAGAATCAAGCCATGTCGTAAGATATGGAGATAACCTTGGAGGTGTTTTTACGTTGGCAACGAGAGTTAGCTATCCAGTAGAAGTGAAGATGAAAGCTATTGAAATGAGATTGGCAAGAGTTCCAGTAAGAGAGGTTATGGAGCAGTTGGGAATACGGAATAAGACACAACTAAAAACATGGATGAGGTGGTATCGAAAAGGCGAAGTACATCGTCTGGAGCAACCTGTGGGTAAACAATACAGCTACGGAAAAGGTCCGGAGCACTCTTCGGAGCTTGAAAAAGTAAAGGCGGAGAACCGATTCCTGAAGCAGCAATTGGACCTACTAAAAAAGTACAAGGAACTGGAAAGGAGGTGGAACCAGAAGTTGCCGTTGCCTGGGTCGAATCCATTCGAGACGAAGTGACGGTCTCTGAGGCTTGTACATGGCTCGGGATCGCAAGAGCGACCTACTACCGCTGGAAAGCAGCCGTGAAGACAGAGCACAC